>CAVVJO010000037.1:0-15753 GCA_963748545.1 uncultured Alphaproteobacteria bacterium
GACTTGGTGTGCGCCATGTAAAGGTGTTTGATCTTCAGTGGGTGTAATTCCCACCCGGCAACTGGGTCGCTCCAGCCGGTAGCTATCGAAGCGACGCGTGGAGGTAACGAAACCGTCGGAGCCTTCGAGACAGACGGGTCGCTTTGGCGACTCGGCGAGCCGACAGGCCGTAATCGCCAGTGAACGTTGAGCAGGCCTCGAAACGACCAATGTGGACGCCGACCTTGCATTAAGATCGTATCCATGGCTTCCCAATTGCCTGAAACTCCGACGAGACGCCAGCCGAGCAGTTCGATGACGTTCTCAATTGCGTGACGACATACGTGTGGCGCGATCCCGCCAGCCCAGGCTCTTCAGCAAAACTCAATAAAAACTGAAATGGGAAGACGCGGCGGAAGCGATCGGCCAGGCGGCCGGCGGCTGGCCCTCTCAGATGATGATCCGCTGATCGAACCCGAGAAAACACGAGAACAGAAGGTCGCAAAGATCGCGAAGAGTGAAAACCGAGAGTGCTTCAATCGGCGGCTGTGGTCGCCATTGGAACACGTATTCGAAATGGCGAAAGTCGTTGCCAGTTTTCGACTTCTTCGCACCCTTCGCGTTCTTCTGTTCCAACGTATTGGCCTTTGCCGAAGGCGGTCGCGAATCCCAGACCGACGTGGAACACGATTGTCCACGGAAGGGACGGAAGGACACGGAAACGGAAAGTCCGCCTGCTCCGTCGACCCCCTGCATCCCTTCCGTGTTTTCCGTTCTTTCCGTGGTCAAATTTTCTTCCTGACCGGGCTGCGGATTCGCCAACGGCTAATCTACCGGTCAATCTTATTGCGGCTTTGCGGCTTGGCGTGAGCTTCACCGTTCTTTCTGGTCAGAGGACAAACGCTTGCGCGGCTTGACGGGCGATGTCACGCGGTTGTGCACGCTTCTGATCTTCGAGCACCTCACGCAAAGCCGCGAAGCCGCAAAAGGGACGCAAAAATCCTTTCGCGGAGCGACCGGGAATGGGTGCCTCTTAGAGTCTTTCGCCCCTGCTAAAGGGCGTTCCGATCTTCTCATGTTGTGTTCACTAATCCTTTCGCGGAGCGAAAGACGATGAACGAGCGCCTGCAGTCGCCTTTCGCTCCTGCGAAAGGGCGTTCTTTGTTGTGACCCGACGAAGTTTCCAGTCGTTCTTTCGCCGGGAGCTGAAAAGGAACGATCCATGGCCACCAAGGCATCCGGAGCATCAGCCATGAGCGACAACGTCGACCGCAATCTGACTTCCATCATTATCCCGTGCTGGGGCCAGCTCGAGTTTACGCAGCAGTGCTTCGCCGCCCTCAAGGAACACACGCGGCCGGCGTGGGAGTTGATTGTCATTGACAACGGATCGACTGATGGGACGGCTACGTATTTGGCCGGTGCACGTGACATGGCGAGCGTGCCGGTGACGATCGTGACCAATAGCGTGAACGTGGGATTTCCGGCGGCGATCAATCAGGGGTTGCAGTTCGCGCACGGGGATTATTTGGTGCTGCTGAACAATGATGTGGTCGTGACGGATGGGTGGCTGGATCAGTTGATTGCTTTGGCGAATGCGAGAAGAAGATCTACCGCAGAGAGCGCAGAGAGCGATCCGGCGAGGAGACCGGTCAAAGGTGGTCGGGAGAGCGACAACAGCGAGAATCCACGCCGCCTGAGGTTGGTTGAACGGAGGGAACGACTCACAATCAGGAAAGGTCGATCCATCACGGAGTTGACTCGGCTTGGCACTCGCCGCCTACCGCCTGCGATCCATCGGACTGGTTGGCCCCATGTCGAACTTCGCGGCGCCGCCGCAACTCGTGGAGGATGTGACTTACCGGGATATCGCCGAGATGCAGGAGTTTGCTCGGCGGTGGCGAGAGGAGCATCGCAAGCAGTGGTTTACCGTGCCCAAGCTGTCCGGGTTTTGTTTGCTCATGACAGCGGGCGGTTTATGAGAAAATCGGCGGGCTCGATGAGCGGTTTGGGCTGGGGCTGTTTGATGATGATGATCTCGCCGAGCGGGCCCGGCGGGCGGGGTTTGAATTGGCGGTGGCGCATGATCTGTTTGTCCATCATTTTGGCAGCCGCACGTTTCAGGGCAATGGGATCGATATCGGCAAGTTGCTGGATGAAAATGCGCGGCGGTTTGCGGAGAAGTGGGGGCTGGCTAACAGGAACAACGGCCGAGAAATCGTGCGGATCAAGCCGTGGCGGCAGCCGGTCGAGGCTGGCGACGTTAGCGTGCATGCCGTTCCCGACGTGAACGATCAGCAGGGCTGCGTGCGCGTCGCCTGGGAGGGCGACTTCGAGGCGCTGCACTCGCTGGCGATCGTGAATCGTGCCGTTTGCCGCGGGCTGATCGATCGGGGACATGACGTGAGGTTGATTGCCAGTCCCGGAGGTCCGGCGATCGAGACGGACGCGTCGAGCTGATACGCGGCTCTTGCAGCTCGCCTCTGCCTAGGCGGCCGCGCGGCTCGGGATGCTCTACCCGCGTTCGATGCCCAGGTGCATGTGCGGCATCGGTGGCCGCCGATCGTCGAACCACCGGTGCGCGGGAAATGGGTGCTCATGCAGCCGTGGGAATTTGGTAGCTTGCCCAAGGATTGGGTTCCCATGCTGCGCCAGGTCGATGAGGTCTGGGCTTATAGCCGGTCTGTGCGCGAATGCTATCTCGAGGCCGAGGTTCCGAGCGAGAAGGTATCACGTAGTGCCGCTGGGGGTCGCGCCCGAAGTGTTTCGGCCGGGGCTTGAGCCGTTCGCGTTGACGGCTGGTCCGGAGTTCCGGTTGCTGTTTGTCGGCGGGACCATTCATCGCAAAGGGATCGATCTGCTTCTCACCGCCTTTGCGCGGGCATTCTGGCCAAATGATGGCGTGGGGCTGGTCATCAAGGAGATGGGCTCCAAGAGCTTTTATCGCGGCCAGACCGCCGAGGCCCAGGTGGACGCGCTGCGCGAGCGAGGTTATTCCGTCGAATTTATCGATCGCAACCTGAGCGAGGCCGAGATGGCCGGGCTTTACTGCGCCTTGTGATGCATTGGTCCACCCGTTTCGCGGCGAGGGGTTCGGGCTGCCGATCGTCGAGGCGATGGCGTGCGGGTTGCCGGTTGTCGTCACCGGCGCGGGGCCGGTGCTGGATTATGCCACGAGTGAGACGGCGTACCTGATTCCCGCCGAGCGCCGGCCGTTGGGTGATCGCATCGTGGGAGGGCTCGAAACCATCGGCCAGCCGTGGCTGTTTGAGCCGGATGTTGATGTGCTTGTTGAGTTGATGAAGCAGGTCGTCAGCGATCGGGATGGGGCGAGGAGTATTGGTACGGCGGCGAGTGCGCATATTCGTGAGCATTTTACGTGGGGGCATACGGCCGAGGCGGTCGAGCGCCGGTTGCGGCGCTTGCGGACGGCGGCAGTCGGCGGCCCCTCGCTGGCGCCTCGGGTTGGGGCGGAAATTGCGGTCACGGCTCGGAGACCCTGGGCGACGATTCCGGCGGTCGTCGCTCATCGCACGAATCCCTCGCTGGCGCTTCGGGTTGGGGGGGCAGCCGCAGCGACGGCACTACGATCAGCGGCGACGGGCCGGCGCAGCAGCATAGGCCCCGGCCCGTCCGCACACTAACCCGAAGCGCCAGCGAGGGCGTCCGTAAGCCTCGCGTCTCGGTCCAGCCACAGCGAGCGGCGAGCGTCAGCCTGACCATGATCGTAAAAAACGAACAGGAAAACCTGCCGACGTGTTTAGCCTCGGTTGAAGGCATTTTCGACGAGATCGTCATCGTCGATACGGGCAGCACCGACCGGACGAAGGAGATCGCCCGCGAGTTTGGGGCGAAGGTGTTTGACTTCGAGTGGATCGATCACTTCGCGGCGGCACGGAACGAGGCGTTATCGCATGCGACCGGCGATTATGCGTTTTGGCTCGACGCCGATGATGTGGTCGAGCCGAGTGAACGGGAGAAGCTGGTGGCGTTGCTCGGGGCTGACGCGTCCGTCAGACGACGTCACCCACGACTCTGCCGTTTCGATGCGACCACCGCGCCCCGCCCCTCGCACGGGGGCTCTCCCTCCCGAGCGAGCTGCGCCGGCTGGCGACCCCGCCGCTTATGTCGTGCGCTGCGCGTGTGACCCGAGCCCGGACGGTACCGGGGGCGACACGGTGGTCGATCATATCCGGTTGTTTCCGCTCCGCGACGATGTCCGGTGGACGTATCGCGTTCACGAACAGATCCTGCCAGCTTTGCGGCGGGCGAACGTTCCGGTGAAGTGGACCGATCTGACCGTTCGTCATACCGGCTACGTCGACAAGGAACTCCGGGCCAGGAAGATCGAACGGGACACCAAGATCCTCAAAGCGGAGCTGGAAGACCGGCCGAACGATCCGTTCGTGCTCTTCAACCTGGGCGCGATCGCCGTCGAGCGGCGCAATTGGACCGCGGCGCTCGAATACCTCAAGCGCAGCCTGGCCGGCTCGGCACCAACGGATTCGATCGTGCGGAAACTGTTCGCCCTGCTCGCCCGAACGCATCAGATGATGGGGGACTCTCGGGGCGCGCTGGCCGCATGTGCCAAGGGGCTCGAGCTCGATCCGAAGGATGCCGAGTTATGGTTCCGCAAGGGGATGGTGCATCGGCATCGGGGCGAATCGGCCGAGGCCGAGAAATGCTGGCGGCTGATTTTGACGCTGAAACGTCCCGATCAGTTTTGCAGTGTCGACCAGGGGATCTACGGTCACCTCACCCGGCGCAACCTGGCGGTACTGGCTGCCGAGCGCGGTGATCATGCCGAGGTGCGGCGGCTTTGGGAGGCGGTGCTCGCCGAATGCCCGGGCGATCGGGAGGCGCAGGCGAGGTTGGGGCGCGTGACCGCGAACCCCCGAATGTCGAACGTGCATGGCGGCCGCTAGCGTTTCATCAGAGTGGCGACGATTCGCAGGGCTTCGGGTTCCGACGACCGTGCTGATCGGACTTTTCTCATCGGCATGGCGATGAGAAAAGTCTTATCGATTGTGCCAGTGGATGCTGATCTAGGAATAAAACCTATCGTTCGGATCACGGACTGTGAAAAGTCCTGAATTGACACCTCACGCTGAGCACGATCGCCGATACCAGTAGATAAGGGATATTCTCTGAAGCAAGGATTAAGGCGGGAGAGTGAAGACGGGAACGACGAGAATCCTTTTGATCTGAGCAAACTTGATCCGGGGTGTTGATCGGATGGGTGATTTTTGCGAAACGAACCCAATCTCTCCGTAACCTCTTGGTGGATAATGATTAGTGCGTAAGATTAGCGCACCAAAGGTCGTCGTTGGGCGACGGGCAGGAATTAAATCGCCGCCGCTAGCCTCCCTGGCCGTCTGGGAGCAGCCGCACGACAGCGGCGGCTGTCTCGTCACAGGTGGTCTCAATACCCAGAACCCGCATGGGCTTTTAAGTCTCCAGCGCCGGCGACCGCGCTTCGACCGCCCTTAGCGTGAACGGGCCGATGAGGGAACCGGCTTTTCACGTAACCCGCAAGGCGGCAATTCGTCGCCTGTCGGACCCTCTTAGGCGTGCTAACCAGAAGAGGTGGATCAAGTGCGACCATCATGGGAGCCGTGGCCAGAAACGAAGTTCGCGTCGTCATCCAGCCTGGCCATGCGGCCCGGTGGCAGAGGGACGGCGCGCCGGCCGCCGTCTACAAAAAGGTCTTCGATGCGGTGCTCGCCGCGCTGTCGGCCGCCGACCGCGAGCTCCACGGCAAGAAAGTGTCGAGCGCGTTCCTGATCGCGCATCTGTCGGTCGACCCGTCGCGTTCGGCTGGTGAGAAAACTCGGGCGCCCGGTCCTTGCGCCACGCCGTCCATCGACCTTTTCCGAGGCTGCGCGTGCCGCGTGTATCGCAGCGACTATCGGATCCTGTTGCAGCATCGTCGGCTCATGCGAGGGTTCCAGCAAATCGCCACGGCGCTCGATCCGGCCTATGCCGTCTCGGTCCGGTTTCACGACAGCGAGTTGCCGCTCGATGAGTTTTTCCGCCGCCAGGTCGATCGCGTGGGCCTCGCGAACGAGACCTGGCCGATGGCGGATATGTGATTCGCAGGCGCTGGGATCTCCGCGTTCGATGGGCGGCTCGCGGCCATCGACTATCGCGGCGAGGCGTGGACCGGCCGCCTGACCCTTTCCGGCGGCGAAACTCAAATCGAATGCGTGTTCGACAAGGGGATGGGGGAGGACGCGCTCGATAGGTTCGGGAACGAGGAGGTCTCCGTCACCGGACGGGCGATCTCACGGGGGATAGTCTTTGCCGGAGCAGATCGAGATCATGACCATCGAGGAACGGCCACGGGCGGCCGCGGCGGTCGATGTAGGGCCGCTTGACATCGACCGGGATCGGGACTTGGGAAGATCGACTCGATCGTTTCGAAAAGCGATAGACGCTTCCTGCACATGAACGTGCTGTTGCGCCACGCGAGCGGCCGCTCGGGCGCCGCGGAGCCGGATATCGAGACCATCCTGACTGAAGCCGCAACGGGCAAGCGCCGCATCTGGGTCAACAGCATCCTGTTCGCCGAACTGAGGCCCTCGGCTTTCGTCGCCGGCCGGTTTTCGACGCTCGTCGACTTCGCCCGCTATCTCCGCTCGGTGGCCACCTTCGTAAGTCCCGACCCGAACACCATGCTGCGCGCGGCTCGGCTGCGCGATGTGCAATGGCGACGGCCCGCCGAACGGCGACGCCCCGAGGAGCAGCCCCAATTCCTGTCGCTGATCGACGCCGTCCAGCTCGCCTCGGCCCTGTGGGTCAAGGAAGCCGCCGGCGTCGCCGACCTCGAATTTCTCGCGTTTGAGGATTTCGGACGGAGACGGAGAACGGCGAGTGGCTGTCGCTTCTCCGCCTGCAGGACTTCGCAGACGAGCAGCCGGTGGACTCGGACGTGCTCGCGGCGGTGCGGCTGCCGCGCGCCGAACCGGTTCTCAGCGCACGGGGGCCGCGGCAGCCCGTCCCAATCGATAAGTCGCTTGTCGGCTAGCGCGAGCGTTGCGACTTTTCGAGCTCTGCGTCGATGACAGGCGCAAGGATGGTCCTGACCGCGAAAATCGACCCTTCACGGCTGTAATGGCCGTAGTCGACCGCGAGCAAGTCTGCGGGCAGGTTCGCGCCGACGAGCCGCCGACACCCCTGGGCGCCGCAGAGCCTGTCCGCCTGCGACACGTCGACGACTCCCGGACCCCAGTCTTTTGCGGCGAGCGCCTTGTCGGTCTCGAGCGAGTCCGGCGAACCCCGACCTCGGAGAATTCCGCCGCCGCGCCGGTTTCAAGGAGGTCGCGTCCGACCAGGATCGGCAACACGGCGCCCAGGTCGGGACTTCGCCCGCGATCACGATGGAAGGAATACCCTCATCGTGCAGTTTTCGTGCGCCGGCGACCATGGCGTCGAGAAAGCCGGGATAGCGCCAGTTCGCCTCATGGTCGTACTGGGCGAAGTAGCCGCCGACCACCAGCACGTCGGGTTTGATCTCGAGGATCCGCTTGAAAACGTAATCGTTGATCGCGCGGCAACGCGGCGTTCCCGCGACCCCCTGGTCCATGTCCACGGTCTCGACCAGCGGAACGCAGAAGACCGCCGCGAGCGCCAGCACATTGGCGCGGTCGCCGTAGACCCGGTGGAGCCCGGCGAAAAGATGCGCCGCATGCAAGTCGCCGACGACGAGGATGGTGGGCTTTCGCGGATCGGCAGCGACGCCGCAGCGATGGTCCTCGAAGAACCGCGCCGCGCGAGATCGCTCCTCGTCAAGCGGATAGGCGCGGTCGTCGCGCTGATAAAAGCAGCGCATCAGGGCTTCGTCGTCGGCGCCGTTGACGTGGAAATCGAACACCTGACTGACGAGCGGGGGAAAGCGTCCGGGAAAGCCCTTCAAGTCGTATGTGACCCGGCCGAGGACGCCCGTCGCCGCCAGCAGCGCGACAAGGCCGAGCGCCAGCGCAAAGGGACGGCGGCGGAAGAGCGAGGCGGTCGGCGCCTCGACAAAGCGCCAGGTCAACGTCGCCAGCGCCGCCGCCGCGACGGCCAGCGCGAGCATGACGCCGCTCGTCGGAATGACGCCCGGCCAGGTGTGAGCGAAGGCGAACAGCGGCCAGTGCCAAAGATAGAGCGGATAGGAGATCAGGCCGAAGAATCCGGCGACCCGATTGCCGAGCGCAATCTCTCCGACCCAGGAGCCCGGACTTGCGATCACGAGCGCGCAGCCGACCGTTGGGATGGCGGCGCGCCATCCGGGGAACGGCAGGGCCTCGTTGAGCGCGAAATAGCCGCCGACAATCAGCGCCACGCCGAGCGCCGCGCCGACATTGTCAAGGCCTCTTGACGGATAGGGCCAGCGGCTGAGCAGGAACACCTCGCGGTAGGCGATGAGCGCCCCGAGCGCCAACTCCCAAGCCCGCGTCCAGGGCAGATAGAAGGCGCCGATCGGATCGAGCGGCGTCAAAATGACGCAGAAGGCGAACGACGCGACAAAGATCGCCAAGATAACGTATGGCAGGAGCTGAGGCGTCAGGCGGTGCAAGGTCGCCACGAGCACAGACCAGACGAGGTAAAACTGTTCCTCGATGCTGAGCGACCACAAATGCAGAAGCGGTTTCGTAGCCAATCTGCGCCGAAATAGCCTCCGACCCCGGCTAAGCGCAGCAGCCAAAAGTTGACCGTGAAGTAGGAGTTGCCAAGCAGCCCGCCGCCGATGTCGCGGAATTGGGTCGGCGCGGCGCGAAACCAACCGACGATCCAGACCGCTGCGACAACAAGAAGCAGGGCCGGGAGGATGCGCTTGGCTCGCTTTGCGTAGAACATAGCAAGCGAAAAATGGTCAACAGCGCTTTCCGACAGGATGATGCGCGAAATCAGAAACCCGGAAATGACGAAAAATACGTCCACGCCGGCAAATCCGCCCGGAACCAGCGCGCGATCGGCATGAAAAGCGACCACACCGAGCACCGCGAGGGCGCGCAGTCCATTGATGTCTTTGCGGAAGTCGAGCGCGCGGCCGCGCCGGGCGGCGGCGAGGTCGGGCGTGTCGAGCGTTTGGTCCAACTGGGGTTCCGGGAGCTTGTTTGCGAGGGCGTGACCGGTAAAGCCCGAGAGGCCTATCCGCAAGCTGCGCTTGCCGACCCGGTCCGTCAGCGGATAATGGCCGCCATGCCGCGTTCAAGCGCTCGAAGAGGCCAAGTCGCGTTGTTCCGCGCCCGCGACGAGGCGGCCTTGAGCGCCGCGCGCCTGCGTCGGCTTGGCTACGGGGCCGCATGCTTGCCAGTCGTGACGGTCGCTTCGCTCCCCTTCACGCCGAAGCGGCCGCGCTACGAGGCTGTGATCGCGACCAGCGCCAAGGCGTTTTCAGCGATTGGGCCGGTGGATCGGACGGCGCCGCTCTTTGTCGTCGGCGCCCGGACGGCCCGCGCGGCGGAAGCGGAAGGCTGGCGCCTCGCTGCGCCCCCTGCGCCGGACGTCGCCACGCTCGTCGAGACGCTGAACCACGCCGTCCCGTCCGGCGCGCACATCCTGTATCTTGCGGGCCGCGACCGCAAAACGGCGCTCGAAGAAACGCTATCGCCCGCGTTGGCGCTCGAGGCCGTAGACGTCTACGCGGCTGAAGCGCGCGAGCGCTGGAAGCCGGCCGAGGTCCGCGCGCTCGCCGGCAGTACGATCGCGCTGCACTATTCCCGCCGATCGGCGGCGCTCGCCGCCGATCTCGCCGAAAGGGCTGGCGCTGGGACAGTCTTCAGAAAGCTAACGCACGTCTGCCTCTCGCAGGATGTCGCCAAGCCGCTCGAGGCGATCGGCGCCGTTTCGGTCCGCGTCGCGGCGTCTCCGAACGAGCCTGCGCTGTTTGCGGTCCTGGTCGAGGCCGAGCCGCTATTTCCATCCCATAGAGCCTCTCGTATATAGGGCGCGCCGAAGTCGGGGACGTTAAGAGCGATGGTCAACGAGGAAAGCCACGAGATCGTATCCGAGCCGGACGCAGGCGCCCCGCACAATAGCGAGAAGCCGCCGAACGAAACGGTGATCGAGGGCGAGGCCTCCCGCCTCGATGCGGATGGAGTCGCGCCGGAGCCGGAGGTTGTGAAGACCGCGCCGGAGCTCGAGGCTGAAGCCGCGCGCTCCGAACCGCCGCCGCCTTATAGCCCGCCGCGGGAGCGGCCCGCCGCGCCGCCTCAGGCCAGGCCGACGGGTTGGGTTCAAGGGCTCGTCGCCGGTCTCGTTGGAGGAGCGTTGGTTGCTGGCGCCGCCAACGTCCTCTTACCCGCGAATTCGAGCCTCTCCGAGGCCGACGCGAACCGGCTCGCGGCTCTGGAATTGACGGCGAGCCGCGAGGGGTCCGCAATCGACAGCCTCGAGAAGCGCGTCCAATCGCTTCAAGGCGCATCGACCGCCGCGCTCGCCGCGGTGGACAAACGCGTCGGCGCCCTTGAGACGAGAGCGCCCGCGCCCAGCGGCGCGCATGCGACCGACAACAAGGCCGCCGAAGGCCTGTCTGACGAGGTCAAGACGATCCGCGCCGACGTCGACGCCGTTCGCGGCGAAATTCCCAAGATCGCCCCGCTCACCGATCGGATCGACAAGATGGAGAGCGCGCTTGCGGCGGCGAAGGCGGAAAAGCCGCCGAGCGACAATCCGGCCGCCGTCGCGATCGTCGCCGATACGCTTCGCGACAAGCTCGCGTCCGGCGTCCCCTTCCGACAGAGCTCGCGGCGCTCACCGCGCTCGGCGTCGATCCGGCGACGCTCGCGCCGCTCAAGGCGCTGGTCGGCGGTGCTCCGACCAATCGTGCGTTGGCTGCGTCCTTCGAAGCCGCGGAGCCAAAAGTCCTGGGCGCCGTCGCGCCCGTCGAGAGCGGCGGCGTCGCCGACAAATTCCTCGCTCATCTCCACGGGCTGATCCAGGTTAGCCGCGTCGGGGAGGTCGCGGGCGACACCCCGGATGCGCTTGCCTCGCAGATCGTCGCAAGTCTTCAGCGCGGCGACCTCGAGGGCGCGCTTGCGGCGTACGGAAAACTGCCGGCGCCCGCTCGGCAAGCGAGTGCGGAGTGGGCGGCGCAAGCCCAGAGCAAGCAGAGTGCGGTTTCCGCCGTTCAGGCGGTCCGCGAGTTCGCCGTGACGCGGCTGGCCCAGCGCCAAGCCCTGAGCCGCTGAGACAAACGCATCGCCTCGGTTTGGTCCCGGGGCGCCCGGTCGAGCATTTCGGAGACATCATGTTTCGCCTGTTGCTTCTCCTCGCTGCGGTGGCGCTTGCCGGTTGGGGCCTGATGTGGCTCGCCGACAACCCGGGTTGGGTGACGGTGACCTGGGGCAGCGTTCAGTACAAGCTCTCGCTCATGACCGCGCTCGGCCTCGTCGCGGCCATCGCGGTCGTCTGGTCGATCATCTGGGGCCTCCTGCGCTTCGTCTTCCGCGTCCCTCGCTGATGTCGGGGGCGACGCGGTCGCGACGGCAGGAAAAGGGATTGGCGGCGGTGTCCCGCGGCCTGATCGCGGTCAACACGGGCGACACGCGTCTGGCGACCAAGCAGGCGGCGGAGGCGAACCGCCTTCTGGCGAAAGCGCCGATCGCCCAACTGCTCAGCGCCCAGGCGGCGCAACTGGCCGGCGATCGGCCGGCCGCGGTCGCGGCCTACAACGCGATGCTCGAACATAGCGAGACCCATGGCCTCGGCCTGCGCGGGCTGCACGTAGAGGCGCGACGGGCCGGCGACCACGAGGCCGCGCTGCAATACGCCGTGCGCGCCAACGCCCGCGCCCCCGCCGCCTGGGCCGGGCAGGCGGTGCTTGAAGATCGGACGCGCCGGAGCGACTGGGCCGGCGCGCTGGCGACGGTCGATTCCAACGCCGCAGCCAAGCTCATCGACAAGCCGACCGCGCAGCGATGGCGGGCCGTGATCAAGACGGCGATGGCGCAGGAGGCGCAGGAGCGCGACCCCAAGGGCGCGATGGCGCTGGCGCAGGAGGCTTGCCGGGCGTCTCCGAGCCTGGTTCCGGCCGCTGCGCTTTACGGTCGGCTGGCCGGCGCCGCCGGCGACTACCGCCGCGCCACCAAGGCTATCGAAACGGCCTATGCGCAGACGCCGCATCCCGATCTCGCCGCGGCCTATCTTCGCGTGCGCCACGGCGATTCGACCGGAGACCGGCTCGCCCGCGCCCGCGCCCTCGCGCGTGTCGCGCCGGGCGACCCCGAGTTGATGCTGACTGTCGGCCGGGCCGCGCTCGAGGATCACGATCTCCGCGCCGCGCGCGCCGCGATCGCGCCGCTTCTTACGTCAGATCCGCACGGGCGGCCGACCCGGCGCGTCTGCCTGTTGATGGCCGATATCGAGACGGCCGAGGGCAACCACGGCGCGGTGCGGGAATGGCTTTCCCGCGCCGCCCGCGCCCCTCGGGACAAGGCGTGGGTCGCCGACGGCGTGATCAGCGACCGATGGGCGCCCTTATCGCCGTCAGGCGCGCTGGACGCTTTCGTCTGGCGCACTCCGGACGAGCTCATGACGGCGTTGCCCGAGCCCGACCCGATCGAGCCCGCGCCGCCGCCGGCCCCGTCGCCGAGCCTGCCGCCCCGCGTCGACGCGATCGCAGCGGCAGAGCCGCTGCCGCAGCCGGCGCCCGAACCCGAGTCTCCCTCGGCGCCCGCGCCGCACTCGGCTATGGACCCGGCCCCGCCGCCGATTGCGGCGGAGCTCATCCGAAGCGCGTCGGCTTCGGCCGCGCCGATGTCGGTTGCGCGCAACGGGGTCGTCGTCGATCCCGAAAAGCATGGCGCCGGACGATCCCGGCCCCGGCGAAGCGGAGCGGCCCCGCCGCCGATCCTGGATCTATGCCGACGATTGAGGGCGCGGGGCGTAAGACTTGGAGAGCTTTATGGCATCGTCCCCGGTCGTCATCGTGGGCGCCGGGCACGCCGGCGTGCAGGCGGCCGCCAGCCTGCGAGAAGGCGGCTATGACGGCGCGATCGTCCTGCTTTCCGACGAGAAGGAGCTGCCGTATCAGCGCCCTCCGCTGTCCAAGGCCTTTCTCAAGGGCGAGATGGAGTTGCACGGCCTGCCGCTACGAGCCGAAGCCTTCTATCGCGACCAGCGGATCGACCTGAGGCTCGGCGTGCGGGCGACCCGGATCGACCGCGTGGTGCGCCAGGTGGAAATCGCCGGCGGCTCGGCGATCGGCTACGGCCATCTGATCCTGGCGACCGGCGCGCGCCAGCGGCGCCTCGACGTCCCCGGCGTCGACCTTCCGGGCGTCTTCGCCCTCCGCAACATTGCGGATGCGACCGCGTTGCGCGAGCGGATCGCTGCAGGCCTCAAGGTCGTCGTGATCGGCGCGGGCTTCATCGGGCTTGAAGTGGCGGCGACGGCGGCCAAGCTCGGGGCAGCCGTGACTGTGGTCGAGATCGCCCGCCCGATGGGCCGCGCGGTGTCGCCGATCCTCTCCGACTTCTATACCGAGGCGCATCGGGTCTTCGGCGCGCGGCTCGTCCTCGGGCTCGGGGTCAAGGCGATCGAGGGCGCGGCCAAGGCAGAGGCGGTCGTGTTGACCGACGGCGAAATCTTGCCGGCCGATCTCGTGCTGGTCGGGGTCGGCGTCATCGCTGAGGACGCGCTTGCCCGCGAAGCCGGGCTCGAATGCAAGAACGGGATCGTGGTCGACGCGCATTTGAACCACCTCCGATCCCGACATTTCGGCGATCGGCGACTGCGCCGCCTTCCCCAATGCGACGCTCGGCTTCTCGACCCGGCTCGAGTTGATCCAGAACGCCGTCGACCAGGCGAAAACGGTCGCCGCCCGGCTCACCGGCAAGCCCGCACCCTATGACTTGCTCGCCTGGTTCTGGAGCGACCAGGGCGACCTGAAGCTGATGATCGCCGGGCTCTCCCACGACGTCGATCAATGGGTCACGCGCGGCGATCCCGGCGAGGCCGCGCCTTCTCCACCTTCGGGTTCCGGGGCGGCAAGCTCGCGGTGGTCGAGTTGCTCAACTGCGCCGGCGACCACGCCGCCGCGAAGCGGATCTTCGCCACCGGGGAAGACGCTGACCCCAAGCAAGCCGCCGACCCGGCTTTCGACCTCCGGGCGCTCGCCAAGGGGTAGGGGCAGCGCGGTCCGGGCGGCCGAAAGCCAGTGTCGCCGCATTGCAGATCGCGTTCACGCCGGGCACTCAGGGAGCGGCCGAGGTCCGCAGCCCGAACTCTCGACAGCGACACCTTCGCCCGCGCCGCCAGCTCCCCCACGATCCCGCGGCGGAACGCCAGCACGCAGGCGACGAAGACGACGCCCTGGATCACCGTCACCCACTCGCCGAACTGGGCGAGGTAGTTCTGCATCGCGACCACGATCAGCGCGCCGAGCGCCGGCCCGTAGAAGGTGCCCATGCCGCCGACCAGCGTCATCAGCACCACCTCGCCCGACATGGCGAAGGCGACGTCGGTGAGCGAGGCGTTTTGCGAGACGATCGCCTTGGTCGCCCCCGCGAGGCCCGCGAAAGCAGCCGAGAGGGTAAAGGCCGCGAGCTTATAGAGGTTCGCGCGGTAGCCGAGCGAGATCACCCTAGGCTCGTTCTCCCGGATCGCCTTCAGAATCTCGCCGAACGGCGAGTTGACGATCCGCTGGATCGCCAGAAAGCCGAACAGGAACACGACGGCGACGAAGACGTAGAGGATCCAGGGATTGGACAGGTCGATCAGGCCGAGCGCCTGGCCCTGCGGCACCGCCTGGATGCCGTCCTCGCCGTGGGTGAACGGCGCCTCGACGCAGAAGAAAAACACCATCTGGGAAAAGGCGACGGTGATCATGGCGAAATAGATGCCGCGCGCGGATGGCGAGCGCGCCGGTGACAAACCAAGCACGGCGGAGGCGGCGACGCCGAGCGACGATCGCCGTCACAGGCTCCAGTCCCCACACTTTGGCGGCATGGGCGCAGACGTAGCTCGCGAGGCCGAGGAACATCGCATGGCCGAGCGAGAGCAGGTTGACGTAGCCGATCAAGAGGTTGAACGCGCAGGCGAACAGCGCGAAGCAGAGCGCTCTGCATGACGAAGAACGGGTAGGCGAAAACGGGGCGATCGCGATCAGGGTGACGACAATCCGCAAAGGCGATCGCGTTCGCCTTGCGGTTGCGGTCGGAAAGATCGACTTCGGCGGCGGCTTCGACGGCCATGTCAGTGCGCCCTTCCGAACAGGCCGGACGGCCGGACCAGCAGCACGATCGCCATGATGACGAAGACGACGGTGTTGGAGGCTTCCGGATGCAGAACACCTTGGTCAGGCCCTCCACGACGCCGAGCACGAAGCCGGTGATGATCGAGCCCAGGATCGAGCCCATCCCGCCGATCACCACCACCGCAAACACCACCGCGATGATGTCGGCGCCCATGCCGGGCCGCACTTGGCTGATCGGCGCGGCGAGGACGCCGGCGAAGGCGGCGAGCGCCACGCCGAAGCCGTAGGTCAGCGTCACCATGCGCGGCACGTTGACGCCGAAGGCGCGACCATGGTCGGATTCTCGGTTGCGGCGCGCAGATACCCCGAGCCTCGTCCTCTCGATCACGAGCCAGGTCGCCGAAGCAGACCGCGAGCGAGGCGACGATCACCCAGCCGCGTAGACCGGCAGAAACATGAAGCCGAGATTGCCAGCCCCCGGCGAGCTGCTTGGGGAATGGCGTAGGGCATGCCGGAGGCCCCGAAATAGTTCTGGAACAGGCCCTGAAAGACCAGCGCGAGACCGAAGGTGAGAAGCAGGCTGTAGAGCG
>CAVVJO010000038.1:0-11671 GCA_963748545.1 uncultured Alphaproteobacteria bacterium
GCCGCAGACGATCGTCGTCCCCGGCAGGGTAAAGCCCTGCTCCGGCCCGATGATATGCACGACCCCCTGCCTGGAATCGAACTCGTCGTAATATTCGATGCCGAATTCCTTGGCGTTGGCGGCCAACGTCTCGACCTGCTGGCGGCTCTCGGGGTCGGCGATGCCCTGGCTGCGGTCGGTCGTCTGGATGTTGTGGTCGACGACGGCGAGCGTCTTCTCCGGCGCGCGCACCTTGCGGCCCGCCATGCGCAGGCCCTCGAAGGCCTGCGGGCTCGTCACCTCGTGGACGAGATGGCGGTCGATGTAGATGAGGCTCGTGTCGCCGCTCGTCTCGATGACATGGTCGTCCCAGATCTTGTCGTACAGCGTACGCGGCTTGGCCATGAACGGTCTCCGGCGCCGGTTGTCGGCGCGAATAAGGGCAGGTTAAGGTCGGCGCGCCTTTTATGCCGATTGTGACCAAGACGGAAGAGGGACGGCGAGGACGCGACCTCCGGGCCCCCGCAACTCCTCACGAGTGAGCCGAACTGGAGAGCTTCATTGACCATCGCCGATCGCTACGCCGACGAGCTCCATGACCTTGTGAAAACCAACCCCGGGATTTCGGCCGGGCTCGTCCGGTTCGAGCAGATCTTCGACGCCTACATGATCGAAGCGGCTGGCGGTTTCGTCGACAAGCGCAAGGCGCTGCTCGGCGCGTTTCAGGCGCAGAACCCTGAAGGCGAACTGGCCGCCTTCATCGTCGACAAGCTCGGCGGCATGCCCTGACTCGGGAGGACGCCTTTCCCAAGCCGGCCCGCTCCGGCGGCCAGCGCCGATCGCGCGGCGATCGGCCGCTCTCATATTAAAGCCCTTTTTTTCCCGCTCGCCTAAGAATCGGCGTATGACTGCCGTCAACCAAGCCCTGGGGGATAAGGGGCGATAGTGGGAGGACACGCCGTCGTGCGGGCGACTGACATCAGCGATCCGGATTATTTCCACAAGGTGGTCGATTGCCAGTGGGCCTGCCCGGCCCACACGCCCGTCCCCGAATACATCCGTCGGATCGCCCAGGGCGACTACCAGGGCGCTTACCTGATCAACTGGAAGTCGAACGTCTTCCCCGGCATCCTCGGCCGCACCTGCGACCGCCCATGTGAGCCGGCCTGCCGGCGCGGGCGGCTCGAGGAGCAGCCGATCGCCATCTGCCGCCTGAAGCGCGTCGCCGCCGACCTCAAGGACGAGGTCGCGGGCCTCCTGCCAAAGGCCCCCCGGGAGCGTAACGGCAAGCGCGTCGCCTGCGTCGGCGCCGGCCCGTCCTCGCTTACGGTCGCGCGCGATCTCGCCGCGATCGGCTACGACGTGGTGGTGTTCGACTTGGATTCGCGCGCCGGCGGCATGATGCGCAGCCAGATCCCCAAATTCCGCCTGCCCGACGAGGTGATTGACGAGGAAGTCGGCTTCGCGCTCTCGACCGGCGGGACCTTCGTCGCCGCCCGCCGCATCTCCAGCCTCAAAGCGCTCCTCGCCGAGGGCTACGACGCCATCTTCGTCGGCTGCGGCGCGCCGCATGGGCGCGACCTCGACATTCCCGGCCGGAGCGAAGCGTTGCGCAACATCCGCATCGGCATCGAATGGCTCGCGAGCGTGTTCTTCGGCCATACCCACACGATCGGCAAGCGCGTCTTGGTGCTGGGGGGCGGCAACACCGCGATGGATTGCTGCCGCACCGCCCGGCGCCTCGGCGGCGAGGTCGTCAAGGTCGTGGTGCGCTCCGGCTACGCCGAGATGAAGGCTTCGCCCTGGGAGAAGGAGGACGCCGTCCATGAGGGGGTCGAGATCCTGAACTGGCTGGCGCCGAAAGCCTTCGTCCACGAGTTCGGCAAGCTCACCGGCATGACGTTCGAAAAGGTGCGTCCCGAAAAGGACGAGCGCGGCCGGCGCCAGCTCGTGCCGACCGGCGAGCCTGACGTCGTCATTGCCTGCGACGACGTGCTGATCGCGGTCGGCCAGGAGAACGCCTTTCCGTGGATCGAAACGGATCTTGGGATGAAGCTCAACCGCGACGGGCATCCGGCGGTCGATCCGATCACTTTCGCCTCGAGCCTCGAGGGCGTCTTCTTCGGCGGCGACGCGGCGTTCGGGCCGAAGAACATCATCACCGCCGTGGCGCACGGCCACGAGGCGGCGATCTCGATCGACGCCTATTGCCAGCGACGGAGCCTCAGCGACCGTCCGCCGCCGATGACCAATCTCGTCAGTCAGAAGATGGGGCTGCACGAATGGTCCTATGACAGCGCCATCACGCTCGAGCGCCGCCACGTGGTGCCGCAGGTCGAGCGCGCCGCCGCGCTGCGCAACCTCCGCACCGAGGTCGAGCTCGGCTTCACCCTCGAGCAGGCGCTCGGCGAGGCGCGGCGCTGTCTCAACTGCGACGTTCAGACAGTGTTCTCGGCGCCCGCCTGCATCGAATGCGACGCCTGTGTCGACGTCTGTCCGATCGACTGCATTTCCTTCGTGCCGAACGCGCCGGAGGAGGCGCTGCGGCGGTCGCTGAACGCGCCGGCGATCAACCTCGATCAACCGATCCTCGTCTCCGAGCCGGTGAAGAGCCTGCGCGTGATGGTCAAGGACGAGGACCTCTGCCTGCACTGCGGCCTGTGCGCCGACCGCTGTCCGACCGGCGCCTGGGACATGCAGAAGTTCGCCATCGATATCGCCCAAGCGGGTTCATCATGCCAATCGAAGCAACGAACGATTTCGTAATCCGTTTCGCCAACGTCAACGGCTCCGGCTCCGCGAGCGCCAACCTCCTGTTCGCCCGGGCGATCCTGCGCATGGGCGTGCCGATCGCGCCGCGCAACATCTTCCCGTCCAACATCCAGGGCCTGCCGACCTGGTACGAGGTCAGGGTGAGCGAGCAGGGCTGGCTCGGCGCGCGCGGCGGGGCCGATCTGCTCGTGGCGATGAACCCTCAGACCTTCGCGCAGGACGTGGCCGCGCTCGCGCCAGGCGGCTACCTCTTCTACGATTCGACAAGGCCCCTGCCGTTGAAGATGAACCGGGGCGACATCGCCGTCCTTGGCATGCCGCTGACCGAAATCTGCGCGACGCAATATTCCGAGCCGCGGCAGCGCCAGCTCTATCGCAACATGGTCTATGTCGGAGCGCTCGCCGCGCTGCTCGACATCGACTTCGCCGTGCTCGAGGAGCTGGTCGCCGAACGGTTCAAGGGCAAGGACAAGCTGATCGAGGCCAACAATCGCGCGCTGCGGCTCGGCTTCGAGGACGCGCAGATCCGCTTTGCCTGTCCGCTCGGGATTCGCGTCGAGCGCTCCGAAGCGGTCGGCGACCGGATCCTGGTCGAGGGGAATTATGCGGCGGCGCTCGGCGCGCTCTACGGCGGCGCCACCGTCTGCGCCTGGTATCCGATCACGCCCTCGACCTCGGTCGCGGAGGCGTTCGAGCGCCTCGCCGGCCGCTACCGGGTCGACGCCGCGACCGGACAGAAGAACGTGGCGATCGTCCAGGCGGAGGACGAGATCGCCGCCATTGGAATGGTCGTCGGAGCGGGCTGGAACGGAGCGCGTGCGTTCACCGCGACCTCCGGCCCGGGCGTGTCGCTGATGCAGGAATTCTTCGGCCTCGCCTATTTCGCCGAAGTGCCCGTGGTCGTCGTCGACGTGCAGCGTGGCGGCCCCTCGACCGGCATGCCGACCCGCACGCAGCAGTCCGACCTCCTGCTGTGCGCCTTCGCCTCGCACGGCGACACCAAGCACGTCCTTTTGATCCCGGACGGCCCGGGAGAGGCGTTCGAGTTCTCGGCCCTGGCCTTCGATCTCGCCGAGCGTCTGCAGACGCCGGTGTTCGTCATGCTCGACCTCGACATCGGCATGAATTCGCACCTCACACCGCCGTTCCAGTGGGACGAGCAGCGGAGCTACGACCGCGGCAAGGTGCTGAGCCCGAGACAGCTCGAAAAGTCCGCCGAGCTTGCCGAGTTCGGCCGCTACAAGGATGTCGACGGCGACGGGGTGCCCTACCGCACCCTGCCCGGCGCCCATCCGACGCTCGGCGCCTATTTCACCCGCGGCACCAGCCGCGACCGCTACGCCCGCTATACCGAAGACCCCGCTCCCTACGTCGACAACATGGAGCGGCTTGCGCTCAAGTTCGAGACGGCGCGCCAGATCCTGCCGCGGCCTGTCCTGAAGCCCGCGTCCGAACCGACTTCGATCGGGGTCGTCTATTTCGGCTCGACCGCCGCGGCCATGGACGAAGCGATCGCTCGGCTCGCCGGGCTCAACGTCCCCGTCGACGCGCTGCGCGTTCGCGCCTTCCCGCTCGGCGAGGAGGCCGCCGCGTTCGTCTCGGCTCACGAGCGCGTGTTCGTCGTCGAGCAGAACCGCGACGGGCAGATGCGCACCCTGATGGCGAGCGATCTCTCGCTCGATCCGACGAAACTCATTTCCGTTCTGCACTACGGCGGCGCCCCGATCACCGCGACCGTCATCGCGGACGCCATTGTCGCGCGGCTCAGGCCCGCAAGCCCGTCGCCCCTATCCCTCGAGGCCGTGTCATGACCTTTCAAGGCAAGCCGAAATTCCGGCATCCCTCGATCCCGACCAACGCGCTCGGCTTCACCCGGCGCGACTACGAAGGGTCGATGTCGACGCTCTGCGCCGGCTGCGGCCACGACTCGATCACCTCGGCGATCATGCACGCCTGCTTCGAGCTCGCCGTGCCGCCGCATCGGGTCGCCAAGCTCAGCGGCATCGGCTGCTCGTCCAAGACGCCGACCTACATGCTCGGCCAGAGCCACGGCTTCAACTCGGTTCACGGCCGCATGCCCTCGGTGCTGACCGGCGCCTATCTCGCCAATCGCGACCTCATCTACCTGGGCGTCTCGGGCGACGGCGACACCGCCTCGATCGGGCTCGGGCAATTCTGCCACGTCATGCGGCGGGGCGTGCGCATGGTCTACATCGTCGAGAACAACGGCGTGTACGGCTTGACCAAGGGCCAGTTCTCGGCGACCGCCGACCGCGGCTCGAAGAGCAAGAAGGGAGCGCACGCCGCCGCCGAGCCGATCGATCTGGCCGCGCTCGCCATCCAGCTCGGCGCGACCTTCGTCGCGCGCTCATTTTCCGGCGACAAGGGCCAGCTCGTGCCGCTGATCAAGGCGGCCTTCGAGCACCGCGGAGCGGCCTTCATCGACGTGATCTCGCCTTGCGTCACGTTCAACAACCACGAGGGCTCGACCAAGAGCTACGACTACGTGCGCGAGCACAACATCGCGGTCAGCGCGCTCGACTTCATCACCGGGCGGGAGCCGATCGAGATCGACTACGCCGAGGGCTCGGCCCAGGCGGTGACCCTGCACGACGGCTCGACCATCCACCTGCGCAAGCTCGACGCCGAACACGATTTCTCCGACCGCGCGGTCGCGCTGACCCTGCTTCAGCGCTGCCAGGAAACCGGGGAGATTCCAACCGGCCTTCTTTATCTCGACAAGGACGTCGAAGAGCTTCACGACACGCTGGGAACCACCGCCCGCCCGCTGAACGAGCTGGCCGAGGCCGAACTCTGTCCGGGGCCGAAGGCGCTGGCGGCGATCAACCGGTCGTTGAGGTAAGCGCCTGTCGGATTTGCGTCGCCGCCCGCCCTTGTGAGACCGTGCGCCGCCGATCGACAACCGTGGGCTCTTCATGCTCTTTCACGCGCTCTATCTCATCGCCATCGTGGCGGAGGCGATGACGGCGGCGCTGGCGGCGGGGCGGCGCAGCATGGATTGGGTCGGCGTCGCCTTGCTCGGCTCCGTCACCGCGCTTGGCGGCGGCTCGGCGCGCGACGTGCTCCTCGGCCATTACCCCTTGTCGTGGGTGGCCCACCCGGAATATCTGCCGATCACCGCGGGCGCGGCGCTCGCGACCATAGCCGCAGCGCGCGTGATGCATCATCTGCGCCGCGTCTTTCTGGTTCTCGACGCGATCGGCCTCGTCGTCTTCACCGTGATCGGCTGCAATGTCGCGCTCGACCTCGGCCTGCCGTTTGTCGTCGTGATCGTGTCGGGCATGATCACCGGCTGCGTCGGCGGCGTCCTGCGCGACGTGCTGTGCAACGACATCCCGCTCCTGTTCCGCAGCGAGCTCTACGCCAGCGTCTCGGTCGCCGCTGGCGGACTTTATGTCGCGGGCCTCGTGGCCGGCCTGCCGCACGATCTCGTGATGGTGTCGGCCATGGCCGCGGGCCTCGTCCTGCGGCTGATGGCCATCGCCTACGGCTGGAACATGCCGAAGTTCGTCTACACGCAGGACCTCCACTGAGACGGCGGCGACGTCAAACCGAACGACGTCTATGTGTCCGCCGGGTTCAGCCAGCGCTAGGGTCCGCGCGCCTCCGGCGTAGCGCTGGCGCTGGCGATCATAGGCGCCCGGCGGCGCGGCGTGAGATAAGCCTCCCGTGTGGGATATCCGCTTCCGTTTCCAACAGAACGGTCGCTGATGTCGTCCTTGGACCAAGTCGCGGCGGGTCTGGACCAAAGAAAGCGTCCTTTTCAACGACCCGTGTCTGGTGAAGACCCCCTTCCAAACCTCATTGACAGGGCCCGGCAGAGAGTCGTTATATTCTTTCATATATAGCGTGGAGGGGTAAGATGAAATCCACCCGATCTTTCGCATTGGCTGTGGGGCTGCTCACGCTCTCCATCACGCCGGGCCATGCGGGACTGCAGGTAATTGGGGACGGCATCACGGGGGACTACGCTGTCTCCGACGGGACGAGCCTCTGGTCGCTGATCCAGAACGTGCAGACTCCTTCTCTTCCCGGTCACGACGACAAGAACGCCATCCTGCACAATTACGTCGTCGGCCGGACCGCCAGCGGCGGCGTATCGGTCTTCTCCGCCGGCGAGCTCGACCCGTCGTTCGGCGGAACCGGCGCGGCGCCCTATGTCAGCGTCAACGGCGGCGCGTACGGGCTCGTCGATCCGAACGCGGGCGCCGCCGGCCGCGATCTTTCGAACCTGGTCAGCCTGACGGTGATCGCGGTCCCCGGGCTTCCGTCCGGTCCTGGCGGCGCCTCGTCCAGCTTTGGCTTGTCCGGACTGGTGACCAACCCCGGGACGTACACGGCCGCAAATCTGCCGAACCCGCCGCCCGCAAGCGTGACGGTGCAAGGAAGCCCCTACGAGGGGAAGTTGCTTTATACGTTCCTCAATCCCCTTGCCGCCGCAATCGCGACGAGCGACATCGTTGTGACCGGCGCCACCGATGGTTACCTGGTCGTCTTTTCGCTCGCCGAGCTTGATCCAGCGCTCTGCGGGACGTCCGCCAACCTGCTCTCCTACGCCGGGGCGACCTTTCCCGGCGCAGCCCTCGCTCGCATCGTCACGCCATATGACAACAAACACGGACGCTGGAATTCGAACATCGACTTTATTGACGTCGCCGCCGTTCCCGAGGCGCCGACGTGGGTGCTGATGCTGCTCGGCTTCTCGGTCATCGGGCTTGCGGCGCGTCGCGCCGCCTGCAGCCTCGGGGCGGCCTGACGAATGCGTCTGGCGTAGACACCGTCTGGGCGAGGGGGCCGCGCCCGCCGGAACGCGCCTGACGACCGCGGCGCCGCGCTTCTCCAGAGCGCGGCGCCGCACCACTTTATCCGATTGGCGCAGTCGCGCGACGACTGCGACCGCATTGGCAAGCGCGAGGCGCTGCCGGGGTGCGATCTGAAGCCGCAACTCCTTGTGATTGCGTTTAGGTCGGCGCCGCAGCGGTCGCCACATGCTCAACTTGGCGCGCGTCAGTTGGGCTCCCATCCGGAGCGCCGAGGCGCGCGGGGCGTGATGCGCACGGAACGGAACCGGTGGGACCGTCGTTCGCTTAAACCCGCATATGGCTTGACGGACGACGAACCGACGCCCGAGACGAGCGCGACAGCGTCGCGGCTGCCAGTCCGCCCTCATGCCGTCGGCGCGGAGCGACTAGCTCGCCCAAGGCCCTCTACGCCTGGACCGCCGCAGCATTGTTTCGTAATCTTCTGGCCTTCCGGACCACAAGCGCCCGATTTCCGCCTTTGTTCCTGACTTTACGTGACCGAGGAGGACGTCGATGAGCGCGTCTGCGACGATCAGTGGGCCCGCATCCCGCGAGTTGGTCCGCGGTTTCCTGTCCGGCGGCGGAGAGCTCGGCGCGCTCATGCGCGCCTTTCCCGGGAAACCACGCCGCTCGGACCGGCGGAGTTGTGGCCGCAAAGCCTGAAGATGGCGATTCGGATCATGCTGACCTCCCTCCAGCCGATCTGGATCGGATGGGGCGAGGACCTGACGTACTTCTACAACGGCACCTACAAGTCCATCATCGGCGGCAAGCACCCCTGGGCGCTCGGGCGGCCGACGCGCGAGATCTGGCGTGAGATCTGGCCGCAGATCTCGCCGATGCTGGACACGGCGCTGGGCGGCGACCAAGGCACGTTCGTCGAATCGCAGCTCCTGATCATGGAGCGCAACGGCTATCCGGAGGAAACTTACTACACCTTCTCCTACAGCCCGATCCCGGACGACGACGGGCAGGTCGGAGGAATTCTTCTGCGCCAACAGCGACGACACCCAGCGCGTGATCGGCGAGTGGCAGCTTGCGCTGCTCAAGGATCTCGCGGCGGAGGCGGGTCACGCGCGCGACTGGCGGGATGCGTGCGTGCGCGGGGCGGTCGCGCTCGAAAGAAATCCGCGCGATCTCCCCTTCGCTCTGATTTATGTCGCCGAGCGCGGCGCCGGCGCCGCGGAGTTGGCGGGCGCAGCCGGAATCAAGCGAGGCCATGACCTCGCCCCAATGACGATCGGCCTAGATCAGACCTCGCCCTGGCCGATCGGCGAGGCGTTGAAGTCGCAGACATCCAGACCGTGGCGAACCTGCAGGCCCTGGCGGAAACAGACATTCCCTTGGCCCATGGCCCCAGCCTCCGACGAGCGCCGCCCTGATCCCGTTGCCCACCGGAGACACCGGCCGCGCCGGGGTTCTGGTCGTCGGTCTCAATCAGTTCCGCCTGTTCGACGACAACTACAAGGGCTTCCTCAGTCTCGCCGCCGGGCAGATCGCGGCGGCGATCGCCAACGCGAGGCGTACGAGGAGGAGCGCAGGCGCGCCGAGGCGCTGGCGGAGCTCGACCGCGCGAAGACCACCTTCTTCACTAACGTCAGCCACGAGTTCCGAACCCCGCTGACGCTGATGCTCGGGCCGATCGAGGACATGCGGCGGGACCCGCCTGGGCATCTGCGGCCGGTCCATCGCCACCGGCTCGAGACCGCCACCGAAACGGGCTCCGGCTCCTCAAGCTGGTCAACTCCCTTCTTGACTTCTCGCGCATCGAAGCCGGCCGGACCGAGACGGACTACGAAGCCAGCGGATCTGCCGCAACTGACCGCCGACTGGCCTCGAATTCGGGTCTGCGACCGAGCGCGCCGGCCTTTGAGCCAGGATCGATTGCGCCCGTCTTCCCGAACCGGTCTACGTCGATCGCGCCATGTGGGAGAAGATCGTCCTCAACCTCCTCTCGAATGCCTTCAAGTTCACGTTCGAGGGCGGGATCGCGGTCGAGCTCGGGCTCGGCGGAGAATCGTTTCGAGCTGAACGTCCGCGACACCGGCGTCGGTATGCCGAGGCCGAGCTGCCGATTCTTCGAACGCTTTCACCGCATCAAGGGCCGCATGCGCCGCGCGTACGAAGGGTCGGGGATCGGCCTCGCCCTGGTGCAGAGCTCGTCCGTCTGCACGGCGGGACCATCGGAGGTCGAGAGCGCGGCGGCCAAGGGCACCGCCTTCACCATATCCGTCCGGTTCCGCGCGGCCCATCTCCCGACGGATAGGTCGGAGGCGCGCTCGCGGGTCTCGACCTCCGCGGCCGCCGGGGCTTTCGTCGAGGAGGCGCTGCGCTGGCTTCCTTCCGACGACGACAGCGAGGCGCCCGACGATCGCGCCGACGACTTCCCCGACCTTCCGTCTCACGAACGGACAGCCGGCGCGCGCATCGTGGTCGCCGACGACAATTCGGACATGCGCAACTTTGTCCGACGGCTGCTGCAGCCACGATGGGAAATCGAGGCCGTCTCCGACGGCGCCCAGGCGCCGCGTCCGTCCGGGCGAAGAAGCCCGATCTTGTCCTTGACCGATGTCATGATGCCGGGGCTCGATGGCTTCGGCCTGCTGCGCGAACTGCGCAAGGACCCGACCTTGCGCGATATTCCGGTCATCATGCTCTCCGCTCGCGCTGGCGAGGACGCGCGGGTGGAGGGGCTCGACGCGATGGCCGACGACTATCTGACCAAGCCCTTCTCGGCGCGCGAACTGATCGCTCGCGTGAATGCGAATTTGGAGATGGCGCTGCTTCGACGCGAGAACGACTCGCGAGTTGCGCGAAAGCGAAGCCCGCTTCCGCAACATGGCCGAGCACGCGCCGGTCATGATGTGGATGACCGATCCGACCGGCTCGCTCACCTACCTCAACCAGAGGTGGAGGCGAGTTCACGGGACAGGCCCCCGGAGGAGGCGCTCGGTTTTGGCGCCTGGGAGGCCCTGCATCCCGACGATCGGGGCGGAACTCACCCCGCGCTTTTGTCGAAGCCAGCGAGGCGCGCACGCCGATGCGGCTCGAATACCGGCTGCGCCGCGGCGACGGCGTCTATCGCTGGGCTCTGAGCGCCGCGGGGCCGCGGTTCGGGGAGGAGTGCGAATTTCTCGGACACATCGGCTCCGTCATCGACATCACCGATCGCAAGGAGGCCGAGGAGATTCCGCGGCAGGCCAACGAGTTGCTGGAGCAGCGCGTGGCCGCGGCGATCGCGGAACGCGCAACGGCGGAGGCGCCGCTGCGACAGGCGCAGAAGATGGAGGCGGTCGGAAAGCTTACCGGAGGCGTGGCGTACGACTTCAATAACGTGCTACCGTATCTGGGCAACCTCGCAACTCCTTGGCGGCGGCTCGCGGGAACCCGCCCTCCGCGCCTCGCCTGCCGGCCGCGATCGCCGCCATCCCGCAAGGATCGAAGCTCGACTCGCAACTGCTTGCCTTCGCCCGCCGGCAGCCCCTCGCTCCGCAGGTTGTCAACCTCGGGCTTCTGATCCGATCACGGACGACATGCTGCGCCGGGCGCTCGGCGACAGTGGAGATCGAGACGGTGCTTGCCGGCGGTCTTATGGCACACCTATGCCGACACCAATCAGGTGGAAAATGCCCTCCTTAATCTTGCGATCAATGCCCATGACGCCATGGAGGGACACGGCAAGCTCACCGTCGAGACGGCCAACGCCTACCTGGACGAAAATTATGCCGTACGTCACGGCGACGTCGAACTCCGGCCAATACGTCGATGAGCGTGGTCACCGACACCGCGCTCCGGAATTGGCGCGGAGATTCTTCGACCGCGTGTTCGAGCCGTTCTTCACCACCAAGCGAGGCCCGCGGCACGGGCCTTGGGCTCAGCATGGTGTACGGCTTCGTCAAGCAGTCCGGCGGCCACATCAAAATCTACAGCGAGATGGGTTACGGGACGACGGTGAAAATTTATCTGCCGCGCGCGAAGGCGGTCGAGGACCTCGAACCGGAAATCGAGCAGGATCGCGCGGTCGGCGGCGGCGAAACCGTCCTGGTCGTCGAGGACGACGAAGCACGTGCGCGGCACCGTCGTCGAGCTCTTGACGG
>CAVVJO010000039.1:0-35850 GCA_963748545.1 uncultured Alphaproteobacteria bacterium
CGCCGCCTGCGCCGCCGCGAGGCGGGCGATCGGGATGCGGAACGGCGAGCAGGAGACGTAGTCGAGATGCGCGTCCTCGCAGAAGGCGATCGAGGCCGGATCGCCGCCGTGCTCACCGCAGACGCCGAGCTTGATGTCGGGCCGCGTCGACTTGCCGCGCTCGACCGCGATCTTGATCAGTTCCCCCACGCCGACCGTGTCGATCGAGACGAACGGATCGACCGGCAGGATGTGCTTGGCCGTGTAGAGGCCGAGGAACGACCCGGCGTCGTCGCGCGAGATGCCCAGCGTCGTCTGGGTGAGGTCGTTGGTGCCGAACGAGAAGAACTCGGCGCTCTCGGCGATCTCGCCCGCTCTCAGCGCCGCGCGCGGCAATTCGATCATGGTGCCGACGTGATAGGGCACCGTGACCCCGGTCTCCTTGGCGACCGTCTCCGCCGCCGCGACGATGATCGGCTTGACCAGGTCGAACTCCTGCTTGCCGAAGATGACCGGCAGCATGATTTCGGCCGTGACCGGCTTGCCGGTCTTCTTGCCCGCGTCGACCGCGCCCAGGAAGATGGCGCGCGCCTGCATCTCGGCGATTTCCGGATAAGCCACCGCCAGACGAATGCCGCGGAAGCCCAGCATCGGGTTGAACTCATGCAGCTCGGCCGCGCGGGCGCGCAGCTTGTCGGCGGGAACGCCCATATCCTTGGAGACCTCGTCCATCTCGGCGTCGGTCTTCGGCAGGAACTCGTGCAGCGGCGGGTCGAGCAGGCGGATCGTGACCGGCAGGCCGCTCATGATCTCGAACAACTCAGCGAAGTCCTGCCGTTGCATCGGCAAAAGCTTGGCGAGCGCCGCGCGCCGGCCCTCTTCGGTCTCGGCCAGGATCATCTCGCGCATCGCGACGATCCTGTCGCCCTCGAAGAACATATGCTCGGTGCGGCAGAGCCCGATGCCCTCGGCGCCGAACGAGCGCGCGGTGCGGGCGTCGGCGGGAGTCTCGGCGTTGGCGCGCACTTTCATGCGGCGGACCTCGTCGGCCCAGGTCATCAGCGTGCCGAATTCGCCGGTGAGCTCCGGCTTGATCATCGCAACGGCGCCAGCCATCACTTCGCCGGCGGCGCCGTCGATGGTGAGGATGTCGCCCTTCTTCAGCGTGACGCCGCCCGCGGTCATCGTCCCTTTCGCGTAGTCGATGCGGATCGCGCCCGCGCCGGAGACGCACGGCTTGCCCATGCCGCGCGCGACGACCGCCGCGTGCGAGGTCATGCCGCCGCGCGTGGTCAGAATGCCCTCGGCGGCGTGCATGCCGTGGATGTCCTCGGGCGAGGTCTCGACGCGAACCAGGATCGTCTTGCGGCCGGCCTTGGACGCGGCCTCCGCATCGTCGGCCGAGAACACGATCTCGCCGCTCGCCGCGCCCGGCGACGCCGGCAGGCCGGTCGCGATCGGCTTGGGCTTGGCCTTCGGGTCCAGCATCGGATGGAGGAGCTGGTTCAGCGCGCTGGGCTCGACCCGCATGATGGCGTCTTCGCGGTTGAGCACGCCCTCGTTGGCCATGTCCACCGCCACCTTGAGCGCCGCTTTCGCGGTGCGCTTGCCGTTGCGGGTCTGCAGCATCCAGAGCTTGCCGCGCTCGACGGTAAACTCCATGTCCTGCAAGTCCTTGTAGTGCTTCTCCAGGAGCTTCGTCGTCGCGACGAATTGGTGGAACACCTCGGGCATGAGCGATTCGAGCGACGGCTTGTCGGAGCCTGCGGCCCTGCGCGCAACCTCGGTGATGTTCTGCGGCGTCCGGATGCCGGCCACCACGTCCTCGCCCTGCGCGTTGACCAGGAACTCGCCGTAGAGCGCGTTCTCGCCGGTCGAGGGATTGCGGGTGAAGGCGACGCCGGTCGCCGACGTCTCGCCCATGTTGCCGAACACCATCGCCTGCACGTTGACGGCGGTGCCCCAGTCGGCGGGAATGCCGTTGAGGCGACGATAGGTGATGGCGCGCTGGTTCATCCAGGAGGAGAAGACCGCGCCGATCGCGCCCCAAAGCTGATCCTTGGGCTTCTGGGGGAAGGGCTTTCCGGTCGCCTCCTCGACCTTGGCCTTGTATTCGACGATCACCTTGCGCCAGTCGTCGGCCTTGAGATCGGTGTCGAGCGTGTAGCCCTTGCCGTCCTTGTAATGCTCGATGATGTCCTCGAAGTTGTGGCTGTCGACGTCGAGCACGACGTTCGAATACATCTGGATGAAGCGGCGATAGCTGTCGTAGGCGAAGCGTTCGTCGCCGGAGGTTTTGGCGAGCGTCACGACGGATTTGTCGTTCAGGCCGAGATTGAGGACCGTGTCCATCATCCCCGGCATCGAAGCGCGGGCTCCCGAACGAACGGAGAGCAACTGAGGATTGGCTGAATTGCCGAAGACGTGGCCGGTGTACTTTCCGACTTCGGCGACAGCGGCGTCGACCTGGGCCTCGAGATCAGGCGGGTAGGTTTTGCCGTTGGCGTAAAAATAGGTGCACAGCTCGGTGGTGATGGTGAAGCCTGGCGGCACGGGCAGGCCGAGATGCGCCATCTCGTGCAGGTTCGCGCCCTTGCCGCCGAGCAGATTTTTCATCTCCCCCCGTCCTTCCGCCCGCTCGGCGCTGAAGGAATAAACCCATTTCGTCATTGTTCGCTCCTCACGAAGAACGCGGTCGCAACTCAGCTCCGCGCGTGCAGTCCCAGACCGAAACTCACCCAGCCTGCCCCATGAAACAGAAGATCGACTCCGAGCAAGGTTCCCAGCACGTAGACGCTGTCCATCGGCCAATGGCTGACGATGATCAGACCCAAAAGCATTGTGACTGTCGCGGCTATGAATATCAGCAGGCGCGGCTGAACGGGCGGTAGCCGAAAGGCTAAGATGAAACGCACGGCGCCGGCGGCGATCAGGCCCGCCCCGAGCAGAAGCGTCAGAACGACCGAAGCCAGGATCGGATTGACGATGCAGATCACTCCGGCTGCGACATAGAGGACGCCCCCGATGACCCACAGGAAGAAGAGCGCCCAGGTCCGGGAATGCATGCCGATCGCGATCTCGGCCGCCCCTCCGATCAGGAACAGGACGCCGTTCAGCGTCACCGTCGCGAGTGTGGCGGCGAGGGAGAAGCCCAACGCCGCGAAGCCGAGAACCACCAGCAGCACGCCGAACGCGGTGATCGCCGCCCATTTCCCTTCGAGGCGTTCGATGGCCTGCCCGAGGCCGTGCGTCGATGTCGCAGCGTTCGACATGGATGGCTCCTTTCCGGGACTCGAGCGTCAGCGCGACCGTTTGAGGTCGCCAAGCACCTGCGCGGCGTATTCGACCATCGGCACAATGCGGCCGTAATTCAATCGCGTAGGGCCGATGACGCCGAGGACGCCGGCGATCCGATGGTCGCCGCCGCGCAGGGGCGCGGCGATCATCGACGATCCCGAGAGCGAGAAGAGCTTACTCTCGGAGCCGATGAAAATCTTGACCCCATCGCCGGTTTCGGCCCGGTGCAGGAGTTCGATCACGTCGGTTTTGGTTTCGAGGTCCGCAAACAGCGTGCGAATGCGCTCGATGTCTTCGGCGGCCCGCACGTCGCCCAGCAGATTGGCCTGCCCGCGCACGAGCAATTGGTCGCGCGCCTCCGCCGCCCCGGCCCAGGAGGCGAGGCCGGCGTCGACGAGCCGCGCCGCGATCGCATCCAGTTCGCCCCGCGCGCGCAGGCGCTCGGACTCGATTTCGGACGAGACTTCCGAGAGGGTGCGCCCGCGGATACGAGCGTTCAGATAGTTGCCGGCTTCGACAAGCGCGGACCCGGGCAATCCGGCCGGCGTCGCGATCACCCGGTTTTCGATCGAGCCGTCTTCCGCCACCAGGATCGCCAGCGCCTTCTCCGGCTCGAGGCGCAGAAACTCTACGTGCTTGAGCGACGGGTCGGATTTCGTGGTCAGCACCACGCCGGCGCCGCGGGTGAGGTCCGAAAGGATGCTGGTGGTCTCGGCGAGCGCGCCTTCGAAACCGCCGCCTTCCGCGGCGGCGCGCACCTGGCTGTCGATCCGCGCCCGCTCCTCGCGGCCGAGATCGCCGAACTCCAGGAGCGCGTCGACGAAGAAGCGCAGGCCCTGCTGGGTGGGAAGCCGTCCGGCGCTGGCGTGAGGGGCGTAGATGAGCCCGAACTCCTCCAGGTCCTGCATGACGTTGCGGACGGAGGCGGGCGACAGCGAGATCGGCAACAGACGCGACAAGTGGCGGGAGCCCACCGGCTCGCCGGTCGTCAAATACGATTCGACGATGCGGCGGAAGATCTCGCGCGAACGTGCGTTCAAATTCGCGAGCGCGCCGGTGTCGGCGGCGGGGCGGTCGGCGGGTGAAGCCATGGCGGCGGAGAGAATGGCGGGAAGGGCGGCCGGGCGCAAGGCGAGCCTGCGCGCCGCATCGTCGCGGTCTCCAAGACGGTTGCTGCTGAGCGGCGGGCCGGAGACTGAACGGGGGAGCATTGCGAAAACCGGCGCCGGCTCTAGACTGCCGGCCTCGCAACCGCAGGATCCGCCTCCGATGTCTTTCCGAAATCCCCGCACTGGCGGGCAAATTCTCGTCGATCAGCTGGTCGCCCAGGGGGTCGAGCGCGTCTTTTGCGTCCCGGGCGAGTCCTATCTCGCGGCGCTGGACGCGATGTACGACGCGGCGATCGAGCTGACCGTGTGTCGGCAGGAGGCCGGCGCCGCCATGATGGCGCTGACGGAAGGCAAGCTCACGGGACGGCCGGGAATCTGCTTCGTGACCCGGGGCCCCGGCGCGACCAACGCGGCTCACGGCGTTCACATCGCCGAACACGATTCGGCTCCGATGATCCTGTTCATCGGCCAGGTCGAGCGGGCGATGCTGGGCCGGGGCGCGTTCCAGGAGATGGACTATCGCGCCCTCTTCGGCTCGGTCGCCAAGTGGGCGACGGAGGTCCAGAGCGCCGCGCAGATTCCCGAGGTCGTCCAGCGCGCCTTCCATGTCGCCATGCAGGGGCGGCCGGGACCGGTGGTGATCGCCTTGCCGGAGGACATGCTGCTCGAGACGGCTGAGGTCGCCGACGCGCCGAAAGCGGTCGCGGCGCCGATCTGGCCGGGACTGACCCAGATGGCGGACCTGCAAAAGATGCTGTGGGCGGCCGAGCGGCCGATCGCCATCGTCGGCGGCCCCGGGTGGACGGCCCGCGCGAGCGCGGCGTTTCAGCGGTTCGCGGAGCGGTTCGACATGCCGGTCGCGGGCTCGTTCCGCCGCGCCAGCGCCTTCGACGGGGAGCACGACAACTACGCCGGCGAGATCGGCTTGTCGGCCAATCCGAAGCTGAAGGCGCGAATCGAGAACGCCGACGTCGTCCTCTTGGTCGGCGGACGCATGTCGGAGGCCGCCGCCCAGGGCTACACGCTGTTCGACATTCCAACGCCGCGCCAGCTTCTCGTCCATGTCCACGCCGATCCGCTCGAGATCGGCCGCAATTATCACCCGACGCTCGGGATCATCGCGACCTCCCCGGAATTCTGCGCCGCGCTCGAAGGCGTTCAGCCGCCGGCGACGATCCCGTGGTCCGCCGAGACTCGTCAGGCGCGCGCCGACTATCTCGCCTGGAGCGAGCAGGCGCCGGTGAATCCGGGTCGTGTCCAGATCAGCGAGATCATGTTTGCGCTCAGGCGTCGCGTGCCGGAGGCGATCTTCGCCACCGGAGCTGGCAACTTCGCCATCTGGGTCGGCCGTTTCCTGCGCTTCCGCCGGATCGAGCAGCAAATTGGACCGACCTCCGGTTCGATGGGATACGGGCTGCCGGCGGGGATCGGCGCCGCGCGTGTCTTTCCCGGCAAGACGGTCGTCTGCTTCGCCGGCGACGGCGACTTTCTGATGAACGGACAGGAATTCGCGACCGCCGTTCAGTATGGCCTGCCGATCGTGGTGATCCTGATCGACAACGGCCTCTACGGGACGATCCGCATGCATCAGGAACGCGAATTTCCCGCGCGCGTGATCGCCTCGACTTTGAGAAACCCCGACTTTGCCGCTTATGCCCGCGCCTTTGGAGGGCACGGGGAGACGGTGGAGGAGACCGCGCAATTCCTCCCGGCCTTCGAGCGGGCTCTTGGCTCGGGACTGCCCTCGATCGTCCACGTCAAGATCGACCCGGAGGCGATTACGCCTGCGACCACGCTCAGCGCGATCCGCGCCGCCGCATTCGCCAAGCGCGCCGATGCGTGATCGAGCCCACGGGAAGACGCGACGATGAATGTTGACGAGGCGCTCCGGCGATTCGTCGAGGACGAGGACCTGCCGCGCGAGGCGATGGCGTGGGCGCTGGACAATTGGCGAGCGGCTTCGCCGCGCTTCATCGCCCGGCTTCGGGCGTTCGCAGCCGGGAATGACCGGACTGAGGCGGCTGAGAGCCAAATCTTTTTCATCGTGCATCTTTGCGGACAGATGCGGGAGAGCCGCGCCTACGAGCCGCTCTGTCGCCTGATCGCCGGCGATCCGGATCTCGAAGCCTGGCTAGGCGACGCAGTAGCCGACACGCTGCCCGGCATCCTGATCAACGTGTTCGATGGCGACGTCGCCCCCCTGTTGAGCGCGATCGAGTCGGCGGATGGAGACGAATTCGCCCGAGGCTCGGCCCTGCTGGCTCTTGGGTACCTGGCGCGGTCGAAGGGCGCCCTCGAAGATGACGCCATGCGGACATGTCTCCGTCGCCTCCGGCGGGAAGCGCGCCCCCGGGAGATGCCTGGCTTCTGGTCCTGCTGGGCCGAGACGGCCGCGGCGCTAGGCTACGAGGACCTCAAGATGGAGGTCGCCGTTCTGACCAAGGACGAGCTGCTCGACGCGATAGATTTCCGTCTCGAGGACTTTGATCGGATCGTCGATCTGGCCCGCGGCGATCCGGACGGCCTTGCCGGCTTCCACAATCAGGGCGTCCGTCCCCTCGACGACGCGATCGGGATGCTCGAATCCTTGGTTGGGGACGCAGACGAAGGCGATCTCGCGTCGGACGGCGACAAGGGGGGCGCGGAGGAGCCGCCGCCTGAGGCGCCCCGCCTGAACCCGTTTCGCGACGTGGGTCGCAACGATCCGTGTCCATGCGGCAGCGGCAAGAAATACAAGAAGTGCTGCCTCGCCGCCTAAGGAGCCCGCTCCGGCGCGGCGGTTCGCCGTATCGTTTCGACACAGAGGACGCGTTCGTCCGGCGGAGGGCCTGCCGTCGCGTCAGCGTCATTTTGCGCCGCAAGATTCTCATAACGTTCGCGTCCAAGGCGCGATTCCGCGCAGAAGCGGCGCCCTGCGGCGCGGCACGACCCCTGCAACTCCCGGCTTCAGAAAGCAGAGAGGGTTGCGTCATGCTCATGGATGAAACAGTTGGGATCGCCGCTGGGGACGACGCGCTCGTCTCGCTGGACGACATCGAAAATCCGCCGTCTGAAGTCCTGGCCTGGGCCTCGGCGAATTGGGATGGCGCGTCGACGCGGCTGATCGGGCGCCTCAGCCAGTTCTCGTCAGGCCGCCGCGGCGCGATCTCGGGCGTGGAAGCCTTCTTCATCGCGCATCTGAGCGGGGAAAAAGGAGAGCGCCGCGCGTACCCGGTTCTGTGCCGGCTGATCGGCGAGGACCGGGAGATCGCCGCATGGCTGGATGACGCGGTCACAGAAACCCTGCCAGGCATCCTCATTCGGGTGTTCGACGGCGACACGGTCCTGCTGCGCCGCGCGATCGAGTCGGAAAGGGGCGACGCGTTCGCGCGCGCCTCGGCCCTCGCCGCGCTCGGCTATCTCGTCCGCGACCGTTGCGCGATGACCGACGACGACATGCGCGCCTTTCTTCGCCGCATCCGGCGCGACATGGCCCCCCGCCGAGAGTCGGTCCTGTGGTTGACCTGGGCTTCCGTGGTCGCGAGCCTCGGCTACAAAGACATGCGCGCGGAGGTCGCCAGTCTCAAGCGCGACGGCTTTATCCCGGACGGCGATTTCGGCGGCGACGACTTCGACCTGAGGATCGCGCTGGCGCAATCGGACGCCTCGGGGTTGGCGGCGTTCGAATACGACTTCATCGCTCCGCTCGCCGACGCGACCGCCGCCATCCTATCCCTTGCCGGCGCGGAGGCGGTCGCGGCGGGCCGGCGGCTGCGCAGCTTTGCGGCGACGGCGGACGGCGGCCGCTTCTGATCGCCAACGGGGTCAGGACGGCGCATACGACGCCGGGTCGAGCGTCGACGGCCGCCCGTCGAGCGCGAGCGCCGTCTGGCGGGGCGCCGTTCGCGCGACGACCCGGCCCCGGCGCAGGACGACGAGTTGCGCAGCCCGCAGCCGCACGGCCTCGATCGGATCGGCCGCCTGCAGAAGCACGAGGTCGGCGTTCGCGCCGACCTTCAGACCGTAGCCTTCCAACCCGAGGATGCCGGCCGGGATCTCGGTCACCGCGTCGAAAGTCCAGCGGATCGCCTCGCGGCTCGTCATTGGCGCGCCGTGCACCGCCATGTGGGCGACGTCGAGCATGTCCGCCCCGCCCAAGCTGTACCAGGGATCCATCACGCAATCCTGGCCGAGCGCAACCGGAATTCCGAGCGCGCGCATCTCCGCGACGCGGGTCATGCCTCGGCGGCGCGGGTACGTATCGTGCCGTCCCTGCAGCGTCAGGTTGATCAGCGGATTCGCGATCGCGTTGACGCCGCTTTCGGCGATCAGCGGCAGGAGCTTCGAGACGTAATAGTTGTCCATCGAATGCATCGAGGTCAGATGCGATCCGGTCGCGCGTCGGCCGAGGCCGAGCCGATGCGCCTCCGCGGCCAGCGTCTCGACGTGGCGCGACATCGGATCGTCGCTCTCGTCGCAATGGAGGTCGACCATGAGTCCGCGCTTGGCCGCGATCTCGCACAAGGCTCGCACCGAAGCGGCGCCGTCGGCCATCGTCCGCTCGAAATGCGGGATGCCGCCGACGACGTCGACGCCGAGGTCGAGCGCGCGCTCGAGATTGCCGACGGCCGAGGGCGAACGCAGGTAACCGTCTTGTGGGAATGCAACGAGCTGCAGGTCGAGATAGGGCTTCACCGTCTTCTTGACCTCGAGCAGCGCTTCGACCGCGAGCAGGCGATCATCGCAGACGTCGACGTGGCTGCGGACTGCGAGCAGGCCCTGGGAGACTGCGAGGTCGCAGTAACGGAGCGCGCGTTCGATCACCGCCTCGTGCGTCAGATGTGGCTTCAGCTCGCCCCAGAGCGCGATGCCTTCGAGCAGCGTGCCCGACTGGTTGAGGCGCGGTTTGCCGAGCGACAGGGTCGCGTCCATGTGGAAGTGGCAGTCGACGAAGGGCGGCGACAGGAGAAGGCCGCGCGCGTCGATCGTCTCCCGCGCCTCGGCTTCGAGCTTCGGTCCGATCGCCGCGATGCGGCCGGCGGCGACAGCGACGTCCTGCCCCTTGCGGCCGTCGGGAAACGTCGCGTTGCGGATGACGAGATCGAAAGCCATCAGGCGCTCCTCGACTAATCGACGCTGACGCCGCTCTGACCGGATTCCCCGTAGGCGGGGCTCGGAAAACGGTTCGAGGTGAAGCGAATGATGAGAACGGCGAACGCAAGGATGAGAGTCGAGACGGCCAGGATCAGGATCTCGAGATCGGCGCCCGACTGCTCCTGGACGAACCCGATCATATGCCGGGTGAGCGCGGTGATGCCGACGTAGAGCAGGAAGCGGACCGGCATGTGATTGGTGCGGAAATAGATGCCGACCATGGAGCCGATTTCGAGATAGATGAACAGAAGCAGCAAGTCTTCGATCGAGGGCGTGCCCTTCTGGATCATTGCGTAGAAGGCTGTCCAGGCCGCCCAGACGGTGGCGGCCCCGATCGCAAACAACCCCAGAAGGTGGAACAGCTCGGTCAGGAACAGACCGACCGGGTCCGCCATCGCCCGCATTCGCTTGTCCGCCGCCCTGACCGGGTTTTTCGGGTCGGCCATCGTGCACCTGTCTTCCTAATCGAGCGCCCAGTCGGGGACGACGGTCCCCATGGCGACTCCGATTTATACAGCGGGATGCGGGTCTGTCGAAGGCAAAACCCCTCGACCTTCGGCCCGACGGTTGACGACCAGGCTCTAAGCCCGCATGACGAGGCCGTGGTCGGAGGGCAGCGAACTTTGCAACGAGAGGGCAGGAGGGCGGCGGTCAGCGCCTACAAGGAGCGCAAGGCGGACCCTGGGATCTACGTCGTGCGGTGCGCCGCTTCCGGACAGCAGTGGGTCGGCAGCGCAGCGGACCTCCGAACGATCTGGAACCGCTTCTCGTTCATGCTCCGCCAGGGGGGCGCCCGGCCGGCATCGCTTCAGGATGCCTGGAGGAGCCATGGCGCCGAGAATTTCACGTTCGAGGTCGTCGAGCGCTTGGACCCGGAGACTTTTTCGGTCGGGCGCGACCGGACTTTGCGCGATCGTGTCGAATACTGGCGTGACGCTTTGCCGGCGGAGTTGATCTGACGAGTGCGGGCCTAACCGCGCGCGTGGCCGCCGCAGACCTCGCCGTCACTTGAGCTCGTAGCAGTTCACGATCGTGCGAGGGCTGCGCATCACGTCGAACAGAACACCGCACTGAACGAGCGTGTCGACGCCTGGATGGCGGAAAAGGATCAGAGACGTGCGGTTGTCGTAACCGCTCGCGTAGCCGGCGATCTCCCAGCCCTCCGCCATCAGGCCATGGACGGTCAAAGGCGGCTCGTCGGCCGCTGCGTTCAAAAACGCAGCCGGAACAAGGGCCAGGCCAAGCGCGGCGCATATGAGCCGCCTCGCGCAATCGATCCGACGCATCGCTTTACCTTGCTTCCCGCGTCCGCGCCTGATATTTCCCGCGGCCAAATTCCTTCCGACAAATCCAAGGATTTCGTATGGCCGCGCGCCAGTTCATCTATCATATGCAAGGCCTGACCAAGACCTGGCCGGGCGGCAAGAAGGTGTTGGAGAACGTCAACCTCTCCTTTTACCCGGACGCCAAGATCGGCGTGCTCGGCGTCAACGGCTCGGGCAAGTCGACGCTGTTGAAGATCATGGCGGGTCTCGACACCGAATTCTCCGGCGAGGGATTTGTCGCCGAAGGCGCCCGGGTCGGCTATCTGCCGCAGGAACCCCATCTCGACCCGGACCTCGACGTCAAGGGCAACGCCATGCTCGGGGTGAGCGATAAGCAGGCGATCCTCGACCGCTACAACGAACTGGCGATGAACTATTCCGACGAGACCGCGGACGAGATGACCGCGCTCCAGGACGAGATCGAGGCCAAGGGCCTGTGGGATCTCGAGAGCCAGGTCGAGCAGGCGATGGACGCGCTCGGCTGCCCCCCGGACGACGCCGACGTGACCAAGCTCTCGGGCGGCGAACGCCGCCGCGTCGCGCTGTGCCGGCTGCTTCTGGAAAAGCCGGAACTGCTGCTGCTCGACGAACCCACCAACCATCTCGACGCCGAGACGGTCAACTGGCTCGAAGGGCATTTGCGCGCCTATCCCGGCGCCATCCTGATCGTCACCCACGACCGCTACTTCCTCGACAACGTCACAGGGTGGATTCTCGAGCTCGATCGCGGCCGCGGCATCCCCTACGAGGGCAACTACTCCTCCTGGCTGAAGCAGAAGCAGAAGCGCCTCGAGCAGGAAAGCCGCGAGGACGTCGCCCGCCAGCGGGCGCTCGCCGAGGAAAGCGAGTGGATCGCCGCCTCGCCGAAAGCGCGCCAGGCCAAGTCTAAGGCGCGTATCCAGGCCTACGAGGAACTGGTCCGAAAGAGCAGCGAGAAGGTCCCGACCACGGCCCAGATCATCATTCCGATCGCGGAGCGGCTGGGGAACAACGTCATCGACATCGAAAGCCTGTCCAAGGGCTACGGCGATCGCCTCCTGATCGACAACTTGTCGTTCAAGCTGCCGCCCGGCGGCATCGTCGGCGTGATCGGCCCGAACGGCGCGGGCAAGACCACGCTCTTCCGAATGATCACGGGCCAGGAGAAGCCGGATTCCGGGACGATCAAGGTCGGGGAGTCGGTGCAACTCGGGTATGTCGACCAGTCGCGCGACGCGCTCGACGCGAAAAAGACCGTATGGGAGGAAATCTCGGGCGGCCTCGACATCATCACGCTCGCCAAACGCGAGATGAACTCGCGCGCCTATTGCGGCGCCTTCAACTTCAAAGGGGCCGATCAGCAGAAAAAGGTCGGCATGCTCTCGGGCGGCGAGCGCAACCGGGTGCATCTGGCGAAAATGCTGAAGAGCGGCGCGAACCTGCTGCTGCTTGACGAGCCGACCAACGACCTCGACGTCGACACGCTTCGGGCGCTCGAAGAGGCGCTGCTCGACTTCGCCGGCTGCGCCGTAATCATCAGCCATGATCGCTTCTTCCTCGACCGCATCGCCACCCACATCCTCGCCTTCGAGGACGACAGCCACGTCGAATGGTTCGAGGGCAACTTCGGCGACTATGAAGAGGACAAGAAGCGGCGGCTGGGGATCGACAGCGTGATTCCGCACCGGCTGAAGTACAAGAAGTTTTCGAGGTGAGAACGGACACGACGGCGTAACGGCGTGGCGGGGTCGTCGGCCGGATTCACCCGCCGAGCTTCTCGCGGCGGATCTTCACGCCCGCCTGTTCCCGATCCCAGGTGTCAGGGGTTAGACCTTGACGGCGGAGAACGTATTTCTCCACCTTCTGCGTTGGGGTCCGCGGCAGGGCCTCCATGATCCGGACATAACGCGGCAACATGAAATGCGCGAGCCGCGGCTGCAGGAATTCCAGCAGCTCCAAGGGATCGATTGACGTTCCCGGCGCCGGCGAAACGATTGCGAGAACGTCGTCCTCGGCCATCTCGTTGGGCACGGCGACGACTGCGCATTCGCGCACTTTCGGATAAGCGAGGATCTCCGCCTCCACCTCGAAGGACGAGATGTTCTCGCCGCGGCGACGGACCGCGTCTTTCATACGGTCGACGAAAAAATACTCGCCGTCCGCATTCATCCGGAACGCGTCGCCGGTGTGGAACCAGCCGTTGCGCCAGGCGCGCGCCGTCGCCTCGGGGTCCTTGTGGTAGCCAGAGTTCATCGCCCAGGGCGCATCGGTGCGGATGATCAGTTCGCCGACCGCTCCGGCCGCCACCTCGCAGTCGTTGGCGTCGACAATGCGCAGTTCGACCCCTTCGCGCCGCCGGCCGCAGGTCCCGACCGTCTGGGGGTCCGGTCCAGACACGATGGGAACGCTGATCTCGGTCATGTTGAACAGGGTATAGACCGTGCATCCGAAGCGCTCGGCGAACGCCTTCGAATTCTCGGGCAGCGGGATCATCGTCACCTTCTTCAGCGTGTGGTCGCGATCGTTGGGCTGCGGCGGCTGCTTCGACAGGAAGCTCGACATCACGCCAAGCAAGATCGTGTAGGTGGCGCGGGTTGCGCGCACGACCGGCCAGAAGGTCTCGGTGGAGAACTCGCCGCCAATCGCGATTGCGCCGCCGCGATTCAGCATGGCGACGACCGGCTTGGTGCCCCCGACATGAAAGAGCGGCAGATAGATGAGGTAGCACTCATCGCCGGTCAGCATGGGAAAGGCCTCCGGCCCGCCCATGTGATAGAGATGGGCGTAGGAGCTCAGCACCCCCTTCGACGGGCCGGTTGTGCCGGACGTATAGATGATCGATTCCGGATCCCAGGGCTCAATCGGCCGGCTCAACTCCGGCAGGGTCTCGGGCTCGGCGTCGAGCGCGGCCAACGGCAACGCCTGCAGGCCCGCGATCTCCGGGCCGCTCGCGGCGCCCGCGACGACCAACGTCTTCAGACGGCTCCGGTCGATGTCGACAAGCCGGCCGACCAGTTCGGCCGCAACGATCATTACCTCTGCGCCGCCGTTGGCGATCACATGGGCCAGCAGATTGCCGCGATAGGCGGTGTTGATCGGCACGTAAGTCGCGCCAAGCCAGTTGATCGCCGCCCAGACCCTGACCATGTCGACGCTGTTGGGCAGCCAAACGTTGACGAAGTCGCCCTGCTTGACGCCGAGGGCGGCGAGGCCGGCCGCGACGCGTCGAACCTGCCGGCGGAATTCGCCGTAGCTGACGACCTCGTTCGGTTGCCTGATGAACGGACGGTCGGGGTGCTCCGCCGCACGCTTCTCGAGCACATAGCGCAGCACGCAGTCCTCGCGCCTCAAGGCGCGGCTCCGGGACAATTCGTCTTGCACTGACATCACGTTCCTCCCTTTTTTCCTTTCCGGGGCGCGTGCGGCGCGCCGAGATCAACCGTCTCGCATCGCCTTCAGCGCGCGTCCTATTCTGGCCAGCGTGTCCGCGCAGGACTCGACTTCTTGGGAAGACAGCCCCTCGGTGCCGAGCCGAAAGAAGTCGACCGTCCGCCGCCGCAAATCTCTCCAGGCATGGACCCCCGCTTCTGTCAGCCGCACGGTCCGTTTGCGCCGGTCGCCAACGCCCTCGACCCGTTCGACATAGCCCGCGTCCTCCAACCGCCTCAGCACGACGTGGGTGTTCTGCCGGCTCACGGAAAGGTAAGCGCAGAGTTCCGCCAGCGGGATGCCCTCGGGACGGCGCGACAGCGCCCCCAGCATCGCGCCCTGAACCGCCGAAGTCGAAAAAGCCCACATCGCCTGGGTCTCGTAGATGTTGGCGGCCTGGAAGAGCCTGAAGAACAGCCGGTTGTTGAGCGCGTCGCGCGACGCCGCGCCGTCGCGCGGTTGCTTGCCGGGGCCCGAACCCTCGACGGCGTGAGCTTTCGGCGTCAAATGCGGTCGTTCCTCGCCCTCGTCATTTGCGTCATGTTATTGACAGAAATCACCGCCGTCCATAGCCTGAAGACCGCCTCCGCGCGCTCCGCCGGGTGCATGGCGGGCGCGCTCGCGCGTCCGCTTCCGTCGGAAGGACAGGCATGTCGTTTGAGAAGATCCTGATCGCCAATCGCGGCGAGATCGCCCTGCGCATCGCCCGCGCGGCGTCCGAGCTCGGCATATCGACCGTCGCCGTGTCTCCCGCCGACGACTCAAACTCCGCGCACGCGAGCGGGTGCGACGAGGCGATCGAACTGCCCGGCGTCGGGCCGGCCGCGTACCTGTCGATCGAACTCGATCCTTGCGGCCGCCGACAGCGTGAACTGCGACGCGGTGCATCCGGGGTACGGCTTTCTGTCCGAGAACCCGTCCTTTGCGCGCGCCGCGAGCGCGGCGGGGCTCGTCTTCATCGGACCGTCTGCGGAGACCCTCGAAGCCTTTGGCGACAAGACCGCGGCGCGGGCGCTGGCGCGCGCCTGCGGCGTTCCGACGCCGGAGGGCTCCAACCAAGCCGTCAGCCTCGCACAAGCCGCAACGTTTCTCGCGGGACAGCACGGCGGCGCGATCCTGATCAAGGCGGTCGCGGGCGGCGGGGGCCGTGGCATGCGGCTCGTCGGCTCGCGCGACGAACTCGAGACCGCCTGGGAGCGCTGCCAGTCGGAAGCGCAATCGGCGTTTGGCGACGGCGCGCTCTATGTCGAGCGTTATCTCACCAACGTGCGCCACATCGAAGTTCAGATCCTTGGCGACGGCGTTTCGGTGGTTGCGCTCGGCGAGCGCGAATGCTCAATCCAGCGACAACGCCAGAAGCTCATCGAGACCGCGCCGAGCCGGAGCCTGCGGGAAGCCGTGCGCGAGCAACTCTGCGCGGCGGCGCTCGCCATGGCGAGGCGCATTCGCTACCGCGGGCTCGGCACGTTCGAGTTCCTGGTCTCCGAAGACGGCGAGGCCTTCGCCTTCATTGAAGCCAATCCGCGCCTGCAGGTCGAGCACACCGTGACCGAGGAGGTCTACGGCGTCGATCTCGTGAAGACGCAGATCCGCCTCGCCGCTGGCCAAACCTTGGATGAGCTCGGCCTCGATCCGCCGCCGAAACCCCGCGGCGGGGCGATCCAGTTCCGCGTCAACATGGAAACTTTGAAGCCGGACGGTTCGGCGAAGCCGGCGGGCGGCGCGCTCGCCCGATTCGCGCCCCCGAGCGGTCCCGGCGTGCGCGTCGACACCTTCGGTTACGAAGGCTATCGGACCAATCCGCGTTACGACTCTCTGCTCGCCAAGGTGATCGCGTCTTCGCCCGAGGGACTTCCGGACGCGCTGCGAAGGGCCCGGCGCGCCCTGAGCGAGTTCGCCGTCGAGGGCGTCGAGACGAACCTGCCGATCCTGCGGGCGATCGTCGACCATCTCGACTTCGTCGCGGACCGGATCTCGACCGCTTTTGTCGAAAGCCGCATGGGGGAGCTTCTCGCTGCCGCGTCTGTGTCGGGCCGCGACGGGGAGGGGACGAAAACGAGCCGCGCCCGCGATCTGCGCGGGGTCGATCCGCTCGGCGTCTTTCGGCCGGGCGCCGCAGCGGCGCCCGAACCCGCGACGCCGAAACGGAACGCGGGGCCGACGCCCGACGGCTTGATCCCCGTCCCGGCGCCGCTGCAGGGCGCGATCGTCGCTTGCATCGCCGCAGCGGGCCAGAGGGTGCGCGCCGGCGCGCCGCTCGTCGTCATCGAGGCGATGAAAATGGAGCACCTGGTCGGCGCGCCGATCGCCGGCGCGGTCGAGGAGCTTCTTGTCGGCGTCGGCGACATCATCTTCGAGGGGGAACCGCTGCTGCTGATCGCGCCCGCAGAAGGACACGATGAGAGCGCCGCCGACGCGACGGCGCTCGACCTCGACGCCATCCGCGACGACCTCGCCGAGAGCCTGGAGCGCCACGCCGCCTTGCGCGACGAAAACCGGCCAGACGCCGTGGCCCGTCGCCGCAAGACCGGCCAGCGCACCGCGCGTGAGAACATTTCGGACCTCTGTGATCCCAACTCGTTCATCGAATACGGCGGCCTCGCGGTCGCCGCCCAGCGCCAACGGCGCGGCATCGACGAACTCAGGCGCATCAGCCCGGCCGACGGGATGATCGCCGGCGTCGGCGCCGTCAACGGCTTGCTGTTCGGCGCCGAGCGTTCGCGCTGCGCAGTGCTCGCCTACGACTACACCGTGTTCGCCGGAACCCAGGGCCTTCTCAATCACAAGAAGAAGGATCGCCTGTTGACCCAGGCTGACAAATGGTCGTTGCCGGTGGTTCTGTTCGCCGAGGGCGGCGGAGGTCGGCCCGGCGACGAGTGGCCGACGCCCGCCGGCCTCGAGACGACGACCTTCACCCGCTTCGGGGGGCTCAACGGCAAAGTCCCGCTCGTCGGGATGGTCTCGGGGCGATGCTTCGCGGGGAATGCGGCGTTGCTCGGCGGCTGCGACGTCATCATCGCCGACCGCAGCGCGAATATCGGCATGGGCGGACCGGCCATGATCGAGGGCGGCGGCCTTGGCGTCTTCCGTCCCGAAGACATCGGGCCGGCGTCGGTGCAGGCGCCCAACGGCGTCATCGACATTCTCGTCGACAACGAGGCGGAAGGCGTCGCCGTCGCCAAACACTATCTCTCGTTTTTCCGGGCCCGACCCGCGACTGGAGCGTCGCCGATCAGCGCCTGCTGCGCCACGCCGTGCCGGAGAACCGGCTGCGCGCCTACGACGTCCGCCCGATCATCGAAACGCTGTCCCGACGCCGGCTCCGTGCTCGAACTTCGACGCGACTTCGGGCGGGGCATGATCACCGCGCTGATTCGCATCGAGGGACGCCCGGTCGGGGTCATCGCCAACAACTCGCACCACGTCGCGGGCGCGATCGACGCCGACGGGGGCGACAAGGCGGCGCGCTTCATCCAGCTCTGCGACGCCTTCGGCCTGCCGATCGTTTCGCTCTGCGACACGCCCGGCATGATGGTCGGTCCGGAGATCGAGAAGGTCGCGCAGGTGCGCCACGTGTCGCGCATCTTCGTCGCGGCGGCGCACGCCAGGGTCCCCTTCTTCACGGTTGTCCTGCGCAAGGGCTATGGCCTCGGCGCGCTGGCGATGGCGGGCGGCTCGAGCCACGCCTCGTTCTTCATCGTCGCCTGGCCGAGCGCAGAATTCGGCGCCATGGGCCTCGAGGGCTCGGTCAAGCTCGCTTACCGCAAGGAGCTCGCCGCGATCGAGGACCCGGCGCGACGCAAGGCCTGGTTCGACGAGAGGGTCGCAAAGCTCTACGAAGACAACAAGGCGTTGAGCAGCGCGACCTTTTTCGAGATCGACGACGTGATCGACCCGGGCGAAACGCGCCGTTGGATCGTGCACGGGCTCAATTCCGCCAGGGCTGACAGCTCGCTCCCAAGACCCAATCGACGCGTCGACGTCTGGTGAAGTTCAATTCTTCCGACGGCGTTGACGGGCGCTCGGGTTCGGCTACCATCACGCGTCTTTGAGCGGGGTTTCGGGCCATCGGCTCTTTTTTCAAACGGTCGCCGATTTGATGAAGGTTCGGCCGCACAAAGCGCTGCGCCAGCTAAAAAAATGGCGCTCCTACGTCCTGGTGGTCGTGGTCGCGTACCTTGCGGCGCTCGCCCTTGGCGTGATCCTCGCTCCCTTGCGCGGAAATCTGGAGAACCTCGTCTTCGATCAGTACCAGCGCTGGAAGCCGCGACCCTACGCCTTCGATCAGCCGGTCCGCATCGTCGATATCGACGACGAGTTGATTCATTTGCTCGGCCGCTGGCCCTGGTCGCGTCAAACGATGGCGGAGATCGTCGACGCGCTGCTGAAGGCCAATGTCGCGGCTATCGGCTTCGACTTCCTGTTCTCTGAAAAGGATAAGCCGAACGCCGATGTCGCGGCGTGCGCCGCCGGCGCCGCCAACCGCCCGGAGACGGCGGCGCGCTGCCGGGAGCGGGCCGACGGCGATGCGGCCCTGGTGCAGGCCATTCAAGGCCGCCCGATCGTCCTTGGGATGTTTCTGACCCCGACCCATAACGGCTCGCAGGCGAGCCTCACAACCAAAGCGGGCTTTTCCTTCATTGGCGATCCGCCGACCAACTTCGTGGTCAACTTCAACGGCGTGCTGCCGCCAATTCCGGAACTCGCGGACGCGAGCGAGGGCTTGGGCTTTCTCAACTGGTTGCCGGACAACGACCGGGTCGTCCGTCGGGTGCCGCTGCTGCTCGACGTCAACGGTCAGCTTCAGCCCAGCCTCACGCTGGAGACGCTTCGGGTCGCGCAGGGCGCGACCGGCTATGTGGTGAAATCGACCACCGCCTACGGCAGCACCGCGGGAAAAAGCGAGGTCATCAATTCGATCAAGGACGGCGACGTCGTCATTCCCCTGCAGGCCGACGGCCTGTTGCGCGTCTGGTTCGCCAAATCCGATCCGCGCCGCACCATTCCCGCCTGGAAGGTTCTCCAACCGAACGCCGATCTCTCCGACCTTGCCGGCAAGATCGTCTTCCTCGGCGCGAGCGCGACGATGCTCGGGGACATTGTGGCGACGCCGCTCGACCCGTCGACGCCGGGCGTCGAGGCGCATGCCCAGCTCATCGAACAGATCCTGTCCGGCGTGACGCTGGAGCGGCCCGACTGGGCGCCGGGCGCAGAATTCGTGGCGAGCGCTGTATTGGCGCTGACGCTTGCCGTGCTGCTGCCGTTCATTCCGATCTATGCGACGGCGATCGTCGGCTTGATCGCCGCGGCGGGCATGGCCTTTCTTAGCTGGAACGCCTTTGTCCGGCAGGGCGTGCTGATCGACCCGCTGACGCCGAGCCTGGGCGCGGGCTTCGTTTTCGCCGCCGGAGTCGGCCAGCTTTACGGACAGAAGCGCCAACAGGTGAGCGAGATCCGGTCGGCCTTCGGCCGCTACGTTTCCCCCGCCGTGGTCTCGCGGCTTGCCGAAAATCCGGAGCGATTGCAACTCGGCGGAGAAAAACGCGACCTCACCATCATGTTCTGCGACATCCGCTCGTTCACAACGCTGTCGGAAGGGTTCACCGCGGTCGAGCTCTCGAACTTCCTCAACGAGTACCTCTCGCCGATGACCGACATTATCCTCGGTGAAGAGGGGACGGTCGACAAATACATGGGCGACGCGATCATGGCGTTCTGGAACGCGCCGCTTGACGACGCCGCGCACGGCATCCACGGCGTGCGCGCCGCGCTCCTCATGCGCGAGGCCCTCGAGCGGCTCAATGCGGGATGGCGCGAGCAGGCGGAGACTCAGGGGCGTGCGTTCAAGCCGGTAAAATTTGGCGTGGGACTCAACACCGGCGAGTGCAGCGTTGGGAACATGGGCTCCCAGCAGCGGTTCGACTATTCGGCGCTGGGCGACGAGGTGAACATCGCGTCGCGGCTCGAAGGCTCGTCCAAGCAGTTCGGAGTCGACATCGTCGCGAGCGCCGCGACGCGCGATCAGGCGCCGGAATTCGCCTGGCTCGAGATCGATCAGGTCAAGCTCAAGAACAAGACCCGTGCGGTCGCGCTTTATGCGCTTGCCGGTGGACTGGCCTATGCCGACAGCGACGCGTTCCGGCGGCTTTCGGAGTTGCACGAGGACATGCTGGCCGCCTACCGCGCCCGCAAGTTCGCCTCCGCGCGGCAGCTCGCGGCGGAGGCGGCCGCGCTGGCGCCCGCGGAGGTTCGCGGACTTTACGACTATAACGTCAAGCGGTTCGCGGCGCTTGATTCCGAGGCGCTTCCCGAAAGCTGGGCGCCGATGATCGCACTGGACGAGAAATAGCGACTGAGCGTTGCCGGTTCAGAACAGATAACGCAAGCCGACGCCGCCGTGGATCGTCGTGCCGATCTGACCGCCCAGCGTGCCGATCAGGAAGGCGTCGACCACCATGCGTTGGTTGAGCCGATAGCCGACGCGACCGCCCCATTCGTACCAGACCGAGTTGCCGATCCCGGTCGGCGCGATCAAGCCGAAGTCGGCGATATTCCATTGCGCGCTGTTGATGGAGTTAAAGCCGTAGGCGACGGCGGCGCTGACGTTAGCCTCGAATTGCCCGCCGAAGAGATGCGTGTACTGCCCGCCTACGCGCAGCACGTCGAGCGCTTCGAGGCCGTTCGACACCGTGGCGGGATAAGGGTTGTTTCCGGCGGCGGCCTCGGTGTAGCCGCCCGCGGTCAGCCAGCTTCGGCTAATGTCGGTGTAGACCGCCGCCTCGTCGATCGGCGTCACGCGGTCGACCCAGCCGACCCGCGCGAACAGGCCGAGGCTGCGGTTGATCGCGTTTCCTTGGCCCTGTGCGACCAAACCGCCATAGGGGTAGGTGCGCTCGTATCGGACCTGCTCGAACGGGACGACACCGCCGCCAATCTCGAAGAAGGGGCGGCTCTTGCCGAAATTGATCGGATCGTAGACGAGCGAGCCAGCGAACGTCGGCGCATTGCTGACGGTGATTCCCTGCGCGGTGTATTCGTCGTAGGAAAACCCGCCCATCGCCGTTAGCTCGGGGGTCAGGCTCGTTCGGCCGTGTGCGCCGAGCGCGTAGGAGCCGATCGATCCGAAGCCCGAACTGCAATTTGAGCAGCTGATCTGTTCGGTCGCCCCGAGAAGGATTGAGCCCAGCACGCGGCCCGTTGTTAGCGCCTGCTGCTGCGCCTTTGCGACGTTGTTGACCGAGTTGGTGACGCCTTGCGCCTCCAGAGCGGCGAAAAAGTTGGCGAGGGTCACCGCCCCTGGCGAAACTGGCGAAGACACCAGGTAATCGCCCTGGCTGGTCTGCTGGAGCGTGTACTGATATCCGCCTACGACGGGGGGAGTGGATAGAACGAAGGCGTTCTGGGCGATCGTTCCCCCGTTGGTCGCAACAATGATTGGAATGCCGGCGCCGGTCGTCTGGCCGCCAACGCCGCCGATGTTACGAACTGTCAACACCGTCGATCCCGTGGCCTTGCCCCCGTTGATGACGATCTCGTCGGAAGGAGACCCGCTTCCGCCAAGCGTGGCGTTCATCGTCACGAACCCGCCGGATCCGACATAATTGCCGAGCGTGAGCGTCTTGAAACTTCCCCCGGCGGCCGGCGGCGAAAACACCACATAGCTATTGGTGACGGTCAGCGTCGAAACGGTCGACGAGGCGGTCGCGGTCCAGGTCGTGTTGTTGGTCAAGTTGACCGTCGACGTCGACGCGCTGTCGGTCTGGATCGCGCCGGTCAGCGTAGACCCCGAGGCGTTCAGGGTGACAGAGCTGCCGTTGGTCGCGTTGAGGAGGTTGTTGGTCCCGGCGTTCGCCGTCACGCCGGTGAAATTGACGGTGGCCACGGACGGGTCGGCGAAGATGAGGTCGCCGGTCTGGTTTGTGATGGTCACGTTGTCGAAGGTGGCGACCTGGTTCGTCCCCCCCAGAAACGCGATCGCCCCGCCCGCGGAAGCGATCGTTCCGCCGCCGCTCGCGACGATCGTGGCGCCGTCGCCTTTGAGTCCGATCGCGGTCGCGGCGGGGTTGGTGGTCGTGACGCTGAGCGGACCCGAGACCTTGATCGAACCGGCGCCGCCGCTGTTTGCGGAGTCGCTGGCCAGGAGTCCGAAGGCGCCGGCGCCGGACGTTGTGACGGTCGCGGCGGCCAGCGCGATCTTCGAGCCCGCGCCGTCCGCATTGACCCCGTAGGCGGAGAGTCCCGTCGAGGACGAAACGCCGCCCGAGGTCGAAACCGTGGTGGCGCCGGTGGCGGCCAGCACGCCGCCGGCGCTCGCGGAAAGGCCGATCGCTCCGTCCCCCTTTGTGACGAAGCTATTCGACCCGATCAGCGACGCCTGCGATCCCGCGCCGGCGACGGCGAGCGCGTGGGCGTCCTGGCCGGAGGTCATGATCGAGACGCCGCCTAGAGCCGCGCTGCCTCCTGTCAGGGCCTCGACGCCGACCGCTCCGGCGCCAGATGTCGTCACCGATCCGCCGTTCAGGATCAGCGCGCCGCCGGCGCTGGCCTGAGCGCCGATCGCGTTCGTTCCGGTGGTCGTGACGGTGGTCGGCGCTGCTCCCGGCTCGACGCCGGTCGAAACGCTCGCTCCGGCGCCTGTCGCCTCAAGGCCGATCGAACCTGCCGTCGACACGGCGACGCCATCTGCGCTGATCGAAGAGGCAGCGCCGGCTTCACCGATCGAGCCGACGGCATAAAGGCCTGGCGAGCCGCCGGCGGTGGTCGTCACCGACCCGCCGTTCAGCGTAACTCCGCCTCCCGCATCCACTTGCACGCCGGGGCTGCCGGTTCCGCTCGTCGTGACGGCGGAGCCTGTGGCGGCGACCAGCGACTGGCCGCCCGTCGCATAGACGCCGATCGAGCCTGTTCCCGCGGTCGTGACCTTGCCTCCGGTCAGCGAAACTTGGCCGCCTGTGTCCGCCTCGACGCCATAGGCGGTCGATCCGCTGGTCGAAACCGTCGCGCCAACTCCTGCAAGCGCATTGGTCGCGATAAATCCCCCGCCTGTTGCATAGAGCCCGGCGGCTCCGGTCGTCGTCACCGATCCGCCAGCGAGGGTCGCGGCGCCGTCAGCCGAAGCCTCGACGCCGATTGCGGCGTGGGTGACGATGGCGACGCCGTTCGCGCTGATTGACGAGGCGCCGTCGGGGCCGCCGATCGCATAGAGCCCCGGCGAACCCGTCCCCGAGGTCGTCACCGAGCCGGCGGCCAGACTGATCTGGCCGCCGTGATCGGCCTGGGCGCCTGGGCTGTCGACGCCCAGGGTCGCGATCGTCGTATCAACGCCGCCGTTCGCGCCGGTCGTGACGCTGGCTCCTGCGCCGGAGGCGTAAACGCCAATCGAATTCGCCTGATTGGTCAGGACGGCGACTCCGTTCGCGCCGATCGCCGAGGCGGCGCCGCCGTCGCCGATGGCGCCGACCGCGTAAAGGCCCGAGGAGCCGGCCCCCGAGGTGGTGACGGAACCGCCGGTCAAGGTCACGGCGCCGCCGTTGTCAGCCTGAACGCCCGAACTGTCGGCGCCCAGAGTCGCAATTGTCGTGTAGACGCCGCCGTTCCCGCCGGTCGTAATGATCGCGCCTGCGCCTGAAGCGTAGGCGCCGATCGAATTGGTTTGGTTGGTCTGGACGGTGACTCCATTTGCGCCGATCGACGAGGCGGCGCCGGAGTCGCCAATGACGCCGATCGCGTAAAGAGCCGGGGAACCGGTCCCCGAGGTCGACACCGATCCACCGTTGAGCGAGACCATGCCGCCCTTATCCGCCTCGACGCCATAGGCCCTCGACCCGCTAGTCGAAACCGCCACGCCCTCGCCGTCGAGCATCTCTGTGGTGATTGTTCCCCCGCCTGCCGCGTAGAGACCCGGCGCGTTGTCCGCTTGTGTGGTCGCGGACCCGCCTGTCAGGGTCACGGAACCCGCGGCGGAGGCGTAGACCCCGGCCGACCCAGAGCCGGACGCTCCGGAGCCTTCGGTCAGGATGATCGCGTTAGACAAGACGATGATCGCGCCCGAGCCGTCGCTCCAAACGCCGTAGGCGTCGTTCTGAGGAGTGACGGAATTGGTGGTGATCGTCACCGCGGAACTAGAGGTCTTGCTGATTCCGGGCTCGCGAAGAGGATTATCCTGAAGGTTATACTCCAGGAAGCTAAAACCGGTGTACGCCGGGAAACCTGAGGGCAAGTTGTCGGTTTGAAACGGAGCGGAGTAGCTCGGAAGCAAGACCAAGCACTTGTTGCCCGAGCCGGAAAAAATGTTGTTAGGGCCTTGATATAGGCAACTCGCGGACGCGCGCTCAACCGTCAACAGCATCGCGAGAGCCGCGACGCTGATCGAAGACACGAACCAGCGCGACACGCGTATCGGCTGCATAACACGCCTCCGGAGGCTCAAGGAACGCGTTCGAACCCATAACGGCCCCGTCGGGCCATGGCTTCGTTAGAGACCTTAGCTCCAGCCCGTACGGAATCGCCGGCGCCGAAACAACGCAAGCGAGATCGCTGGAAAGCGGGGGCTTCGCCATAGTGCAACGCGCCTAAGGAATTAGTTATACGTAAGGCAATAGGACAAGATTGCATTTGCAATTCCTTGTCAAGAACCCGTTGAGGGAAACTCGGATTGCGTCGACCGCTAACGCAGCCCGGGAGATCCGACATCGGGGCGTGGCCTTCGTCTGCCGGTTTGGCGTCTCTCAGACCGGGCGAAAGGTTTCAATTCCAAGGAGCAGCTGGCGCCGCCTTGACCGCTTGCGGCCTGCTCAGGCGCTCGGACTGCGCAGAGCTCTTCGACGCCCGGCGACGCCGAGGCCAAAAAAGCCAGCCAGCAGCATAACCCAGGTGGAAAGCTCTGGCGCAGGCGTCCCCCCATAGGGGCCGTCTATACCCCCCACGTAGGCGAGGATGTCGGCGCCATTTCCGTCGCTGCCGGCGCCGCCATTCGTGCTGACCGATGACCAAACGTCAGGTCCTGTTCCTGTGTCCGCGGCGGCGTACTCGACAGAAAACTGAGTAGCGGAGAACGAAAGCTGGTATTCATCCCCTTTTGTGACGGTCGTGACGGTCTGGCTCAACTCATCGTACCCCTGAACCGTGCCGTCGGCCCAGCAGGAGCCAAAAGCTGAGCATGGCGAAACGACCTTACCAAAATAATCTACGCCGCTAATATTTTTCGAGGTCCAACCTGCGGCGCCATTTGAAAAATCTCCGTTCGTCAGAAGGTTAGTTTTGCTCCCAGTCGTTATGTCGACAAGAGATACCTGAGAAAACAAGATGAAATCCGAATCGTCGCGAAACGAAAAGGTTATTGACGTCGTGTCCGATGGGGCCACGAAAGTCACAGAGTAAGGGGATGCGATCGATTGCGCCGCCGATTGCACGGTTTGTTGGCCAAGGTCGAGAATCGCACCCTTCGCTGGCGCGACATTCTGCGCCGCAGCAGGGGAGGCCGCCAGCCCAATCCCCGCCAGCGACAAGCCCACAACGCTGATGAACAGCAAAATTCTGAATGTGCGCACAAGGCACCAGGATCAAGAGAAAAACATAACAAACGGCGAAACCGTCAAACAAAACACGCGTAAAAGATTGCATCCCCTACGTCAAGCTTGCGCAGCAATTATCGGGTGGAGTTGCGGAGCCGCGGCGCCTTAGTTTAGACAAAATCAAACTTGGAGTTGTATCGCACAGGTCAGGCGTGTGGCGCGACCGCTAACGTCCGCACAGAGCGCCTCCGCCTCCGCCCGCGCCGTTGGAGGCGAACGTGCTCTCGGAGCAGAGCGAGGAGTCACCCGCGCAGAGCGAGGCAAAGTTAACGGGATTATCCGTCAGGCTGGCCGTTGTCGTTCCGCCGGACTTTTTCGCAGTCGCCGTCTGGCCCGGATGGTCAAGCTCGGCGCAATCGCACCGCCCTGTGCGCTCCGTGGCGCCGCCGCCGAACGATTTCCCGCAGTTGCGCGCCTGTTGCTCGAAGCTGACGCCGTTCCGCCGCGGGCAAACCAGCGCCCGTCCCTCGACCAGCGTAACGCGGCTATCGGCGTTGCGCACGTCGATGTCGAGGACGGTGCCGCGCACGCCGATCGCCGCGGTCGGCGTCGTGATCGTGTAGGCTTTCTTATCCAGCGTCCCCGTGGTGAACCGGAACAGGCCCTTGGCGAGGCCGACCGCGACCTTTTCCGTGCCCGGATCGCCTTCGTAAACGAAGCGGTCAAGCACCACGCGGGACGTCGGCCCGACGGCGAGATTGGTCGAATCGAGAAAGACGAGCTTGGCGAGCGAATCGGCGCCGGTGCGCACGACCTCGTTACGGAACACGGAGTCGCCGACGGTCAGCGGCGCCGCAGCGCCGCTCAGCTCGCGCGTAACCTGGTTCTGCGCGCTGGTCGTCGATCCGATGGCCTGCTGCGCAATGGCGCCGCTCGACGCCAGCGGGAGTCCCAGAGCCGCGACAAACGCGGCGATCGCCAAATAACGACGGTCCGCCATTGATCCCGAGGCCAGAAAAAAACCGCTCTAAAAATGAGTTCGAGCAACTAGATTGCATATCCATTACGATGTCAATTCAAGCCCTCCTTGCCATGGGTTTGCCGGCTTCGGCCGACCGACGAGAGATCTTCGGGCGTGTCGACGTCGAATGCGGCGTCGGAGTCGTCTGCGTCGATCTCGACGATCTCGCCTTCGCCAAGTCCCGCCAGGAGCCGCCGAGCGCCTTCGTCGCCTTGAAGCCGCATCGCGCGATCGAAGATCGTCCGGGCCAGGAGCGCCGGGTTGCCGCGGCGGCCGTCCTGGAGCGGCGCGGCCGCATGGGCGCGGGGTTGGGCTTCGAACGCGACGATCAGGCGGTCGATCAGCTTCGCGTCGACATTCGGCATGTCGCCGAGGAGAACGAGCGCGCCCTCCAGGTCCGCCGGGACGGCGCGGAGCCCGACGCGCAGCGACGAGCCGATGCCGCTCGCATAGTCGGGGTTGTCCGCGATCGCCACGGGCAGCCCCGAAAGCGCCGCCTCGACCGCCTTCCGCGCATGTCCGACCACCACGACGACCGGCCGCGCGCGCGATGCGAGAGCGGCCTCGACCACCGCGCGGACGATCGGTTTCCCGGAATATTCGGCGACGAGTTTCGTCGGCTCCGACCCGCCCGCGGCGCGATACCTCGACGACCGGCCGGCGGCCAGAACAATCGCGCCGATCCTAGTCATGCGGTTCGCGAGGCTGGGGCCGCGAGGCGATCTCCATCAGCAGGCCGCCGACGCCCATGGCGCGAATGTCGGCGTCAGCGATGGGGACGTCGGCCAGCACGCGCTGCAAAACCCAGTCGAAGCCGTTTTCCTTGGGAGATCGCGCGCAGCCGGGCGCGCCGATGATCGGCTTTCCGCCCCGGGCGGCGAGCAGCAGAAGGTTTCCCGGGTCCACGGGCATGCCGAACCGTTCGATTCGACCGCCGAAGGCTTCGATCGCGGCGGGAATGACGTCGCGCCGGTCGGTGATCGCGGAAGCCCCGAAGACAATGAGCACGTCGGCCAACGGATCGAGGCGCTCGAGCGCTTCTCCGAGCGCGTCCGCCCGATGCGCGCTGGTGATGTGTTCGACGACGCGGGCGCCGGTCGGCGCGAGGCGCGCTTCAAGGGCTCTCAGCGTCTTGGCGATGACGCTCTCCTTGAGGCCCGGCAGCAACGTCGACACGACAGCGACACGCAGCGGCCTAAACGGCGCCACTGCGACCGCTCGCGACGATCCGAGCGCTTCCAGCGCCGCCGCCAGTGTGCTTTCGCGGGTCGAGAAGGGGATAATTTTGACGGTCGCCACCATGTCGCCGTCCTCGACAGGGCGATGCGCGGGCAGGGTGGCCACGGTGATGGCCTCATCGATCGCATTGACCCGGTCGATCGCTGCGCGATCGAAGACCGCGAGCCCTGCGGTTTCCGCGAACAGGTTGACGCGCCCGGTGAACGGCGCAGCCGAGCGGACGAGAGATCCCATCAGACGAGCCGCGACGCGGGCTGCGGCCTCGTTCTCGCCAACGTCTCCGTCTTCCAGTCGGGCCGCAAGCACGCTGCGCACGCCCGCGTCCGCCAGCATTTTGCGGCGATCGGGCGTTACGACGTCGCCTTTCTTGAGCGCCAGCCCGTCGACCCGAACGCCATGCGCCAAAATCGCGCCGTTCGCCTCGCTTATGGAAACGGCGCCGAATTTCATGACGCGACGACCTCGGAGCGCAGCGGCTTGCGGCGCAGCGAAGCGACGATTTCGCCGATGATCGCGACCGCAATTTCGGCCGGGCTGACGGCGCCGATGTCGAGGCCGATCGGCGCGTGGATTTGCGCCAGCGCGTCCTCGTCGAATCCGAGCGACCGCATTCGCTCAAGCCGCTTGGCGTGGGTCTTCCTGGATCCGAGCGCGCCGATATAGAAGCAGTCGGCCTTCAGCGCGACGATCAAGGCGGGGTCGTCGATCTTGGGATCATGGGTCAGGAGACAGATCGCCGTATAGCGGTCGGGCGGCGAAGCGGCGAGCGCTTCGTCCGGCCATTCCGCCACAACCGGCGTATCGGGAAAGCGCTCCGGCGTGGCGAAGGCGGTGCGGGGATCGATGACCGTTGCGTCGAGCCCGGCGATCCGCGCTATCGGCGCGAGCGCCTGGGAGATGTGGACCGCGCCGACCAGGGTCAGGCGCGGGGCCGGGGCCTGGACCGTGAGGAAGTACTCGACCCCTTCCAGGGAGACGGCGCCGCTCTTGCCCATGCGCAGGGCGGACTCGAGATTCGCCGCCAGCGGATCCGCGGCGAACCCGGAGGCCTCGACAAATCGCTGCTCCCCCCATCGAGGCGCGTGATCATCACGCCCGCGCGCCGTTCGCGACGCGCGGCGTTGAGAGCCCTGAGAATGTCGAGCTGCATCAGTTCAGCTTCTCGACGAACACCTTGATCCGTCCGCCGCAAGAAAGGCCCACCCGCCAGGCCGTCTCGTCGGCGACGCCGTACAACAGCATGCGCGGCGCGCCGGTCGCGATCACTTCCGCGGCCTCTTCGACCACCGCGCCTTCGACGCAGCCGCCGCTGACCGAACCCAGGAAATTCCCATCGGCGTCGATGACGAGATGGGAGCCCACCGGCCTCGGCGCCGAACCCCAGGTTTCGACGACCGTCGCGATCGCCACTTCGCGCCCTGAAGTCCGCCAATCTTCCGCCGCGGCCAGAACGTCGTCCTCGCGTATCAGCATGTCTTGAACGCCTTTCCGCCTAAGGTTCCCCGGATCAGGATAAATGCTCTCGGCGACGACTTGGCGCAAGGCCGAGGACGCCGTCAGGCCGACGCTGCGAGCCATGTTTTCGGATCTTTCCCGCCGTCGCGGCGCTCCGCCAGCGTTGCGCAGAGGTCCGCCATGCTGGAGAGATTGTGGATTGGGCGAAAGGCGTCGACATGCGGAAGGATCGCGCGAACGCCGCGGGCGCGCGCCGAGAAGCCGTCGAAGCGCAACAGCGGGTTCACCCAGATCAACCGTCGGCTCGACCTGCGCAGCCGCTCGACCGCGCGGCCCAGATCGTCGGCGCTCTCCCGCTCCAGTCCATCGGTGAACAGCAGCACGACGGCGCCCTGACCGAGCACCCGCCGCGCCCAGTCGCGGTTGAATCGCTGAACGGCGTCGGAGATGCGCGTGCCTCCGGACCAGTCGACCGTCAGCTTGGCGCATTGGGCAAGCGCCTCGTCAGGATCACGGGCGCGCATGGCCCGCGTCACATTGGTGAGCCTCGTCCCGAAGAGGAAGGTCGACACCCGCCGCGTTTCGCCGAGCGCATGCAGGAAGTGAAGGAACAGACGCGTGTACTCGCTCATCGAGCCGGAAATGTCGCAAAGGGCGACCACCGGCGGGGCGCGCTCCATCGGCGCCCGATAGGCGAGGGCGATCGCGCCTCCAGGCTGCAAAGAGCGCCGAAAGCTGCGACGCGGATCGATCCGGACACGCTGCGCGGTCGCAATGAACCGGCGAACCCGACGGCGGTCGTCGGGCATGACCATCGCCCGGATGAGCTTGCGCGCCTCCTCGATCTCCGCCGCGCTCATTTGGGCGAAGTCCTTGGCGCGCAGGATTTCCTGATCCGACACGGTGAACCGCGCGTCGAGGTCGATCGACGGGACCGGCTTCGGATCTTCCGGCTTTGACTTGAAGAGCGCATCGGCGACGCGGCTCGCGCCGGCTTCGGCGGATTGCGGCGCCCGCTGGCTCGGCGCCTGAGGCGACAACATCGCAATCAGCTTTTCGAGTAAGTTCCTGCGCTTCCAGAAGATTGCGAACGCCTGGTCGAAGAGGAGGCTGTGCTCATGCTTCTTCACGAACACCGCATGCAGCGTGGCGTGGAAATCCCGCCGGTTGCTGAATCCCACCGCCTCGACCGCGGCGAGCGCATCGAGCACCGCGCCGGGACCCAGCGGCACGCCGGCTTCGCGAAGCGCGCGGGCGAAATGGACAATGTTTTCGGCGAGCGCGCCGCCGCCGACCGGGGACGGATCGAAAACGTCGTTCATCGCGCGCCGCCGTCGAGGAGGAGGGGCGCGCAGCGTGCGGGCGGGAAACGGCGGGTCATCCAAGAGGCCTCCGTCGCTTCAGGCAGACTCGGGGCGGCGCAGCTCCGCTCGGGCCTCGTCGATCAGCGTCTGCGCCGTCGCGCCTCCGATCTTGGCAATGTCGTCCTGATACTTGAGGAGCACGCCGAGCGTGTCCGACACTTGCGCAGGATCGAGAGCGACCGCGTCGAGTTCGGTCAGCGCGGAAGCCCAGTCGAGCGTTTCCGCGACGCCGGGCGACTTGAACAGGTCCTGATTACGCAGCCGCTGAACGAAAGCGACCAATTCGCGCGTCAGGCTTTCCGGCGCGCGCGGCGCCTTGGCGCGAACGATCGCCATCTCGCGGACCGCGTCCGGATAGCCGATCCAGTGGTAGAGGCAGCGGCGCTTCAGCGCGTCGTGAATTTCGCGAGTTCGGTTCGACGTGATGACCACGATCGGCGGCTCCGGCGCCTTGATGACGCCGAGTTCGGGAATTGTGACCTGGAAGTCGGAAAGGACCTCCAGCAGAAACGCTTCAAAGGCTTCGTCGGCGCGGTCGATCTCGTCAATCAGCAGCACCGGCGCGCCGCCCACGCCCGGCTCCATCGCCTGAAGCAGAGGCCGCTTGATGAGATGGCGCTCCGAGAACACGTCATGCTCGATCCGCTCCTTGTCGTGTTCGCCCGCCGCCTCCGAGAGCCGGATCGCCATCATCTGCGCCGGATAGTTCCACTCGTAGACGGCGGTCGCGACGTCGAGGCCCTCGTAGCATTGCAGGCGGATCAGTTTGCGGTCGAGTGTGGAGGCCAGGACCTTGGCGATCTCGGTTTTGCCGACCCCCGCCTCGCCTTCGAGAAACAAGCGGGCGCCCCAGTCTCAGGGCGAGAAAGAGGACGGTCGCCAGCGAGCGGTCAGCGACGTACTGCGCGCGCTGAAGCAACGCCTGCGTCTCGTCGATCGAGGTCGGGACTCCGTTTGGTGCGGGGGACAAATGGGGGCTCCATCAAGCTGGGACGACGCGCACGGCGCGTTATAGACTTCCTGCCCGTCCGACGCGCGGCTAATCGGAAGGACGGCGTCTCGCCGTCCGATAGGCGCGCCCCGAGGTGAGGGAGGGCGAGACGCCGTCCCTCCAACCTGCCGTTTACGGAGGGACGGTGTCTCGCCGTCCTCGTCGGACGATTATCCCGCCGCCGCGACCGCCCGTTTCGCCATCACCCCGATCAGGTGGGCGCGATAGTCGGCGTCGGCGTGGATATCGGAGTTCAGGCCTTGCGCCGGGACCGTGAGGCCGTCGAGCGCGGCGGCCGAAAAGTTCTTGTCGAGCGCCGCTTCGAACGCCGGAACGCGGAAGACGCCGTTCTCGCCGGAGCCGGTCACCGCGACGCGGGCCCCGCCGGCGGTCTTCGCGACGAAGACGCCGACGAGCGCATAGCGCGACGCGGGATTGCGGAACTTCGCGTAGGCCGCCTTTTGCGGGATCGGGAAGCTGACCTGGGTGATCAGCTCCCCCGGCTCGAGCGCGGTCTCGAACAGGCCGGTAAAATAGTCGGCCGCGGCGATCCGGCGCTTGTTGGTCACGATCGTCGCGCCGAGCGCGAGCGCGGCCCCGGGATAATCGGCGGCCGGGTCGTTATTGGCGAGCGAACCGCCGATGGTTCCCCGGGCGCGGACCTGAGGGTCGCCGATACCGCCTGCGAGCGCCGCGAGCGCGGGGATCGCGCCTTTCACAATGGCGTTCTGATTGACGTCGATGTGACGCGTCATTGCGCCGATCACGACGGCGTCGCCGTCACGCGAGACGCCGTGGAGCTCCGGCACGTGCTTGAGCTCGATGAGCGCCGAGGGCTGGGCGAGGCGCTGCTTCATGGTGGGCAGCAGCGTCTGGCCGCCGGCGAGCGGCTTCGCCTCGGCCTTGGCGAGATCGGCGAGCGCTCCGGAGAGCGTGTGCGGACGGTGGTATTCGAAAGCGTACATGGGGGGACATCTCCGAATGGGGGCAAGGGAGGCGGCGCGTCAAGGCCGCCTCCGGTTCAAATCATTCTGCGGCGCGCTTCAGCGTGGACTTCTGCGCGGCTCGCCAGAGGACCTGCGGGGTTGCGGGCATGGCGATATCCTCGTGGCCGAGCGCGTCGGTGAGGGCGTTGATAACCGCCGGCGGCGAAGCGATCGCGCCCGCTTCGCCGCAGCCCTTGATGCCGAGCGGGTTGGACGGGCAGGACGTCTCGATCGTGTCGACGGTGTACGACGGCAAATCGTCGGCGCGCGGCATGCAGTAGTCCATGTAGCTCGCTGTCAGGAGCTGGCCGTCTTCATCGTAGACCGCGCCTTCCAGCAACGCCTGGCCAATGCCCTGGGCGATGCCGCCGTGAACCTGGCCCTCGACGATCATCGGATTGATCAGCTTCCCGAAGTCGTCGACCGCCGTCCAGCGCTCGATCGTGACGACGCCCGGTCTGCGGGTCGATTTCGAGTTCGCAGATATGGACGCCGGCCGGGAAGGTGAAGTTGGTCGGATCCCAGAATGCGCCTTCCTTCAGCCCCGGCTCGAGCTCCTGCCCGTTGAACTTGTGGGCGGTGTAGGCGTTGAGCGCCACAGAGCCGAAGTCGATCGATTTGTCGGTGCCTTTGACCGTGAACTTGCCGTCCTTGAACTCGATGTCTTGATCGGAGGCCTCGAGCACATGGCCCGCGACCTTCTTGGCTTTGGCTTCGACCTTGTCGAGCGCCTTGAAGATCGCCGACATGCCCACCGCGCCGGAACGCGAGCCGTAGGTGCCCATGCCGAACTGAACCTTGTCGGTGTCGCCGTGGACGATCGAGACGTTCTCGATCGGGACGCCGAGACGGTCGGAGACGAGCTGAGCGAAGGTCGTTTCGTGGCCCTGGCCATGACTGTGGGAGCCGGTCAGCACTTCGACGGTGCCAATCGGATTGACCCGCACTTCCGCCGATTCCCACAGGCCGACGCCTGCGCCCAGCGAGCCGACGGCTTGCGAGGGCGCAAGGCCGCACGCCTCGATGTAGGCCGAGATTCCAACGCCGCGCAGCTTGCCCTTGGCGGCGGAGGCGGCTTTGCGCGCGCCGATCCCCTTGTAGTCGGCGAGTTCGAGCGCCTTGTCGAGCGCCTTGCCGTAATCGCCGGCGTCATACGCCAGAATGACCGGCGTCTGATGCGGGAACGATGTGACGAAGTTCTGGCGGCGGAACTCGACCAAGTCGCGACCGGTTTCGCGCGCGGCGATTTCGACGATGCGCTCGACCAGGAACGTCGCTTCCGGACGTCCCGCGCCGCGATAGGCGTCGACCGGGGCGGTGTTGGTGTAGACCGCGTCGACTTCGCAGTAGATCGCCGGGATGGCGTACTGCCCGGAGAGCAGCAGGCCGTAAAGGTAGGTCGGCACCGACGACGAGAAGGTCGACATGTAGGCGCCGAGGTTCGCGATCGTATGGACCCGGAACCCGGTGATCTTGCCGGAGGCGTCGAGCGCGAGTTCGCCGCGGGTGACATGATCGCGGCCGTGAGCGTCCGAGAGGAACGCCTCGGTCCGGTCTGCGGTCCATTTGACCGGACGATTGATCTTCTTGGCCGCCCAGGCGCACACGGTCTCCTCGGCGTAGATGAAGATCTTCGAGCCGAAGCCGCCGCCGACGTCGGGCGCAATGACGCGCAGCTTGTTCTCGGGCGCGATGCCGATGAACGCCGAGAGCACGAGCCGGGCGACATGAGGATTCTGGCTCGTCGTGTAGAGCGTGATCGTGTCGGTGCCCGAATCGTAGTCGCCGACCGCCGCGCGCGGCTCCATGGCGTTCGGGATCAGGCGGTTGTTGACGAGGTCGAGCTTGGTGACGTGCGCGGCGCTCGCGAAGGCCGCGTCGGTCGCCGCCTTGTCGCCGATGTGCCAATTGAAGATGGTGTTGTTCGGCGCGACGTCGTGCACCTGAGGCGCGCCGGGCGTCGGCGCTTTCGCAGGATCGACCACGGCGGGAAGCACGCCATAACTGACCTCGATCTTCTCGCCCGCTTCGCGCGCCTCGGCGTAGGTGTCCGCGATGACGACCGCGACATGGTCGCCGACATAGCGAACCTTGCCGTGAGCGAGCGCCGGATGGGCGCCGGCCTTCATCGGCGAGCCGTCCTTGGAATGAATCATCCAGCCGCAGATGAGGCCGCCGACCTTGTCGGCCTCGATGTCGTCGCCGGTGAAGATGGCGACCACGCCTTTCGACTTCAGCGCCTTCGTCAGATCGATTTTGTCGATCGTGGCGTGCGCGTGCGGCGAACGCAGGAAATAGGCGTAAGCTTGGCCATGTCGGTTGACGTCGTCGACGTAATTGCCCTTGCCGGTGATGAACCGGATGTCTTCCTTGCGCTTGACGGAGGCGCCAAGACCAGTCGCGCTGCTCATATGTCTCTCCCTTTGGGAATAATTCTGGAATTGGTCTCGGTCACTCGGCGGCCTTGGGCGTCGCGGCGGCGCCCATTTCGCGTGCGCCCTGGGCCACCGACTTGACGATGTTGTGGTAGCCCGTGCAGCGGCAGATGTTGCCCTCCAACTCGTGCCGGATCGTCGCTTCATCCAGGTCATGGCCGAGGCGGTTCACCATCGCGACCGAGGTCATGATCATCCCCGGCGTGCAGAAGCCGCACTGCAGGCCATGATTGTCCTGGAACGCCTGCTGCATCGGATGGAGCTGCTTGCCCTGCGCCAGACCCTCGATCGTCGTGACGCTGGCGCCCTGCAACTGGCGGCGAGGGTCGTGCACGACTTGATCGCCTCGCCGTCGACATGAACGACGCAAGCTCCGCATTGCGAGGTGTCGCAGCCCACATGCGTCCGTCAGGCGCAGGTTTTCCCGCAGGAACTGAACGAGCAGCGTTCGCGGATCAATTTCGGCCGACACATGCCGGCCATTCACCGTGATCGAGACATGAACCATCGCCAAATCCTCCTGAACCATGATGTCTTTTCGGGGGGGGAAACCTGGGCGACGCGGCCGTTATCGCAGATGTCGCGGCCGCCGAGA
>CAVVJO010000040.1:0-43175 GCA_963748545.1 uncultured Alphaproteobacteria bacterium
GGATATGGGCGTTCCCGCCGACAAGCTGCGCGCCCGCGCGGCCGAGCTGCATGAGTTCAACCCGATGCTGGGCTTCCGCGGCATTCGTCTGGCGGTGGCTTATCCGGAAATCGCCGAGATGCAGGCGCGCGCCATCTTCCTGGGCGCGGTCGACGCGGGCAAGAAGACCGGCAAGCCGGTCACGGCCGAAATCATGCTGCCGGTCATCTTCGGCAAGCAGGAGTTCGACCTGGTCAAGCCGATCATCGTCGCGGCGGCGGAGACGGTCGCCAAGGAGACCGGGGTCACGGTGCCCTATCACGTCGGCACCATGATCGAATTGCCGCGCGCGGCGCTGAGAGCGGGCGAGATCGCCGAGAGCGCCGAGTTCTTCTCGTTCGGCACCAACGACCTCACCCAGACGACGCTGGGCATCTCGCGCGACGACGCCGGCTCGTTCCTCGGCCTCTACACGGCCAAGCACATCCTGCCGGTCGATCCGTTTGTCTCGATCGACACGGTCGGCGTGGGGGAACTGATCAAGATCGCGGTCGAGCGCGGCAAGTCGACGCGGCCCGACATCAAGCTCGGCGTCTGCGGTGAGCACGGCGGCGATCCGGCCTCGATCGCCTTCTGCGAGGACGCGCATCTCGACTACGTCTCCTGCTCGCCGTTCCGCATCCCGATCGCCCGCCTCGCGGCGGCGCAGGCGGCGTTGCATCGCAAGGCGCATTCGACCGCCTGACCGATCCGACCCTGGCCGACAAGAAAAGGGGCGCTCGCGTGAGCGTCCCTTTTTTCTTATCGTCGAACCTGCGTCCCATCGGATCGCCGTCGCGCGCGGCGCAGGAGATGAGCTTGTCCGACCCTTCCAGCCCGACGCCCGCTCCCCTTACCGCCGAACATGCGCGGCTCGCCGGGTCGACCGTCGACACGCCCGGCGCCTGGAAGGCGTTCGGCCCGTACCTGAGCGACCGCGCCTGGGGAACCGTGCGCGAGGACTACAGCGCGAACGGCGACGCCTGGCGATACTTCCCTTATGAGCACGGACGCTCGCGCGCCTATCGCTGGAGCGAGGACGGGCTCGCCGGCATCTGCGATCGCGACCAGACGCTCTGCTTTGCGCTGAGCCTGTGGAACGGGCGCGACCCCTTCCTCAAGGAACGCCTGTTCGGCCTGACCGGACCCGAGGGCAATCACGGCGAGGACGTCAAGGAATACTGGTGGTATGCCGACGCGACCCCCACCGCCTCCTGGCTGAGCTGGATCTACCACTATCCGCAGGCTGAATTCCCTTACGCTCTGTTGCGCCAGGAAAACGCCCGGCGCACCCGGGACGATCCGGAGTTCGAACTCGCCGATACCGGAATATTCGAGGACGGCCGCTGGTGGCGGATCGCCGTCGATTACGCCAAGGCGGCGCCGCTCGACCTGTGCATCCGTATCCGCATTCGCAACGCAGGGCCTGAAGCCGCCACGCTCGACGTCCTCCCCACCCTCTGGTGGCGGAACCGCTGGACCTGGGAGGAAGGCGCGACGCGGCCGCACATCGAAGCGGCCGCGGCCGAAGGCGCCGACGAAGCCCTGGGGATCGCCACGGACGAAACCGGCGCTTCCTGGCGGCTCGCGGCCGGCCCCGATCCGGAGGGCCATCCGCCGGACCTCCTCTTCTGCGACAACGAGACCAATATTCCGCTCCTGTACGGCGGCAAGGCCGCAACGCCCTACCCCAAGGATGGGATCAACGACGCGGTTGTTTCGGGCGCAGCGACCGTCAACCCCGCCCAACGCGGCACGAAAATGTCGGCGCGCTACCGCGTGACGGTCGCGCCGGGCGCCGAGGTCGAGTTGCGGCTGCGGCTCGCGGGCGACGGCGTCGGAACCGCGCTCGATCTCGGGCAGGGTTTCGCCGGCGTCATGGCCGCGCGCCAACGCGAGGCCGACGAATACCACGCCACGCTGCGGCCGCCGGACGCAACCGACGAGGAGACGGCGATCATGCGCCAGGCCTTCGCCGGCATGATCTGGAGCCAGCAATTCTATCATTTCAACGTTGCGCGCTGGCTCGACGGCGATCCCACCGAGCCCGAGCCGCCCGCGTCCCGTCTTGCCGGCCGCGACGCCAAATGGCGACAGGTGAACGCGCACGACGTCATCGCCATGCCGGACACATGGGAATACCCGTGGTTCGCGGCCTGGGACCTCGCGTTCCACTGCATCGTGCTCGCCCACGTCGATCCGTCGGCGGCGAAGCATCAGATGACCCTGCTGTTCCGCGAATGGTACATGGACGCGAATGGCCAGCTTCCCGCCTACGAATGGGACTTTTCGGACGTCAATCCGCCGGTTCACGCCTGGGCGGCGCTGACGGTGTTCCGGATCGACGGCGGCTGGGACTTCGAGTTCCTCGCCCGCGTCTTCCACAAGCTCCTGATCAATTTCACCTGGTGGGTGAATCGCAAGGACGCGCTCGGCGACAACGTGTTCGAGGGCGGGTTTCTCGGCCTCGACAACATCGGGCCGTTCGACCGCTCGGCGGCGTTGCCCGGCGGCGGGGTGCTCGAGCAGTGCGATGGGACCGCCTGGATGGCGAAATACTGCCTCAACATGCTCGAGATGGCGTTGGTCCTCGCCAACCATGACCGATCCTACGAGGACATCGCGACCAAGTTCTTCGAGCATTTCGGTTCGATCGCCGCCGCGATGGATGGTCTGTGGGACGAGGAGGACGGGTTCTTTTACGATCGCGTCCGTCAACCGAACGGCGAAACCGTGATTGTGCGTGCGCGCTCGGTGGTCGGGCTGCTGCCGGTGTTCGCCTCCGTTCAGTTGCCGACCTCGTTGTGGGAGCGCCTGCCGAACTTCAGCAAGCGGGCGCGCTGGTTCATCGAAAACATGCCCGACCTCAGCGGCTTCATGCGATATTTCACGCGCGGCGACCACGCGGAGCTGCTCTGCATCGTGGACAAGCCGCGTCTTCAGCGTGTGCTCGCGCGCATGTTCGACGAGAACGAGTTCCTGTCGCCGCATGGTTTGCGGTCGCTGTCGCGCTGGCATCTCGAGCATCCGTTGATTCTCGATTTTGGCGGCGTCCAGACCCGCCTGGACTATGAGCCGGCGGAATCGACCACTCCGCTGTTTGGCGGAAATTCCAACTGGCGCGGTCCGGTATGGTTTCCACTCAATTTTCTCGCCGTCAGGTCGCTGAGGGCGCTGCATCGAGTGCTGGGCGACGACTTCACGATCGAGTTGCCGACCGGCTCCGGAAAGCGTGGGCATCTCGGCGCGGCGGCCGATGAGATCGAGCGCAGACTTGCGGGGTTGTTCCTCAAGGGCGCCGACGGGCGTAGGCCCGCGGATGGGCGCCGCCCCCTGTTCAAGCCCGGCTCCGCATGGACCGAGCGCCCGCTCTTCTACGAGTACTTTAATGGCGACACCGGCGAAGGCCTCGGCGCCTCGCATCAGACCGGATGGACCGCGCTGGTCGCCTGCCTTATGGCGGGCCGCGGAGGGCGGGAGTGAGCTCCTCGGAGCCGACCGTCCCGACTTTCGCCTGACGGGCGTGTCGCTCGAGGTGCGGCAAGCGCCGAGATATCGGCGCTTGCAAGCTGCATAATGTTTACGGTAAACTTAAAGTCCTCACGGAGGAGACGACGGTCGAACTTCATAACGTTCTGCACACGAGGAGGCTGAACCATGGAAGATCAACGCGATTCCAAGAAGATCAAAAAAACCTGGCCCAAGCCCGAAGTCATCGATGTCGGTCTGATCGATGAGCACACTACGGCCGGAACCGGCAATCTCGGGGACCAGACAGGAACCGACCGGTGGAAGCCAACGGCTGTATTTACTCAGCCGAAGGCCGTTCTCCCGAAGGGCGAATAGATCGATCTGATCCGAAGGCGGCGATCCGGCTGGGCGCCGCAGAACGGATCCAGGTCGTCGGCACGACGCCCCGGAAATAATTCAGCGCTCGCGACGGGCGCGGCGCGCCCCTTTTCTGGGTGAGATCGCGACCGTCGCCCACACGGCCCGCGTCCCGTCCAGGAGCAACACTTGGTTCGCGCAGCTGAGTTCGTCGCAAGCCATGATATTCGATACAAACGCATAGACGGCCGTGTCGTCGTCCTGGATCTGCGGGCCCAGCGCTACAGCGTCTTGGACGAACTGGCCTCGTCGATGTGGGAGATCATCACCGGCGAGGCGGACACTGGCGCCTGCTTCAGGCGCTGGGCGCTCGAGTACGAAACCACCGACGAAGCGATGGCGGAGTCGATCAGTCAGTTCCGCGACGATCGACTACGGATGGGATGGCTGCGCCGCAATGACGCTACGGTCGATCAGACCGTGCATCGACGTGCCGATGGCGTGCCGGGCTATGTGCGGCGGCTCCTCCCGGCTGGAGCCCTGGCCTTTTCGGCGCTCGCCCTCACGACGCTTTCCCTCCGTTTCGCGGGATTCCGGAGGACTTACGACTGGCTGAGCGGCGTCCGCGCGGCGCCGGGGCCGGAGGTCGGGGCGCTTGCCGACTCCGTCCTTCGCCCGTTCCTCGCCGCAGAGAACTTCATTCCACTCAGGCGGGCGCCCAACGACTGCTTGCCGCGTTCGCTGGCGTTATTTCTCTACCTGTGCTGGAGGGGCATACCCGCCAAGCACGTCATTGGAGTCCGGCGGGTTCCCTTCGCCGCCCATGCCTGGGTCGAGGTCTCCGGGGAACCGGTACTGGCGCCGGCCCCGCGGGGATTTTCCGCGCTTGCCGCCTTGCGAAGCCGCAGCGGCCAATGAGGTCCGGCTCCGACCATTTTTGCGGCCGCGCTGCGCTAAGCCGCAAGACCCAAGGTTCCGGCACAGCCGTCTTCTTTCGAGGCTATTTAGAAAACCAGACAGAAGTCGCCCGCAAGTTAGGTCTTGCTGACGCCGCCAGATGTTGCGTCACCGATGTGATCGGCGAGGCGTACAGGCGTTGGGGTCGGGCCCTGCCCGGACAGCTTGACGGCCAGTTCGCCTTGGTCGTCATGGATCGAGCGACCGGCGATATCCTGCTTACACGCGATGCGCTCGGAGTTGCGCCGCTGTATTGGAGTCTGGTCGGCGATACGCTTCGGTTCGCGACCCGTTTACGGGATCTGGTCGATCAAGAGACCAAATCCGCTCTCAATATTGAGGAGATTAAACGCTTCGTCCTGTTTGGCGCCGTTTCGAATGAGACTGTCTACGCTTCCGTCCGACGGCTGGAGACCGGGACCAGCATTTGGATTCACGAGGGGGCGATTTCGCACGACGTGACCTGGGATCCGAGATCCTTGCCCGCCGTCGTTTACAAGCAATCGCGCGAATACGTCGAGCATTTCCTGCATTTGGTCGATCAATCGGTAGCGGGCGCCCTCGCGGATTGCGGAGCCGCCTGGATTTCTTTGTCCGGCGGGTTGGACTCCAATACGGTTCTGGCGCCGGCGCTGACCTATTGCCCCGGGTTGCGAGCGTTTTCCGTCGTGGCGCCGCAATGGCCCGAAGAGGACGAGGGCCCATGGATACGGCGTATTGTATCCGCTCGGGGCGTTCCCTGGCATCCGGTGAACGCGGAAGACGTCCTCCCGTTCAGTGAATTCCCCCATGGCTTCTGCGGCGGCCCGGATACGGGCGTGATCCATCAACGACACCGATCGGCGCTGAACGCGCTCGTGGGTCCGGAGGTGTTGCTGACCGGAGATGGCGGGGACAGTTTCATGGGTTCGCAAATGGGGCCCGTCCCTCCGCATCTGGCCGATCCGATCTTCGAAGGCAAACTCCGCGGCGTATTCAAGGAATTGTCTCGATGGAGGGTGGATTCGACGCCGGCGCGCTCGAAAATCTACTGGGCGGCTCATGGATTGCTCATTCCCGCCCTGCGTCACTTGCTGCGGCGGAATGTGCGGCCGCCCAATTACCATCTCCATCCCCCTTGGTTGCGCTTCGGGAAACCGAGCTTTGGGTCGCATGCGCCGCAGCCCCCTTCGGTCGCGCCGAGGTGCCGAACGCCGGGCAAGCAGGCGATCCTGGACGACTTGTGGCAGTGCGCGGAAGATCCAGCGTTTGACCGGCGCTATTCCAATCGTCACCCCCTATTCTCTCGGCCCTTATTCGAATTTCTGTGGGCGATTCCATGGTCTGAGAAGCAGCTTCCGTTGTGCGACCGGTACATCGAGAGAAGAGCGCTCAAAGGGCTTGTCGACGACGACATCCGCACGCGCATTGGCACGGGGCTGGGAACGCGGACGTTCGTGGAGGGATTGCGTCGGGCGAAGGCTTGGCAGGAGTATCTTTGCGAGGCGCCGGAATTGGCGAAGCTCGAGCTCGTCGACGCCTCTCTGTGGCGGAAAGCGATCCAGCAGGCCTCCGCCGGCCTGACGATGGCGGAACCATTGCTGGTCAGAGCGATCGGGGTCGAAGTTTGGCTTAAGCAATTGTCGCAGTTTCAGCCCAAGGAGATCGACCGATGGGACTCCGCCGAGACCAGGAGGCCTGTCGGCGCACTATGACCACACGAGCGGCGGCCCAAGTCGATATCGGCAACCTGATTTCGGACCGCGTACCGGACGGATCCTCATCATCCGGCAACCGCGCAGCGCTACGCGCGCTATTTATACAGCATTGACGCCCATGAAGAAATGCTGCGGGAGCTGAGCCCGACAGTGCGCGAGTCGCAAGTCCATGCCGACTGTCTCCACTTTGTGGGTCTATCGGCGTTGGTCCTCGGCGACACGGAATTGGCGGAATGGAGCCTGTCGCGCGCGACGGCCAACGGACACGACGAAAGCGCGGGTCATTGGGTGAAGGCCCTGGTGTCCCGAGGCCAGGCCGCTGAAGCCTATTCGCTCGGCATGCGCAGACTGGAGGCGTGTCCGAACGATGACGCCGCGGGTCAGGCTGTTTTCGGCATGCTGCTGGCGGAGGCGCGCCACGAGGAGTTGTGGGACTTATGCGCGCGCTTGCGGGCCAGCGGCGGATGGACGGTGCGCCTGGTCTCGGCCATGGCGCTCGCCGCGCACGAGCCGTGGCAGAAGGACTTCATTCGACAGATAACGAATGCCGAGAGCTGGTTGCGCCGCACGTCCATCGACGAGGACGGCGCGCTTGCGGCTGGCGTCAGTCGCTGCCTGAACGAACTCAATCTTTGGACGCCTCTGCCGAGAACCAAGGCGACCGTGGGCGGCGGCAGGCGGGTCGAATCGTTACAGCGATTCGCCGGCGTGCTTCCCATGAGCGCGTTGTTCGCGCACATCGGCGACGAGATTACCCGCTATTGGGACCGCAGAGCGCAGGGTCTGCACGCCCTGGGCGCCGACCATCCGATGGTCGCGATGCGCCCGGACTGCACAACTCTGACAAGCTGGGCCGTGGCGGTCAATTTGGGGGGTCACGAAGAATGGCATATTCATCCTGACGGCTGGCTGAGCGGGGTGTTTTACGTCGAGGTTCCCGATCTCTCCGCGAGCGGCGCCCAAACGCCGGGCAGATCGAGTTTGGACCGTACCCGCTAGGGCCTGCCGCCGACGCTTCCGTCTGGCCGAACCATTCCGTTCAGCCGAGAACGGGGGACCTATTGTTATTTCCGTCCTATTTGGCGCATCGCACCTGGCCGACCGGCCTCGATCAGGATCGGGTTTGCATCGCCTTCGACGTCCTGCGGAAGGGTGTCGAAAGCGCGCCGTCGTCGCCCGAGAGCGCGGGCGCGCAACGCGCGGTCGATCCGAACACCCGGCTCGTTCGTCACCCCCGCGCCGTGCATGCGGTGAACGACAGCGGCTCGCATCTGATCATGAACTTGGACTCGGGTCGATATTTGGCGGCGGATGACACGGGCATGATGGTTTGGGATTGCCTCCGGGAACCGCTCACGCCGAAGGCCATCACGCAGATTCTGCTTCAGGAATTCGATGGCGTCGAGGCGGAGGTCGCGCGGGATCTCGCCGGCGTTTTGCGCATCATGATGACCTGCGGCGTGGTCGAAGCCGCTTGAGGTCGAGAGTTTGGCGGACTCGGGTTCTGCGCGGCGAGGCGGGGCCAGCGTCGGCGCCGGAAAACCGTTTGTTGTGAGCGATAGTGTGGACCCGTACCGGATATTTCTTTCGTCCATCGTGAGCCCGACGATCGGAGATCTGCTGGGAGACGCTGAGACCGCGCCGGAGTCGCCGGTTGCGGTGTCGCCGATCGCAATTCCATGGTCATCGGATGACGACAGGTTTCGATTGCGGCCGTCGCCGAATTTCTACATCGACGGCCTGAACGTCAATGACGCGTTCGTTCTCATCATTGGCAGTCGGATTCCCCGACACGCGCAAATGGGGCGCCAGGACGATCGGCGGGGCGTCGAGACGGTGCTGGCTCATTATCGACGCGCGCAATTCGGGGAGGCGGGGGTTGAAGAATTTCTTCTCGCTCTCGAGAGGAAAACGGATTTCATCCAACTTCTGCGGTCCCTCGACGCACGATACGATCGAGCCCGAGACGGCCTGCTTGCGCCGGTGCAATTGGCCGATAATCTGCAGGGGCGCACGATCTGTCTGTATCGGGGCGGGGGCATCGGCGACGCCATTCACTATGTTCGCTATGCTCGCGCGCTGCGCGCTCGTGGCGCTCGTATCCTTGTTGTCTGCGGCGAGCGCGAAGCGCCGCTGCTCGCGCAAGCCGAGGGAGTCGATACCGTTCTCATTGGAAAAGAGGCTTCGGTTTGCGATCCCGTTCTGCCGGATCTGCCGAAATGTGATCTTGGCATCAGTTTTGTGGCGGTTCCCTTTACCTACGGCTTCCACAGCGCCGACATTTGCTGGCAGGGCCCGTACATTCGGGTCGACCCTCAGCGCGCCGACGCCGTCCGCCTGCGAATGGGGATGGGCGCAAGGTTGAAGGTGGGTCTCTGCTGGCACTCGGGCGGCGGCGGAGAGAGGGCCATCAAGATTGAGGAGTTGCTGCCGATGCTGCGGGCGCACGCCGAGGACGTCGACGTCTTCAGTTTGCAGCGCGGACCGCAGCAAGCAGATTTACAGGTCCTTCGCGACGAGGGCATAGGGATCACCGACCTGGAGACCCCAGAAAGTTCCCTTGTGGATACCGCTGCGGTCATCTCCAATCTTGATCTCGTCGTTTCCGTCGACACGATGATCTGTCACTTGGCCGGCGCCCTCGGCAGGCGAGTCTGGACGCTGCTTCCCTACGAGCCGGACTGGCGCTGGTCTGTCGGACGAGACGACACGCCATGGTATCCTTCGATGCGACTGTTTCGTCAGGGTCCAGATCGGCGCTATGGACCCGCTGTAGACCGAATGACGCAAGCGCTTACAGAATTGCGGTGCGAGCACGGGCGCGATTAGGCTGAATGGCTTCGAGCGTTCCGCGCCGATTTCCAGGGCTTCAAGGCGGACAACGCGGTCGACCCGTTTTTGACGGTACAGTTGCGTAAGAAGGACGGCGCAGGGTCTCATGTCAGGCGGTCCGCTGCGGTTGTTGATCAAGCAACCAGCGCGGTCTGACTGTCCATTCATGGTAACGCAACCCGTGTTATCGATGACGATCTGGATTCTTCTTGCTGAATTGAGCGATTTGTGTATAATTATATTCAGAAAAAAATGATCGCGTCAGGCTTCGCCATGCCGAAAGCGATATTGACGGCCGCGCAGATGGAAAAGCTGCGTTTTGTCGATCGTCTAGACTGGGTTGACATCGCAAGGTTGGCCGACTGCTCTCCGACCTATGTGAAGGACGAGGTCTGGGGGCTGAGATACAGCCGGGCGCGCTTCTGGGGTTGGTCGCCGGAAGAGGCGGTTCAATACGCCAAGGGAAATCTCAGGCGATGAACCGCGCGAGGGCGAAGGCCTCGAGAGACAGCGCCAAGACTTCGAACCCTTGTCCAAGCTTGCGCTTTCGTGCACTTCCCAGACTAGAGCCCTACGCGCCGCATGTGTTCGTCCGGGTAGCGATTTCCGCGAACCGGAATGGTCGCCCGGCTCTCGTTCAGCTCCGATAGCTCATCCGCGCTCAGCTTCACGCGCAGCGCGCCGATGTTCTCCTCGAACCGTTCGAGTTTGCGCGTCCCGAACAGCGGCACGATCCAGGGCTTCTGCGCGAGCAGCCACGCGAGCGCGACCTGCGCGGGCATCGCCCCGCGCTGGTTCGCGATCTTGCGCAGGAGATCGACCAGCCGCTGATTGGCGGCCTGAGCCTCGGGGGCGAACCGCGGGATCGTCCGACGGATGTCGCGCTCGTCGAATGCCGTCGCGGCGTTAATCGTCCCGGTAAGAAAACCCTTGCCGAGCGGGCTGAACGGGACCATGCCGATTCCGAGTTCTTCGAGGGCGGGCAAGATCTCGTCTTCCGGCTCGCGCGTCCACAGCGAATATTCGCTCTGCAGCGCGGCGACCGGCTGGACGGCGTGGGCTCGGCGGATCGATTTCGCGCTCGCTTCCGACAGGCCGAAATAGCGAACCTTGCCTTGAGCGATCAGATCCTTCACGACGCCCGCCACGTCCTCCATCGGCACGTCGGGGTCGACCCGGTGCTGGTAGTAAAGGTCGATGTGATCGACGCCGAGGCGCTTCAGGCTTCCCTCCACGGACCGCCTTATCTGCGCCGGCCTGCTGTTGACGCCGCCCCGGTGCTCGCCGGTGTCCTGGTCGATGTCCCAGCCGAACTTGGTGGCGATCTTCACCTTGTCGCGCAACCCGCGAAACGCTTTGCCGACCATGATCTCGTTCGTCCACGGCCCGTAGACCTCGGCCGTGTCGAAGAAATCCATGCCGAGATCGACCGCCTTGCGAAGGAGCGCGATCATTTCGGCGCGGTCGGGAATATCGCGCGACTTGCCGTAGCCCATCGCGCCGAGAGACAGCGCCGAGACTTCGAACCCTTGTCCGAGCTTGCGCTTTTCCATTTCCAATGCTCCTAGCGTTTGTCGGCGAGCGGGCCGTAGCCGGGCCGCTTGTAGAGCTTGCCCGCGCCGCGCTCGATATCCGGCTTGTAGACTTTCTCGGTCCAATCGGGCGGCGCGACATCTTCGATGCTGACGGAGATGGAGTCCTCGCCGTTGCCAGTGGCCGCCATAACCGCTTGCGTCACAGCCTGCGCGAGCTTGTGCTTCTGCTCCTCCGAGCGACCGGCATACATCTTGACGATAACGTGCGGCATGAGTCTCTCTCCGATCGAGCCGGATGCGTTCATGTAACGTTGCGGGGGGTGATCTTCACGGTCGCCGAGCGGGCGCGCTCGCCGATCATCGGCGCGAGATTTGGGCTGTCGCAATACTTCGCGCGGTAGGCTGCGTCGATGCGACGCGATCCCAGGCTGTCATGGCGCGGCTTCCTCGAACACCTTGCGGGCGATCTGCAGCGCCGTCATCGCGGGCGGCCAGCCCGCGTAGAAGGCGAGATGCGTGATCGCGGCCACGATCTCCTCGCGCGTGACGCCGTTCTCCAGCGCGCGCTTCAGATGGAACGGCAGCTCGTTGACGCGGTAAAGCGAGATCAGGCTCGTGATCGTCACGAGGCTGCGGTCGCGCGGGCCGAGCGCCGCATTCTCCCACACATCGCCGAACAGCACCTTGTCGGTGATCTCGGCGAGATGAGGCGCGATGTCGCCGAATGATTTGCGGGCGTTCGTCGGTTCATCCTTCATGGGGTTCCTTGTCCGTCAGCCGCCGTATTGCGCGTCGGTGACCTTCTCCATCCAATCGACGGCCCTGCCGTCGAGGCTCTCCTGAATTGCGATGTGCGTCAGCGCGGTCGTCGGCGAAGCGCCGTGCCAATGCCGCTCGCCCGGCGGAAACCAGACGACGTCGCCGGGCCGGATCTCCTCGATCTCGCCGCCTTCGCGCTGAACCCGCCCGCAGCCCGCCGTGACAACGAGGGTCTGGCCGAGCGGGTGCGTGTGCCAGGCCGTTCGCGCGCCGGGCTCGAAGGTGACGCTAGCCCCGCTGACGCGCGCCGGCGGCGGCGCGCTGAACAGCGGATCGACCCGCACCCGCCCGGTGAACCAATCGGCCGGTCCCGCGCCCGAAGGCCGCGAGCCGTTGCGCTGGATGTCCATAGATTTCCTCCCGTGGCTCAAACCTTGAGCAGCACCTTGGTCGCGCGCCGCTCGTCCATCGCCCGGTAGCCTTCGGCGACGTCGGCAAGCGGCAGTTCGAGATCGAACACCTTGCCGGGCTTGATTTTGCCCTTCAGCACGCGGTCCATGAGATCGGGCAGGAAGCGCCGGACCGGCGCGGGACCGCCCAGCATCCGCTTCTGGCCGAAAAAGAGCTGCTGCCCGTCGAGGCTGACGCCGTGCGGGACGCCGACGTAACCGACCGTCCCGCCCGGTCGCGTACAAGCCAGCGCCTGCGCCATCGATTCCGCCGTGCCGACGCATTCGAGAACCAATTCCGCTCCGACGCCCTTGGTCAACTCCATGACGCGCGCGACCCCTTCGTTCCCGCGCTCCGCGACGATGTCGGTCGCGCCGTAGCCGCGCGCAAGCTGCTGCCGCGCTTCGTGCCGGCTCATGGCGATGATCCGCTCGGCTCCCATTTCCCTCGCGGCAAGAACGCCCATGAGCCCGACCGCGCCGTCGCCGACGACGACGACCGTCGCGCCTTCGCGCACGCCCGCCGCGTCGGCCGCGTACCAACCGGTGCCCAGCACGTCGGAAGTCGCGAGGAAATGCGGGACGAGTTCGTCGGGCGGGGCTTCCTTCGTCGCCACAAGCGTGCCGTCCGCCAGCGGCACCCGTGCGTAGGGCGCCTGCGCGCCGCTCATGAACTCCCGGTGCACGCACGAGGACTGGAAGCCGAACTGGCAGTGCGGGCAAGTGTTGTCGGAGATGCAGAACGAGCCGACGACGAACTGGCCCGGCCGGACGGTCCGAACCTCGCTGCCGACCTCCACGACGATCCCGCAATATTCGTGGCCCATGGGCATCGGCGAGGTCACCTCGTTGAGCCCACGATAGGGCCAGAGGTCCGAGCCGCAGATGCAGGTCGCCGACAGCTTGATGATCGCGTCGGTCGGAAACTGGATTTTTGGCTCGGCGACTTCCTCGCAGCGGATGTCGCGCGGGCGGTGGAGGACGGTGGCGAGCATGGGAACTCCTCGGCTTCGCAGGTCGGCGTCGGCCGCAATCTAGCGCTGGCCCGCCTCTCTGATTAGATGGAATAATCCGCATGGACTAATCGGTGTGCAATATGAATGAGGGGCCTCCATGCAGCGCGAGGAAATGAAGGACCTGCTGTGGTTCCTGGCGGTGGCGAGCGAGCGCAATTTCACCAAGGCCGCGGCCAAGCTCGGCACGTCGCAATCCACCTTGAGCCAGACGATCAAGCAGCTCGAAGCACGGCTCGGCGTCCGGCTCTTGACCCGCACGACGCGCAGCGTCGCGCTGACGGATGCGGGCGAACGGCTGTTCCAGTCGCTCTCGCCGCGCATCGAGCAGATCGACGCCGACATCGCGGCGCTCGTCGCTTTCCGGGACAAACCCGCGGGAACCGTTCGCATCACCCTTTCGGATCACGCGCTGCAAACGACGGTCTGGCCGAAGCTGCAACCCGTATTGCGCGACTATCCCGACGTGCGGGTCGAACTCCACAGCGACAACACCATGCGAAACATCGTCGAGGATCGCTTCGATGCGGGCGTGCGTTTGGGGGAGAGCATCGACAAAGACATGATCGCGGTTCGCATCGGCCCTGACTGGCGTCTCGTCGCCGTCGCGTCCCCGGACTACGTGGAGAGGCACGGGCGTCCGGCGACGCCGCAGGAGCTTGTGAACCACCTCTGCATCAATCTGCGGCAGACCACCGCCGGCGGCCTGTACGCATGGGAATTCGAAAAAGGCGGCCGCGATCTGCGGGTGCGAGTCGACGGTCAGCTCACGTTCAACTCGACGCTCCCCATGGTCGAGGCGGCGTCAAGCGGCTATGGGATCGCCTACGTTCCCGAAACGATTGTCGGTTCGCACGTCGCCGAAGGGCGTTTGATCATTCTGCTTGACGAGTGGAGCCCCCGCTTTTCCGGCTATCATCTATACTACCCGAGCCGACGTCAGATCTCGCCCGCGTTCGCCGTGCTTATCGAAGCGCTGCGGACGCGGTCTTGAACCGAAGGCGGGGGAGCCGGTTTGTCGCCTTGGGCTTCGATACGTGGCGATCGCGCCAAATCGTACGGCAGCGCTGCACGCGCCGCAGCCGTCAATCTGAACCGTACAATTTGGTCATTATGACTGAATCGACTACAATTGTCGTGCGAGGCAGGCGGCACCATGGCGAAGATCAATCTGGCGCGCAGGGCGGAGATCGGACAGGAAAAGCGAGCGCGCACTCGAGCGCAATTGCTTACCGCGGCGCGCGCGCTGTTCGCGGTCCGATCCTGGGCGTCGGTCACGATCGACGATCTCGTCCATGAAGCGGGAGTCGCGAAAGGCACGTTCTATGTGCACTTCGAGGACATGCACGCGCTGACCGTGGCGGTCGCGGACGACCTCATCAGCGAGTTCGACGAACTGATTCAGCCCGAGCGGACCTCCGTCTCCAATCCGCTCCTGCGCATCGCGCTCGGCTGCAACGCCTTCATCGAAGCCGCCCTCGATGACCCCGCCTGGGGCTCGCTGGTGGCGCGGATGGCTCGATCCTATCCCTCGGTCGGCGAAACCGCCCGGGCTCGTCTTCGCGAGGACCTCACCGAAGCCTTGAAGGAAGCGCCCTTGCCGGGGCTCTCCGTCAATCTGGCGCTGGAGGCGGTGGTCGGCGTGGTCTTGCAGACGGTCGCGGCTGTCGGCGAAGGCCGGCTGACGCGCGGCGACCGAAAGGGCGCGGTCGCCGCCGCGCTTGGCGCGATCGGCGTGGGCAGGGCCCGCGCCGCTTCGGTCCTGGCGCAACTCGAGCGAATCCGGGCCTCATCGCGCGCGAAACAGGGGCCGCGCGCGGTCAAGGCGTAGGCGATCAGGCGGCCCGCGCGATCATCGTCGTCTGCTCGCCGAGGTCGAGACGTCCGTCGGGACTCGCGATGCGCGCGGAAATCGCGTCGCCCGCGCGAAGATACTGACGCCTTCGCCCCTGCGCCTTGAGGAACAGGCGCCAGAATTGCCGCTCGGGCAACAACTGGACCAGACGCCTCACAGGCGCGGGGGGCAGGCGGAGCGCGCAGCCGCTCGGCGTCCCCGTGAGCAGGACGTCTCCCGCCGCGACGTTGGCGAAGGTGGATAGCTCCGCGATCGTCTCGGCGGGCTTGAACACGAGGTTCTTCGTCGAGTCGCTCTGGCGAACCTCGCCATTGACGGCAAGCCTGAGGTCGAGATCGTCGAGCAGCGCGAACTCGTCCGGCTCCGGCACGGTCAGCCAGGGCCCGATCGGGCAGAACCCCCTGTAGCTCTTGCCCTTGAAGAACTGCATCTGCGGAAGCTGGACGTCGCGGGCGCTGAGGTCGTTGGCGATCGTCACCGCGAAAACGAAGTCCTTGAGGGAATCGCGCGTGACCTTGACCGGCGTCGCAATCGCCCGGCGGAACACGAGGGCGAGTTCAACCTCGTAGTCGAGCAGGCGCACGTGGGCGGGCGGCGCGACGGCTTCCCGCGCCGACGCGACGGACGCGTCGGACTTGGTGAAGAACATGTTGAACGCCTTGGCGTCCGGGTCCATGCCCAACTCGATCATGTGCTGGCGATAGTTCGCGCCCTGACAATAGAGGCGGCAGGGCGAAGTCACCGGCGGCAGGATCTCGACCAGCGCGATCGGCAGGTTCGGCTTCTCGAGCGAAGCCCTGCGCCAATCCGCCTCTCCATGCGCGATCAGCGCCGCTGTCGTCGGATAGTCGCCGTCGAGCGGCGCGATCCCTGACGCCGACGCGACGCCCCAGCGCGATGCGCCGTTCAGCCTGAACCGTGTGAGATTGATCGCCATGTCGCTCGCTCCTGCCTTCGCGTTTCCCTGATTTCGCGTCCTGCGGACCCGCCGGAAACCGCCCCGGCAGGGCCCCATTTGAAAAAGACCGAAACTTTCATATTGACTTTTTAGTCGTTTTGACTGACATACGCAACATGAAAAAGCGGAGGGATGCCGCTTTCGGTCGGGAGGACGCAGAAATGCATCGGGAAATGAAGCAGGAGGCCGATCGCACGATCGGCGCCGAAGTCGCCGTCGTGGGCGCGGGACCGGTCGGATTGATGCTCGCCAACCTTCTCGGGCTCGCCGGGATCAAGGTCGTCGTGCTGGAGCGAAACGGGGGTCTCCTCGGTCTTCCTCGCGCCATCGCCTATGACGCGGAGACCCTCCGGCTCTTCGCCCAGGTCGGCCTCTACGACGCGATCGCGGGCGGCCTGATCCAGGATCCGCACGTGCGCCATCTCAACGCGCGCAAGGCGACGCTGATGGCCGCGGACTTTCCGCGCGGGCTCTATGGCCATTCCTCGCTTGGCACCTTCTATCAGCCGGACTTCGAAAGGGCGCTGCTCCAGGGCCTCAAGCGCTTCCCCAATGTGAAGGTCTGCTTCGAGCACGCCGTGATCGGACTCGAACAGCGTCGGGACGGAGTGGCGCTCGAGGTCGCGGCGCCGGGAGGAGCGAGAGCGGTCGAAGCCAGCTACGTCGTCGCCTGCGACGGAGGCGCGAGCGGCACGCGCGAAAGACTGGGCGTCAAGCTCCTCGGGTCGACCTATGTCGAGCACTGGCTCGTGATCGACGCGATCGTAAAGAATCACGGGGTCCGGGCGATCACCTTCGCCTGCGACCCCAGCCGGCCGCGGGTGGAGCTGCCCGCCGTCGGCGATCGCGTCCGCTGGGAGTTCATGCAGCTGCCCGGCGAGGACGTGGAGACGCTGACGAGCGACGCGGCAATTCGCGCGCTGGTCGCCAAAGCCTCGGGCGTCCGCGCGTTCGAGATCGAGCGGAGGGCCGTCTACACATTTCACGCCCGCGTCGCCGACCGCTGGCGCGTCGGCCGCGCGTTTCTTGCGGGCGACGCCGCGCACCTGATGCCGCCCTTCGCCGGGCAGGGAATGAACAGCGGCATGAAGGACGCCGCGAACCTGGGTTGGAAGCTCGCCGCGGTCATCCGGGGTCAGGCGCCGGACGCCATCCTCGACAGCTACGAGGTCGAGCGCGCGCCGGTCGTGCGAAAGATGGTCGAGGTCTCGCGAAGGCTCGGCGCGGTCATCATGCCGACCAGTCGCGTCGCCGCCGCGGCGCGGGATACGCTGTTCGCCTGCCTGAACCTCTCGGGCCGGTTTCGCAGGTTCATCGGCCGGGGCGGCGTCGTTCCATCGCCCTCGATTGCCCGCAGCGCGCTGACCGGAAGAGGCCGCGCCTCGATCATCGGACAAATGGCGCCCCAGCCGACGGTGCAGTCCAGCGCCCGCCGGCTGCCGCTCGACGCGCTTCTCGGGCCCCATCAATGGCTGGCCCTCGGGCTCGGCGTCGACCCGATCACGCTCCTTACGCCCCGCGACCTGGCGGCGCTCGAGACGCTCGGCGCACGCTTCATCTGCGTCAACGGCGATGCGCGCGACGCGCGCACGCTTTCGGTCGCCTGCGAGGATCAGGCCTTCTCCGACTGGGCGCGCCGCGCCGGCGCGAGCGGACTGCTCGTGCGGCCGGATCGGTTCATCGCCGACCGGCTGGATCGCGCCACCGACCTCGAGGTCTTGACGCCCTTCGCATCCTTCCCGGGCGCGGCCGAGCCGCGACTCGCGGCCTGACCCCAACCGAAAGAGAGGAACCGCCAATGTATCACGCCCCGATCGCCAGGACCGGACCCGGAAGCATCGTCCTGTCGCGCAGCCCCGCGCCGGCGGCGAAGGCCGACGCCCTGCTCTACGCCCTTTTCGAGCGCCCCGACCTCAGGAAAGCCGAGGACTATCTCACCGATTTCGGGCTTGTCGTCGCCGCGCGGAGCGAAACCGAGCTGTTCCTGAGGGGTACGGGTCCGACCCCTTTCATCTATCGGATCACGCGCGGCGAGAATCCGCGCTTTCTGGGGCTCGGGCTTTCCGTGCCCGTGGCGGCCGACCTCGAAGCGCTTGCGTCGGCGCGCGGCGCGTCCGTCGAGCCCTTCAACGGCCCGGGAGGAGGATCGGTCGTGCGACTGCGCGACCCGGACGGAAACGAGGTGTGCGTCCACTGGGGCCTCGTCCCGGTCGAGGCGGCGGTCGTGCGGCCGCCCATTCCCTACAACGCGCCAAACCGTACAGTTCGGGTCAACGACACACAACGTCCCGCGCTCGAGCCGCCGCAGGTGACCAAACTCGGCCACATGGTGATCGAGACGCCGGACTTCGACCTGACCGCGCGCTGGTATATGGACACGCTCGGCGTCATTCCATCCGACGTCATGTGCCTCGCCGACGGGACGCCGGTCGGCGCTTTCATGCGCCTCGACCGGGGCGCGGAGCCCACCGACCATCATACGCTGTTTCTCGCGACCGGAACTCGAATCGAAGGTCGACCATGTCGCCTTCGAAGTCGTCGACCTGGACGCGGTCGAGATGGGGCAGCAGGTCCTCAAGGCAAAGCGTTATCGCCACGCCTGGGGCGTCGGCCGCCATCTTCTCGGCAGTCAGATCTTCGACTACTGGCGCGATCCGTGGGGCCAGAAGCATGAGCACTACGCCGACGGCGATCTCTTCGACGCCGCCCAGCCGCCGGGCTACCATGTGCTCGATCGCGCCGGCCTCTACCAGTGGGGTCCGGACCTGCCCGACGACTTCATCGATGCGCGACTCACGCCGCGGCGTCTATTGACGGTCCTCAAGGCCGCATTCTCCGACCGACCCAGACTGAAAAAAATGCTCGCTCTCAAGAGCGGCCTCTCGAAGCCGGCCCGCCCCTGGCGCTGATCGCCGATAGGATTGCGCGGCCGACATTCGTCGAGAGACGGCGATCTTCACCGCCACCCAAGCGCGGGCGCAACGTGGGTCAGGATCGCCTCGATCACATGGGCGTTGTAGGCGACGCCGAGCTGGTTCGGCACGGTGAGGAGCAGCGTGTCGGCTTCGGCGATCGCTTCGTCCCTCTTCAGCTCCTTGATGAGGGCGTCGGGCTCGGCCGCGTAGCTGCGGCCGAAGATGGCGCGCGTCTTCTCGTCGATGTAACCGATCTGATCCTGCTCCGGACGCCCGCCGCCGAAGTAGGCGCGATCGCGGTCGTCGATCAGCGCAAACAGGCTGCGGCTGACCGACACGCGCGGTTCGCGCGCGTGTCCGGCCGCCTTCCACGCCGCGCGGTAGGCGCGAATCTGCGCGGCCTGCTGGATATGGAAGGGCTCGCCGGTCTCGTCGAACTTGAGCGTCGAGCTTTGCAGGTTCATGCCCAGCGTCGCCGCCCACACCGCCGTCGCATTGGAGGCCGCGCCCCACCAGATGCGCTCGCGAAGCCCTTGGGAATGCGGCTCGAGCCGCAGGAGGCCGGGCGGATTGGGAAACATCGGCCGTGGATTCGGCTCCGCGAAGCCCTTGCCGTCGAGACGCTCGAGAAAGACTTCCGCATGGCGCCGGCCCATCTCGGCGTCGTCGTCACCCTCCGCCGGGCGGTAGCCGAAGTGACGCCAGCCGTCGATCACCTGCTCGGGCGAGCCCCGGCTGATCCCGAGTTGGAGCCGCCCGCCGGCGATGAGGTCGGCGGCGCCGGCGTCCTCGACCATGTAGAGCGGGTTCTCGTAGCGCATGTCGATGACCGCGGTGCCGATCTCGATCCGCTGGGTCTTCGCCCCGACCGCCGCCAGGAGCGGAAAGGGCGAGGCGAGCTGGCGGGCGAAATGATGGACGCGGAAATAGGCGCCGTCCGCGCCCAGCTCCTCGGCCGCGACCGCAAGGTCGATCGACTGCAGGAGCGCGTCAGCGGCGGTGCGCGTCGCCGACTGCGCAGAGGGCGTCCAGTGCCCGAACGAGAGAAAGCCGATTTTTTTCATGGGCCGGAGTCTACCGCAAAACCGTCGCCGAAGGACAGCCTCGATCGCCGGCCTCCCCCGCGGCAATTTCTTGACAAACAAAAACGTATGTCTTATAAATTCTGTACGTCGGAAAAGCGAGCGGCGCGATGCAAACTTGTCTTGACGGCGCTGCGCTGTCCCTTCCCTTCGGCCCTCACGGGATTTCGCACCGCGGCGGAACCGAAAGGCTCCATAAGCGCCTGAAAAGTCTCGATTCGGGAGCCGAGCCGCTCCGGCCCCCGAGGAAGAGGCGCCCGGACGAGCGGGGCGTTGGAGGGCGCGGCCGCTGATCGCGCCGACGGCGTCAGCGATCCCGCCCGACAGCGCAGGCGTCCCGGGCGAGGGCCGGGGCGTTGCAGTCGGAACCGAATGGCGCCGCAACCCCTTGAAAAGACCCGATTCCGGAGCCGAGGCGCCTCCGCATCACCAAGGGGCCAACGTCGACGGGAGCGCCTACTCGGCCGGTCGCGGCTCCGGCTCGGCGACGGCGGCGCGCGGCTTGGGGACAGCCTTCCGAGTTCGCCCGCTCGTCGAGCCGCTGCATCACGACATAGAATGAGGGGACGAACACCACGACCAGGCAGGTCGAGGCGATCATGCCGTAGAAGACCGCGATGCCAATCGATATCCGCGCCGAGGCGCCGGCGCCGGTCGCCAGCACCAGCGGCAGGACGCCGAGGATGAAGGCGAAGGAGGTCATGATGATCGGGCGGAAGCGCAGCCTCGAACCCTCGACCGCGGCCTTGACGATGTCCATGCCTTCGTCGCGCCGCTGGCGCGCGTATTCGACGATCAGGATCGCATTCTTGCTGCCTAGCGCAATCAGGAGGATCAGGCCAATCTGGGTGTAGAGGTTGGTCGCTGCGACGCCGCTTTGGGCGGCCGCGATGTTCGTGGCGCCGATATACGTCAGCGCGGCGACCGTTCCGAGCAGCGCCAGCGGCACCCCGAGGATCACGGCGAGCGGCAGGATCCAGCTCTCGTACTGCCCGGCGAGGACGAGGTAGACGAGCAACAGCGCGAGGCCGAAGACATAGTAGATCTGGTTGCCGACCTGCTTCTCCTGAAAGGACATCGCGGTCCATTGGTATCCGGTCCCGCTCGGCAGGGTCTGCTCGGCGATCTGGTCCATGATCTCGAGCGACTGGCCGGAACTGAAGCCCGGCGCGGCGCTGCCGACCACGGTCGACGACGGATAGAGATTGTAGAGGCTGATGAGGGAGGGCCCCTGAACCTCTCGGATCGCGGTCACCGTTCCGATCGGGACCATCGTTCCGTCGCCGGCCTTGACCTTGAGGTTGCGGATGTCTTCGGCGCTTGCGCGATAGCGCGGCTCGGCCTGGGTGTAGATCTGGAAGACATGCCCGAACTTGTCGAACTGGGAGACGTAGCCTGCCCCGACGTAGCCCGACAGGGCGGAGAACACCTGCCCGACCGTGACCCCAATCCGCTCCGCCTTGACCCGGTCGACCTCGACGAAGTACTGCGGCGCGCCGGCGCGGAAGGTCGTGGCGACCCGCGACAGCGAGGATTGCGCGTTCGCGTTCCCGACAACCGCATTCGTCAGGCTCTGAAGCAGGCCGTAATCGAAATTGCCGTTCTTGAGCTCGACCTGCATGCTGAAGCCGCCGACGTTCCCCACGCCCTGGATCGGCGGCGGCGGAAGCGCGAAGGTGAAGGCTTCCGGAACGCCTTGCAGGGCGCCGTTCAGGCGTCCCGCGATCGAACGCACGTCCTGGCCCTGCGCCTTGAGACGAACGTCCCAGTCCTTGAGGACGACGAAGGCCACGCCCGCGTTGGCGAGGCTCGCCCGGTTGTCGAGGATGGAAATACCGCTGACGGTCACAACCCGCTCGACCCCGGGCACGTCGCCGGCAATCTTGGCGATCTTTTGCATCACCGCGTCAGTGCGCTCCTTCGAGGCGCCGTCCGGCAATTGCACGGGAACGATGAGGTAGCCCTGGTCCTCGACCGGAAGGAAAGCGGTCGGAATGCGGGTGAGCCCATAGACGGCGACCCCGACCAGCGCGAGCGCGAGGACGACCATCAAGCCCGCATGGCGCGTCATCGCGCCGATGAGCCGCGCGTACCCGTTTTCCACCCGCCCGTAGACGGCGTCGAAACCGCGCGAGAAAACATTGCGCTGTCCTTCGGGCTTCGGGGGCCTGAGCCACAAGGCGGACTGAGTCGGCTTCAAGGTCAGCGCGTTGACCGCGCTGATGAAGGCGGTCGAGGCGATCACCAGCGCAAACTGACGATAGAGCTGGCCCGTGAAACCGGGGAGAAAAGCCGCGGGAATGAAGACCGACATCAGCACCAGCGTGATGCCGAGCACCGGCCCGGTCAGATCGTCCATCGCCCGTCCCGCGGCCTCGCGGCCGGGAAGCCCCCGCTCGATGTAACGCGCGACGCCCTCGACGATGACGATCGCGTCGTCGACCACGATGCCGATCGCAAGCACAAGGGCGAACAGGGTCGGGAGATTGATCGAGAAGCCAAGCGCCGCCATGGCCGCGAACGCGCCGATCAGCGTGACCGGCACGGTGGTGGCGGGAACCAGCATCGCCCGCCAATCCTGGAGGAACACGAGAATGACGATCAGCACCAAAATCGCCGCCTCGATCAACGTCCGGTAGACCTCGTAAATCGCGGCCCGCACGAATTTTGTCGTGTCGTACGGAATGACGTACTCGAGCCCCTTCGGGAAGCTCTTAGCGAGCTCGTCCATCTTCGCCTTCACCTCGTTGGCGACCTGAATGGCGTTCGCTTCTGGGAGGAGAGAGACGGCGATTCCGGCGGCGGGCTTGCCGTCGAGGTTGAACAACTCGCTATAGGTCTGCGCGCCGAGCTCGACGCGCCCGACGTCGCGAACGCGGGTGATCTGCCCCCCGTTCGCGGGATCGACCTTGACGATGATGTTTTCGAATTCCGCCGGGTCGTCGAGCCGTCCCTTGAGATTGAGGGTGTATTGGAAGTCTTGCCCCTTCGGCGCAGGCGGGGCGCCGATCTGACCGGCGGTCACTTCCTGGCTTTGCTGCTGAATGATTCCGATCACGTCCTGCGGCGTCAGGCCTCGCGCCTGCAAGAGGTCCGGGTTCAGCCAGACCCGCATGGCGTACTGCCCGGCGCCGAGCACGCTGACGTCGCCGACGCCGTTGAGGCGGCGAAGCTCGTCCTGCACGTTGATGACGGCGTAGTTGGAGAGGAACAGACTGTCGAAGCGGCTGTCGGGCGAGACCAGCCCAACGAATTCGAGAATCGAGGTCGATTGCTTCTTGGTGGTGACGCCCTGGATCTGAACTTCCTGCGGAAGCGAAGACAGAGCGATCGCCACCCGGTTCTGGACGAGCACCTGCGCCTTATCGGCGTCCGTGCCGATCGCGAACGTGACCGCCAAAGTGTAGGTGCCGTCGTCCGCGCTGGTCGACTGCATGTAGATCATGTCCTCGACGCCGTTCACCTGCTGCTCGATTGGAAGCGCGACGGAATCGACGAGGGTTTTGGCGCTGGCGCCAGGGTAACGCGTCGTCACCTGCACGGTCGGAGGGACAACGTTGGGATATTGGGCGTTCGGCAATTGAAAGAGCGCGACAAGGCCGACGAGCACGACCACCAGCGCGATCACGTTGGAGAGAACTGGCCGCTCGATGAAGAAACGCGAGATCGCGCCAGCGCGCCCCAACGGCGCGCCGCTTGCCTTGCTGGGCGGCGGATCGTCTTCTTGCAGGGTCATTTCGACGCCGGATCGGCCGCGCCGACGCTTGCAGAGCCGGTTGCCGCCGCTAACGTGGTGCGTTGCGGGTCGACCTTGGCGCCGGGAAACGCGCGTTGCAGGCCTTCCGTCACCACCCAGTCGCCCGGATCGAGCCCGGATTGGATGATGCGGAGTTGACCCTGCTTGTCTCCGGTCTTGACCACCTTGCGCTCGACGACGTTGTCGGGGCCGACGACCAGCACGTAGGACCCCTCTTGGCTGGTCCCGATCGCGTCGTTCGACGTCAGGAGCGCGGTAGGGAGCTGGCTGATCGGTGTTCGGACGCGGACGAACAGTCCCGGCAGCAGGATCTGATCCTTGTTGTCGAACAGTGCGCGGACAAGCAGCGTGCCCGTCGACTGATCGACCTGCGGCGACGCATAGTCCATGTGTCCCTTGTGCGGATAGCCTTCCTCCCCTTGAAGCCCAATCTCCACGGGGATGCTCGACAAGTCCGTGGTCCGGAAGGGAATGCCCGCCTTGGCGTTGCTCTGCTGGATCGCCAGGACCTGCGGTTCGCTGAGGTTGAAATAGACATACATCGGGTCGGTCTGCACGATCGTCGCAAGCTTGGTCGGTCCCGAGACGCCGACCAGCGTTCCAACGTCCACCAGATGATGGGTGACGACGCCGTCGAAGGGCGCCTCCACATCGGTGTAGCCGAGATTGATGTTGGCGAGTTCGATCGAAGCCTTCGCGCTGAGGATTGCGGCCTCCGACTGATCGACCTGAGATTTCCGCTGCTGAATTGTCGCCTGAGTCGCGAAGTCCTGCCTGCCGAGCGTCGACTGCCGCTCGTATTCGGCCTGGTTGTAGACCTGCTGCGCTTGAGCCGTGTCGAGCGACGCTTTGGCCTGGTCGAGTTGCGCCTGGTACTGGTCCCGCTCGATGCCGAAGAGCTGCGTCCCTTTAGCGACTTGCGCGCCATCCTTATAGGAGATCGATTTCAGATAGCCCTGGACGCGCGCAACCAGATCGACGGAGTTGAACGCCTGGGTGTTGCCGGTGAGCTCAAAATAAAGTGTGACCGGCCGCTGCACCGGCTGCGCCACAACGACTTTGGGCGGCGGCGGGGGGACATACGCGTTTTTGGCGTTGCAGGCTGCGAGGGCCAGAGCCGCGAAGGCGATCAAGACCGCATTCGCAACGCGATGGCCGAGGCGAGAGACGGGACCGAATTTTACCATGCAGACGACGTCGCTTTCTGCAACGCGGGTGTTCCCCAGCGCCGAACAGGAGGTAACGCTGCGACGCGGCGGCAGCCGGCGCGCCTCGTCGCCAGTTTTGATCTCGTGAGACTGAAGCGGGATTCGGACCGCTTTGTGGCGAGACCGCGTCATTGGCTTAAGCTTCCCCGCTGCGCGGCTCGTTAAACAGCTTCGCCTGGCAGAGCGAAGTGATAAAGACATGTGCGCGACCGATGGATTCTTATAGAGAAAGCTCAATGACCGAAGCCAAACTCTGGGCGCCCCCCGCGACCGTCTCCCTGCCCGTCAAGGGCCTCGTCGAACGCGCAGCCGTGAACCGCATCTTCTGCGTCGGGCGCAACTATCTCGCCCACGCGGCCGAGATGGGCCACAAGGTCGAAAAGGCGGGCGACCGTCCTTTTTACTTCACCAAGTCGCCGCAGGCGCTGGTCGAGTCCGGATCGGCCATACCCTACCCTCCCGAGACGGCGAACTGTCATCATGAGATGGAGCTTGTCGTCGTGATCGGCGCCCAGGGCTTACGCGTCGCGCCTGAGCACGCGCAGGACCTCGTCTACGGCTACGCCTGCGGCCTCGACATGACGCGAAGGGATCTTCAGCTCGCAGCGCGCGAGAAGGGCCGCCCTTGGGACCTCGGCAAGGATTTCGAGAACGCCGCAGTCGTGTCCGAGATCGCGCCCATGCCCGGCGTGCTGCTCGACAGCGGCCTGATCAAGCTCTTGGTCAACGGCGCCGTCAAACAAAAATCGGACCTCGGCAACCTGATTTGGAACGTACGCGAGATCATCGCCGACTTGTCGCTGTTCTACCACCTTTCGCCCGGCGACCTCATCTTCACCGGCACGCCCGAGGGCGTCGGCCCGGTGAAACCCGGCGACAAGCTGGAAGGCAAGATCGAGGGCGTGGGGACCATCGAACTGACGATCGGTCCGCCGGAGTAAGCGCTGCGGGAGGGCGGGCGTCTCGCGCGCCTAGGCGGCGAGGCCCCGCGCTCTCATCGCGCCCTCAGGCGCCGAGTTTCAGGCGGATCATTTGATAGGAATAAGGCTGAAGCTGCACGGAAAGGACGTTATCCTTGACGCTTGCGCCGACGCCCGCTTTCGGAACCACCGCCATCGGATTGGCGAGCGTATTGACGGCATCAAGGCTCGCGCTCGTCATCACTTGGTGGTCGGCGACACGCGTGGCCCCGAATCCCTGGAGGCTGACCTCGACATCGAGCGGTTCGCCGCCGTGGCGGTTGATCGCAAACAGCGTGACCGTCTCGCCCGCGGCCTCGTGAACCGCGGCGATATCGAGATAAGGGACATTGTCCGCCACGGCCGAGTTCGTACCCTGGCGACCGCACGCTGAGTTTCAGCGCATCGCCGCGGCCGAATCTGGACGCAAAGTAATAGGGATAGAAGATCGTTTGTCGCCACGCCGCGCCCTTCGGCTCGGTCATGATCGGCGCGATCACGTTGACGAGTTGCGCGATGCAGGCGATCCGCACCACATCCGAGCGGCGGATGAACGTGTTGAGTATGCAGCCGACCTGCAGCACATCCTCAAAATTGTAGATGTCCTCGAGCAGCGCCGGCGCCTGCGGCCAGCCCTTCTCGCCTGCGAGCATCTCGCGGTCCGCCGTCATCGAATGGTACCAGACGTTCCATTCGTCGAAGGAGATCGTCACCCTCTTGCGGCTGCGCTTGACGGTCCGGACGAAATCGATGGTCGAGGCGATCGTCCCGATATAGGCGTCGAGCTTCTCGCTGAGCGCGAGATAGTCGGCTGTGTTTTTCGCCTTGTTGTTGAAATACATATGCAGGGAGATGTGATCGACGGCGTCGTAGCAGTGCTCGAGCACGACCCGCTCCCATTCCGGGTAGGTCGCCATATCCGAGTTGGACGAGCCGCAGACGATCAGTTCGAGCGACTTGTCAAACGCCCGCAAGGTCTTCGCCACCTCGTTGGCAAGCCGCCCGTACTCATGAGCCGTCTTGTGACCGACCTGCCAAGGCCCATCCATCTCATTGCCGAGGCACCAGTGCTTAACCGCAAACGGCTCCGCGCGCCCATTGGCCTTGCGCAGGTCGCCCCAGTAGCTGCCGGTGGGGCCGTTGACGTATTCGACGAAGTTGCGCGCTTCGTCGAGGCCGCGCGAGCCGAGATTGATGGCGAGCATCATCTCCGTTCCGGCTGCCTCGCACCACTGCGCAAATTCATGCACGCCGACCGCGTTCGATTCCGAGGTATGCCAGGCGAGGTCCAGCCGGGTTGGGCGCTTCTCGCGCGGGCCGACACCATCCTCCCAATTGTAAGCGGACACGAAATTGCCGCCTGGGTAGCGCACGATCGGAACGTCGAGTTCGCGCACGAGATCGATCACGTCTCGTCGCATGCCGTTGGCGTCAGCGGTCTGATGCCCGGGCTCGTAGATGCCGGTGTAGACGGCGCGTCCGAGGTGTTCGAGGAACGCGCCGTACAGCCGATCGTCGATGGTCGCAATGCGATAGTCGCGGTGGACTGTGACGGACGCCTTCATGTTTCCTCGCCATTAATATCAGAATGTCCGATATATATTCGCCGGATCCGAGGGCCACGTCAAGTCGTCCAGCGATTGCACCCAAACCCGGAACTCAAGGCGGAATCATGAAAAACAGGCGCGTGCGGCGTTTGTGACGACACTCATTCCATCGTGTCGGCAAGTCGACAGTATCAAAATACCGGATTGACAACTCTTGCCAAGCGGATCGTTTCGGCGCTACCTTCCCCGCTGGCGCCGCTTTCAAGAAGACGCCGCATACGCGACGCGAACGCGCTTCACGAGAGCGGCAGGGCGCGAGGCAAGCTCGGGAGGAATTACGTGATCCGCAAAATCTTCTATGCCGGTCTGGCGACCATCGGGCTCAGTACGACTGCCGCTTACGCCACGGAGACGATTGTCTGGTGGGATTTCCTCAGCGGCGGCGACGGCGTTCGCATGAAGTCCATGATCGACGAGTTCAACAAGGAACACGACGGCAAGGTCAAGATTGACGCCACCACGCTCGAATGGGGCGTCCCCTTCTACACCAAAGTGCAAACCTCCGCGGCCATCGGACAGGGCCCGGACGTCATGACGTACCATGAATCTCGTATGCCTCTGGGGATCTCCGAAGGGGTGCTGAGCCCGCTCACGCCAGAAGAACTGGCTGCGGCCGGCATCAAGGCCAGCGACTTCGGTCCCGCCAACTGGAAGGCTGCGCAGGGGCCGGACGGCAAGCAGTACGCCGTCCCGCTCGATATCCATTCCATCATCCTCTACTACAACAAGGACATGCTGAAGAAGGCGGGTTTGCTCGGCGACGACGGCAAACCAAAGGGCCTCGACGGGGTGGCGAACTGGGACGCGGCCCTCGCCAAGCTCACGGCCAACGGCGTCTATGGTCTATCAGTCCCCAATGACGGCGGATCGGGCTGGCGCATCTTCTACACCCTCCTTAATCAGCAGGGTGGCCAGTTCTTCAAAGACAACAAGTTCCTCGACGGCGACAATCTCGGCAAGGCCGAAACGGCGCTCGAGGAAATGCAGAAATGGACCAAGAACAAGTGGGCTCCAACGAATACCGAGTATCCGGCTTCGATCGCGCTTTTCACCTCCGGCAAGGCGGCGATGCACATCAACGGTGTTTGGGAAGTCCCGACGATGGTCGACCTCGCTAAGAAAGGCCAGCTCTTCGACTGGGGCGCGATCCAGATCCCGGTCATTTTTACCCAGCCGGCAACCTGGGCCAACTCCCACTCCTTTGCCATTCCCGACCGCAAGGGCAATCCCTTGAGCCCGGAAAAGCGCAAGCTCGTGCTTGATACGATCCATTGGTTCAACGCGCACTCACTCGAGTGGGCCGGCGGCGGTCATATCCCGGCCTATTTGCCGGTGCAGGATAGCCCGGAGTTCAAGGCGCTGAAGCCGAATTCCGAGTATTCATCGCTCGCGAAGACTGCAGTATTCGATCCCGTTTCGATCTACGCCGGCGTTGCGTCGCCGGTGTACGACGCAGCTGGCAATTATATGATCCCGGCCCTCAACGGCGAGATCGCCCCGAAGGAGGCTGCGCAGAAGATCCGCGACGATCTTCAGGGTCTGATAAAGTAGCCTGACGGAGGCTCGTTCCGGGCCGACGCAAGCGGCCCGGAACGCACCGGGGCGAAACGACACCGAGGCGCGATGCTCCGAAGCCGGCACAGCGAGTCTTTGACAGCCGCAGTCCTGATGGCGCCCTTCGTCGTCATCTACGGCGTGCTGTTCGTCTATCCGACTATCAAGATGGTAGAACTCGCCTTTACCAACGCGCCGCTGATCGGACCCGGAAAATGGGTTGGCCTCGATAACTTCTGGCGACTCTACAGCGACCGGCTGTTTGGGACCGCTGTCTGGAACACGTTTTATTTCGTGCTCCTGTCAGTGATCCCTGGAACCTTGATCGCGCTCGCCGTCGCGCTTGCCGTAAATCGGCTGAAGGGGTGGCTGCAGAGCGTCGTTCTGGCGGCGTTCTTCCTGCCATACATCCTGCCGGTGTCGGTCGTCTTCCGCATCTGGAGCTGGATGTTCGATAAGGATTTCGGGGTCGCGCAATATGCCATAGCCCCCTTCAACGAAGGCCAGCACATCTCGGTGTTCCGCATCATTCCCTATTTCATGCCGGCCACAGCCATTGTTACGGTTTGGTGGTGTCTCGGCTTCAGCGTCCTCCTTTATATTGCGGGCTTGCGCAACATTTCGAGCGAAATCTACGAAGCCGCCAACCTCGACGGCGCCGGCCGCTGGGCGCAGTTCCGACGCATCACCTGGCCACTCATCTGGCCGGTTACGGTCCTTGTTTTCACAATCCAGCTGATCCTTCAGTTTAAGATCTTCGACCAGGTGTATCTCTTCGCGGGCCTCGGCGCGCGTTACGATCCGACAATGGTGATGGTCCAGTACATCTACAAGGAGGCCTTCCAGATGAACAAGGGAGGCCTTGCCTCGGCTGCATCGGTCGTCTTGTTTCTCCTGATCGTCGTGCTGTCGGTGCTGCAATATCAGCTCTTGCGGGCGCGGGGCCAAAGATGACCGCGACCGCCGACGCCGCGGGCAATCTGATCGCGCCGCAGTCCACCAGTCGTCTTGCGCGGCTGCGCCGTGTGGACGCGGCCGGCCTCGCCATCACTCTGTTGACGTTGGCCTGCGCCATCCTCTGGGCATTTCCGCTCTACTGGGGCCTCGTGACCACGTTCAAGCCTGAGTACGAGATCGTGCGCCCCGGCGTCCAGCTGTGGCCGGAGCATTTTACCATCGACAACTACGTGCACGTCCTGCTCCAGACGAAGATCGGCCTCTGGTACGTTAATTCGCTGATTACCTCGGCGGCCGTCACGGTTCTCGTGATCATCATGGCGGCGGGCGCGGGCTATGCGATCTCACAGCTGAACTTCCCCGGCCGGCTGTTCTTCTGGTGGATGATCCTGGCCAGTTTCATGGTGCCGATACCCGCGCTAATCGTCACCCACTTTATCGTTCTCAGCCAACTCGGTTTGATCAACACGCTGGCCGGCGTCGTCGGCCCGCAACTGATCGCGCCGGTGACGGTTATTATCTACAAGCAGTTCTTCGACTTGGTGCCCAAGGATTTTCGCGAGGCGGCGGTCATAGACGGCGCCAGCGACTTCCAGCTTCTTTTCCGCATCTACCTGCCGATGAATTGGGGTGTCACGACCGCGCTCGCCATAATCACTTTCATCGGCGCCTGGAACCTGTTCCTGTGGCCGTTCTTGGCCGTGAGCTCTGAGGACAAGATGAACATCACGGTCGGCATTACCCAGGTGCACGACGCCTTCGGCGTCTCCTACGGCCGCGACCTCGCGGTCGCTATGCTTGCGGCCTTGCCAGTCGCGCTCGTCTATCTCGTTTTCCAGCGCAAGGTGACGCAGGCCATCATGCTCTCGGCGGGCATCAAGGGATGAGCGCGCTACCGGTCAGCAACGGCGCGCCCCACGTGGAGCTGAGGCATGTGACCAAACGCTACGGGTCGGTCACCGCCATCAGCGACCTAAGCCTGAAGGTCGAGAAGAGTTCGTTCACTGCGCTGCTCGGCCCCTCCGGCTGCGGCAAGTCGACCCTGCTCAGAATGATCGCGGGGCTCGAGCAAATCACGGCTGGCCATTGCTTCATCGATAAGATCGACGTCACGGACATGCCGCCGGCCCAACGACGCATCGCCATGGTGTTCCAGTCCTATGCGCTCTATCCGCATATGACGGTCCGGGACAACATCGCCTTCTCCCTTTCCATCGCCGGCGCTTCGCGCAAGGTGCAGAACGAACGGTCGCTCGAAGTCGCAAAGATCCTCCAGCTCGAGCCCTACCTCGACCGGCGGCCGGCGGAGCTGTCCGGAGGTCAGCGGCAGCGGGTGGCGATCGGCCGCGCGTTGGTCAGGAAGCCCGAAGTCTTCCTGTTCGACGAGCCGCTTTCCAATCTCGACGCGAAGCTACGGGTGCAGATGCGGCTTGAGCTCGCAAGGCTCCACGCGGAGCTTGCGACCACGATGATCTATGTGACCCACGATCAGACCGAGGCGATGACGCTGGCGGACCTGATCGTCGTGCTCGACCGGGGGACGATCTCGCAGGTCGGCTCTCCGCTTGAACTCTACAACCATCCCGCGAATAAGTTTGTGGCCGCTTTTATCGGTTCGCCGAGCATGAACTTCTTCGCCGTGGACGCCGCCGCCGGCGCGGACGCAGACCACGCCGAGGGCTCGGCGACCGTCGCGCTGCCCGGCGGCAAGACGGCGCGCGTGAAATCCGCAACGGCGGGCCGCTCGAGGGCACAGTAGAGCTCGGGGTGCGGCCTGAGCATTTCCGCTTTGTCGAGCCGGCCGATCCGGACGCAGTGCTGTCGGGCGCCGTCTCGATCGTCGAGCATCTCGGCAACGCCACGATCGTTTACGTCGAGACGCCTGCGGGTCCCTTGATCGTCCAGGGCGACGGGATGCTCGGGGCCCGCCCCGGCGAGTCGGTCGGTCTCGCGCTGGACGAGACGCAGGCTCATCTTTTTGGGGCCGGCGGGGCGGTGCTATAGCGCCCCGTCGTCACGCCTCAGTGGTTAGCCTCAACACGATGTCCTGGTCGTAGTTGCCGAAGCCGCGGCCGTAGATATTGACTCCGCCGGGATGGCGCGCGTCGGGCTTGACCTCTATGCGCAGCCGGATCGAGTGGTGGCCGGAAATGTCGAGATCCTCCGCGGTCAAGGACCCTATTTTCACGCCGTCGACGAATGAACCCTCGGGCGTCACCCGCCAGGTCTTGAGCTTGCCGTACTGACTACCCTTCAGCTTCCACCAGTCGGGGGTGAAGACGCCGCGCTGGTCGCCGAAATCACCGGGACTCGTCCACATTCCGATCTCGCGCCCGTTGACGGCGACGGTAATGTCGGACGGCCAGTCGGCCGAGGTGCCCGGCACCTCGGACGACAGCTCCATCGAGAATTCCAGCGATGTCGTTTTCTTGCCCACGAGTCGGGCGTTGTTGGGGAACTGGTACTCGACGAAGCCCTGTGTGAACCACATCAGACCAGCGTTCATGCGGTCGGGATTGAGGAAGGTCCCCGGCACGTCGAGGAGGCCGATGATCCCCTGCGGCGAGCAGAGGCCGCAAGGTGCGCTGACCTCGCAGCGGGTGTAGAGGCCAATTGGCATCGAGACCTCGATCACGTTGGCGTTGGCGCCGTCGAAGTCGTCGCGGAACATCACCAGAATCTCGTCGAAGGCTGAATGGCAAAGCTTCTGCTGGCCCTTGCGTCCCTTCAGCGTCTCGGTGCGGATGAGGCCCGCCTGCTCCAGGATCTGCAGGTTCGACGAAACCGTCGACTGGGGCAGGCCGACCGCCTCGGCGATGTCGTTGACGTTCACGCCGGTTTTGCGGTGCAGATGTCTGAGGATGCGGACGCGGACAGGCGAAGCGAGGCCGCGCAACACGTCCGGCCGCTCCTCGGGATCGATCACCAGAAAGTTGCGCGACATTCACCGTTCCGTGTCTTCGGATCCAAGCCGACTCGAGGGCTTCGGCTTTGTATCAGCTCTTTTGATATTTTCGCACGGCTGTCATCAAGCGCAGATTGAGCCCAATTCTGTTTGATAGAGTCGTCGCACTTATCGCGCGAGGTCGATCAGAAAATCCTCGATGAAGTCAAAAAAGGTTCGCCATTCAGGCGCGGACCAGTCCCGGCTCATTTCGATCTGCCGGCGCCTTTCCGGCGACGACGATCGCGCAAACGCGCAGATCGCCTCACGCCAGGCAGGGCCGTCGGTCGGATCGAGGGTCATCGCGCAACCCCTGCCGACCTCACGGAACACGGGAATGTCGGACGCGATTACCGGCGCGCCGGCGGCGAGAGCCTCCACCAACGGCAGGCCGTAGCCTTCGGCGAAGGTCGGTAGCAGCACGGCGCGCGCGCCGAGAATGAGACGCCTGACGCTCGGCGTCGGCAGTCCCGAGGCCTCAATAACGTGGCCCTGGAGGCCCGGACACCGTTCCAGAAGAGCGAGGACGTGCTCATTCTCCCATCCGCCCTCTCCGATAACGACAAGCTTCGGCGCCGTCTCGCCGAAGCGCGCGACGATGTCGCGCCAGACCTGGAGGAGCAGCAAGTGGTTCTTGCGCGGTTCGATCGTACCGCAGACGACGAAATAGGGATGATTAGCGACCGCGGTTTCGGTGTTCGACTTGTGGGAAAAGATCGGATCGGGCGGCGGCGGAGCGACTAAAATTGGCATGTCGCGCCGTCCCAGCGACGTCAGACGGCGCCGGACCGAGTCACGCACGACTTCCGTCGATACGATCAGCGCGCGCGCCCGGCGCGCCAGCGTCTCGAGCCTGCGCATGTGCCGCGGGCGCTCCGATGGTTTAAAGTACTCCGGCGTCTCGATCGGCAGAAGGTCGTGAAGGAAAAAGACGCAGTCGATGTCCGGACGGTCGCGCATCCAGCGGAACAGATCGAACTCAAGCAGGAATTGGCTGACATTCAGATAAACCCCGCCATCCCTAAGGAAGGCGCTTGGCGAGCGGCCGACGGGAAAGCCATGTCGACGGATCCAACCCAGGGCCTCAACGTATTGGCCGCTTCGACCCCTGGATATGCGCTGCTTAGCCAGCGACGCCCCGTCGATCGCCGCGGCGACCTCGAGAAAATCGGCGTCCGTGTCCGCCGAATTCGTCTTCGCCCCAGTGCTTGCGGATGTTGTCGAGCGCCTCGCGGGCGGAACGCGGCGTAACAACGCGAGGCCCGAAAGCCGTTAGCATCATGCCGGAGCGCAGCGGGACGTTCGGATCGACGAAATGGTTCGCGAGCGCGAAATCAACGCGGTCGATCCCGTTGGGGGTGCGATCGAAGACCCGGGTGATCAGACGGGAGATGTCGTAAACGACCGGTCGGCGATCCATCGCCTTACGCCGAGGCCGATTGCCGACCCGCCGCTCCGTTCGGGTCCGCGTCCTCGTCTTGCAGGGCGGTTATCAGTGGTCCGATGTCGTCCCAGTTCGCCTTGCCGAGGTGGCGTTTGGCGAGATCCTCGGCCACGTCGAACCGGGGTTCGGCCTCAACCCGCGTCGCCAACAGGTGTCCGGCGAGTTCGCCGACGTTGAAACCGCCGGCCGCTACGCCCAGCGGTCCATCAAGGCCGAATTGGGTTTCAAGGCTTATCGTCAGCTCGACCGCCATCAGCGAATCGAGCCCGATCTCGGTCAGGGCCTTGGTCCGGCTCACGTCATCCCGCGGCAGCCGGAGGATGCGGCCAATCTCCTCGACCAGGATGTCCGAGACCTCGCGGCGAGCCTGAGCCGGCCCAAGGCGGGCTAGAAGGTCGGGGAGATCAACGACAGCATTGGTTTCGGCGGCGGAAGCGCCTTCGGCGCGCGGAAGCCGGCTATAGGTCGGAGAGTTGATGAGCGGCAGATGGATCCGAGCCGCAGGCCAGTTCATGTCAGCAACAATGAGACTCGCATTGGCGTCCGGCTGGGCGAGCGCCTCGCCCAGCGCGTCGAGCGCCGTCCGCACCCGCATTCCCCTGGCCCCAACTCGCTGGACCAGGGAATCCAGCGTCCCGCTGCGAGCGATCACGCCGACGTCGGCAATTGCCCCCCACGCGACCGCGAGAGCAGGTAGACCGGCCGAACGGCGCTCGCTCGCCAGGCCTTCGAGAAAGCCGTTCGCGGCAACGTAGGCGCTCTGTCCGGGATTGCCGATTACGGTCGTGGCCGAGGAAAACAGCACGAAATAGTCGAGCGGCAAGGACCGGGTCAGGCGATCGAGGTTTTCGGCCCCGGCGACCTTCGGCTTCAAGATTTTGAGAAAGCAAGCCTCGTCGAGGCTTGTAGCGAGTCCGTCGTCAAGGACCATGGCGGCGTGCATGACGCCGGCGAGAGGCGGCATGGTTTGTGCCAATTCGGCCATGAGCCGATCGGCCGCGACGGCGTCGGAGACGTCGAGCGCGTCGACTCGCACATTGACCCCTCGTCGGGAAAGCGCCTCCACCGCGTCGCGCGCGGCGGGGCTCGCCGCTCCCGCGCGACCGATCAGCGCCAGATGTCGGGCGCCGCGGTCGACAAGCCACTCGGCCGCTGCGAGCCCGAACCCTCCGAGGCCGCCGGTGATCAGATGGGTGCGATCGGGGCTGGCTTTGAAGGCCTTCGATGGCCAGCCATTCCGGAGCGCCTCTCCGGGCGAAGGCGGGCGAACCAGAATTTTGCCGACATGCCCGGACTGTTGCATGAGTCGCATCGCGTCGACGATCTCGCTGCTCGAGAACACGACGTAAGGCGGCGGTGTCAACGCGCCCAAAGAGAAAAGCGTCATGACCTCTTCGAAAAGCCGGCGGGAGGTTTCCGGTCGCGCAGTGAGGAGTTGATCGAGATCGACGCCGAAATAGCTCAGATTGCGCCGGAAGGGGCTGAGCCCGATCGGCGTGTCGGCAAGATAGTCGCGCTTGCCGAGTTCGACGAAGCGTCCGAAAGGCTGAAGCAGGCCAAGGCTGCGCTCCATCGCTTCGCCCGCCAGGGAATTGAGGACGACCGATACGCCTCTTCCACCCGTTACACGCATGACCTCGTCGACGAACTCCCCGGAACGGGAGTCGAAGGCGTGCTCGGCGCCGAGAGCGCGCGCGAGAGCGCGTTTTTCTGGCGAGCCCGCGGTGACGATCACGCGCGCGCCGCGCCATAGCGCGATTTGCAGAGCCGCGAGACCGACGCCGCCGGCGCCGCCATGGACGAGCGTCCATTCGTCCGGCTGCAGGGCTGCGCAACGGATAAGGCCGTAGTACGCGGTCATAAAAGCGACGGGAACGGTTGCGGCGCGCTCGCAATCGAGCGCTGCGGGAAGCGCCGCAACCAGGTTCGCGTCGACGACGACATGGCTGGCGAAGGCGCCACCGCCGAACCCAGCGACCGCATCACCGATTTTCAGATGAGATATTGCCTCGCCGATGCGGGTGACGAGGCCCGCGAATTCCAGCCCGAGCGTAGGTCCCGCATATCCATCCTCGAACATCTCCTCTGGAAGGATCGACATGGCCAACATGACATCTCGGAAATTGAGGCCGGTCACCGCGACTTCGACCTCAACCTCGTGCGAGCCGGGTTCGACCCGTTCAACCTGCCGCCAGGAGAGACGCTCAAGTCCACCGTGCGAACTCCTTTCGACCTGCGTGGCGACGGCCTCGTGGGTCGCCGGCGAACGCTCGCTCTCCGCCAATCTTGTGTAGCGAAGGACATGGACGGCGTCGGCGCCGATGAGGAAGTCCGTTTCGGCGGTCTGCGAATGCACGATTGTCGCAAGGCGCTCTGCGGTCGAATGCGTCGCGTCCGCAAGCTCGATCCTCCTAAAGTCGATCCCCGGAAACTCGTTGGCGAGGGTTCGAACAAATCCGAACACCGCCTGCGCCAGCGGCTGGTCCGCGGCCGGTACGGCGACGATGAGCCTGGTTTTCATTTGCGCTAGCCCACGCGCGAGGTCGCGCAGGACCAAGCCGTACGACGCCACTCGCGCGGCGCTGTCGCCTGACCGACTCCCAGCGAGCCAAAGGATTGTGCGAGCTTGTCCATTCTTGAGCGCGACGCCGCCGTCGCCGAACCAGCAGGCCGCGCCAAGCCGATTGATGGCATCCAGCGCCATCTGGGCGAAACGGCTGGCGTCGGCGTCCGCCCTCAGGATTTCCGTTAGCGACGAGGCCTCCGCCGTCCGCGCGGCCTGGGGCGCCTCCGCGACGATGAGCGTGGCCTGATCCTCGCCGGTATCTGCCCGCCTCGTCTCCAGGTTAGAGAAGCCAGCGCGCAAGCACTCGGACGCCCAGGCATCGGGGCCAAGCCTGCAATCGCGCGGTCCGCTTGACGACGGATCCGCCCAGCCCAGCACGAGCGAATGAAACAGCGATCGTGGAGGCTCGATCGCAAGCAGGATTGCTCCGCCAGCGCATTTGCGAGTAAGACGCGTCAGCGCCTCACGTTGGACGACCAACCGTGAAAGCCCGCCCGCGCTGACCACAAGGTCGAATCCGCCGTCGGATAACGCTTCGATATCGTCGCAAAAGAAGACCTCCGCGGCGTCGGCGTGGTTGAGTTGGGCGCGCTCAAGCCTGCGGGCGTCTAGGTCCAAGATCGTCAGCCGCGCGCAGCGGGGGGTCGCAAAACGGATCAGCGCGGAATTGAGCAGACCGGCGCCAATCTGCAGGATCCGCAGGCCGTACCCGGCGCTTCTTCGCGACGACATCGCCTCGAGCCGCTTGCTAAGCATTTGAGCGGCAGCCGCTGACGACGGGGACCTCAGCTCATAGCCCTCGATGGCGACGTCCGAAGGGCCTCTCACTTCGGCCTTACCGGCCGTCAGCGCCCGCAGCATTTCGCCGGCGCCGGACGCGAGCAGCAGTTCCGGGGCGCGCTCCGGATATTCGGCGGCGAGCGTCGAAAAAACGTCCTCGGGCGAAGGCAGGTCTACCTTTGTCAGCCGGAGATCGCGGCCGGAACGTTGCAATAGGCCGATCTGTTCGAGCTCCGCGAAAACTGTCTCCGCCCAGCCTCGACGGCGCTCTGGCAACCGACCGCTCCCAACAATCGCATTAAGATCGACAACGCCTTCCTTCGCCAACCTCATCCCGAACGCGTAAGCCGCGGCGGTCGCCCACCCTTCGAGCAGCAACGCCGCGCCGGAGAGTTTGGTTTCTTCGCTTCTTGCGGCTGCTGCGGCTTTCCGCCAAGTTTCGAGCGGGGCTCGGCCCATGAGTTCGGCCGGCGCGGGAATCCATCGTGCGACGTGTCCGAGATCGAAAAGCCCAAGTCCGGTTTGCGGTCGAGCTGCCTTAAAGCGCACGCCGCGCAGTGTCGCCACGAGGCGGCCCTCGATGTCGAGGAGATCGAAATCGGCGATGATGGCCAGACCGTCACGCCTTCGGACCCGAATTCGAGGCACGGGCAAGGTCTCCTCCCGGCAAGAGACAACGCGCGTCCCCAAACCGCACCGGCAGATAGGGGCCGCCGCCATCGCGCCCAGCAAACAGAAGGATGAGCCCGTGGAAGCAGGAGTCGAGGCGCGCAGGATCGAGGCCGTAGCGCGCGTCTCCGTTGGCCTTCGTCAGTTCAACCTCGATCGACTGCTCACTTGTGCGCCAGGCGCGGGCAAGCCCCTTGAACGCCGGTCCGAAATCGAGTCCGCAGGCGCGCGCCCGAGCATACAGTGTGTCTCCCGAGACCGTTCCGCTCGTGGGCGCAGCAGCGGCGTGGACCGAGGGCGGCGGCCCCGGCCTTTGAAGGATCCGACCGCGCGCATGCGTGGCGTAAGGCGCCGTCGTGAGGCGCGGGCGGCTCAGGATCTCGACTTTGGCCGTCGACGGTTCGACCCGGCTCAGGATCTCTCGCGCTCCTTCCGCCGAAAAGATTAGCGGCTGTAGGATCTCGAAACGGCTCAGCGCCGCCTCCGGACCTGCCCACTCGCGTGCGACCGCCAGCCCCATCTCGAGCAGAGCGGCGCCGGGTAACAGTATCTGCCCCTCAACCCGGTGATCGGCAAAGACCGGCTCAAGCTGCGGATCGACAACCGCGCGCCATTCCAGCGACCCGTCCGACGCGCGCGCTCCGATCAGCGGATGACGCGCTCGCGCGCCGAGCTGGCCTGTCGATTCTGTCGTTTCAGGGAAGAGGAACGCCATTCGGCGCCAGGGATACGCCGGCAACGCGACGCCGGGCCCGGGGTCCGCCCCGAAAGACCACTGCGGGAGAACGTCGGCTCCCGCTGCGATAAGCCGCATCGAAGCGGCCTCGAACGGATCGCCGCATTCATCTCCGTTCTCGTGGAGCACGCAATCAACGAGCGCTCGCACGTCGAGCTGCTCGGCGATGTCGCTCAGATGCGTTTTTAGGGTCGGCCGCGGCCCGATCTCCAAAAACACCCGCCGGCCCATATTCAGAGCGCGCTCCACACACTCCTCAAACCGGACAACCTCGCGGACGTTCCGCCACCAATAAGCGGGACCCGCGGCGGGACCGGGCACGATCTCGTCGGCTACGGTCGACAAAAAGGGAATCAGGCCAGCCGACGGCCTGAGCCCCGCGAGGCTCTCGATCAAGGCTTTCTTCAACGGCTGCATCAACGCGGTGTGGAAGGGATATGGGAGGTCGAGCGGACGCGCTTTGAGCTTCGCAGCGGGTGCGAGCTCGTACAGGCGGTCGAGCGCGGCCTGCCGCCCAGCGACGGCGATGCAGCGATGCGAATTGTGCGCGGCGACCGCGAGACCGGGAACGCGGGCGACGAGCTCGGCCGCCGCCTCGCGCGGACCGAACACGACCGCCATCGCGCCGGCGTTCCGGGTCATTTGCTGGAGGCGACTGCGATGAAAGATGACCTGAACCGCGTCCGAAAGGGACAGGACACCGGCCGCTTCCGCAGCGGCGACCTCGCCGACGCTGTGGCCGAGCGTCAGCGCGGGCCGGATGCCGACTGCCGCCAACGCGCGCACACTCGCGGCTTGAATGGCGAAAATCATCGGTTGGGCGACGTCGGCGCGGGTGAGGCCGCCCAACAGGCCGACCGAATCCAATTTCTCGACCAGCGACCATCCGGCCAGCGGAAGGAAATGCGAATCGACTTCCGCAAGCGCTTCGCGGAAGGCGGCGCTGGCGCGGTACGCGGCCCGCCCCATGCCCGACCACTGAGATCCGTTGCCGGAGAAGATGAAAACGACGGCGTTGTCGCCCTCGATGACGGTCGCCCGGGCGGCGGCTGCGTCGGCTTCGCCGGATTTGGCGAACCGCGACAGCGCTGCGGCGAGGCCGTCCGTTTCTGTGGCCGGCAGCGTGAGGCGCTCCCGCATCGGTTCGCGCCTGCGGCCTGTCGCCGCGACAATGCGTCGGCGTTCCTCAACGCTCGCGCCGTCAAGCTGTCTCGCGTAGGCAGCCGCCAGAGCGCGCAGGGCGTCCTCCGTCTGGGCGGAGATCAGCATCACGCGGGGAGCGGCAGCCACGTTGGCGCGGCCCGGCGGCGGATCGGCGAGGATGACATGGGCGCCGGTTCCGCCAAAGCCGAACGAGCTGACACCAGCGAATTGGCGGCTGTCGGACCGCGGCAGGGGGACGGCTTCGTTCGCGACGCGAAGATTGAGGCCCGCGAAATCGATCGCCGGATTCGGGTTGTCGAGATGCAATGACCGCGGCGCCTCGTCATGCTCGAGCGCCAGCATCGCTTTCATGAGCCCGGCCAACCCAGACGCCGGCTCCGTGTGGCCGATGTTGCTCTTGACCGATCCGATCGGCAAAGGATTGTGGCGGGCCCGCCCCAGAACCGCGCCGAGGGCGGAGGCTTCGATGGGATCGCCCACCCGCGTCCCGGTGCCGTGCGCTTCCACGAAGGCAACCGAGTCCGGGGCGACCCCGGCCTTTTCATAGGTCTTTCGCAACAGCTCAATCTGGGACCTCTCGGCGGGCGTCGAAATGCCGCTCGTGCGGCCGCTGGGGCGTGAAAATCGGCGCTTTGAGGAAGACCTTCGTCCGCCGCAAGGTATCCCAAGCCAAGGCTTCGATTCCCGAAGTGAAGCCTTTCTTGTAAACGGCCTCGCCAATCTGGACGGTTTCGGTCTCCAGCGCGGCCCCGGCGGCATCCAGGACACGTAGCGTGGCCTGCATAATCTCGGGGCCGATTCCGTCTCCGTGAGCTACGGCAATCGTGGTTTTCTCGGGCAAGTCGTCAAACTCCTTGTGTGGATTGCGGCCCGTGGGGCCGGTGCGTATTGGCAGCATAGGACATACTCTTTGGTTCTCGCCAATAGATTGTTTCGAACGGTTCGTTCTGTTTGCTATATGTAAGAAAGGATGAACTACCACCACCTGCCGACTTCTGGGCCATCGCGCACGAGGGCGGCTTGACCAAAGCCGCCGCGCGCCTGCACGTGGCCCAATCCGCCCTCAGCACCCAACTCCGCCAACTCAGACAACACCTCGGCCATCCGCTGTTCGTGCGCCAAAACCGCAAACTTGTCCTCACCGAAGCCGGACGCATCGCCCTGCAATACGCCGATTCCATCTTCCGCTCCGGGGACGAACTCATCGACACGCTCCGCCACGGTTCGCAAAAAGCGCGCCAGGCCCTCCGCATCGGCGCCGTGGCCACGCTCTCCCGCAATTTCCAGTGGGAGTTCCTCAAGCCGCTGCGCAACCGCCGCGACGAACTGGTGCTCCGCTCCGGCGGCGTACGCGACCTCATGCGGCAACTGCGCGACCACGCCATCGACGTGGTCCTCACCAACCAGGCCATTCCCCGCGACGCCGAAGCGGCCATCACTGCCACCTGCTCGCCAAACAGGAAATCATCCTGGTGGCGCGCCCGTCGCGCATCCGCCGGCCCTTCCACTTCCCCGAAGACTTCCGCAAGACCCCCGTGCTGCTGCCCAGCCTGCAGAGCGACATCCGCGCCGCCTTCGACCTGGTGATGGATCGTGCCGGAATCCGCCCCGCCATCGCCGCCGAAGTCGACGATATGGCCATGCTCCGCGTCCTCGCCCTGCACACCAAGGCGCTCGCCCTGGTTCCGAAGGTTGTGGTACAGGACGAACTTCGCACCGGCGCGCTGGTGGAGCGGTACCGGTTCTCCGCCATCGAAGAGAGCTTCTATGCCATCACACCCACGCGGACTTTCCCCAATCTCCTGGTGAAGGAACTCATCGCCCGCGCCACCCGCGCGCGCGCGGTTGAACCGGACGCGCGCGCATCTCACGTTACAATGAACCCGATATGAACCACACCTCGTGGGACGCCGTCCCCATGGAAGCGCTCACCCCATCCATCGGCCGCCGCTATATCACTGGCGAAAAGGTCATGGCGGCGCAGATCGAATTGAAAAAGGGCACGGTGGTGGCCGCGCACCAACATGAGGCCAAGCAGATCAGTTACGTGCTCTCGGGCGCGCTCCTGTTCCGGCTGGAGGGCAAGGAAGTCACGGTCAAAGCCGGCGAAGCGCTGGTGATTCCTTCGCAGGAAGCGCATAGCGCCGAAGCCCTGGAAGATTCGCTGGCGCTCGATGCTTCAGCCCGATCCGTTACGACTGGATCAATAAGACAGACGACTATCTTCGCAAGTAAAGGATAAATACCATGCAACATTTCGTGTGGGACCAGATGCCCAAAGAGGAAATGAGCGAGACCATCGGCCGCAAAATCGTCACCGGTGAAAAGGTGATGATGGCCCAGGTTTTTCTGGCCAAGGAGGGTGGTGCCGTGGCACCAGCATGACGCCGAACAGATCACCTACATCATGGAAGGCGCTCTCAAGTTCACGCTGGAAGACAAGGACGTGCTCGTGGAAAAAGGCCAGGTGCTGGTCATCCCGTTCAACGTGCCCCACACCGCCGTGGCTATGGAAGATACGCTCGATCTTGTCGACGTTTTCAGCCCCATCCGCTACGATTGGCTGAACAAAACCGACGACTACCTGAGAAAGAAGTAGCCATGGATCTGGGATTGAAAGACCGCGTGGCCCTGGTGGGGGCAGCGTCGAGCCAGGGCTTGGGCAAAGCGGTGGCGCTCGGTTTGGCGCGCGAGGGCGCCAAACTGGCGCTGTGTCGCGCAACCAGGCCGAACTCGACAAGACCGCGCAGGAGATCGCCTCCGAAACCGGCGTCGAAGTCTTCCCCCGCGCCGTCGACGTCACCGCCCACGACCAGGTAAGAAGCTTCGGTTGCCGCTGTCCAGGAGAAGTTCGGACGGCTGGATATCTGCGTCGCCAACGCCGGCGGTCCGCCCTCGAAAAGCTTCGCCGAAACCTAAAAGCCAAAAAGAA
>CAVVJO010000041.1:0-80764 GCA_963748545.1 uncultured Alphaproteobacteria bacterium
GGGCCGCCCTCCCTGGGCGGCCTTTTTTGTTTGAGCGCGGCCTTATAGCCCTTCCGAGCGATTTGCCGGACTGGTCTGGCGCGTTGACGGCCTCCGGCGTATGAGGCCATGCGAAAGGCGATCCCGCATGCGAATCCTACTGACCAACGACGACGGCATCCACGCGCCGGGACTCGCGGTGCTCGAGACGATCGCGAGCGAACTCTCCGACGACGTTTTCGTTGTCGCACCGGAGACGGACCAGTCGGGCGTCGCTCATTCGCTGTCGCTCAGCGATCCGTTGCGGCTGCGCGAGATCAGCCCGCGCCATTACGCCGTGAAGGGCACTCCGACCGACTGCGTCATCATGGGCGTACGGATGATTATGGCCGACAAGCGACCGGATCTCGTGCTTTCAGGCGTCAATCGCGGCCAGAACGTCGCGGAGGACGTCACTTATTCGGGCACCATCGCCGGGGCGATCGAGGGCGCGATGCTCGGCATCCCGGCAATTTCGCTGTCGCAGGCATACGCCGGCGTTCATGGGCGGCCGCTGATCGAATGGGAATCAGCTGAAAAGCATGCAGTCCCGCTGATTTGCCGAATTTTGTCGGCCGGCATCGCGCCCGGCGGGCTCATCAATGTCAACTTTCCCCCTTGCGCCGCAGACGATGTCAAGGGAATTGCTTTCACCCGCCAAGGACAGCGCAACGCCGAACTCATGCGGGTCGAACAACGGCGCGACGGCCGCGGGTTTCCGTATTACTGGCTGATGTTCCAGCGCAGCGAGATCACCTATGACGACGGCACGGACCTCGCGGCGCTTGCAGAGCAGAAGATTTCGGTGACTCCCCTCAGGCTTGATCTCACCGACGATGATTCCCGGTTAAGATTGGAAAAGGCGTTCGCGATTTGGTGACCGAACGGGCGCCGAATGCGAGGGAGAGGGTTTGAGGGCGTCGGAGGCGGAAGAGCGCGCCCAGTTCACCCTGGCCATGAGGGCCAAGGGCATTGAGAATCTCGACCTTTTGCGTGCGCTGGAGCGCGTGCCGCGGGCCCTCTTCATGCCGCAGCGGTTCGCCGACATTTCCGGGCGCGATATTGCGCTTCCGATCGGCTGCGGCCAGACCTCCCAGCCGCCTTCGATCGTGGCTGCGATGATCGCCGCGCTCGACTTGCAGCCGACGGACACAGTTTGCGAAATCGGAACTGGGACAGGTTATTGCACGGCTTTGCTCGCGCAGTTTGCGAAGCGCGTCGTCTCTCAGAGCGGTTTCAGACCCTCGCCGTAGAGGCCGCCGCCCGCGTTGAGGCGTTCGGGCTAGCCCACGTCGAGATTCTGTGGGCGGACGGATTCGAGCAGCATGCCGCAGGACGGCTTTTCGACAAGGTCATTGCACACGGGATCGTCGAACCGCCGGTGCGGGCGTTTCTAGACCTGCTTCAGCCGCAAGGCGCGATGGTGACGTCGGTCGCGGGTCCGGGGCGAGGCGAGCATCGGATCGTTCGGCTGACGCTTGGCGGGGAGGGCCCCGTGCACATGGCCGACTTTGGACGAGCGCGGGGCCTCAGACCGCTGGAGCACGGCCTTTCCCGCGCGCTGTGACCGCCCACTCCGAATGTCAGGATGATGGATGATGCTCCTCCATCTTCACAAACTCGCCGCAAGTCCTCACCAACGATTCATCTTAAACCTTGTCTTAACTCGGATGCTCCACATTACCCGTGTTCTCAGCCGCGTAAACTACGGGTTCAGCCACATGAGTGATCGCGTTGCGTTTCTGGAAGGACGCGCTTTTCCGCGTCTTGCGCTGACTGGCCTGGCGCTCATCTGGCTCTCGGGATGTTCCGCGGACGTGTCGCGGTTCAACGCCAGCAGCAGTCCGTTCACCAATCCGTTCAGTTCCCAGACCGCTCAAGCGACGCCCGACGGCGCCGCGTCCGCGGGCCACGTGGCGGCCGCGCCGATCGCCCCCGCCGCCACGGTGGCCAGCGCGCCATTGCCAAGTTTGGCAGCGCCAGCGCCCGTCGCGTCCGCCTCGCAGCCGGTGGGCGGCAAGTCGACCGGTTGGAGCGCCGTCGGCGGCACGCCGATAGTAGTCGGAAGCGATGAAAATCTCGACACGCTTTCGCGCCGTTATGGGGTACCTGCTTCCGCGCTGCTCTCCACAAACGGCCTTTCGAGTTCGGCCGAGATCAAGGGCGGCGCGCGCATCGTCGTGCCGGTGTACAGCGCTGGCGGGCGTGCTGTGGCGTCCGCGCCGTCGGCAAAAGAAAGGGATGTGGCCGAAGTTTCATCCAAGGCCGGAAAGAAGGCCGAGGAGGTCGCCTCAGTCGACGACGCCAAGGCGAAGAGGCTCGAGGAACGGACAAAGACCAAGGTCGGGCAGAAGAGCAAAGACGACGCCAAGACGGCCGATCTCAAAGGGAAGCCCGACGACGCGGCCAAGTCGCAGCCCACGACGCTCGTCAAAGCCGATACTGCAAAAGACGCCTCAAAATCCGACCTCTCGAACACGACGGTCGCGAAAAAGCAGGGCATCGACGTTACGCCGACCGGCAACGTCGATCCGAAGGCGGCCGGCGCCAAGGAAGCCGCCACTTCCGAGGAAGCCGACGCCTCCGGGTCGAACCCGGAATTCCGCTGGCCCGCACGCGGCCGCATCATCCAGGGCTTCAAGGCGGGCGGCAACGACGGCATCGACATCTCGGTTCCTGCCGGCACCTCGGTGCGCGCGGCCGAAAGCGGCGTGGTGGTCTATTCGGGCGACGGTTTGAAGGGTTACGGCAATCTAGTGCTCATCAAGCACCCAAACGGCTATGTCACAGCCTACGCCAATAACGGCGAACTCGACGTGAAGCGCGGCGAACAGGTTAAACGCGGGCAGATCATTGCAAAGTCCGGAGACACAGGCAACGTCAATGCGCCTCAGCTCCATTTCGAGCTGCGCAAGGGTTCTACACCGGTGGACCCAACGAGCTATCTCGCTGGGCTCTGACCCAAGCGAAAACGAGGTTCAGGCTTTGCCTGGACATCAACAGCCGCTGGGGATTGCCGCGAGACACGATTGTTCCCGGTTTGGCTAGCAAGGCGGCGGGTCCCAGGAAAGGCCCGCCGCCTTTTGTTCGAGACGAGGGCCTTGAGCATCGGGGACAGCGGCGACAGACCCGGTCAGCGTCGCTCGGAGCGCCTCCGGTCCTTGTCACAACACAGGCGTGAGCAAGAGCGGGGCTCCGCGCAGCGACGACTGACTGCCCTCTTGTCCCGCGTGTTGCGCCGTTAGAGGATACCGCCGAGCTCGGCCATGCTTTCGCTCAGCGCGACCGAACCGGCCTTGCCGCCTGCAGGCCGCCCGAACGGCCGCCGCCGAGCCATCCTCCCAAGCCCGCGGCTTGCTCAGTCGATGGGGCCGCCACCACGACCAGGAGTTCGTACTCCTTAGCGCTCCGCTCGAAGGGTTCCGACTTACTCTTGATGCGATAGGTCTGGGAATGGCTGTCTTCCGCCGGCAGCACTCGTACTATTTCGAACGGGCCATTTGGTCTCGGAGCCGGCATGACCCTTAAATCGAAGTCGACAATCTGCCCTATCGCAAATTTGTTGTGATGCATGCGTGCGCCTCTAGCTACGACGTCCTCGCCGACGCGCGTGTGAAACAGGGTTTCGCCTACGCGAACTCCACGTCAGGGTTCGATTGGGGGAAGAGCGTCGCGACGAGCCGCCTTGCGGGCTCATGGCGATGAGATCCGGCCGAATTTCGAATGGCCTTCTTGTGCACTCAATTACGCCTTTTCGAGGGCGACGCCGATGAGGCGCTCCCTGATTGCCGCGGCGGCGCTACTGAATGAAGCCCAAAATGACGCCCGCCTTTCGACGGGCTATGGTGCCGGCGCCACGCTGCCGAGAGGCTTTCCAAGCCGTCCCGCAAGGTCCTGGGTGAACTGCCAGGCGGTGCGGCCGGAGCGGGAACCCCGGGTCGTCGCCCATTCGAGTGCGTCGCGTTCAATCGTTTCGGCAGGCGCGTCGAGGCCGAAATGCTTCGCGTAGCCCAGCACCATTGCGAGATAGTCGTCCTGACTGCAATGGTGGAAGCCGAGCCACAAGCCGAACCGGTCGGAGAGCGACACCTTCTCTTCGACCGCTTCCCCGGGGTTTATGGCGCTCGATCGCTCGTTTTCCATCATCTCGCGCGACAGAAGATGGCGGCGGTTGGACGTGGCGTAGAAGAGCACGTTGTCGGGCCGACCCTCAATGCCGCCCTCGAGCGCAGCCTTGAGCGACTTGTAGGAAGCGTCGCCCGCATCGAACGATAAATCATCGCAAAAGACGATGAAACGGTAATGCGAGTCGCGTAGCAGGCTCATCAGTGCAGGCAGGCCTTCGATATCTTCGCGATGGATCTCGATCAGCTTTAGATTTCCCGCAACCCCAGGTTCGCGGTTGATTGCCGCTTGAGCGGCCTTGACCAGTGACGATTTGCCCATGCCGCGCGCGCCCCAGAGGAGCGCGTTGTTGGCCGGGAGGCCGCGGGCGAAGCGCTCGGTGTTCTCGACCAGCAGGTCGCGCACCCGGTCGACCCCGCGCAAAAGCGAAATGTCGACACGGTTGACCTTGGCGACCGCGGCCAGCATCCGATTTTCCGCGCGCCAGACGAAGGCTTCCGCGGCGTCGAAGTCGGGACTGGACGGGGCGGGCGGCGCCAGCCGCTCGAGCGCCTCCGCGATCCGGCCCAAAAGGTCAGCTTGGCTTTGTAGCAGCGGAGAGGACATGACTCTTAGCTCTGTTGGCGATCGCGGCCGCGCTTTGCCATAGATGCGCGCGAAGCTCCAGACGGGACTATCTCAGCCGCACCACCACGACGACCCGCCGCACCGCGTCGATTACGGCTTGCGGTCGATCGAGCTGAATATAGTGGCGCGCGCCCAAAACTATCGTGTTGTCTCCGCGGGCCGAGAGCGCCGCGATCCCGTCGTGTCCTGCCCGCCAGGCGGCGACCTGCTCTGGCGGCCACGCGGAAACACCGGCCGTCAGGACGGCGAGCGGCTTGTCGCCAAACGACGGGTTGGCCCCGTCGAGTTCACGCGTGTCCACGCCCCGCTGAGCGCCGCGCGAAGCGAAATTCTCGATCTCCGAGATCTGGGCTTGCCAGTTGCTCGGGAGCGTTCGGACCCTGGCCATGGCGCGGGAAAGAAGGTCGTCCGACGCTGCGTCTGCTTCCGCCGGCTCAGGGCAAGCGCCCGCTTCGGGCGTGCGGGGATCGGACAATTGGCCTTCGCGCGCAAACTCAAGGCACGCTCGCATGCCCTCGAGCTGCTGGTCTAAAGCGTCCACCATAGCGTTGCGGCTCAAGGGCGGAGACGCCGCCTGGATCTTCTCCACCTGGCCCGCGAAGGAGGGATCGACCAACACAGCTCCGGCGATATCATCGGGATAAGTAGCCAAGTAGAGCACCCCGACCATGCCGGCGAGCGAATGGCCAACATAGACGAAAGGCGCTTGTATCCGCGCAGCCTGGACGAGCTGGCGGAGGTCATCGACCATGTTCGTGAGGTCGGACGAGCGCGTTGCGGCGTCGCTGAACCCCAAACCTGCGCGGTCGTAGGAACAGACCCGGGTGAATCTTGCGATCTCCGACTGGACATGTCGCCAGACCATCATCCCGCTGCCGGCCCCGGCGTCGAGCACGACCGCCGGGCTGCCGGCTCCTTCGCAAAAGAGGTTGAGGCGCCGGCCGGCGCCGTCGACAGGCACGAGAGTCTGCGGCGCCGCGTACACGGAGCTTGGCGTGATCGCCTGGGCGAAAGACAGAGGGGCGAAACAGCCGCTGACCGCGAGCGCGGCGGCGAGCGCCTTCCCGAACCTCGCGTCTTGGAGAGACGCCGTCACGACCAACTATAGGCGAACAGACCCATGACGACGACGATGAGCACGGCGGCGAAGACGTAGTGCTTCGCCTCCCAGTCGTGCATCGTCAGGATGGGTTTGCGGGTCTTGATCGGGCGCCGGGAGGACATGGGCGTCGCGTAGCATGAAAGGCGGCGAGGGCAAACCCTCCGCGCCACCCTGTCAAAACCGCCGCTCCGGTGCTATATCATGCGAACGGCGACGGGCCTTGAACCCGGGTGACGGAGAGACATTATGGCGTCCAGACTCCTGCGGCGGCAGGTTATGACTTTGACTGACGCGGCTGCGGAGCGTGTGCGCGCGCTGACAGAAGCCGCCGCCCGTCCAATCGCGGGCGTTCGGGTGGGCGTGAAGAACGGCGGCTGCGCCGGCATGGCCTACACTATGGAATTGGCGGAGACCGTGGAGCCACTCGACGAAGTGGTCGAGGACAAGGGGGTCAAGCTCCTGATCGACCCCAAGGCGATTTTGTTTCTGCTCGGCGCCGAGATGGACTTCTCCGTCGACAAGTTTTCGGCGAGTTTTTCGTTTCGCAATCCCAACGAAACCTCGGCGTGCGGCTGCGGCGAGAGCGTCGCCATAACGCCGGCGAGCCCGGAAGCGCTAAACGCTCCGGCGTGAACGAGGATCGTCTAAAATAGCTTTTTGCGCCCTTGGCGGCAGTCGACGTCAGGCGGATGTTCGGCGGTTGCGCCGTTTACGCCGACGGGCTCTGGGCGACGCACGGCATCCAGGCTGCGCTTCGCAAAGCGGCTGTCAAAGCGGCAGAACCCAGTCCTTCGCGACTTCGTCCAGTTGCGATGCGGGCGCGTCGAACCCCAGAAAGATAGGGCGCGATAAGGGCCCTTGATCACGTCGAAAGGTTTTCGGTCTAGAGGCGCTTCGCGATCTCTCGCACGGCTGCCACGCTGATCGCGACATAGGCTGCAATCGCGGCAGCGCTGACCCCCATAAGCCGGAGATTGATCACCAGGCCATCGCCCGACCAGGGGTTGTCGGCCTTAATCGCTCCATAGATCAAGCCGAGAGCGACCGCGGCCGCGATCGTAAGCGGCAGGCCCACTGCACGGCTGAGCCGATAAAGTCCGAATGGGACGACGATCCCGAGCGCCAGGAGCGCCAAAATGCGGACAAACCCAAATCTGAGCATCGCCGTAAAGGGGCGCGGTTAGTCCTCAGTGATGCGCTCGGGCTCCTGCGGAATGGGGTTCCGCTTGGGCACTGGACGCAGGAGGAAACTTGGCACGTGGTCGCCGAGGCCAATCACCGGCGCGTCGTCGTCGCGATGCGCCCGCTCGCGGCGGGGTGGAGCGCCTGAAGAATGGCGCGCCGCCCGATCGCGGAAGCGCTCCTGCTCCGCCGCGACGCGCTCTAGCGGCTGGCGTTCAGCGCGTTGTCGGCGCTTATCGGGGTTCGGGTCGCCGGCGCGCGGCAGCGAGGGCGAGATGCGCTCCTCAGCGGGGCGCTCATGGCGATGCGGGCGGGGCTCGACGCTGCGATAGTCGGGTTGCTCTGTCCCCGCCGGAACGCCATCCTGGGGCGGTCGTTCGGCGCGGTGTCGTCGCGAGGGGGGGCCGCGTTCGCCGGAGCGGTCTGAACGGTCAGGCCGGGCCTCGCGCGGCGCTCGGTCCTCGCCGCGCCGGGCATAACGTTCTCCACGATCGCCGCGGTTTCCGCGCCGATCGTGAGGGCGTCCTGCGGCGATGTCCTCCTCCTCGGGAGGCATCTCGGCGCCTTCCTGCCAGTCGATCTTGCGGGCGATCAGTTTCTCGATTTCGGCGATCGACCGAGAATCGCCGCGGGTGACGATGGTCAGCGCCTGACCAGTTTTGCCCGCCCGGCCCGTGCGGCCGATGCGATGGACGTAGTCTTCCGAATGGTGTGGCGCGTCGTAATTGATGACATGGCTCACGTCGGGAATGTCGAGGCCGCGCGCCGCGACGTCGGAGCAGATGAGGAGTTGGACCTGTCCGCCGCGGAAAGCATCGAGCGCCGTCATGCGCGCTCGCTGGTCAAGGTCGCCATGAAGCGCATCAACCGAGAAGCCGTGCTTCTGGAGTGAACGGAAGACCACCTGCACGTCGCGCTTGCGATTGCAGAAGATGAGGGCATTCTTGAAATTGTCCGCCCCGCTGATAATGCGACGAAGAGTCGCGCGCTTGTCGTGCGGCGCCCCGCCCGACGGCACCAGGGTCTGGGTGATGTTCTCGGCCGTGGTCGCCGCCCGGGAGACTTCGATGCGCTCCGGATTGTGCAAAAACTGTTCGGTAAGGCGGGTAATCTCCGGCGGCATAGTCGCGGAGAAGAACAGCGTCTGGCGGGTGAACGGCACGAGCTTGCAGATGCGCTCGATGTCCGGGATGAAGCCCATATCGAGCATCCGGTCGGCCTCGTCGATCACCAGAATTTCGATCCCGGTAAGCAGAAGACCGCCACGCTCGGTCAGGTCGAGAAGGCGCCCAGGAGTGGCGATCACCACGTCCGCCCCACGGTCGATTTTCGTCTTCTGATCGCCGTCAGACACGCCGCCGATCAGGAGCGCGACGGAGAGTTTGTGATTGACGCCGTACTTGACGAAGGCTTCCTCGACCTGAGCGGCGAGTTCGCGCGTCGGCTCCAGAATGAGCGTCCGCGGCATCCGCGCCTTCGCACGACCGCGCTCGAGCAGCGACAGCATCGGAAGAGTAAAAGCGGCGGTCTTGCCAGTCCCGGTCTGGGCGATGCCCAGAACGTCGCGCCCCTGGAGCGCGTAGGGAATAGCCTGCGCCTGAATCGGCGTGGGCGTGTCGTAGCCTGCCGCTTGGACGGCATTGAGCACTTTTTCGCTCAGGCCGAGTTCATTAAAGTTCATTGGATCTCGCATCGCGCGGACATTCTACGTCGTCCGCGCCGGGGGGTGGAGGCTTCAGGGGGCCATGCGAACGGTCGCGGGGCCGTGGCGCAAAGTCTTTAACTCGCCATGCGTGGGCGCGAAGCGCGTCGCCAACGCCGTGCCTGAGCCTTGCTTCGCTCTCGGCGCTTTTCACATAGTCGAAATCCCCCAAATGTCAATAAAAGCCGGTTTGATACTTTGCGCCGCGGCTTGATGCCGCTTTGCGTGAGGGCGGCGGGCGTGCAACAGTCCTGCCGCCCCCGACGCAGGAGCGAAAATCGATGCCTGAAAAGCGGGTCGAGGGGAGGGTGGTCGCGATTCGCGGCGCCGTCATCGACCTGGCATTCGAGGGCATACCGCCCCCGATCGAAGACGCGGTCGAAATTCTAGATTCCGACGGCCGGGTGGTCGTCGCCGAAATCCAGGCTCACCTCGACGCCCACTCCGCCCGCGCCATTGCGCTTGAGCCAACCACGGGCCTGAGACGCGGTGACGCTGCGCGCGGCGCCGGGGGCCCGGTTACTATCACGGTCGGCGAGTCGACGCTCGGGCGCCTCATGGACGTGCTCGGCCGGATTGGCGACCGCGGGGCGCCCCTACCGCATGACGCCCCGCGCTGGCCGATTCATCGCAAGCCGCCGCCGTTCTCGGCCCAGACAGGAACAACGAAGCTCTTCGCAACCGGGATCAAAGTGATCGACCTGCTCGCGCCGCTGGCACAAGGCGGGAAGGCTGCGATGTTCGGCGGCGCCGGCGTCGGCAAGACCGTGCTGGTGATGGAGCTGATCCACGCCATGGTGGAGAGCTACAAGGGCATCTCCGTCTTCGCGGGCGTCGGCGAGCGGTCGCGCGAGGGGCACGAGATGCTGCTCGACATGACCGACTCGGGCGTGCTCGCCCGCACCGCGCTCGTCTACGGTCAGATGAACGAGCCGCCGGGCGCGCGCTGGCGCGTGCCGATGACCGCGATGACCATCGCCGAATACTTTCGCGACGTCCGACGTCAGAACGTTCTCCTCCTGATGGACAACGTGTTCCGCTTCGTTCAGGCGGGCGCCGAAGTCTCGGGCCTGCTCGGCCGCGCGCCGTCGCGGGTCGGCTACCAGCCGACCCTGGCCGACGAGGTCGCCGCTCTGCAGGAGCGCATCGCCTCGATCGGCGACGCTTCCGTCACGGCGATCGAAGCCGTCTACGTGCCGGCGGACGACTTCACCGACCCCGCGGTCACCACGATCGCGGCTCATGTCGATAGCATGGTGGTGCTCTCGCGCAGCATGGCGGCCGAAGGCATGTATCCGGCGGTCGATCCGATCGCCTCGTCCTCGATCCTGCTCGATCCGTTGGTGGTCGGCGACGAGCATGTGAGCGTCGCAACCGAGGCGCGGCGGGCGATCGAGCACTATCGCGAGCTGCAGGACGTGATCGCGTTGCTCGGCATGGAGGAGCTTGGCGCCGAGGATCGCAAGATGGTCGAGCGCGCCCGCCGCCTCCAGCGCTTCCTGACGCAGCCCTTCGCCGTGACAGAGGCTTTCACCGGGGTGGGTGGCCGTTCGGTCAAGGTCGCCGACACTGTCGCCGGTTGCAAGGCGATCCTAGAGGGCGCCTGCGACGAGTGGCGCGAAAGCTCGCTTTACATGGTCGGAGACCTCGACGAGGCGCGCGCAAAGGAGCACGCGGGCCGCCCCGCCGAGAGGAAGCCCGCGGAGAGGTCGGCATGAGCGGAGCGCTGCGCCTCACCATCGTCACGCCCGCGGCGATCCTGATCGACGCCGATGACGTCCGATCGCTCCGCGCCGAGGACGAGAGCGGCGCCTTCGGGGTGTTGCCCGGCCACGCCGACCTCCTGACCGTCCTGCCGCCTTCCGTCGTCCGCTGGACCCTCACCGGAAGACCGACCCGCTATTGCGCGTTAAGCGGCGGCGTACTGACGGTTACTGGGGGCGACCGCGTCGCGATCGCTTGCCGGCGCGCGACGATCAGCGATGATCTGGAGACGCTCGATGCCGATGTCGCAGCGGAGCGTGCAGCCGAGATCGACGCAGACCGTCGCGCGAAGGTCGAGCAAACGCAACTGCACGCCCGCGCGGTCCGCCAGCTCATGCGCTACCTGCACGGCGACGGTCGTGCGCAGGGCGACGGCAACCCGCCCTTCACCGCCGAACCCACGCCATGATCTCGCCCCTCGATCCGCGAAACGGCAAGCTGCAGGACGCCGCCCGGACCGCGGCGGAGCGCGACCGCGCCTTTCGCGTGGACCGGGAGCCGACGATCGCCACCCGCCTCGGTCAGATCGGTGTGCTCGGCTGGGCGATCGTCGCGCCGATCCTGCTCGGCGTGGTCGCCGGGCGTTGGCTCGACGGGGCATTCAAGACGGGGATCTTTTTCACTGCGCCGCTGATCATGCTCGGCGCCGCGGCGGGGATGTGGACGGCGTGGCGATGGATGCATCGGCAATGACGTCCGCCCTCCTCATCGGCGCCTTCGCCCTCGGCGCGGCTCTGGGAGCGGCGCATTTTCTCTCCCTGCGGTGGACTGTCGCGCTGATGCGCGAAAGCCGGACTGCGCTTGGGCTCGCGATCCAGGGGGGCCGTTTCGTGTTGCTGGCTCTTGCCCTCGTCATGACCGCAAGGCAGGGGGCGAATACCTTCCTCGCCGCGGCGGCCGGGGTGCTGGTCGTGCGCCTGATACTGATGAGCCACTACCGGAGGCTCGGGTGAAGTCCCCCCTCACGCTCGAGCCCCTGTTTCATTTCGGCTCCGTCGAGATCACTGAGCCAGTGGTCGTCTCCTGGGCGATTATCGTTGTCCTCGGCCTTGGGTCGGGGCTGGCGACCTGGCGGCTCACGCTCATCCCGTCCAAAGGACAGACCCTGCTTGAACTCGTTGTCGCGACCATCGACAGCCAGATCCGGGACTCGATGCAGACCGATCCGGCGCCGTTCCGAGCGCTGATCGGCTCGATCTTCCTGTTCACGCTCGCCTCGAACTGGTCGTCGCTCCTCCCTGGCGTCGAGCCCCCGACCGCGCATATCGAGACTGACGCCGCGATGGCGCTGATCATCTTCGTCGCGACCATAGGCTGGGGCGTTCGCACGCGGGGTTTGAGCGGATATCTGGCGACCTACGCCGAGCCGACCTGGGTCATGATCCCGCTCAACATCGTCGAGCAATTCACCCGCACGTTCTCCCTGATCGTGCGACTGTTCGGCAATGTGATGAGCGGCGTGTTCATCATCGGCATCATCCTCACCCTCGCGGGTCTCCTCGTGCCCATTCCCCTGATGGCGCTCGACCTGCTCACCGGCGCCGTGCAGGCCTACATTTTTGCGGTCCTTGCGACAGTATTCATCGGCGCCGCGGTCGGCGAGCGCCGCAAGGCAGCTTCCTCGGAGTCGAAGCCGTGAATGATCTCGTTCAAGCCGTCAGCATCTTCTCGGCCGCGCTCGCCGTGGGGCTCGGCGCGATCGGTCCAGGAATAGGCGAGGGCATGGCGGTCGCCTCGGCGATGGAGGCGATCGCGCGCCAGCCCGAAGCCTCCGGCACCATCTCGCGCACCCTCTTCGTCGGCCTCGCCATGATCGAGACGATGGCGATCTATTGTCTTGTCGTCGCCCTTTTGGTGCTGTTCGCCAACCCGTTCGTCAAATAGGCCGCGCGCGATGCGGATCGACTGGTGGACACTCGGGCTGCAGACCGTCAACGTCCTCATCCTCGTCGCCATACTCGCCCGTTTCCTGTTCCGCCCGGTGATCGCGATCATCGAGGAACGGCGGGCGGCTGCGGCCAAACTCTTGAGCGAAGCCGAAGCGGAGAGAGCCAAGGCGATCGCGGCGCGTAAGGCCGCTGAGACCGAGAGCGCCAAGATCGCCGCCGGCCGGGACGCCGTGATGCGTCAAGCGGCCGAGGAGGCCAACGCCCAGCGCGAGAAGGCCCTAGCCGCCGCCAAGGAGGCCGCGGACCAGGTGCGCTCCGCGGCCGAGACAGAAATGTGCCGGGCCCGCGCCGCCGGAGAGTCCATGGCCTCCGACCGCGCAGCGCGGCTCGCGGTCGACGTCGCACGCAAACTCGTCGAACGGCTGCCGGACGCCGCGCGCGTGGACGGCTTCATCGACGGCCTCGCGGAGGCGCTGGCCTCGCTGCCCGAGGCGAGCCGCGACGGCTTCGGCGCCAGCAGTCCGGCACAACTGACCGCCCCTCGAACGCTGACGCCGGCGGAGACGCAAAGCTGCCGCGAAGCCTTTGCCCGCGCGCTCGGGCGGCCAGTCGATTTCGCCGTCGTCGTCGACCCCGCGGTGATCGCGGGCCTTGAGATCGAGACGGCGCATGCGGTCGTGCGCAATTGCTTTCGCGAAGACCTCAAACGCATCGTCGAGGAGTTGACCCGGCATGACGGCGTCCACGGTTGACGACGAGCGCTGGCTCGCGAAAGAACGCGAGGCGCTCTCCCGGGTCGACCTCAAGGCCGATGCACAATCGGTCGGACGGGTGGAAGAGATCGCCGATGGCGTCGCGCGCGTTTCGGGACTTCCCGAGGCCAGGCTCGGCGAGCTTTTGCGCTTCGAAGGTGGCCGAATGGGCTATGCGCTGTCGCTGGACCGGGACACGATCAACGCCGCGATTTTTGACGAGGCCGAGGCGATCAGCGTAGGCACGCTGGTCGCGGCAACGGGAGAGGTGGCGCGCGTGCCCGTCGGCCCGGGCCTGCTCGGGCGTGTCGTCGATCCGCTCGGCCGGCCGCTCGACCGGGACGAGCCGATCGCAGCCGAGGCGTTCTTGCCCGTTGAACGCCCGGCGCCGGCGATCATCGATCGCGCGCTGGTCGAACAGCCGGTGGCCACTGGAGTTCTTGTTGTCGACGCCCTATTTGCGCTCGGCCGCGGCCAGCGAGAGCTGATCATCGGCGATCGCGCTACCGGCAAGACGGCGATCGCGGTGGACGCCATCATCAACCAAAAGCGCTCCGACATGGTCTGCGTCTATGTGGCGGTCGGCCAGCGGTCGACGGCGGTCGAGCGCGTCGTTGAGGCGGTGAAGGCGATGGGCGCGCCGGAGCGCTGCGTCTTCGTTGTTGCCTCGGCCGCCTCTTCGGCGGCGCTGCAGTGGATCGCGCCTTTCTCCGGCTTCACCATCGCCGAGTATTTTCGCGACAAGGGCGGGCATGCGCTCATCATTGTCGATGATCTGACCAAGCACGCGGCGACCCACCGAGAACTCGCGCTCCTGACTCACGAGCCGCCGGGACGCGAGGCCTTTCCGGGCGACATTTTTTACGTCCACGCTCGGCTTCTAGAGCGGGCGGCGAAGCTCGCTCCGGAGCTCGGCGGCGGGTCGCTGACCGCGCTGCCCATCGCCGAGACCGACGCCGGCAATCTCTCGGCCTTCATCCCGACCAACCTGATCTCGATCACCGACGGACAGATCGTGCTCGACTCCCGCCTGTTCGCCGCTAACCAGCGCCCGGCGGTCGACGTGGGTCTCTCCGTCAGCCGGGTCGGAGGCAAGGCGCAGGCGCAGGCGCTCCGCGCCGCCTCCGGCCGGATCCGGCTGGACTATTCGCAGTTCTTGGAGCTCGAGATGTTTACCCGCTTCGGCGGCATGACTGACAGCCGGGTTAGAGCAACCATCGCTCGGGGCGAGCGCATCCGTGCGCTCCTCGCCCAACCACGCTTCGCCACGCTCCGTCTTGTCGATCAGGTCGCGCTGCTGGCCGCACTCGCCGACGGCGTTTTCGACGCGGCTCCGGTCACGAAGATCGCAGAGTCCCGGGCGCGGATCGCCGCTCAGCTCGAGGCGCTCGCGCCCGACGCTGTGTTCGAGGTCATGACCAAGGGGACCTGCGACGACGCGGCGCGGGCGAAGCTGGTCGCGGCCGTGCGCGCGCTCGTTACTGAAGGGGCCCTCCCATGACCGAGCGGCTCAGCGACGTCATTGCTCGAATCCGCTCTGTACAGCAATTGTCCTCGGTGATTGGGGCGATGCGAGGGATTGCCGGGGCGCGAGCCCGGGAGGCGCGCACCCATGTCGTGGGCGTGCGCGCTTACGCCGCGACGGTCGGCGCGGCGATCGGCCGGGCTTTGTCGCTCGTGGACGACTTGCCCGCGAAGGAGCGCGCGGGAGGAGCCGGTCATCTCGTCATTGCAGTTTGCGCCGAGCAAGGCTTTGCCGGTCCTTTCAACCGGAGGGTCCTTGACCTCGCCGAGCGCGTGCTCAAAGCGGACGGCGACTATGAGCGCGAACTTTTTCTCATCGGCGCGCGTGGGCTCCTGGCGGCGGCCGAACGCGGCTTGGCCGTCGGCTGGAGCCGGCCGATGATCGCGCATGTCGCCGAAGTCGGCGCGCTTGCCGACCGGGTCACCGAACAGCTCTACACCCGCCTGGAGTCGGGGCGCGCGACCCGAGTCAACGTTGTCCATGCGACGCCGTCGCAAGGCGAAATCGAGGTTGTCGACCGCGCGCTGGCCCCCTTCGATTTCGCTCGTTTTCCGCGCGCGAAGACGATGCGGCCGCCCATCATTTCGCTGCCGCCGCAGGTCTTGCTCGATTCAGCTCGCCGAGGAATACGTGTTTGCGGAGCTGTGCGAGGCGTTGACCCTATCGCTCGCGGCCGAGAACGAGGCGCGCATGCGGGCCATGACGGCGGCCAAAAGCAACGTCGCGAAAATGCTCGACGAACTGGTCGCCCGCTCCCGCTTGCTGCGGCAGGAGGAGATCACCGACGAGATCATCGAACTTGGAGGACGAACGGCTCAGAAAAGCCGCAGGTGAGCGTCGCGCCCCGCACCGCTACAAGATCGCCGCCGGCTCGCGGGCCTGCGGCGTGCCGAACAGCGTGCGTAGGCTGTTGAGCAGGCGGCGCGCGGAGCGCGCGTCGGCGAGATCCGTCAGGTAATCCTCGGCCCATTTCGTGATGTCGTTGGTCTGCAGGTGAGCGACCATCGGCGCGTGACGATCACGACGCTCCTCGAGCGGCATTTCGAGCGCGCGCTTTATCGCGCCGGCCACCGCGTCGATCTCATGCGGATTGACGAGCAAGGCCTGGTCGAGCTCGCGCGCGGCGCCGGCGAACTGGGAAAGCACCAGAACGCCAGGATCGTCGGGATCCTGCGCGGCAAGATATTCCTTGGCCACGAGATTTCATGCCGTCGCGCAGCGGCGTCACTAGGCCCACGTTCGCGGCCCTATACATCCCCGCGAGCACCGTTCGCGAGTAGGAGCGATTGACGTAGCGGATCGGCGTCCAGGCGGCGTCGCCGAATCGACCATTGACCCGACCGATGAGGCCGGTGACCTCTGCTTCGATCTCGCCGTATTCCTTCACCTCGGTTCTGCTCTTGGGGGTAATCTGGAGCAGCGTCACCTTTCCGCGCCATTCGGGATAGCTTTCTAGGAAGCGCTCAAACCCCTTGATCCGGTCAGGAATTCCCTTCGAATAGTCAAGGCGATCAACGCCGAGCAAGAGGCGATTGCCGCCGAGGCTTTCCCGTACGAGCGACACCATTGCCGAGCGTCCCGCATTACGCGCTAGGCGCGTATAGGCCTTGGTTTCGATGCTCACCGGGAAAGTGCCGAGCCGCACCTGGCGGCCGTTCATCTCGTATGTTCCGCCGCCGCGCGCCTTTGCGCCGAGCGCCTCAAGATAGCGGGCGAAGTTGTCGCGGTCATTCGCCGTCTGAAAACCGACGATGTCGTAATCGACCAGACTGCCAAAAATGAGGTCGTGCTGCGGCAGAGTCTGGAGGATATCCGCAGGCGCGCACGGCGTGTGCAGAAAGAAGCCTATGCGGTTCTTGTGTCCCCGCGCGCGCAGCTCTCGGCCCAGCAGGAACAAATGGTAGTCATGCACCCAAACGACGTCGTCCTCTTTCACAAGCGGACTCAACTGGTCTGCGAACATGCGGTTGACGCGAATGTAGCCGGACGCATCCGCCTGCGAGTACTCCTGCAGGTCCCCGCGATAGTGCAGGATTGGCCACAGCACGCTGTTGGCGAGGCCGTTGTAATATTCCTGCACGTCGTTTTTAGAGAGGTCCATGAGGACGTAGGTAACTTTCTTGACTTCGATCGCTTTGGGCTCGGGATTAGGCTCGTCGGAAACTTCGCCGCTCCAACCGAACCAGATGCCGTTGCGGTTCTTGAGCGCGGCCTTCACCGCCACAGCCATACCGCCAGCCGCGGGGCGCCCTTCGGATCTGGCGCCGCGACGCGATTGGACACGATGATCAAGCGCGCGCCCATGCTTCCTCCCAGCTCGACGACAATCGAGTCGCCGTATTGATGATTCCGGCCATGGAATAGGTTTGGGGCAGGTTGCCCCAAAGCTGGCCGGTTTCAGGATGAATATCTTCCGACAGAAGGCCGAAGGCGTTCCGGTTGAGCAAAATCTCCTCGAACAATTCTCTCGCTTCCGCCTCCCGGCCAATGGAAGCCAGGGCGTCGGCGTACCAGAAATTACACGCGAGAAACGCCGTCTCAGGCGGCCCGAAATCATCGGGAGCGGTGTAGCGCATGACCCGCCGCTTGCGAACGAGGGTCCGGCCGATCGCTTCGCAAGTCTTGACGAAGCGCGGGTCGTTTGCGGGCAGCAATCCGAGTTTGGCGACGAGCAGGACACTGGCGTCGAGCGCGGGCTCCCCAAACGCCCCGGTCAGCGCACCCTGGGTTTCGTCCCAGGCCTCGCTGAGGATCCTTTCGCGCAATGTTGCGGCGCTTGTCTTCCAATAGGCGGCGCGGTCTCCAAGACCGAGCCGCCGAGCAATCCGGGCAAGCCGGTCGCAAGCCACCCAGCACAGGGTCGCCGAGTAGGTGTGAGGACGCTCACGGGTGCGATATTCCCACAAGCCCGCGTCCGGTTCGAACGCGCCCGCCAACGCCCGCGCGCCCAGGGTTTCGAGCATGCGGAACAGCGACTCATCGCCCATCGCCGGGAGGCGTTCGTCCACGAACATCTGAGCGGCAGCAAGAACCACGCTGCCGTACACGTCATTCTGAGTCTGGTGGACGGCCTGATTGCCCACCCGGACCGGACCGTGTCCCAAAAAACCGGAGAGATCGGGCGCGATCCACTCTTCGAGCGGGGTGAAGGGGATGATGCCGTGCAGCGGCTGAATCGGACCACTGTCGATGGCGATGGTGGTGATGTAGTGGATGTAGGATTCCATCGCCTGCGTCGCGCCGAGCCGGTTCAGCGCGTCGACGACAAAATATGCGTCCCTGAGCCAGCAGAAACGATAGTCCCAGTTCCGTGTGGAACCAGGCGCTTCCGGTATCGATGTCGTGTGAGCGGCGACGATCGCGCCGGTCTCCATGAAAGCGCAGAGCTTGAGGGTGATCGCCGCGCGCATCACCGCCTCTTGCCATTCGAAGGGAACGGCCAGGTTCCTCGACCAGTCGAGCCAGAACTCGCGCGTGTGGTCGAGAAATTCGCGGCTGGTCGCGTCGATCGCGGTCAGAAACGGCTCGTCCTGACCAAAGATCAAACTCACCGACCGTGTGAGGGGAAAAGTGATCTCGTTGACGACATAGCTCAGCGGCGCGTCGGTCGTCAGGCGCATGACGTGCGGTCCGCCGACGTAACGGATGTGATTCGAACCGACGACCGCGTTGGAGGTGGGGCGACCGTAGTTGTGGGTTGGCCGAACGCGAATGGCGATCCGCGGCATGCCGGCGAGCGGCTCCAGCCTTCGAATTATCTGCGGCGGATGAAACGGACGCTCGAATCGATCGAAGCGGGGCGCGAAATCGGTGATCCGGAGGACTGCGCCGTCTTCGGCGGTGAGGATCGTCTCGACAACCGCAGTGTTGCGGATATAACGCGATTCGCTGGCGCTCAATCCATGCATCACGACGTCGGAAAAGCCCTTTTCATCGTCGCCCGTAAGAAGCCGCGAAAACACCGGGTCTCCGTCGAAGCGCGGGAAACACCACCAGACGATCCGGGCCTGCTGATTGACCAGAGCGGCAATGCAACCGTTTCCAATTAGCGCGAGATCGAGGGGCTGCCGTTGCGGCGTATCCAGACCGCTCATGCCGAAGCGCCACCGCTCGCGAAGGCGGCGAGCCACCCTCGGACCGCGCTGGGGCTTTCGAACGTAGCAAAAACCCCGGGCCGTCGACTCCCGACCGAATAGGCGCGACCGCCTCTGGCGTTGACGGCAGCGAAACCGGCCTCGTCGGTGTCGTCATCTCCGATAAAGATCGGAGTGCGTCCCATGAAAGCCGGCGTCGCAAGAAAAGCTTCCACGGCTCGACCTTTGTCGAATCGCCGAGACTTCAACTCAAATGCGCAATGCGCTTCCAGCATCGTGATCCCCGATTGCGGCTGCCTTTCGACGAGGCGCGTAAGCCGCGCCCTTAAGGCGTCGCCGACAGCCGGCGCTTGCCGGTAATGAACCGCGTAGCTGTAATGCTTGTTTTCAATGAAGGTTCCGGGGAATTCGCCGGCGATCGTCTTCAGCTCGGAGCTCAAGCCGGACGGCAACACGTCAGCGCCGATCGCAGGGGTGGGGTCAACACCGGGTTGGAGACGCAACTCCGCGCCGTGAACGCCGGCCGCGCGGAGTTCGAGAGGCGCGAACAGCCGGTCGAGTTCCGCGATCGGACGGCCGCTGACCAGTGCGAGCGCCCCGTCGGTTCTCGTCGATGCGGCCGCGACGCTTTTGACAAGACCCGCAGGAACCGTGACGCGCTCGGGCCGCTCGGCGATATCGAGCAACGTCCCATCGACGTCGAGGAAAAGTGCGATCCGATCGCCCGCCTCGGACGCCCTGCGCGGCATCTGTGAAACGTCTGATGAAGCGAACGCTGTCCGCAATCTGCCACTCCGGTCCTGCCGCCGAGGTGGTTAGCGTCGCTTCGCGGCGATAGCGTGGTCGAATGGTGGCGAGCGGCGCAGAACGGCAGTCGACCCGCAAGGCGAGGTCGCGAGAAAGAGCAACTTGCTATGAATTGGCGTAGTGAAGGTGGAATTGGAGCCCGATGCGCGAACTATCTTCCAGATCATTTCCGCCTCGACCGGAACTCGCGAGCGCTTTTCTCGTTATTGCATGGCGGGTGGCGAAACGAAGGACACGAAACCATGGACAAAGAGCACGTCAAAGGCGCGGCCGACAAGGTGAAGGGCGCCATCAAGGACGCGGCTGGCAAGATGACGGACGACAAGTCGCTGCAGGCCGAAGGCAAGATGGACAAGGCCAAGGGCGCCGCCCATCAGGTAGCGGGCGACATCAAGGACGCGGCCAAACGCTGATAGTCCTTGCTAGGACTTGAAGGCCGCCCTCCCTGGGCGGCCTTTTTCGTTTGACCTACCGCGCATATTGCGGGCTCTGACGGCGTCAGAGCGAGGTCACTTCTCAGTTTGAGGCCGCCTTATCAGGTCTGAAAGCTGTCGCCTAAGAGACGGGCCTTGAATTTGATCGACGGAGTACCCTTCGCGCTTGAGCGCGGTGATGATCTCCGTGACGCTGGCTGCTCCACCAGATTTCGCTAACTCGAAAGCACGTTCGATGGCAGTTTTTCTGTGATCCATGTCGACAGGCCTACGCAAACTTCGAGGCGCAGGCGAGGCAGTCAGAATTTATCTACCGAGCGGCGAGGATCTAGGTCGCTCACGTGAGCCCCGACAGCTTGAACTCCGAGCATTGTGTGTCGGCTAAGTCGCTTGCGCCCCTCATCGTAGGCAATCCTTTGATCCGCTGGCTCGCTGCGCTTCCCTTTCTCGCCATGCTGTTCGGGCCCGTCCTGATCAACCGGACGCAGCCGCTGGTGCTTGGCATGCCGATGTTGCTAGCGTGGCTGGTGATGTGGGTGGTTCTCACCTCGGCCATCATGGCCGTGATCTATGCCTTCGATCCTGCGAACCGTGACGGCGTGGACCGGGGCGACCGTCCATGAACCCGGCGCTCCTGATCATCTTCGCCTTCGCAGCGCTTGCGCTGGGGCTTGGTCTCCGCGCCGCCCATGGCAAGGACATGAGCCTCGAGCAATGGACTGTGGCCGGCCGGGGCTTCGGGGCGGTCTTCGTCTTCCTGCTGATGGCAGGGGAAATCTATACGACCTTCACGTTCCTGGGAGGCAGTGGTTGGGCCTACGGCAAGGGCGGGCCGACCTATTACATCCTTTGCTATGGCAGCCTGGCCTACATCCTGTCCTACTGGTTGTTGCCGGCGATCTGGCGTTACGCGCGCGCGCACCATCTCATTTCCCAGCCGCACTATTTCCGCCACAGGTACGACAGCCCCGTGCTGGGGGGACTGGTCGCGCTCGTGGGGGTCGTGGCGCTGATCCCGTATATGGTCCTCCAGCTCAAGGGGCTCGGGATCATCGTCTCGACCAGTTCCTATGGGTTAATTTCGCCCGAGGTTGCGATCTGGATCGGCGCCGCGATCGTGACGGCTTATGTGATGGTGTCGGGGGTCCGCGGCTCCGCATGGAACGCGGTCGTCAAGGATGTTTGCATCCTGCTCATCGTTCTCTTCCTCGGCATCTACCTGCCGCTTCACCTTTACGGCGGGTTCGGCGCGATGTTCAGCGCGATCGACGAGGCCAAGCCCGGCTTTCTGGCGCTTCCGGAGCGCGGTCAGAACGTTTTGTGGTTCTCCTCGAGCGTGCTGCTCTCGGCACTCGGCTTTTATATGTGGCCGCATTCGTTTGGCGCGGTGTTCACCGCGCGAGACGAGAGGGTGTTCCGCAAAAATGCGATCGTCATGCCGCTCTACCAGCTCATTCTGCTGTTCGTGTTCTTTGTCGGATTCGCTGCGGTTCTCACGGTTCCCGGCCTGAAGGGCGGCGAGGTGGATCTGGCGCTGTTCAAAGTCGCGATCCAGACTTTCGATCCGTGGTTTGTCGGCGTGATCGGCGGGGCCGGCGTGCTGACTGCTCTCGTCCCGGGCTCGCTGATCCTGATGTCAGCTGCGACCCTGTTCGCCAACGACATTGTTGCGCCGCTGGCTGGAGTCGCCAATTCCGACCGCATCGCGCTGATCGCGCGCGCATCCGTTCCGATCTGGGCGCTGGTCGCGGTTTGGTTTGCGGTCGGGGGCAGCCAGACGATCGTGGCGCTGCTGCTGATGGGCTACGCGTTCGTGACGCAACTTTTTCCGGCCTTGATCGCAAGCCTGTTGCCGCGCAATCCGGTCAGCAAGGCCGGCGCCTTTGCGGGGATCGCCGCCGGCGTCGGCATGGTGGCGCTGACGACGACGCAGCACCTGACCCTGACGAGCCTCCTGCCGTTTCTGCCCCCGGTTCTCGACGACGTGAACATCGGCATCGCGGCGCTCGTTCTCAATATCGTCGTGCTTGGCGTGGTCAGCGCCGTGCTGCCTCCGCGGCTCGACCCGGCCAACGCCGCCGGGCGCGCGGCGGAATAAATCAGCCCGGAAGAACCCGCCGCGCGAGTTCGACCCAATAGGCCACGCCATAAGGTATGGCCGCGTCGTTGAAGTCGTATTTCGGGTTATGCAGCATGGCGGTCTCGCCATTGCCGACAAAGATATACGCCCCGGGAACCTGCCGCAAAACGAAGGCGAAATCCTCCGCCCCCATCACCGGCTTCACATCGTCGCGGACATGCTCCGCTCCCGCGACCGCGCGCATCGCTTCGAGCGCGATCTCGGTCTCGACCGGATGATTGACAGTCGGCGGGTAGGGGATCCCGTCCGGCGCCTCGACCGTCGCGCGAACGCCAAACGCCGCGGCGGTGTCCGCGCAGATCCGCCGAAGCTCCGTCTCGATAGTCTTGCCGACCCCTTCGGCGAAGCAACGGATGTTGCATTTCATCGAGACTCGGTCGGGGATCACGTTGAAGGCCTCGCCGGCGTGGATCGTGGTAATCGACACGACCGCCGGATCGAGCGGATCGATCACGCGGGAGACAATGGTCTGCGCCGCCGTCACGATCGCCGCGGCCGCGACGATCGGATCGCGGGTCAGGTGTGGGAACGCCGCGTGTCCGCCGTGGCCGTCGATCGTGATGTGGAACTTGCCGGTCGATGCCATCGCCGGCCCGCGCACGACTCCGAACGAGCCGACCGGCGTGCCAGGCCAGTTGTGCACCGCATAAGCGCCCTTGACCGGGAAACGTTCGAGCATCCCGTCGTCGATCATCGCCTGGGCCCCGGCGTCGCCTTCCTCCGCCGGCTGAAAGCAGAAGACCAGGGTCCCGTCGAAGGCGCGGGTCTCGGCGAGATGCTTCGCGGCGCCGAGCAGCATGGTGGTGTGGCCGTCGTGGCCGCAGGCGTGCATCCGTCCGGGCGAGATCGAAGCGTAATCCGCTCCGGTGGCCTCGGGAATCGGGAGCGCGTCCATGTCGGCGCGGAAGAGCACCCGCTTGTCGGCGGCGGCCGCAGGGCCGCTTGCGCCGTGCAGCACGCCGAGGACGCCGGTCTTGCCGACCCCCTCGATCACCTCGTCGAAGCCGAAACCGCGAAGCCGCTCCGCGACGAGACCGGCGGTCCGCGGCACTTCGTAGCTCAGTTCCGGATGGCGGTGGAGGTCCCGCCGCCACTCGGTCAGCTCGGGGACCATGGCGGCGATGGAGTTTCGGACGGGGGCGTTCATGTCGGGGATCGGCTCCGATATAAGGGTTCGGACTCGCCGCGCTGGGGCGACCGGGCTCTCAGGCTAGTCTGGGCCTTCGCCACGCCGCAAGCAAGCCGTGAGCCAGGAGCCTGCCGATGACCCAGCCGGGGCCGGGGCTATTGAGTCTCGTACCGTTCGTCAGCGTCGACCACATGATGCGGATCGTGTGGGACATCGGCGTCGAACGCATGATGGTCGAACTCGCCGCCTATATCGAAGAGGACTTCCGCCGCTGGGAGGTGTTCGACAAGACGCCCCGGATTCCCGCGCATTCGGCCGAGGGCGTGATCGAGCTGATGCCGACCAGCGACGGGGCGACCTACGGCTTCAAATACGTCAATGGACACCCGAAGAACGCGGCGGCGGGCCGCCAGACGGTGACGGCCTTCGGCGTGCTGTCGCACGTCGACAGCGGCTATCCGATGCTCATTTCGGAAATGACCATCCTGACCGCCCTGCGCACCGCGGCGACGTCCGCTCTCGCGGCCAAGGTCCTCGCGCCGCCGGATTCCCGGACGATGGCGATCATCGGCAACGGGGCGCAAAGCGAATTCCAGGCGGTCGCCTTCAAGGCGCTCTGCGGCGTCGAAACGGTGCGGCTCTACGACATCGATCCGCAGGCGACGCGAAAGGCGGCGGCGAACCTCGCGGGATCGGGATTGAGGGTTGTCGCCTGCGGTTCGAGCGAGGAGGCGATCCTCGGCGCCGAGATCGTCACCACCTGCACCGCGGACAAGCGCTTCGCCACCATTCTGACCGACAACATGATCGGCGCGGGCGTCCACCTCAACGCGATCGGCGGCGACGGCCCGGGCAAGACCGAGCTGCACCGGGACATCCTGCTGCGCTCGGACATTTTCGTCGAATACGCTCCGCAGACCCGGATCGAGGGCGAGATCCAGCAGCTCGAGCGCGACCATCCGGTGACCGAGCTGTGGCAGGTCCTCACCGGGCAGGCGCCGGGCGCCGGGACTCCAGGCAGATCACGCTGTTCGACGGGGTCGGCTTCGCGATCGAAGACTTTTCCGCGCTCCGATACATCCGCGACCAGCTTCCGCGGACGCAGGAGTTCGTCAACCTCGACCTGCTCGCCGACCCCGACGATCCGCGCGACCTTTACGGCATGCTGCTGAGGCACCGCCCGCCTTGACCGGGGAAGGCCGCTCCGGGCCTGAGCGCAGTTTTCGGGCCAATGGTCTTTGTTATCAGAGACTTACGCTCCATTGCGACCGACTCTCAGGCGAGAGATTCAATGATATCAAGGTCTTGGCGGGAGGCTAGGGCGTCGCCCTGTTGGACGGGGCCGGCGACGTCGCCCGGCGCGGTCAGCGACCACGCCTACAATGCCCCTCCTGTAACGAACGACCCGTCGAGGACGAATGAGGATTTGCGAACCGGAGCTCCGCCATGATCGATCGCCGTCAAATCCTCGGGTCCCTGTCCCTGGCCGCGCTGGCCTCCCCATTCGTGCGGTCCGCCGAAGCCGGGCCGGCGGTCGAGGTCGTCCATAGCGACGCCGAATGGCGCAAGCTCCTGAGCCCCGATCAGTATGACGTGCTGCGCGAGGCGGGCACTGAGCGGCCTTTCACCAGCCCGCTGCTTAACGAGCATCGCAAGGGCGTGTTCGCCTGCGCCGGCTGCGAGCGCGACCTGTTCAGCTCCGAGACCAAGTTCGACAGCGGCACGGGTTGGCCGAGCTTCTGGAAGCCGCTGCCGGGCGCGGTGATCGAAACCTCGGACCACAGCTTCTTCATGGCGCGCACCGCGGTCGCGTGCAGCCGCTGCGGCGGCCATCTCGGTCACGTCTTCGACGACGGGCCGCCGCCCACCGGCCTGCGCTACTGCATGAACGGCGTCGCGCTCGCGTTCAAGCCGCAGGTCGCGTGAAGCTCTCACCCAGGGGCGCCTGCGCTTGGCTGCCAGCCTCGGGTCGCCATGAAGCCGCGGACCGCTTGGCCGATCTCGCCGATCGGGTGTATTTCGCCAAGCCATGCCCTTGACCGCCGAAGACCTGAGCGCGCTTGCCGACTGGCGGCGCGCGCTACACCGCGCGCCAGAACTTTCCGGACGGGAAGAGGCGACGGCCCGCGAAGTGCGCCGCTTTCTCGATCCCGCCAGAGCCGACCGGATCGTGGACAACCTCGGCGGCCACGGGCTCGCGTTCGTCTTCGAGGGCGCCGAGGCGGGCCCGACGGTGCTGTTTCGCGCCGAACTCGACGCCTTGCCGATCGAGGAGGTTTCGACCTTCGCCCATCGCTCGACGCAGCCGGGCGCCGCGCATCTGTGCGGCCACGACGGCCACATGGCGATCCTCGCCGGCGTGGCGCGCGCGCTCGCCGTCGAACGCCCGCGGCGCGGCCGCGCCGTGCTGCTGTTCCAGCCTGCGGAAGAGGACGGCTCGGGGGCCGAGGCGGTCCTCGCCGATCCGAAGTTTGCGTCCATCGCACCGGACTTCGCATTCGCCCTTCACAACATGCCCGGCGCGCCGCTGGGCTATGCCGCGCTGAAGGCCGGTCCCGTCGCCTGCGCGTCGCGCGGGATGCGAATTGCGCTCTCGGGACGCACGGCGCACGCCAGCACGCCGGGGCAGGGGGTGTCGCCGATGTCCGCGCTGACCGCGCTCATGCCGGCCCTGACGGGGCTTGGGGGCCGTGGAGGGCTCGACGAAGCCTTCGCCATGGTCACCATCACCCACGTCGAGATGGGCGCGCGAAGTTTTGGGGTCGCGCCGGGCCAGGCGGAGCTTTGGGCGACGCTGAGAACCCTGACCGACACGCGCATGCAGCGGCTCGCAGCCGAGGCCGACGCGCTGGCTCGTCGAATCGCGGGCGAGGAAGGCTTAGGGCTCACGATCGCTTACGCCGACGTGTTCGCCGCCTGCGACAACGACCCAGCGGCGGTCGCTGAGCTTGCCGCAGCGCTCGACGCGGAAGGCGTTCCGCACGGCGAAACCGGCCAGCCGATGCTGGCGTCCGAAGACTTTGGCGTGTTCGGCCGCGTCGCCCCTTCCGCGCTTGTCCTGCTCGGCGCCGGGGAAGCCTGTCCCGGCCTGCATAATCCCGACTACGACTTTCCCGACGCCTTGATCGGTATCGGCGCGCGCGTGTTTTTGCGGGTGCTGCGCGACATGACGGGCGAGCGCAGCGCACCGCAAGACCGTCGGCGAGGACGCCGACGCTCCGGAGCGGCGACGTCCCCGTCGCCGTTTTTCGGCCCACCCGCCCGCCGCAGTTAAGGCCCCGGAGCGGGGTCTACGCAGCCGGGGCTTGGGGCCGCCTCGCAACCGCAGCGGAAGACCGTCGGCGAGGACGCCGACGCTCCGGAGCGGCGACGTCCCCGTCGCCGTGGATCGGCGCAACCGCCCGCCGGCGATAAGGCGGAAAGAGGTCGGCGAGGACGACGACAAACTCGAGAGCCCACGCTAGGCGTGGGCCAAGCTGCTGTACGGCCATGACGCCGCATCCCGGATCAAACCTGCCGAAACCGGATTGTTCTCGACATAAAATCGAACGCGTTCGAAAATGCGCCGGATGAGTCGGTCGAAATGATCGCGTTGCCAGACCGGGCCGCGCCGACCGACGATCCTATTGATCCGATGGGCGGAAAAGCCCTTCCAGTCCCGCACGACGTCGGCCAGGCGGGACCCCTGCCGCAATGCCGTCAGCACGTGAACGCGGTTCGGCATCACGACGTAGGCCTGCATGTCGTGTGTCCGCCCGTCGCCATGCGTGAGCGTATCCCGAACGATTGCGGCAATCTCCGCCCGCGCCAGCCAACACGCGCCGGTCCCCGCATCCAGCGCCGTCTCGATGCGGCGCCGGCAGTCATCCGACCCTTCGCCGGCCCGCGCGGCGACCACCTCGGGAGGAAGCGAATCCGCGAGACGAAACGTGACGAATTGCGGCCGCTCAGGCGTGTCGAAATGCGGCAGGCTGCGCGGGCGATACCAGCCCCGGTGTTCGCTGGCTTCGGGCATGAGAGGCAACATGGCGCCGCGGCGCAGCGGCGTCTACAGCCCCGCAGCCGGGGTTGCAGCGGAAACACGTCGGCGGGGACGCCCACGCTCCGGAGCGGCGACGTCCTCGTCGCCGCGTTTCGGCGCGACCGCTTGCCGAAAAACGTCGCCGGCCCGCCGTCGTCACGGGCGGCCTATGAACTTCCGCGCCGCCGTGGTAGGCAGCCGCGCCATGCAGGCGGCCGGCGCGCCGCACATCTCATAAGGATCATGGCGAATGGCGAACGACGGCGGCTTTCCCGAGGGGCTTGCGTTCGACGACGTGCTGCTCAGGCCCGGCCACTCGACCGTGATGCCGAGCGGCGTCAGCGTCGCCACCCGACTGACCCGATCGATTGCGCTAAACCTGCCGATCATCTCCTCGGCGATGGACACCGTCACCGAGGCGCGGCTCGCCATCGCCATGGCGCAGGCCGGCGGCATCGGGGTCATCCACCGCAATCTCGATCCCGCCGACCAGGCCGAGGAAGTCCGCAAGGTGAAGCGGTTCGAGAGCGGCATGGTGGTCGACCCGATCACCATCTTTCCCGAGGCGACGCTCGCCGATGCGCTGGCCGTCATGCGGCGCGCGTCGATCTCCGGCATCCCGGTGGTCGAACCCGGCCCGGACGGCAAGCCCGGCAGGCTTCTTGGCATTCTCACCAACCGGGACGTCCGCTTCGCCGACGATCCGCGCCAGCCCGTGACGGAGCTGATGACCCGCAAGGTGATCACGGTCGGGGAGGGGGTGACGCAGGACGAGGCGCGCCGCCTCCTCCACCAGCACCGGATCGAGAAGCTCGTCGTGGTGGACGACGCAGGCCGCTGCGTCGGTCTCATCACGGTCAAGGACATCGAGAAAGCGACCACCCATCCGCACGCCGCCAAGGACGCCGACGGGCGCCTCAGGGTCGCCGCCGCCACGACCGTCGGCGACAAGGGATTTGCCCGCGCCGAACTCTTGATGGCGGCGGGCGTCGACTGCCTGATCGTGGACACCGCCCACGGCCATTCCGAGCAGGTGCTCGAGCAGGTCCGGCGCATACAGAGGGCGACCAACAAGGTTGCGATCATCGCCGGCAACGTCGCGACCCGCGAGGGCGCGCAGGCGCTGATCGACGCGGGGGCGGACGCGATCAAGGTCGGCATCGGGCCGGGGTCGATCTGCACCACCCGGATCGTGGCGGGCGTCGGCGTGCCGCAGCTCTCCGCAATTCTCGAGGCGGCGGAGGCGGGGAGGGCCGCGGGGGTGCCGGTGATCGCCGACGGCGGCATCAAGTATTCCGGCGATCTCGCCAAGGCGATCGCAGCGGGAGCCGATTGCGCGATGATCGGGTCGCTGCTCGCGGGCACCGACGAGAGCCCGGGCGAAGTGTTCCTTTACCAAGGCCGTTCCTACAAGAGCTACCGCGGCATGGGCTCGCTCGGCGCGATGGGCGCAGGCTCGGCCGACCGCTACTTCCAGCAGGACGTGAAGGACCAGATGAAGCTCGTGCCGGAGGGGGTCGAGGGCCAGGTGCCTTACCGCGGCCCGGCCGGCGCGATCCTGCATCAGCTCGCCGGCGGCCTTCGCGCTGCGATGGGTTACGTCGGCGCCGAGACGATCCCGGTGTTCCAGAAGAAGGCGCAATTCATGCGGATCACCAACGCCGCCTTGCGCGAGAGCCACGTCCACGACGTTGCGATCACGCGCGAAAGCCCGAACTATCATCCCACGGGGGTGTAGACGCCGGCTCCGCTGCGCCGAAGCAGCCCTGCGTTCAGGACCGGGTTCGGGCGGTTTGCGCCAGCGCGCGACCTGTCGCGTCCTGCGGCATTTCCGACTATTATGGGCGCGCGGAGACAGCGATGGCCCAAATCCTTGACCGACCGAGCGTCCCGACACGACATCGGCTGGACGTCGACGCCTACTACAGGATGGCGGAAGTTGGCCTCTTTCGCGAGCCCCGTCGCGTCGAACTCATCGAGGGAGACGTCATCGACATGGTTCCGATCGGCAGCCGACACGCGAGCCGCACCAACCGGCTTATGCGCTTTTTCGCTCGGGCCGCCGCCGACGGCTCCGTATGCCTGACTGTCCAGACGCCCTTGCGCCTTGACGCCTGGAGCGAGCCGCAACCCGACCTCATGTTGCTTCGCCCCCGTGCAGACGACTATGCGGAGCGCCACCCGTCCGCCGCCGACGTTCTCCTGCTCGTCGAGGTCTCGGACAGCTCGCTTGCCTTCGACCGAAACACCAAGCTCGCCCTTTATGCCCGCTTCGGGGTCCTGGAAGTCTGGATCGTCGATATCCCAGGCGGCGCCTTGGAAGTCTATCAGACTCCCCAGGACGGCGCTTATGCTCGACAAGACCGCTTGACGGCCGGACGCTTGAGTCCGGCGCTGGCCGCAGAGCTGGCGATCGAAGTGGCCGCCCTGCTCGCGTGAGCTGACTTTCCGGCGCGGCCGGTATGCCCATTTGCCGGGAACATCGGGCGGCCCCCTCCGGTAAAGCTGGCGGCTGGCGGCTTGGTTCGCCCATATGCCTTCGCTCGCCCCGCCGCGCCTGATATCGAGCTCGGATGCTGTTTCTCGCTCTTCACATTCTGCTTCAGGCGGGCTTCATCGTCCGGGTGCTGCTGCGCCCGCATCGCGATCCGGCGGCCCGCATCGCCTGGATCGTGGTGATCCTCGCGCTGCCGATCGGCGGCATCGTCGCCTATTTGCTCCTCGGCGAAACCAATATCGGCCTGGAGCGCGTCGAGCGGATGAAAGCGGTCATGGCGTCGCTGCCCGACATCGCTAGGACGCCTGGCTTTGACGCGCCGACGGCGCGGCCGGAGATCCCCCAGCGATACCTCCCGATGTTCAAGGCGGGGCAGTCGATCAGCGGCTTCGAACCCGTCGGCGGCAACCACGCGAGCCTGATGGCGGATTCGAACGCGACGATCGATGCGATGGTTGCGGACATAGACCGGGCCGGGCGGCACGTTCATCTGCTTTTCTACATCTGGCTGCCGGACCGCAACGGCCGGAAAATGGCCGAAGCCCTGAAGCGCGCCGCAGCCCGCGGGGTGGCTTGCCGCGCGATGGTCGACGACCTCGGTTCGCACGGTCTGATCAAATCCGCGCTATGGACGGATATGGACGCGGCCGGCGTGAAGCTCGGCAAGGCGCTCAAGGTCGGCAATCCGCTCTGGCGCATCTTCGCGGGACGGATCGATCTTCGCGACCATCGCAAGATCCTCGTCATCGACAATCGGATCACCTATTGCGGCAGTCAGAACTGCGCGGACCCCGAATTCCTCGTCAAGGCGAAATACGGCCCCTGGGTGGACGCGGTCATGCGGTTCACCGGCCCGGTCGTGCGCCAGAACCAGTTTCTCTTCGCCCGCGACTGGATGGCCTACGCGAAGGAGGACATCCGCGACATCCTGCTCGAGCCTATGGAAGCGCCGGCGCCGGGGTTTGCCGCGCAGGTCGTGGCCAGCGGCCCGACCGGCCGTTACTCCGCGGCGGCGGAAATGTTCGAGACGCTGATGTACGGCGCCCGGCGCGAGCTCTTCATCACCACCCCGTATTATGTGCCCAACGACGCGATGCAGGAGGCTCTCTGCGCCGCCGCCAACCGGGGCGTGGACACGACCATCATCTTCCCCGCTCGCAACGACGACTTCGCCGTCGCGGCGACCAGCCGGAGCTACTACGCCGACCTGCTCGCGGCCGGCGTGAAGATCCACGAATACCGCGCCGGGCTCTTGCACACCAAGTCGATGACCGTGGATGGAGAAGTCACGCTGATCGGCTCCGCCAACATGGACCGGCGAAGCTTCGATCTGAACTACGAGAACAACATTTTGCTCTGGAACGCCGCCGTGACCGCGGAGATGCGCGAGCGGCAGCAGCAGTACCTCGCCGATTGCCGGCGCATCACCGCCGAGGAGGTGGCCGGGTGGAGCTGGGGTCGGCGGCTGTGGAACAATGCGGTCGCGATTGTCGGACCGGTGCTTTGAGGCGCGAAACTTTCCCGATCTCGGCCGCGATCTCGGCCCCGGGTCCGCTTCGGGGCCTTAATTGCGGCGGCGGTCGCGCCGATACTCGGCGACGAGGACGCCGCCGCTCCGGAGCGTCGGCGTCCTCGCCGACGGTCGCTTCGCCGAGCAGCATGGATTGACCGTGGTTCGTGGCCTCCTCGCCGCGCCGCACTCGCCCCTGAGAAAGGAATAGCGCCATGTCCGATACCCGCGTGCTGATCGTCGGGGCCGGCCCGACCGGATTGGTCCTCGCCCTTTGGCTGACAAAGCAAGGCGTGCCCGTGCGGATTGTCGACAGGACCGTCGAGCCCGGGACCACCTCGCGGGCGCTGGCGGTGCAGGCGCGCACTATGGAGCTCTATAACCAGCTCGATCTCGCCGACCCGATCGCGGAGAAAGGCTACTCCGTTCCGGGCGTCCGGCTCTGGCTCGGCGGCGATGAGAAGGCCCGCATCCCGTTCGAGGCGATCGCGTCGGACCTCACGCCTTATGATTTCGTGCACATTTTTCCCCAGGACGAGCACGAACGCCTTCTGGTCGATCGTCTCAAGGCGCTCGGCGTCGAGGTCGAGCGCTCGACCGAGTTCATCGACTTCGCCGACCACGGCGACCGCATCGTCGCGCGGCTGCGCGGCCCGGACGGCGCCGAGCGCACGGTCGAGGCCGCCTACATCGCCGGCTGCGACGGCGCGCATTCGAAGATTCGCGAGGCGATCGGGGCGGGTTATCCGGGCGGGACCTATCCGCAAATCTTCTACGTCGCCGACGTCGCGGGCGAGGGCCCGGCCTTCAATGGCGACCTCAACGTGGAGCTCGACGAATCCGACTTCTTGGCCGTCTTTCCGCTGGCGGACAAGAGCCGTATCCGCCTGATCGGCGCGATCAAGCCCGCGGAGGGGCAAAATCTCGACAAGCTCACCTTTAGCGACGTCCAGTCCCGGGCGAGAGAGCGGCTTCGCCTCAAGGTCGACAAGGTGAACTGGTTTTCGACCTACCATATCGCTCACCGGGTCACCGACCATTTCCGGCGCGGCCGGGCGTTCCTTTTGGGCGACGCGGCGCACATCCACACGCCGGTCGGCGGGCAGGGGATGAACACCGGCATCGGCGACGCGATCAACCTTGCCTGGAAGCTTCAGACGGTGCTCGCCGGACGCGCGTCGGACGCGCTGCTCGACACTTTCGAGGCCGAGCGGCGCGCGTTCGCCCTGCGACTGGTGCAGACGACCGACCGCTTCTTCAACGTGGTCGCCGCCGAGGGCCGCGTGGCGGAAATCATCCGGACGCGGATTGCGCCGATCCTCCTGCCTCAGGTCACCAAGTTCGAGGCCGCGCGCGAGTATATCTTCCGCACCATCTCGCAGATGACCTTGAACTACCGGAGCCACGGGCTGGATCAAGGCCGCGTCGGCGCGGTCCACGGCGGGGATCGCCTGCCCTGGGTGAGGCTCGGCGAGATCGACAACTATCAGGCGCTGAAGCGGATCGGCTGGCAGGTTCACGTCTACGGGGCGGCAGAGGCCGGTCTGCGGACATGGTGCGAGGCGCGGAGCGTTCCCCTTCACGCCTATCCCTGGAGCGGAGCCATGAAGGACGCCGGCCTTCAAGACAACGCGCTCTACCTCATCCGGCCCGACACCTACGTGGCGCTGGCGGAGCCGACGCAGTCGGTGGCGGCGGTCGAGCAGTTTTTCGACAAGGTTCAGATCACGCTGTAACGCACACGCGCGCCAAGGGGCGTTGGCCGACGACCGGGTCTCACTCCCGGTCGGGCGCGATCGGCGTCTCGAACGCCTTCCAGGCGGTTTCCAGTTGCGGGCTCATCGGAACCGCGAACCGGTCGCCGTTCGCCAGGCGATGGCCGAACCAGCGATCATAGATCGGATCGATCTCGTTTCCGACCACGAGCGAACGAAAAGCTCGGTCGATGACCGCTCCCATCGGCTTGTCGTCATGGCGATAGACGATCCCGTAGGGCTCGTAGGACAGGAGTTCGCCGACCACTTCGAATTTGTCGTTGGCCTTGTGCCTTGCGACCAGTCCGGCGAGCAGGACGTCGTCAGTGGCGAATCCGTCGACCGAGCCCGTCTCGAGAAGCTTGTAGCTCTGCTCATGGTCCGGCGATTGGACCAGCTTCACCCCGAGATCGAAGGTCTTGTCCAGCGTCTGGATCGCGGCGGCGTTGGTGGCGCCGGCGGTGACGGCGATCGTCTTGCCCTTGAGACTTCGAAAGTCCGCCCAGGGCGTCCCCTTGGGGACCAGGACCTTCGTGCCGGCGACGAAGATCAGCGGCGAGAACGAGACCTGCTTGGCCCGTTCGAGCGTCGCGGTGGTGGAGCCGCATTCCAGATCGACCGTCCCGTCTTGGACAGCGCCCAGCCGCGAGTCGGCGGTGACCTTCCGGTAGGCGATTTTCAGATCGTCGCGGCCCAGCGTCTGCGCCATCTCCTCGACGATCGCGTCGCATAAATCGAGGCTGTATCCGACCGGACGACCGGCCCGGTCGAGGAACGAGAAGGGCGGGGCGTCCTCGCGATAGCCGAGCGTCACCACGCCCGAGCGGGCGACTTTCGCCAGGGTTCCGGTCAGTCCCGCCTCGGGTGACGGCCCGGACTGTGCGAACGCCGGCGGTCCTGCGAGCGCGGCGAGCGCCGCCGCGACCAGGGCGGACGCCCGGACGATTTCGATGCTCGGGAAGGCCACGGGTTACACCGCAGGCTGCGCTTCGTCGATGAAGGCGTCGTCCGCCTCGCCTGGCTTTTCGTCGCCGAGCGCGCCCTCCCATTTGGCGACGACGGCGGTCGCCAGGGAATTGCCGATCACGTTGGTCGCGGATCGGCCCATGTCGAGGAACTGGTCGACGCCCATGATCAGGAGGACGCCGGCTTCGGGAATGTGGAACTGGTTCAGCGTCGCGGCGATCACCACGAGCGAGGCGCGCGGAACGCCCGCCATGCCCTTCGACGTCAGCATCAGGATCAGGAGCATGAGCAACTGCGTGCCGATGCTGAGCTCGATGTTGTAAGCCTGGGCGATGAACAGCGAGGCGAAGGTGCAGTACATCATCGAGCCGTCGAGGTTGAACGAATAGCCCATCGGCAGCACGAAGCTCGCGATATGGTTGGGCGCGCCGAATTTCTCGACCCCCTCCAGCGTCTTCGGGTACGCCGCTTCCGACGAGGCGGTGGAAAAGGCGAGAAGGATCGGCTGCCGGATCAGTCTGATCAGCCGGAAGACGCGGGGCCCGAGGACGACGAAACCGGCCAGAAGCAGGAAGAGCCAGAGAACGGCGAGCGAGAGATAGAACCCGCCCATGAATTTCGCGAACACGAGCAGGATCGACAGGCCCTGCTTGGCGACAGTCGCGGCGACCGCGGCGAAGACCGCGAGCGGCGCGAAATTCATCACATAGCCGGTCACCACGAGCATGGCGTGCGCCACCTCGTCGATTCCCTGGGCGAGGATGTGGCCCTTCTCGCCCAGCGACGACAAAGCGACGCCGAAGAAAATCGAAAAGACGACGATTTGCAGAATTTCGTTCGCCGCCATCGCCTCGACGATCGAACGGGGGACGAGATGCTCGACGAAATTCTGCAGCGACATCGACGAGGTCTTGAGCCCCGTGGCGGCGGAGGTGTCGGGGAGCGGAATGTTGAGGTGGACGCCAGGCTGGAGGATGTGAACCATCATCAGACCGATCAGCAGCGAAACGAACGACGCTGCGATGAACCATCCCATCGTCTTGAAGAAGATGCGTCCAATCGAGGATGAGGCGCCCATATGCGCGATGCCGACGACGAGCGTCGAAAACACCAGCGGCGCGATGATCATCTTGATCAGGCGAAGGAACAGGGTGGAGACGAGCTCCAGATAGCCGGCAATGTCTTTCGCCGTCTCGCCGTCGGCGTATAGGAAAACGACATACCCGAAGAGAATCCCGAGGGCCATCGCCGCCAGGATGATGTGGATCATGTAGTTTTTCACGGAACGGGTCCCCGGCTCGGGCTCAGCTTACTGCTTTCAGGCCTGACTGAAAGCAGTCAATTTTTGGAAGCAAGCCGCGAGCCAGAAGCCGAGCGAGGTCGTCGCCGTCGCCCTCGGGCCTCAGCGCCGGCCGCCGAGCTCGTCGATATGGGCGAGCAGGTCGGCCGGGTCTTCGTAGACCCGGAAGGCGGTCGCCTTCTGCAACTCCTCCGCGCCATAGCCGCCGCAGAGCAGGCCGACGCCGAGCGCCCGGCAGCGGGCGGCCGCCAGCATGTCCCAGATGCTGTCGCCGACCACCACGGCGGTCTCGATCGGCGCGCCGAGCTTGGCGGCGGCGGCGAGGAAGAGGTCCGGGTCGGGCTTGGCGTATTTGACCTCGTCGCGGGTGACGACCGGGACCTTGTCCGGATCGATGCCGAGCGCCTTGAGGTTGACCGCGGCGGTCTCCATCCGGCCGCTGGTGGCGATCGCCCAGGCGATGCCGACGCTGGTCAGCCAGGAGAGCAGGTCGCGCGCGCCGGGCAGGGGGCGGATGTGGTCGGCCATCCGCTGATAGGCGCGCGCGTGACCTTTTCGCAGCCGCTCGCCGCGGTCCTCGTCGATCGGGATCCCCGTCTCGCGGATGAGCTGGTTGGTGAACAGACCCCCGCTCATGCCGATCTTGCGATGGATGCGCCAGACGGAAAGGTCGAGGCCCTCGTTGTCGAGCGCTTCTTTCCACGCAAGTACGTGCTGATAGACGCTGTCGACCAGCGTGCCGTCGAGGTCGAAAAGGAAGACCGGCTCGATGCGCATGGAGTTCGTCCCGGTTGGAGGGCGGTCGCGAGCATAGCAGGATCGTCGGGCGGGCGCCTCGCGCCGGGGGTCGGCCGTGGTCACGGACGCGCGGCGCGAGCATTCAGCCGGAACGTCACGGCGATTCTGGGGCGCCTGTTCTGGCGCTTGACTGACGGCCGGCGGACAACCGGGCCGGGAGTCGCTGTCGGAACCTACTCGCCGATGATCTTGATCAGCGCGCGCTTGCGCCGGCCGCCGTCGAACTCGCCGTAAAAAATCTGCTCCCATGGGCCGAAATCGAGCTTGCCCGCGGTGATCGCGACCACGACCTCCCGGCCCATGACCTGGCGTTTCATGTGGGCGTCGGCATTGTCCTCGCCGGTCCGATTGTGCCGGTAGGCCGACACGGGCTCGTGGGGCGCTAGCCTTTCCAGCCAGGCGTCATAATCGGCGTGCAGGCCGCGCTCGTCGTCGTTGATGAAGACGGAGGCGGTGATGTGCATCGCGTTGACGAGGGCGAGGCCCTCTCGAACGCCGCTTTCTTCAAGCGCCGCCTCGACTTGCGGCGTGATATTGAGAAACGCCCTTCGCCCCGGCGTCTCGAACCAGAGCTCCTTCCGATAGGACTTCATGGCCACTCCTTCCTGCAGGGCGCGCTCGCGAGCCGCGCCCTACGAATCTGCCGCCGAGCGCGCCGCCGCGATCAGCCAGCGTAAGGCCGTCTCGACCGTCCAACCCGCGACATAGGCGAGCGCCGAGCAGAAAACCGCGGCCGCGGCCACCCGGCCGGTCATGTCGCCGGCGAAGTCGTAGCTCCCGCCGTTCAACGCCCGCATGACGAGCGTGAAGGGCAGGGCGGCGAGAACGAGCGGCAGGTCCGCGAACCAGGATCCCGCGCGGCTCAGGTACTGAAGGTAGAGCGCGACGAATGCGAGCGCCGTCACCGCCGCGAGGACGACGCCCGTCCACGACAGGAGCCTCCTCATGGACGTCCCGCCTACTCGGCCTTGTAAGCGACCACGCGCTGCGCCTGGCGGCCGAGCCCTTCGACCCCGACCGCCATCGTGTCGCCGGCCTTCAGGAACACCGGCGGTTTCTTGCCAAGGCCGACGCCGGCGGGCGTGCCGGTGGTGATCACGTCGCCCGGTTCGAGGATCATGAACTGCGAGATGTAGGAAACGAGGGTCTTCACCCCGAAGATCATGGTCGAGGTCGAGCCGTTCTGCATGCGCTCGCCGTTGACGTCGAGCCACAGCCCGAGCTTCTGCGGGTCCTCGATTTCATCGGGCGTGACCAGCCACGGCCCGAGCGGACCGAAGGTCGGGCATCCCTTGCCCTTCATCCACTGCCCGGAGCGTTCGATCTGGAAGGCTCGCTCCGAGACGTCGTTGCAGATGCAATAGCCCGCCACGAATTTCAGCGCGTCCGCCTCGCTGACATAGCTCGCGCGCGTCCCGATCACGACCGCAAGCTCGACCTCCCAGTCGAGCTTGGTCGAGCCTTTGGGAACGACCACGTCGTCGTTGGGGCCGACGATACAGGAGGGCGCCTTGTTGAACAGAACCGGCTCTTTCGGGGGCTGGGCGCCGGTTTCCGCGGCATGGTCGGCATAGTTGAGCCCCACCGCGATGAAGTTCCTGACGCCGGCGACGCAGGGACCAATTCGCGGCGCGCCTCGGACGGCGGGAAGCGAATCGGGCTTCAGCTTGGCCAGACGCGCAAGCGCTTTCGGCCCGAGCGTGTCGGCGTCGATGTCGGCGATGATCTCGCTGAGGTCGCGCAGCTTTCCGGTTTTGTCGACAAGACCGGGCTTTTCCTTCCCGGCTTTTCCGTAGCGAACAAGTTTCATTTCGTTTTCCGCGTGCTTCCGCCCGGGATGGGAAACGCGCTTCCTGCGCGTTCCTCCGTCGCCGAGACCCCGGTCCAAATGACCCCGCCACGCAACCTGCGTCAATTCGCGACTCGCTTTTTTTTCGCCGCAGTTGCATTCATAATAGGAGAGTCGGCTTTTCCGCCCCCCGACAGGACTGGTTCTCCGCGCCCTCGGCGATTTGTCGAGGGGAAAGCGAGCAGGACGCAGAACGAATCTCTCGCCATTTTCGTTGTGCGTCGTTCGCGTTTTCGCCAAATCAGGCTTGCTCGCCGTTTCCGGGTGCTGTCTTGTCGATTCACGAGCGCTTTTTTCTACAAGGCGCTATTGGTTCAACTATTCATCGAAAAGAACCGTAAAATGTCAACTGTTGAAAGGATCGCCCTCTACATCGATGGGGCGAATTTGTATGCAAGCGCCAAAGCGCTGGGGTTCGATATCGACTACAAGCGCCTGTTGCGTGAATTTCAGGCGAAAGGCCGCCTCATTCGCGCTTTCTACTACACGGCGCTGGTTGACGATCAGGAGTATTCGTCGATCCGTCCGCTGGTCGATTGGCTCGATTACAATGGCTACGCCGTGGTCACGAAGCCGACGAAGGAATTTGTGGACTCGACCGGTCGCCGCAAGGTCAAGGGCAACATGGATATCGAGCTCGCCGTCAACGCCATGGAGATGGCCGAGCATATTGACCTGATGGTGCTGTTTTCGGGCGACGGCGATTTTCGGTCGCTGGTCGAGGCGATGCAGCGCAAGGGCGTCCGAGTTGCTGTGGTGTCGACAATTTCGACCCAGCCTCCGATGGTCGCCGACGAGCTGCGCCGCCAGGCCGACGAGTTTATCGACCTCGCGCAACTCATGGCCCGGATCGGGCGCGATCCCGGAGAGCGGCCCGTGCGCACTGAGAATCACCGCAGGCCGCACTTCGCGCAGGCTGCGCAGGTTGTGGAAGAGCCGGTCAGGGAATAGCAGCGCCACGGCGCGCGTCATGACCTTCGAACTCATGACCTTCGACCTGGGTCCGTCGAGGGACTGCCCACGTTGCGAGAGGCTGGCCGAGTTTCGGGCGGCCAATCGCGCGTCGCATCCGGATTGGTGGAATGGGCCCGTCCCCTCGTTCGGGGACGCTGGCGCGCGGCTGATGATTGTGGGCCTCGCGCCAGGCTTGCGGGGGGCAAATCGCACCGGACGCCCTTTCACAGGCGACTACGCGGGCGATCTTCTCTATGACACGCTTCTCCGTTTCGGCTTCGCCTCCGGCGTCTACGATCGCCGGCCGGACGACGGCCTGCGGTTGACCGACTGCGCCATCGTCAACGCAGTGCGGTGCGTGCCGCCGCAGAATAAGCCGACGCCGCTGGAGATCTCCTCCTGCCGGACGTATCTCAACCAATCGATCGGGGCGCTCGGCGGCCTCAAGGTCGTTCTGGCCTTAGGACGGGTCGCGCACGAGACGGTGCTCCGCGCGCTGGGCGCGCGCCTTGCGGCGTTCCCCTTCGCCCACGGCGCGCAACATCGGCTCGAAGCCCACCGCGTCGTCCTCTTCGACAGCTACCATTGCTCGCGCTACAACACCAATACCGGCGTCCTGACCGAGGCTATGTTTCACGACGTCTTTGCGGCGATCCGGTCTGAGCTGGCGTCCGCCTGACTCGGACGTCGCGGGGTGCGGCGACGATCAAGCGGGGGCGATAAGGAGGGCGACGTGACAAAGAGCCAGTTCGGGACCCTTGAGGGCGTCCCGGTGTTCGAGGTCGAGATCGGGTCCAAGGCGGGCGCGAAAGCCAAAATCCTGACCTGGGGCGCGGTCGTGCGTGATCTCGTCGTCCCGCATCGGGGCAGGGGCCAGCGCGTGGTCCTTGGCCTGAACTCGATCGAGGACTATCTCGCCCATTCGCCGCATTTCGGCGCCGTCCCCGGCCGCTACGCCAACCGGATCGCAAACGGCTGCTTCGTTCTCGACGGCGTCGAATACAGGATTGAACGCAAGGCTGGCGACAAGCACACGCTGCACGGCGGCCCGCACGGCTTCGGAAAGCACATTTGGACGCTTACCGGCTATGACGCCTCGAGCGCGACCCTTACGCTCGAGTCGCCCGACGGCGACGCCGGCTTTCCCGGCGCGCTCGTCGCGACCTGTGTCTATCGCATGCTGGAGCCGGCGACGCTGAGGGTCGAGTTGACAGCGACCGCCGACAAGCCGACCGTCGTCAATCTCACCAACCACTCGTATTTCAACCTCGACGGCGGCGCGGACATTCTCGATCACGAGGTGACGCTGTTTGCGGATTTCATCACACCTTCAGACGCCGAGCTTATTCCGACCGGCGAGATCCGGTCGGTCGCCGCCACGCCCTATGATTTCCGGACGGCGCGACCGGTGCGGAACGCCAGCGGAACCGCCTACGACACGAATTACGTCGCCGCGCGGGCGCTTGGGCCCGACGGCCTGGCGCCGCTCGCGCACGTCCGCTCGCCCCACAACGGGTTGACGCTGTCGCTCCACACCAACCAGCCGGGCGTCCAGTTCTATGACGCCGCCAAGCTCGCCGTCCCGGTTCCCGGACTCGACGGGGCGCGGTACGGCGCCCACGCCGGCCTTTGCCTGGAGCCGCAGGCCTTTCCAGAACTCGCCGAACCGGCGCCACTTCACCGACACAACTCTTCGGCCGGGCGGGGTCTATCGCCACGTCAGCGAATTCCGCTTCGCCTGACGTCGGAGGGGCGGCGTCCCGCCGCCCATGGAGCGCAACAACTAGCGCGGGTCGAGCACGGATGCGCGACGGCGCGCCCGGCGTTACTCGCGGCCGAGGCTCTCGCCGGGGCCGGCTTCCGCCAGCGCCCTGCCGACCTCGAGGCCGAGGTCGTCCATCGACATCTGCTCGCGAACGCTGAGGTCCTCGCCCTTGCCCTGCCGCTCGGCCTGTTCCGGCGAGCGGGCGACATTGACGGTGACTTTCGCCTCGACCTCGGGATGCAGGTGGATCGGAACGGCATGCAAGCCGAGCGTCTTGATCGGCTGCTGGATCGCCACGTGGTTGCGCTGGACGGGGTGCCCGGCCGCCGAAAGCGCGTCGGAGATGTCGCGCGCCGACACCGATCCGTAGAGCTGGCCGGTCTCGCCGGCCTGGCGGATGATCACGACGGTCGCGCCGTCAACCTTGCCCGCAGCCTCGCCCGCTGCGCGCTTGAGTTCGTGGTTGCGCGCCTCGAGATCGGCGCGCTGGGCCTCGAACTTCTTCTTGTTCAATTCGGTGGCTCGCAACGCCTTGCCGCGCGGGAGCAGGAAGTTGCGGGCGTAGCCTTCCTTGACGCGGACGGTCTCGCCCATGTGGCCGAGCTTGCCGATACGCTCCAACAATATGACGTCCATGATGGTCTCCTATTTTTTCTGCAAAGTGGGTTTGGGGACAGGAAGAACGGCGGCGCGGACGCGCAGCCGGGTGAAAGCGTCCACGACGCCAAGAAGCGCGAGGACGGGCAGGGTGTATTGCGTCCGCAACAGGCAACACGCGTAGAGCGCGACGAGCATCAGCAGCCGCAGCTTGAGGCCGCGCGACAGCGCATGCGCGACCGCGAGTCCCTGGAAGGCGAAAGCCGCCCCGAGCCCGGCGGCGACGATGCTCAGATATTGCGCCGTCGGGTTCCCCAGCACCCAGGCCGCCGCCCCGCAAGCGATCGCGACGAGCCCGAGCGGAGCGGGGAGCCACAGCGAGGTCGGCAGGTCGAGCCACGGCCTGGCCAGCCGATGGGACAATTGAACCGAGCGCGCCGCGGCGTAGAGGTTGACGCACAGCATCAACAGCGTGGAGCCGGCGATCGCCGCCGGACCGATCCGAACAAGCGTCGTGGCGAAGGCTTTCGCCGCTTCGCCGTCGCCCGCGTCGTCGAGCGCGTCGGCCGCAAGCGACGCCAGCGCCTGCGTCACCGCCGCGGCGCCGCCAGCGTAGCCGTGATAGATCGCGATCACCGTCGTGAGCACAGCCGTCGCGCCGATCATCCCGATGACCGCGGCCAGCGTGACGATCGCGCCGATCGTGGGGAACGGCGGCAATCCCGAAAAGCGGCGCGGGAGATAGCGGGCGACCGGGGTCACGACGAAAGCCGCCAGCAGCCAGGCCGGGAAAGCGACCGAGGCCGCAAACAGCATGCCCGACAGCGGCTCGGCGATGACGCTCAGTCCGGCCACCGACGCGGCCGCCGCGATCGCGCCGGCGTCCAGCCCCCAGCCCATGGTCGCGATCATGATCGGCAACGGCGCGAGATAGGCGAGCAGCATCGCCACAGCGCTCGCTTCGGCGCTGACCGCGAAGAGGAAGGCGGCGGCGCATCCTGCGCCAAAGGCGACGGCGTATCGCTGAAGCATGGCGCTGTCCCGCTGATGGGCGGTTAGGCGACGGGAAAACCCGTCGCCAACTGCCGCCGCGAACGATACGAGTCCGAACGCAGCGGTTTCGTGGCTAACAAGAGGCCGTTAGCGGATGACGTAGGGCAGCAACCCCAGGAAGCGGGCGCGCTTGATCGCCTGGGCGAGTTCGCGCTGCTTGATGGCGCTGACCGCGGTGATCCGGGACGGCACGATCTTGCCGCGCTCCGAAATGTAGCGCGACAGCAAGCGGGTGTCCTTGTAGTCGATCTTCGGCGCGTTGGCGCCCGAGAACGGGCAGGACTTGCGGCGGCGATAGAAGGGGCGGCGGGGCGCGGCGGCCATCAGATTGCTCCCACGTTCGAATCTTCACGCGGACGGCGCGGCGGACGGTCGCCGCGGTCTCCCCGATCACGATCGCCGCGATCCGGCCGGTCGCCGCGGGGTCCGCGCGGGCCGCGGTCGTCGCGGTCAGATTCCTCACGCTTGCGCAGCATGGCCGATGGGCCGGCTTCGTGCTCGTCGACGCGGATCGTGAGATAGCGGATCACGTCTTCGTTGATGCCGAGCGTGCGCTCCAGCTCCACGACCGCCTCGGATGGGGCGGAGATGTTGAGCAGAGTGAAGTGCGCCTTGCGGTTCTTTTTGATCCGATAAGCGAGCGACTTCAGCCCCCAGGGCTCCACCTTGGTGACCGCTCCGCCAAGCCCGGCGATTTTCGTCTTGATCGTTTCTGTCAGCGCCTCGACTTGCTGCGCTGTCACATCCTGGCGCGCCAGGAAAATGTGCTCATAGAGAGCCATCTCGTGCCTTTCCTTCAACTCGCGTCCCGCGCGGAGCCCTTCGAGCCCGGGAAAGGCTCGAATCGGATCATTCGAAGGCGGGAACACGGGAAGCCGGGCCGTTTCAAAGCCCTGCCGCGCAATCGCGCAGCCTTCCGTTCAGCCCCCGGCGGGACACAACGAAGCGGGGCTCATACAGGCGGAACGCGGCTTCCGCAAGGCCGCTCTGCAAAAATTCGCCAGCCGGGACGAGCGAGGAACAAGCCCGCAGAGCCCGCGTTGGCCCCCCGACGGGCGGCCGACGCCCGAAACCCGGAGACGAACCCCATGGGCCTTTTCACCAAAGACATCAAGACAATGGACGACCTGTTCGTGCACCAGCTGCAAGACATCTACTATGCGGAGAAGCGGATTGTCGGGGCGCTTCCGGACATGATCGCCAAGGCGACCACGCCGGAACTGCGCACCGCGTTCCAGTCGCATCTCGGCGAAACCAAGACCCACGTCAGCCGGCTCGAACAGGTGTTCAAGATGTACGGGACGCAGCCGAAGGCGGTGGACTGTCCCGCGATCGACGGGATCGTGGAGGAGGCCGACGAGGTCGCGGGCGAGGTCGACGACAACGGCGTTCTCGACGCCGCCTTGATCGCGGCGGGACAGTCGGTGGAGCACTACGAGATCGCGCGCTACGGCACGCTGATCGCCTGGGCGAAAACGCTCGGGCGCGACGACTGCGCCAGCGTGCTTTCCGAGACCCTCGCCGAGGAAAAGGCCGCCAACAGCAAACTCACGGCGCTCGCGGAGCAGGGCGTCAATCGCGCGGCCCTCTGACGTCTCATGTCGAAGCGCCAAACGGAAGGGCGGCCCAACGCGGGCCGCCCTGATGCTTAGCCGAGGATCAGAAGGGTGCGGCTATTACCGCCGCTCCCAGCCGCGACGGGACGCCTCGGAGTGTCCCTCCGAATCGCCCGACCAGCCGCTGTTGCCGCGCGACGAGCTCGCGCGCTCGTCCTCGTCGTAGCGTCCGCTGCGCCGGCTCTCGTAGCCGCCGCCGTAACCGCCGCGCCGATCGTCGCTGTCGTGGCGAGTTGAGCGTTCGCTGTAGCGGCGGCCGTTGTCGTCCTCGTGACGACCCTGCGAGCGATGACCTTCGTCCCAGCCGCGCCGCGACGCCTCGGAATGACCCTCGCGGTCGCCGTACCAGCCGCTCTGGCCGTGGTCGGTATTGTCCCAGCCGCGACGCGACGCCTCGGCGTGGCCCTCGCGATCGCCGAACCAGCCGCTGCGGCCGTGATCGGGGCTTTCCCAGCCGCGGCGCGACGCTTCGGAATGACCTTCACGGTCGCCGTACCAGCCGCTTTGGCCGTGGTCGGAATTTTCCCACCCGCGGCGCGACGCCTCGGAATGGCCCTCGGAATCGCCGAACCATCCGCTCTGCCCGCTGCGGCCACGGCCGCCGTTGTCCGATCGCCGATCGTCGTCCTCATATCGGCTGCGGCTCCGCCGCTCGTCGTCGTCGTAGCGGCTGCGTCCGCGATGTTCGTCTTCGCTCAGGAAGCGTCCGGCCTCATCGCGCTGCGGCATGCCGCGAGAACCGCTCCGGCCGTAGTCGCTGCGGCCGTAGCCGCGCTCGTCGTCCGAGGTAAACCGACCCTGTTCGTCGCGATCCCGCGATTGCGAGGAATACCTGGCCATATTGTAACTCTCCCGTTTCTCTTGCTGACGCCGGTTTGGAACAGAGAGGCGACGCGGCGCCAGCAATTCGATCGCCTCTCCGATCGTGGTGTCGTCGAGCCGCTCGAATCTCTGCTTGGCGCGTTCGAAACGGGACTCGATCTGGGAAACGGCGGCTCCCGCCGCCTCGATCGTCGACTCGACAGTCTGATAAAAGCCGTCCTGCTCGTCGGCGCGCAGAAGCGCTGCAAAAGCGTTGGCGAGCGCCTCGAGCTCCGCCTGTTGCGCGCCGCGGCCTTCCTCGAGCAGATTGACCAGCAGGAAATTGAGGAGATCCTTGCGGATCTGGGACGACGCCAGGGACTCGGCGACCTCATCTCTCTTTTGCGGCGCGGCGTTGAACACCTCGCGCACGACGATCTCGTGCGGAAGCCAGGCCGCCGCGAATTGGCGCGCAATCTCGCTGGCGTTGGCCGAGCCTGCCGAGCGCTTGTCGAGGACGGCCTGCATCGCGCGATGCTGACCTTTCATCCGCTCGACAACTGACGACCCTTGCGAAGCCTGGCGCTTCGAGGCGCTCTCCTGGGTTGCGCCCTTGCTTTCGGTCGGGGTGGCGGCGGAGGCCGATTGAACGCCAGATCCTAAGACGCCGTTTTGCGACGCTGACGGATCGGACGTTTGTTTGTCGCTCGACTTATCGGAATCGTTGGACGAAGTGGGCAATCGGGCCATGTAGCGCTCCTCGGCAGGTTGTTCTGCCTGAAAAACGCCTCGTCCGGCCGCCTGTTCCAACTAACCTACGGCAATGAACATTTATTATCTTACGATTTGGTAGGGTTTACTATAATAACCTCAGTCGTATTGGTGTACTTTGTTCTTCAATCGGATTGATTGACCTTGATTAGATTGGTTCCGGAGCGCGGAACGACTGTATCGTATCTGTTACAAAGTCATATAATTTCCCGGTCTCGGCCCATTCCGGCGCGCAAATCTCCACAATCTTGGGCGCAAGGTCCTGCGGCGTTCGCAAGGATAACGGGTCCTCCCCAGGCATCGCCTTGGCGCGCATCAGCGTGCGTAGAGGTCCGGGATTGACCAGCATGACGCGCACGTTCGAGGTGTTCTTCGTCTCGGCGGCGTAGGTGCGCGCGATCGCGTCGAGCGCGGCCTTCGACATGGCGTAGGCGCCCCAGTAGGCGCGCAAATCCGCGCGGCTTGCGGCGCCGGAGGTGATGAACGCCACCCGTCCCGCGGGCGCCCGGCGCAACAGCGGGTCGAGCGAACGGATCAGGCGCCAGTTGGCGGTCACGTTCACCGCGAGCACATCGTCCCAGTCCTTGGGATCGATGTGGTGCAGCGGCGACAGGACGCCGAGAATGCCGGCGTTGCCGACCAGGGCGTCGAGCTTGCCCCAGCGGCGATAAAGCGCCTCGCCGAGCCGGTCGAGCGCGGCGAAATCCCGCAGGTCCAGCGGCACGAGCGTCGCGGGGCTTTCCTCCCCAGGTCGCAGCGCGCGAATCTCGTCGTCCAACTCTTCGAGCGCGCCCTGCGTGCGCGCCAGCGCCACCACATGCGCGCCGGCGCGGGCGAAGGCGAGCGCCGCCGCGCGACCGATGCCGCGCGAGGCGCCGGTCACCAGGACGATGCGGGAACTTTCGTCTTCAGCGGGCGCGTTCATCGACACTCCTCATCGCCTTTGCTAAGGTCGGGCAGATCGGGCAGGCGCGCGCGGTCTCAAGGTGGCGCGCCCGACGATTTGGGCCGGGGCAGGGCGTCGCGACGCAGTCAAAGCGTCTGCGAGCACGTTGTCTGCGGGCCCCGGTTATGGACTTGCGAGCGTGCAAAATAAAGTCCAGAACGACTATGAGGAAGCGTCGGGGCGACAGACCCGACAGGACAATTTTTGGGGGCTGGCGCGCTGACGCGACGCCATCGCATCGAGGCTCGAGATGTCAAACGCAAGAAACGGTCGCGAACCCGGGAGGACCGTCACCCGCGCCGATTTGTCTGAGATCGTTTACCAGCGGGTGGGGCTGTCGCGAACCGAGTCCGCGGAGCTTGTCCAGTCCGTACTGGACGAGATCTGCGACGCGGCGGTGCGCGGGGAGACCGTCAAGCTGTCCGGGTTCGGCTCTTTCGTGGTCCGCTCAAAAGGGGAACGGATCGGCCGCAATCCGAAAACCGGCGTGGAGGTGCCGATTCTTCCGCGGCGGGTGATGGTCTTCAAGCCCTCCAACGTTCTGAAATCGAAAATCAACGGCCGAGAAGAGGGCGACGCCGCGAAAGACTAGGCGCCGCGTCTGGCGTTCGCGCATCGAACCGGCAATAGTGGCGACAGGAGCGGATTGCGCGCGCATGATTCGCTCCCTCGCCAACTGAGCGCGCGCGAGCACGAGATGGAGAAGAGCCCAGGGGCCTTTCGAACGATCAGCGAAGTCGCCGATGCGATCGACCTTCCGCAACACGTGCTGAGGTTCTGGGAGACCCGGTTTCCGCAAATCCGGCCGCTGAAGCGGGCCGGGGGCCGGCGCTACTACCGGCCAGAGGACGTCGACCGTCTCAGGCTGATCAAGCGGCTGCTGTACGACGAAGGCTACACCATCAAGGGCGTCCAGAAACTGTTCAAGGAGCAGGGCGTGCAGGCTTTGACGGGCGGGGCGGTGGAGCCGCGGCTTGCGTTTTCCTCCCCAGAGCCGAGCGCTGAGCAAAGCGGGGAGGAGCCTCAGGCTGGGGCGGTTCGCCGGCCGGACCCGGTCGCACCGGCGGCGCCCGAGATCGAGCCCGCCTCGGAACTGCGGGCAGGGGCGGCCATGTCCCGAGAGATCGCGGCGCTGCGCGGCGCGCTCGCCGACCTCGTGGAAGCGGCCCGCATCCTCGATTCTGCGCGTGCAAGCGAGGGATGAACTATCGCTCGCGGACGCATTGCCATCGCAACCCGCCTTCCCTATAAGGGCCGTCCGTCGGAGTGTAGCGCAGCCCGGTTAGCGCACTAGTCTGGGGGACTAGGGGTCGTGGGTTCGAATCCCGCCACTCCGACCATTCAACCCCTGTCCGACCCGGACGCATGGGTGACAAACGTACCTAAGACATAGGCGACCACCTCGGGCCGAATGGGTTGTCGAGGGGCTGCAAAGATTTCGGCTCCGGATCGACGAAGCCGAGATCGGCTCGGCGGCGCGGACCACGGCGGCCTTATCGGAGACGACAGGGAAGGGCCCGCGGCGCAGGCGCCGTTTCAGACGGGGCCGCGCCTGCCGCGGGGGCGTCCTCGACGTGGCGACCTCGTTCCCATACTCGCCAAAATGCTCTAGGACCAAGGCGCAATGAGCCGCTTCTACATCACCACCGCGATCCCCTACGCCAATGGCGCGCCGCATATCGGCCACGCCTACGAGCGCATCGCCACGGACGCGATCCAGCGGTTCATGCGACTCGACGGCCGCGACACGCTTTTCGTCACCGGCATGGACGAATATGGCCTGAAGGTTCAGCAGACCGCGGCGCGCGAAGGCGTGACGCCGCAGGCCTTCGTCGACCGGGTCGCCGCCGAGTTCGAGGCGATGGGCGACCTGCTCAACGCGCGCGCCGACGACTTCGTGCGCACGACGCAGGCGCGCAACATCCGCGCCGCGCAGGCGATCTGGGAACGGATGGCGGCCAACGGCGATGTCTACCTGTCCAAGTACGCCGGCTGGTATTCGGTGCGCGACGAGGCCTATTTCGACGAGAGCGAACTCACGCCTGGCCCGGATGGCGGCAAACTCGCGCCGAGCGGCGCGCCGGTCGAGTGGGTCGAGGAGGAGAGCTGGTTCTTTCGTCTGTCGGCCTACGCCGATAAGCTTCTCGCCCATTATGCGGCCAACCCCGACTTCGTCACGCCGGAGAAGTATCTCAACGAGATCGTCGCCTTCGTGAAGCGCGGTCTTCTGGACCTATCGATCAGCCGCGCCACCCTCGCGTGGGGCACGCCGGTACCGGGCGATCCGAAGCACGTCATGTATGTCTGGGTCGACGCGCTGACCAACTACATCACCGCGACCGGCTTCCCCGACGCCGATGCGCCCCGCGCAAAATTCTGGCCCGCCGACGCGCATGTCATCGGCAAGGACATCACCCGCTTCCACGCCATTTACTGGCCCGCGTTCCTGATGTCGGCGGGCCTGCCCTTGCCGCGCCAGGTGGTGGTGCACGGCTTCTTGTTCAACCGCGGCGAGAAGATGTCGAAGTCGGTCGGCAACGTGGTGAGCCCGGCAAGCCTCGTTGCGTCCTATGGCCTCGATCCCGTTCGCTATTTCTTCGTCCGCGAGACGCCGTTCGGCCAGGACGGCAGCTATTCGCACGAGGCGATCGTCGCCCGGATGAACGCCGATCTCGCCAACGACATCGGCAATCTCGCCCAGCGCTCGCTCAGCATGATCGCCAAGAGCGGCGAGGGCAGGGTTCCCGACCCGACCGGCGCGGAGGCCTCGCCCGAGGATCTGGCCTTGCTCGCCCGCGCCGATGCGCTGATCGGCGAGGCGCGCCGGCACATGGCGACCTTCCAGATCCATGCTTACGTCGCCGCCGTGTTCGAGGTCGTGGCCGAGACGAACCGCTATTTCGCCAACGCCGAGCCCTGGAAGCTCGCCAAGACCGATCCGGCGCGGATGCGCCTCGTGCTCTACGTCACGATCGAGACGCTGAGGATCGCCGCGACGCTGTTGCAGCCGATCATGCCCGGGAGCATGAGCAAGCTCCTCGACCTCCTGGCTGCGCCATCGGACGCGCGAAGCTTCGCATCGCTCGAAGCGGGCGAGTCGGCCGGGCGGCTCGACGCGCCGCATCGGCTGAAGCCAGGCGCGGCGTTGCCCGCGCCCACGGCCATCTTCCCCCGCTACGTCGAGCCCGAGGCCTAGGCGCTCCCCGTGAGGCTCATCGACAGTCATTGCCATCTGGACTTCCCCGACTTCGCCGATGAGCTCGACGCGGTGATCGAACGGGCGCGCGCGGCCGGCGTCGAACGCATGATCACCATCGGCACGCGGGTCGAGGCGGCTCAGCGGCTGATGGCGATCGCAGAGGCCTATGACGAGGTCTATTTCACCGTCGGCGCGCATCCGCACGAAGCCGCGAGCGAGGCGGCGAGCGACTTCGACGCGATGCGTCGCGCGGCCTCTCATCCCAAATGCGTCGGCATCGGCGAAGCGGGCCTCGACTATCATTACAATTATGCGCCCCCCGAGGTCGCCAAGGGGGTGTTCCGCGGCCAGATCGCCCTTGCCCGGGAGCTGAAACTGCCGCTCGTCATCCATACCCGAGACGCGGAGGCCGACACCGCTGCGATCCTGAAAGAGGAGATGGGGCGGGGCGCTTTCAACGGCCTTCTGCATTGCTTCACCTCGTCGCGGGCGCTCGCGGACATCGCGCTCGACCTCGGCCTGTCGATTTCCTTTTCGGGGGTGGTGACCTTCAAGAAAGCGGACGAACTGCGCGACATCGCCCGCGACGTCCCGCTCGAACGGATCTTGGTCGAGACCGACGCGCCCTATCTCGCGCCCGTCCCGTATCGCGGCAAGCGCAACGAACCGGCCTTTGTCGCCGCGACCGCCCGCGTGGTCGCCGAAGCGAGGGCCATGGCGCCCGAAACGCTCGCGGAGGCTGCGCGCGTCAATACCCTGCGTCTCTTTTCCCGAATGGCGGCCGAGGAGCCGGGCAAGTGAGCCTCAGCGCCACGATCCTGGGCTGCGGCTCCTCCGCAGGCGTGCCGCGCGTCGAAGAGGGATGGGGCGCTTGCGATCCGGCCAATCCGCTGAACCGCCGCCGCCGCTGCGCTCTGTTGCTCGAGCGCGCCGGCGCCGGCGGCGTGACGACCGTTCTGATCGACGTGGGACCCGACATTCGCGAACAGCTGATTGGCGCCAACGTCCGCCGCCTCGACGGCGTGCTGCTGACCCACCCGCACGCCGACCACATCCACGGCATCGACGACCTGAGGCCGCTCTATCATTCCCAGCGCGCCCGCATCGAGATCCATATGGACGAGCCGACCGCGCTGAGGGCGCATACCGCTTTTTCCTATGTTTTCGAGACGCCTGAAGGAAGTTCCTATCCTCCGATGGCGATTGATCGCCGCATCCACTCCGGGAGCCCGTGCACGGTTCAAGGGCGCGGCGGAGCGATCGAGGCGATCCCGTTCGATCTCAACCACGGGGAGATCAACGCGCTCGGGTTCCGTATTGGCAATCTCGCCTATACGCCTGATGTCAAAAGGATTCCCGAGGCGAGCCGGCCGCTGCTCGAAGGGCTCGGGGTTTGGATCATCGACGCGCTCCGCTATCGGCCCCATCCCTCGCATTTCAGCCTCGATGACGCTCTGACCGAAATCGCGACGATGCAGCCGAAACGCGCGATCCTGACCAACCTGCACATCGATCTCGACTACGAGACGCTGCGGAAGCGCCTGCCCGACCACATCGTTCCAGCCTACGACGGCATGCGGATCGACGACTTCGACCTCTGAGGGGAAATGGACATGCCGGCTGCCGACGCCATCCGCGACTACCTTCGGGCTCACCAGGAAGAGGAGACGCGCTTCCTCGCCGAGATCGTGAAAGTCCCCTCGGACAATCCGCCCGGCGACTGCGACCGCGCCGCCGAGACGGTCGCGAGGCTCCTCGAAGGGCTCGGCTTTGCGATCGAGCGGCATAAGGTCCCCGACGCGCTCGTCAAAGCCAACGGCATGATCAGCGCGACCAACCTGATCGCGCGCAAGACCTTCGGGCAGGGCGGCCCGACGATCGCGCTGAACGCCCACGGCGACGTCGTGCCTCCGGGAACCGGCTGGACCCACGATCCCTACGGGGCGGAAATCGTCGACGGCTGGATGGTCGGGCGCGGCGCGGCGGTGTCGAAATCGGACATCGCGACCTACGCCTTCGCGATGCTCGCGGTGGAAAAGAGCGGCGCTTCGCTCAACGGGACGGTCGAACTCCACGTCACCTACGACGAGGAGGCCGGCGGCGAGATCGGGCCGCGCTGGATTCTGGAAGAGGGCCTGTCGAAGCCGGATCTCGCGATCGGCGCGGGATTTTCCTATGCGGTCGTCACCGCCCACAATGGCTGCTTGCACCTCGAGGTCGAGGTTTTGGGCCGCTCAGCCCACGCGGCCCGTCCGTTCACCGGAGTCGACGCGCTCGAAGCCGCCAACGCGATCCTGACCGCGCTCTACGGCTGGCGCGGCGGCCTTGCCGCGCGGACGTCGAAGGTTCCCGGAATCGGGTCGCCGCAGATGACGGTCGGCCTGATTGCAGGCGGGATCAACACCAACGTGGTGCCGGACAAAATCGTATTCCGGCTCGATCGCCGCATGGTTCCTGAGGAGAATCCGGCCGAGGTCGAGGCGGAATTGCGCGCCGTGATCGCCCGGGCGGCCGAGACGCACCCACAAGCGAAGGTCGCTGTGAACCGCATTCTGCTCGCCGAGCCGCTGACGCCGACGTCCGCCGGCGAGGCGCTCACCGAAGCGCTCTGCCGCCACGCCACGACGATCATGGGCGAAACGGTCACGGCCTCCGGCGTGCCGCTCTATACCGACGCCCGCCATTACGCCAAGGCCGGCGTCCCGATCGTGCTCTATGGCGCGGGCCCGCATACGATCGAGGAAGCCAACGCCCATCGCGCCGACGAACGCCTGCCGCTCGCGGACCTCTTCAAGGCGACGGAGGTCATTGCGCTGACGCTGGCGGAGCTGCTGGGCGGGCAGGGCGGCGCCTAGTCTTTCGGCTCTTGCGGCCGCCCCCATAACCTTCGAATTTTAATCTAGTACAATGATCGACAATATGGAATTATCTCGTGAGGGCAGTCCTGCCCTTGGGAGCGAGCCATGTCGAAAATCCTCAACGAGGTGACCGCCGCCAACGACGCTTACGTTCGGAACTTCGGCGATAAGGCCAATCTGCCGCTGCCGCCCGGGCGCAGGTTCGCCATTCTGACCTGCATGGACGCCAGGCTCGATCCGGCCAAATACGCCGGCCTTTCGGAGGGCGACGCCCATGTAATTCGGAACGCCGGCGGCCGCGCGACCGACGACGCGATCCGGTCGCTCGTCATCTCGCACAAGCTGCTTGGCACGCAGGAATGGTTCGTCATCCACCACACCAATTGCGGCATGGAGCTCTTTTCCGACGAGATCATCGCCGATCTGCTCGACGACGATCTCTCCACCGCCTCGTTCGACGGCAAGACCTGGTCGAACCCCCACCATCATGGCGGCCATGCGGCCGGTCATTTCATCAAATGGCACACCATCAAGAACCAGGAAGCCAGCGTCCTTCAGGACGTCCGCCGCATCCGCGAGCACCCGCTCGTTCCCAAGGACGTGCCAATCTACGGCTATATCTACGACGTCCGATCGGGGCGCCTCGTCGAAGTGAAGCCGGCGAGCGAGGCGGGCAGGGCGTCCGCCGACTGAAAGCCAGGCGGAGCAGGGGGGCCCTGCCCCCAACCCGTCAGTATCCGACAGTGAAGCGCTCGCGGATGTGCGCCGGCTTTTCCAGTTCGTCCACCGCGGCGATCGCGTAGTCCTCGAAGGAAATGCTGCTGCCCTTGTCGTTGGCGAGGAGCTGATCCTTGCCGCGGCGGAATTTTCCCGTGCGCTCGCCGGGGACGAACGCGGCCGCTGGCGAGAGGAACGTCCATTCGAGGTCGCCGGCGCTTGTCCGCAGAAGCTCGAGGAACTCGCCGCCTTTGCTCGCCTCCGGCTTGTAGGCGGCGGGAAACTGAGGCGTGTCGATGAGGCGCACGCCGGGGGCGACTTCGAGGCTGCCGGCGCCGCCGACGACAAAATAGCGCTTCACGCCCAATTCGCGCACCGCCTGAAGAAGGAGCGCCGGATCGCTCGCCGTGTAATGGACGGAGCTGATCACCGCATCGTGACCCTTGAGGAGCGCAACCAGCCCCGGCTTGTCGTACACATCGCCCCTGACCGCCGTCGCGCCCGGAAGGACCGCAATCTTTTCGGGGTTGCGCCCGATGGCGGTGACCTTGTGGCCGCGGGCCGAGAGTTCGGCGAGGATGCGCGAGCCGGCTTGGCCGGACGCGCCGATCAGGGCGACTTTCATGTGGGGCTCCTGTACGGTATGGTTTTGATACCAGGTATCGAGAGATAGAAATGATGGCGGCCGCGGCGCTTGTAAAGAAAGCACCTTTGGGAAACCGGGTTTCCCCAAGGAAACCCGAGGCGCCCGCCCGTCCCGATCCTTACGCCGCTCGCTGTCCGACCCGCCTGCTGCTCGACCGGATCGGCGACAAATGGACCGTGCTGGTGCTCGGCCTCATCCGCGACGAACCCCAGCGTTTCAATGCGTTGCGTCGGACCGTTGAGGGCCTGACGCAAAAGATGCTGTCGCAGACTCTGAAAGCTCTGGAGCGTGACGGGCTGATCACCCGCACGGTGATTCCGACAACGCCGGTCTCGGTCCAATACGCGATCACGCCGCTCGGCCGCACGCTGGCGGCGACCCTCGACGGCCTGACGAGCTGGGCGCGCGAACACATCAGCGACGTCGCCAACGCTCAGCGGCGCTACGACGATCAGGCCGCCGCCTGACGGCAGACCGAAATGGCGACAAATTTCGCTCGCGCGGCAAGGGAGTACGACATATGCCGATGACTTAATTGATCTATGCCTCGCGGCCGTTCGAGTTTGACGAAGGCGTCCTCGTTGCAATTCTCATGGTCGCGCGAAGATTGAACGCGCGCGACGGCATAACCGGAGCCTTGATCTGCCGCAGCGATTTGTATCTGCAGTTGCTCGAAGGGCCGCAGGAGCCGGTTGAGGCGGCGTATCGGCGTATCGAGCGGGATCCTCGGCACGTCGACGTCAAGCTGCTGAGCCGCCGCAACGTCACCGAACGACTGTTTCCCGAATGGGCGATGCGAAACGACCCGGCGCGATCGTGGATGTGGAACCAGCAGGAGGTCAATAGCGGCGCGATCGACCGCGCGACCGGGGCCGAGGCGGTGGCGATCTTCGAGCGCCTGGCCCGCGAAACGGCTTGACCGCGGCCGCTCGAAGACGCCAGCGAGCCCCGTATGGCTATCTTGGTTCCATAATATACATTATGCGAATCATGGGTGGGCGCGCCAAGTTTCCCGCCAGTTCCCCCGAGCCGCTTTCGCCTGCTCGGCTAACGCCGTCCCGCGCCCCGGCCCCACCGACTCCGAGCCGCCGGGCGAAGATGACGGGCGACCGAAGCTGGCGGCAAGGCAACCCATTGTGCGCGACATGCGCGAAGCGCTTAGGCGATCAGACAGCGATCAAGACGGCCTTCCGCGAAGCACGGTAGCCCAAGACCCCGAGGCCCACGAAGCCTGTGAGCATCATCATCCACGAGGCTGGTTCGGGCACGGCGGTTACGTCCAAGATGGTCTGAGCGCCGACGAACGGCGAAGTGACGCTGGCGAAGTTCATGCTCACGGAGTTGCCGGTGAATGACGAGCCGATATCGAAGTTGGAGCTCGGGTCCTGCGTGACACTGATAATGCGCGGCCCGCCGGTGAAGTCCAACACGAAGCCGACAAAGGCGCCGCCGGCATAGGTCGTGGCGACGCTCGCGGTGTAGATGATCTGATTCCCAGTCACTTCAAGTGTGCCGTTCTGCGGCAACGTGCAGCAGCTGAAGACGGCTGTCGGGTCGACCGCAACCGGACCGACGGGGCCCGCGGTGATGGTCGACAAGTCCGGACTGTATTCCGTTACGGTAACGTCCAATCCCAGCAGGTCAGCCTTCGCCGAAGACGCGATGACGCCGCCTGCGAGCATTATGCCGACGAGTGCAGTATTGAAGCGAATCATCTCACCCTCCGAAAGTCCACGGAATAAACTTGGAAGCAAGAGCTCAAAAAGAGACCCCTCCAAACCCGCAGGTTATAGTCGCGCAAAACATGCGATGACGCTGTGACTGGGATCACACCACAGCCATACGGGCGGCGGCTTGACCGAACGGCCTCTTCGTTGGGACGGTATCGCGACGGTCTAAGACATCCCAATCCTGCGGGCGCTCGTCCACGCGCATTCCATCATCACAGACGAACGCGACGTCGAGGTCTGGAAGCGAGCGTGCGCCCGACGGAGCATTTGCAGCGCTCCGGTTTTGTCTTCATGAGGAAGCCGCCAGCGCCCGGCGCGTCGCCTCTGGCGAGGGGGTCTGGGGAGCGGTGAGCTTCCCGGCGGATCACAGAAGTTGAGTGCCGATTCCCCGATCGCAAAAAGCTTGCATTGTTCTCGGTCTTCGTGCTCCGCGCGGACCGCCGCCAAGCGGGCCAACCCGAAGAACAAGAGAAGCACGATGACACCGAGCGCATGGTCTCGCTTCCCGTGCACAAGGCCGGGCTGCAAATGACCGAGAGTGACCTCGCGCGAAGCAGAATGCCCGACATTGGAGCCGTGAGATCGGAGGGCAAAAGGATGCCGGCGGGTTGCGATCGATCTTTGGACTCGGTCTTTATCCGGACACTGAGTTAGATCATACGATGTTTTGTGCTATTAGGAACAATTCCTTGAATGGAGTGTGAAACGTATAGACTTCTTTGTAAAGTTTGAGTAGATCGTTGCGGTTTAGCAGCGTCTTTCCTCCGTGCCGTCCGCCAAGAGGGTTCATTTCCGCTGTAACGCGTGAACTAATCAACTTACGATGCATATCTGAAGGTATAAGAACACACGGGGCGTCATCGTGAGTGAATTTAGTGCGCGCAAATTCTAGGTGTTCGCTTTCGACAATATGATGCGCTTCCAATTTAACCCCTTTGTGAGCGCGTATACACTCCGGTGTCTTTGCGCGATCACACAATGATTTATAAGAGCCTACCTCCGCGGGACCGTAGGCAGTGATTTTAATCTCAAAAACCGTGGGCGTAATTGCGTGATTGGACACGCCCTTTAGCCAGGATAACATGAAGGTTCTCCGATCTTGATTGAAATGACAGATTGGAGGGCAATGGAAAAGCAGACTTGACTCGACGACCGCGCCGAGTAGTCCAGTATTTACGCCCAAACTCGCGCGGTGAAAAGTCGTTTCACCAGAGCGGTCGTACTTAAGGGGGAATTGGAATTTGGGACGCCGCGCAGCCGATAATAGAGTTCACGCCAGCGATCGAGGCACCGGAGCCGAGACAGCCGGCTACCCCGCGAGCCGAGCGACAAGTAGCGCACCACGCCCGCATCGGGGCGCAGCCCCGACGCCGCGGCTCTTGTCCGCGCCCGCGGCGCAGACGCCTAAACTGAGGCGCGCCAGCGTGAGAAGAATGCCGTGCTGTCCGGCGCGACGATTTGTACTAGCGAAACGCTGGAACACTGGCGGCGCGTGGCGCGCATTGTGGCTTGGACCACGTTACCCTTGGGCGATTGGCAAGCGATCTCTTTTGTGATCGCCTGCCAATAACTCATTGATATATCTGGCGACTCCGGCAGGACTCGAACCTGCGACCTGCCGCTTAGAAGGCGGCTGCTCTATCCAACTGAGCTACGGAGCCAAGCGGGGCGGCGGACTTCGCCTAGCGTGTCTTCGCCTAACGTTTCAATGCGACCAGGGAACGACGCGGTTGGGCGCGAAATTGTCCGAATAGGACAAGATATTGCGCTTGGCCGGTTTCGGCTCCTCGACCCGGTAGGCGATGCCGTTGCGTTCGGCGTAGGCGATCGCCTCCTCCTTCGAGTCGAACTTCAGCTTGACCTGCGCCTTCATGTCGCCCGAACTCGTCCAGCCCATCAGCGGTTCGATCGAGCGCGGCTCGGCCGGCTCGTATTGGAGCGTCCAGTCCTGCTTGGACTGGCCCTGCTGCATCGCGCTCTTGGCGGGCTTGAAAATTCGTGCCGTCATGTCGCCCTCGGGAGGTTCAAAACTGGTCGGGGCAGCAGGATTCGAACCTGCGACCTGAAGTACCCAAAACTTCCGCGCTACCGGGCTGCGCTATACCCCGTTTTCCGGCTGAGCAGCTAACATGAGCGCGACGCGCGGACAAGGACGGGCTGCAGGCGCCATTCCTCGATCGCCGCCGGCGCCCTCATTCCGCCGCCAGCGCGCGCGCAATCACCAGCCGCTGGATGTCGCTCGTGCCCTCGTAGATCTGGCAGACGCGCACGTCGCGATAGATCCGCTCTACGGCATAATCGGCGAGATAGCCGTAGCCGCCGTGGATCTGGATCGCGTCCGAGCACACCCGCTCGGCCGTCTCGCTGGCGAAGAGCTTCGCCATCGACGCCTCTTTCAGGCAGGGCCGCTTCGCGTCGCGAAGAGACGCCGCGTGCAGCGTGAGCTGCTCGGCCGCCTCGATTTGGGTCGCCATGTCGGCGAGGCGGAAGGCCACCGCCTGGTGCTCGATGATCGGCTTGCCGAACTGGACGCGCTCCTTGGCGTAGGCGAGCGCCAGCGCATGGGCGCCTCGCGCCATGCCGACCGCCTGGGCGGCGATCCCGATGCGGCCGCCCTCGAGGTTGGCGAGGGCGATCTTCAGCCCCTGCCCTTCCTCGCCGAGCCGCTGGCTCGCCGGCACCCGCATCTCCTCGAACGCGATGGCGCAGGTGTCGGACGCATGCTGACCCAGCTTGTGCTCGACCTTGGCGACGACGAAGCCCGGGGTGTCGGTCGGAACGATGAAGGCGGAGATGCCCTTTTTTCCGGCTTCGGGGTCGGTGACCGCGAAGACGATCGCCACAGAGGCGTTCTTGCCCGAGGTGATGAACTGCTTGGCGCCCGATAGAACATAGGACGAATTGCCGTCGCGCCGCGCCCGCGTCTTGATCGAGGCGGCGTCGGAGCCGGCGCCGGGCTCGGTCAGGCAGAAGCAGCCGATCTTCTCGCCGCGCGCCATGGGCTTCAGGAACCGCTCGCGCTGCTCGTCGTCGCCGAAGGTCAGGATCGGCATGCAGCCGACGCCGTTGTGGACGCTCATGACGGTCGAGACTGCGCCGCAGCCGGCGGCGACCTCGATCACGGCCATGGCGTAAGCAACGTAGTCGGTCTCGGCGCCGTCCCATTCCGCCGGCACGGTCATGCCCATGAAGCCGAGCGCGCCCATTTCGGCGATCGCTTCGGCTGGAAAGGCGTGCTCGCGATCCCACGTCGCCGCGTTCGGGGCGAGCTTTTCTTCGGCGAAGCGCCGCGCCATGTCGCGGATCGTCGCCTGCTCTTCGGTCGGGATCATGCGGCCTCCAGCGCGATCGCCGTCGCCTCGCCGCCGCCGATGCACAGGCTGGCGACGCCCTTGGTCTCCCCGTACTGCTTCAGCGCCGCGAGCAGCGTCACGATGATGCGAGCGCCCGAGGCGCCGATCGGATGGCCGAGCGCGCAGGCGCCGCCGTGGACGTTGACCTTCTCGTGCGGCAGCCCCAATTCGCGCATGGCGATCATCGCGACCACCGCGAAGGCCTCGTTGACCTCCCACAGGCCGACATCGCCCGCCTGCCAGCCGACCTTGTCGAGCAGCGTCTTGATCGCGCCGACTGGCGCGGACGGGAATTTCGACGGCAGGCCGGCGAAGGTGGAATGGCCGAGAATTGTCGCCAGCGGCGTGAGTCCCCGCTTCTCCGCCTCCGATCGCCGCATCAGCACCAGCGCCGCCGCGCCGTCGGAGATCGACGAGGAATTGGCCGCCGTCACCGTGCCGCCCTCGCGGAAGGCGGGTTTCAGCGTCGGGATTTTTTCCGGCTGCGCCTTCAGGGGCTGCTCGTCGACGCTGACCGTGACGTCGCCCTTGCGGCCCTTCACCGTCACCGGCGCGATCTCGTGCGCGAAGCTGCCGTCCTTGCCGGCCTTCAACGCCCGCGTCAGCGAGGCGAGCGCATAGGCGTCCTGCTCCCCGCGCGAGAACTGATACGCCTGGGCCGCGTCCTCGGCGAAGGTCCCCATCAGCCGCCCGCGGTCATAGGCGTCCTCGAGCCCGTCGAGGAACATCGAATCGATCACCCGGTCGTGGCCGAGACGATAGCCGCCGCGGGCTTTCGGCAGGAGATAGGGCGCGTTGGTCATGCTCTCCATGCCGCCCGCCAGCATCACCCGGTTCGTGCCGGCGACGAGCATGTCGTGGGCGAACATCGCGGCCTTCATGCCCGAGCCGCACATCTTGTTGACCGTGGTGCAGCCGGCGGCGTCCGGCAGGCCCGCGCCGCGCGACGCCTGGCGCGCCGGCGCCTGGCCCTGCCCGGCCGGCAGAACGCAGCCCATCACGACCTCTTCGACGGCGTCCTTGGGCAGGCCCGCGCGTGCGACCGCCGCGGCGATCGCCGCCGAGCCGAGTTGAGGCGCGCTGAGGGACGCGAAGTCCCCCTGCAAGCCGCCCATCGGCGTGCGGGCCGCGCCGACGATGACCACGGGATCGGACGAAGTCATAGGCTTTGTGCTCCTTGAGTTGAGATAACGACGGAGTGCGGGAGGGGCGGCGTCTCGCCGCCCAGGTGCGCGAGACGCGCACCCTCCGAGCGCCTGCGGTTCAATGGCGGGCCTTCGCCTCCGCCGCCGCCTTCTCGGCGTTGCGCAACAGGAAACGCTGGATCTTGCCGCTCGGCGTCTTGGGAAGCTCGGCGACAAAGGCGATCTCGCGCGGATAGGCGTGCGCGGACAGGCGGTGGCGGACGTGCTGGCGCAATTCCTCGGCGAGTTCGTCGCTCGCGGTGAAGCCCGGCTTCAACACCACGATCGCCTTGACGATCTCGGTCCGCTCCGCGTCCGGCTTGCCGATCACCGCCGTCTCCAGAACGGCCGGATGCTCGATCAGCGCGCTCTCGACGTCGAACGGGCCGATGCGGTAGCCGGACGAGGTGATCACGTCGTCGTTGCGGCCGACGAAGGTGAAATGGCCGGAGGGCTCGAGTTCGACCGTGTCGCCGGTGCGGTAATAGCCCCCTGCGATCGCCGGAGTGGGCTGGTTGAGATAGCCGGTAAACCACAGCGCGGGCGACTGGGCGATGTCGAGGGCGAGCGTCCCGGGTTCGTGCGGACCGAGTTCGCGATTGTCGTCGCTCAGCACCACGACGCGGTAGCCGGGCATCGGGAAGCCGGCCGAGCCGACGCGGACGGGATGGTCGAGGCCGTGGTGGTTGTTGACCATCATGCCGTTTTCGGTCTGGCCGTAATGGTCGTGGATCGGGACCGAAAGATGTTCGGCGAACCAGCGGATCACCTCGGGATTCAGCGGCTCTCCGGCCGAACTCACCGCGCGCAACTGGCCCTTCACGCCTTCCGCCGGCCCGGGGCCGGCGGCGATCAGCAGGCGGTAGGCGGTCGGCGCGCCGGCGAGGTTGGTGATCCCGTGGCTCTTGATGATCCGGTAGGTGCTCTCGGCGGTGAAGGGGCCGTCGTAGAACGTGGTGGTATGGCCGAGGAGCAACGGCCCGGTCACGGCGTAGTAGAGGCCGTAGGCCCAGCCCGGGTCGGCGATGTTCCAGAACGTGTCGTCCGGCCTGAGATCGATGGCGGTCGTCATGTACATATAGAAAGTGATCAGCGCCTTGAGCGGGACCGGCACGCCCTTGGGCAGCCCGGTCGTTCCCGAGGTCGACATCAGCAGGAAGAGGTCGCTTCCCTTGCGCAGGATGGGCGCAAATTCCGGCGACGCCGCGGCGACCTCGGCGGCGAAATCGAGATCGCCCGGCCGCTTCTCCGCCGGGCCGGCGATCGGCGTGGTCACCGCGATCCGCGGGGCGTTCGGGATCTCGTCAAGCTTCGGGCGGTTGGCCGGATCGGTCACGATCAGCTTCGCCCCGGACGTCTGAAGCCGGTGCTCGATCGCCTTCGGACCGAAGGCGGTGAACATCGGCTGATAGACCGCGCCCGCCCTCCAGGTCCCGAGCGCCACCGTCAGCAGGTCGGGAATGCGCGGCAGCATGCAGGCGACCACATCGCCGGGCCCGACGCCATGGGCCTTCAAGACGTTGGCGAACCGCGCGGAGCGCGCCTTGAGGTCGGCGAAAGTCACGGTCGCGCTATGGCCGTGCTGGTCCTCCCATCGAAGCGCCACCCTGCCCGGCTCCGCCCAGCGGTCGCAGCATTCGACGCAGGCGTTGACGCCGTCCGCGAGCGATCCCTTAAGCTTCGCCTCGATGTCCTCGAACCGGAAGCCGGCATACGCCTCTTTGTAAGGCGCAACGGTCACGGCCATCGTCATGTCCTCCCTCAGGATTGCCCTTGTCATGCCCGCGAACGCGGGGTCCAGAACGGCGCAAACTTGCGCGACAACCCTTGATCCCCGCTTCGCGTGGGGACGACAGGCAGAGCGGCCGGCGCGCCTTGAGACTTAACCGAAGCCTACCCGTCGTTCTACGCCGGGCTTCCTAGTCTTTTGTAGGGGAAAAATGAGCGCTCGACCCACTCGACCGGCGCGGGCGCCCTATACGGCGGGCTGGATGAGCCCGCCGGCGCGGTCCAAGGGCGTCTGTTCGAACGCCGTCTAGCCGCCGCTATGGACCGCGCGCCCTCTTGGGGGCCTCACTTCTCCGGCAGGTTCAGCCGGATGCTCAGCTCCCGCAACTGCTTCGGCGTCACCGGCGCCGGCGCGCCCATGAGCAGGTCCTCCGCGCGCTGGTTCATCGGGAAGAGCGCAACCTCGCGCAAATTCTGCTCCCCGGCGAGCAGCATCACGATGCGATCCACGCCCGCCGCCATGCCGCCGTGCGGCGGGGCGCCGTAGTGGAAGGCGCGGTACATGCCGCCGAAGCGCTCGACCACCGTCTCCTCGCCATAGCCGGCGATCTCGAAGGCCTTGACCATGGCTTCGGGCCGATGGTTGCGGATGCCGCCCGACGCGAGTTCGTAGCCGTTGCAGGCGACATCGTACTGGAACGCCTTGATCGTCAGCGGATCCTGCGTCTGAAGCGCCTCGAGGCCGCCCTGCGGCATGGAGAACGGGTTGTGCGAGAAATCGGTCTTCTTCTCGTCCTCGTTCCATTCGAACATCGGGAAATCGACGATCCAGGCGAACTCGAACTTTTCCTCGTCGACGAGCTTCAGCTCCGTTCCCACCTTGTTGCGCGCCATGCCGGCGAACTTGGCGAACTTGTCCGGGTCTCCCGCCACAAAGAAGGCGGCGTCGCCGGCCGTCAGCCCGAGGGCCGCACGGATCGCCTCCGAGCGCTCCGGTCCGATGTTGTTGGCGAGCGGTCCGCGCGCGCCGACGCCGGTTGCGTCCGGGGCGCTGGCCCGCGTCGTCTCGTCCTTGGCGCGGTCGAAGAATAGCATGTAGCCCAACCCCGGCTGCCCCTCGCCCTGCGCCCAGGCATTCATCCGGTCCGCGAAAGTGCGCTGGCCGCCGCCGGGGGCCGGGATCGCCCAGACCTCGTTCTTCTCGATCTCCAGAAGACGGGCGAACACCTTGAAGCCCGAGCCGCGGAAATGCTCGGAGACGTTCTGCATGACGATCGGGTTGCGCAGGTCCGGCTTGTCGGAGCCGTACTTCCGCATCGCCTCGGCATAGGGGATCCGCGGCCAGGGCGAGGGCGTCACCGGCTTGCCCTTGGCAAACTCCTCAAACGCGCCGCGCAGCACCGGCTCCATCGCCGCGAACACGTCCTCCTGCGTGACGAAGCTCATCTCGATGTCGAGCTGGTAGAATTCGCCCGGCAGGCGGTCGGCGCGCGGGTCTTCGTCGCGGAAACACGGCGCGATCTGGAAATAGCGGTCGAAGCCGGCCATCATCAGCAACTGCTTGTACTGCTGCGGCGCCTGCGGCAGCGCGTAGAACTTGCCGAGATGGATGCGCGACGGCACGAGGAAGTCGCGGGCGCCCTCAGGGCTCGAGGCGGTGAGGATCGGCGTCTGGAACTCGAAGAAGCCCTGCCCCTTCATGCGCGAGCGCAGAGAGTCGACCACCTTCCCGCGCAACATGATGTTCGAATGCAGCTTTTCGCGCCGGAGATCGAGGAAGCGGTAGCGTAGGCGCGTGTCCTCGGGATAGGGCTGGTCGCCGAACACCGGCAGCGGCAGGTCGCCGGCCGGCCCAAGCACCTCGATGTCGCGGACATAGACCTCGATCAGGCCGGTCGGCATGTCCGGGTTCTCGGTGCCTTCGGGACGCTTGCGGACTTTTCCGTCAATCTTCACAACGAATTCTGAGCGCAGCTTCTCGGCCTGCTTGAACGCGGGCAAGTCCGGATCGACCACGCACTGGGTGATCCCGTAATGGTCGCGCAGATCGATGAACAGCACGCCGCCGTGGTCGCGAATGCGGTGACACCACCCCGACAGCCGAACGTCCTCGCCGCTCTCGGAGAGGCCGAGAGCGCCGCAAGTGTGCGTGCGATAGCGATGCATGGCGAAGTCTGCCTTGATGTCATGAACCTGAGCGCGAGGCGCCGTGCCTAGCGGAAAATCGTTTACGGGGAAAGCGCGAAGACGCCGGCCGAGGGGGTGCGGCGGGCCCCGCTTACGGACCTCGCGGCATTCCAAACCGGCGACAAATAGAAACGGGCGTCCGCCAGCCCCGCAGCGGCGTCGATCCGGCGAGCCTCGCCCGACCTCTCCCCCGAAGGAAACTCGTCCCCTCGCGCAGGCGAGCGCCGGCATGTGACCTATTGAGCAAGTATCCGGGGCTCAACCGGCTTGGAATCCGTCTCGCAGCCTGCGAGGAACTCTTCACAATAGTCCTCGAGGGTGAGCCTCCGCCGCATGCTATACTCCCGCAGCTTGGCGTAGGCGGAGTCATCGTCGATCCCGGCATGGCGCATCAGCATGACAATCGCCTTGACCACGACCCTCCGGCGCCGGCGCCGGTTCTGGTGCTCCTCGATCTGAAGCTCGAGGTCCCGACGGTGGAGAAACTGGTTCACCCCCAGAAAGAGCGCGGAGTAAACCGCTCCCCCGTGGATCGGCTTGCGGATGAAGGCGGTGGCGCCGAGATTGACGAACGCTTTCAGGCGGCTCGGCGCCTCGACGCCGACAAGGCCGATGACCGGGACCGCGATGGCGCGAACGGCCGCGCCGGCGACGAGGCCGTTCGAACTCGCCGTCGAGGAAAAGAATGTCCTGATCGGCCTGAAGCCCGGTGAAGTCGAACGCGACCCCGGCTTCTGAAGCGGCGGCGCGTTCGACGCTCAGTCCCAGCTTGCGCAGCGTGGATTCGAGAACTTCCACCGCGCCGCCGGCCGTCGCGACAATGACGGCGCGGCGACCCGAGAAGTTGTGAATGACGCGCGCCGCCATCAGCACACCACCCTGAGCGCCGGCCGGGCTACGCTCGAGTTCAAGGGCGGCGTGTGGACGAGATAGGGATCCGGGCGCAGCGGCGCTCTCTCTTCCATGATGACCTCGAATACCCCGGCGCGGGTCGAGCGGCCGATGCGCGGCGTCAGGAAACAGTGCGAGGTTTCCTGGTCGACCCAAACCTCCCCCTGCGGCGCCTCGAGCCGCCGCCCGGCGACGGCGGCCTTGACTGCGCGGATCTCGTCCGAACCCGCTTCCGCCAGGGCAAGACCGAGGAGCCGCCCGGCGATATAGGAAGCCTCGGCGTCGGCGGAGGTGATCGGCTGGTCGGGAAAGCCGCGCGCATAGTCGGCGACGAATGTTGCGTTCGCGGCGCCGGGCAGGGACGAAAAATAGACTCTCGAACTGATGTGCCCGTCCATCGCGCCCTCTCCAATCTCGAGAAGCCCCGGCTCCGAAAGGTCGCAGCTCGCGACGGGCATGGTCGAGGGCTGGTCGATGCCGCGACTTTCGCACGCCTTGCGCAGCTCGCGAATGAAGGCGTAGCCGCTGTCCCCGATAAGCGCGCTGAAGATAAAGTTTGGACGTTCGTCGAGGACCGCCGCAACGATTTGGCGAAGCTCGACGTCTCCGACCGGCAGATACCGTTCGGCGGACACAGAACCGCCGCGCGCGATCACCACCTCGCGCAATATTCGGATGTTCTCCCAGGCCCAGATATAGTTTGAACCGACGCAGAAGGCGCGACGGCCGAATGCTCGCATGAGGTGGTCGATCAGGGGAACGATATGCTGGTTCGGCGCCGCTCCCGTGTAGATGACGTTGTTCGTCGTCTCGAAACCTTCGTAATGCGACGGATACCAGAGCAGGCCGTCGTACTTTTCGAAGTACGGGATGACTTCTTTGCGGCTGGACGACGTGTAGCATCCGATGACGTGCCGGATCCCGGCGCGGAGCAACGCCACGCTCAGTTTGGCGTAGCCCATGGTGTCGCCGCCGGGGTCGACGACAACGGGTTCGAGCGTGATGGATTGGGACGTATCATTGAACTGTTGAATGGCCAGCAGCGCGCCGTTCAGCATGGATTGGCCGACAGTGCGGTATGGGCCCGTCGCCGAAAACAGCAATCCGATCTTGAAATTCTGGCGTTCTGCAGGCTGATTTACGCGCATCGGCGGCCTCCGGGCCATGGAGCCACAGGCGTCGTCGCCGGAGTCAGCTTTGCTGACGATCAGATAGGATATATTTCGCGCCGAACGAGGCGTCTTTGCCACGGCGCGGGGAAATTTTGGTCCTCGATACACTCCGGGTCAAGCCTAGCTTTTGCGCATCCGCCCGACCGTTAAAGCACCGCATACATTGATCAAACAGTCATTGCCGCCAACAACCCGGGCACAGCCTTGGCAGGCCGGTCATAAATTGGGCGCCGGAGCGGAGCCTGTGGACCCGCGCCGGGACGATCGTCGCTCACGGGCCCTGGCCCCGACCGTGGTCGGCGACGGCCTTAGACGAGCAGAGTCTTCCGGATCGAGGCGCCGAGCGTGTATTTTGGGTCGACCATGTTGCCGATGCGGATTTTTCCGACCTGGGTGAGCAACATATAGGCCTCAAGTTCATCGTATCCGTAGTCTGCGGCCATCCAGCCGATCAGCTCCCGGTACGCGATCCGGGCCGCATCCTCCATCGGCCTTGAGGAGCCGATCGTCATGATGGCCTCTTCGGTTTCCAGGCGAGGCCACCGGAACGTCCAGTTCTTGATCAGGTCGATCTGGACCGTGGTGGTGGTCGGATGCTCCAGCGCGAAGCCGCAAAGCTCGCCGTCGCCCTGGACGGCGTGGCAGTCGCCCAGGTACAGGAGCGCGCCTTCGGCGTGCACAGGCAGATAGATGACCGCGCCCGGCGCGACGTCCGGCAGGTCCATGTTGCCGCCGTAATAATCGGGAACGAGCGAGGAGATCGCCTCGATTTCCGGCGACGTTCCGATCGTGCCGATGAACGGACGGTACGGGAGCGTGATCTTGTCGTTCCACTTCACGCCTGTCACCGGGTCGACCACGATCTTCTTGACGATCTCGGGCAGCGCGGGATGAAGGAGCGCCGTGTCGCGCGTCCCACGAGCGCGCCGAACTCAGCCATGATGCAGGTTGTTCCGACCGGCTGAGGCCCCCGAGGCGTGATCTCGCTGATGTAGACGGCGAGGCAGTCGCCCTTCTCGGCCCCCTCGACGTAGATGGGTCCATTTTGCGGGTTGAGGAACGGGAAGTTCAGGATTTTGCTGGGGCTATCCTGTTCCGTCTTGATCCGCCCCTCCATGGCGTCGTGGGTTTCGGCGGAAACGACGGCGCCCGGGTCCACGGTCAGAACGGGTTTCGCATAGGGCCCGTAGACGTAATGATACGTTCCCTGCGACGACTCGGTGATCGAATAAGCGGCGCCCGCTTCGCCTTTGGCCACGCCGCGCTTCGCCATGATGGAATTTTTCAGCCAGGACATTTGCCGATCTCCAGTTAAGGCGGCTGGCAACTCTGGCAGCCTGAAGATTTCAAGGGACTGGGAGGGCCGCACAAGGTAAAAAAGCGCGACGCGATCAGCCTTTCGGCCAACGGCGACCACGCCTCGCGGACCCTTCCGCGTCATTGGTTGAGGAAGTCGAGCTGCACACTTGAACTGGCAACGCTGCCTGGCGCTCAATACCCACGATCAGCGTACCTACAGGCAATGTCAAGCGGGTTTCTGTCGCAATTGCAATTTAAGCACGACTGCCTAAAATTTGATCTTGACATAAAAGCGCCCTGAGAAGCACACTGCGTGAAGTTGTCGGGCAAAGTTGCCCACGAGACACGAGCACTTCAATATCAATATTAGGCAATGAGGCCCGCAGCGTACTGCTGACGGGCCTATTTGCTTTCGGTGGACGACATCGCTTTGTGCACGGGCGGCTTTGACTGCAGTCGATTGCCCGTGTCTCGAACAGCGCGACTCATTGCTTGAGGTCGTGGGTTCGCGTCCGCCTTCTAATTCAACACTTGGCGCCTCTTGCGGCTTGAATGCTGAGAGACGCCGTAATCAGAGGTGGAAAAGGACGATGAAACTTCAGCACTTCCTTGGCGGAATCGAAAATCTCGGACCTGTTGCATTCGAGAAGCGGGTGTTTGTCGAACCGTGGGAGGAACAGCTCTTCGCCGTTCATACCACGATGATGGGCACGGGCATCTGGGCTTGGCCCGACCTTCGGGTGCTCGCCGAGGGGATGAATCCCGTCGCCTATCTCAAGTACCGCTATTACATCAAATGGCTGGGAGGGATGTGCGCGTTCCTGATCTCGAAAAACTATATCTCGGAAAAGGAGCTCGAGGAGAAGACCTCCTTCTATCTCAAGAATCCTGAGGCGGCGCTGCCCGAGAGCAAGAACGGCGACATCACCGACCGCGTCATCGAGTACTTCTACACCGGCGCAAATCCTTACCGGGACGTCGCCGTCAATCCGACCTTTCGCGCCGGCGACACAGTCCGCGTGAAGGACGTCCCGCCCGCCGTTCATACCCGGCTTCCCGGATACCTGCGCAACAAGATCGGCGTCGTCGACACCGTCTACAAGGGCGCCTACCTTTACGCCGACAACGTGCCGACCGACGGCGTCGGCACGGCGCAGCCCGTCTATCTGGTGAAGTTCAAGACCCGCGATATCTGGTCTGACATCCCGGACAAAGGCGACATCATCTACAACGATTGCTTCGAAGTCTACCTCGAAGCCGCCTGACCGCGCGAAACCTTCATTCAATCTACCGCTATTCGCTCAAAACCCCAGGAGTATTGTCATGAGCGCCGATCATGAAGAGCACCATCATCACCTTCGCGAGAGCGAGACTTACTACGCCGCCCGGACCAAGGCGCTCGAATCGCTGTTCCGCGAGAAGGGCCTGATCGGAAACGACACCGTCGATCGGGTCATCCGCTTCTTCGAGCACGAGATGGGGCCGTTCAACGGCGCGAAGGTGGTCGCGCACGCCTGGACCGACCCGGCGTTCAAGGGTCGTCTCCTCGCCGACGCCAACAAGGCGATCGCCGAACTCGGCCTCAAGGACGGCATCGAGGGCGAGAACCTGCGCGTCGTCGAGAATACGCCGAGCGCGCACAACATGGTTTGTTGCACCCTCTGCTCCTGCTGGCCTTGGCCGCTGCTCGGGTTGCCGCCGTACTGGTTCAAGGATCCGGTTTTTCGCGCCCGCGTCGTGCGCGAGCCGCGCGGCGTCCTCGCGGACTTCGGCGTCACGCTGGCGGATGACAAGCAAATCGACATCTGGGATTCGAGCGCGCAGGTCCGATACTTCGTCATTCCCGAGCGTCCCGCCGGGACAGAGGGATGGCCGGAGGAGAAACTCGCCGCCCTCGTCTCCACTGAAGCGATGCAAGGCCTCGGCCTCGTCTCAACGACCGCCTGAGGAGGCGCGACATGGACCAGTACGTCTCTGAACTGAGGGACGGCCGCGAGGCCATCCCGCGCAACTGCGAAAGCCTGCTGTTCGAACAGCCGTGGCAGGGGCGCGCCTTCGGGATGGCGCTCGCGCTCGCCGAGGCCCGCTCCTATCAGTGGGAGGACTTCCGGCAGAGTTGATCAAAACGATCGGCGGATGGGACAAGGCCCACGCGCCCGACGACGAGACCTGGAACTACTACGAGCAGTGGCTTTCCGCCTTCGAAGCCCTGATCCTCGAACGTGGCCTGGTCAGCGCGGACGAACTGGATCGCCGCACCGACGAGTTCCAGTCCCGAACCCGCGACGAGGTCATCTGACCGACGCTTGACGCGTCTTTCTCGAAGCCCGGACCCGGCGCGCTACGGCTGCGCCCGGGGGCCGGAGAGTCATGCCCGCCATCCCAGGAGCTCCGTATCATGATCATTCCCCTCGCCATCAGCGTGGGCGTCCTCGGGGGCGTCTGCACCTGGCTTGTCCTCTCCACGAACGCCTTTCTCATCTGGGCCGCCTTCGTCGCATGGGCCTGCTTCTACCACTCGGGCGGCGACGCGGCGGCATTCCGGACGACCATCGTTTCAAACCTGTTCGGCGTCGTTGTCGCCTGGGCGACGGGGCTCGCGCTCGCAAGCCTGGCCCCCAGTCCGTTCTGGGGCGCGGTGATCGTCGCAGCCTCGATCGCGATCTATATTCTGGCGGCGTTCATTCCGGCCTTCGCCTCCATCCCCGCCGTCACACTCGGCTACGCCTCGACTTTCGCTTTCCTAACCCAGAATCCGGACGCGTTCAGGCCGGCCGTCATGCTGTCCGCCTCGCTGCGCAACGCGCTGTTCTTGGTCCCCCTGTCCATGATCATCGGCGCCTGCTTCGCCTTTGCGTCCGCAGTGGGAGCGCGGAAGATCAACGCGATGACCTCGCGGCCGGCGCAGGCCTGATCAGGGACCAGGCGCCTCGCTTCTGGCGGCCGGCCGGGGAGCCCCAGCTCGCTACCGCCAAATGGCCGGCGCCCGGCCCATAACGCCAATTCTCGCCGCTATCGACACGCTGCTATCCCGTCTTCTCCAACCTTGCGAGCTTGCTATGCTTGGAATTGCTTCCCGCGTCTGGCGCGAAAGCCGCGCGAATGTTCGCGTTCGCCTGATCGCGCTCTATACGCTCCTCTTCGTCGCCAACGTCGCGGTGTGGGCATGGGCCTATTTCGCCCTGCGCGGCAACGCCGTCCTCTTTAGTTCGGCGTTCCTCTCCTACACATTCGGGCTTCGCCACGCGGTCGACGCGGACCACATCGCCGCCATCGACAATTCGACGCGCAAGCTGATGCAGCAGGGCCGGCGCCCCGTTGGCGTGGGCCTCGCCTTCTCACTCGGCCACTCGGCCGTTGTCTTGATCATGTCGGTTGCGGTGGGCTTCGCCGCCTCCCAGGTGGCATCGCGCTTCGACGGCCTGAAATCGGTCGGCGGCGTGATCAGCACCAGCGCCTCCGCGGCTTTCCTCTTCCTGCTCGCCGCCTTCAACATCCTGGTGCTGATCTCGGTGTGGCGAACATTTCAGTCGGTCAAGCGGGCGACCCCTTCTCCGAGGACGATTTCGACATCCTCCTCAACAATCGCGGGCTTCTGGCGCGCTTGTTCCGGCCCCTGTTCGGCCTCGTCAGCAAGAGCTGGCATCTCTTCCCGATCGGCTTCCTGTTCGGCCTCGGCTTCGACACTGCAACCGAGGTCGCCCTTTTCGGCATAGCCGCGACGCAGGCGGCGAATGGCGCATCCTTCGGGACCCTGCTCGTCTTTCCCGCTCTCTTCACCGCCGGCATGACGCTGATCGACACGACCGATGGCGTGCTCATGCTCGGCGCCTACGGCTGGGCGTTCATGAAGCCGATCCGCAAGCTCTATTACAACATCACGATCACCGCCGTGTCGGTTGTGGTCGCGTTGCTGATCGGTGGGATCGAGACGCTCGGGCTGATCGGCGACAAGCTCGAACTCGAAGGGAGGTTCTGGGACGCGGTCGGCGCGCTGAGCGACAATTTCGGCCTCCTCGGGTATGTTATTATCGGGGTTTTCGCGTTGAGCTGGATGGTCTCGGTCGTGATTTATCGCGCGCGAGGCTATGACGATCTCGAGATCGGCCCTCAAGCGTTCGCGGCGAGCCCCTCGGGCTCGCAACCAAGGCCCTGACCCTACGCGCGGCGGCGTGATCCCGGCCGCAATGGGATTGCGATCCGCCGCCCGAGAATTTGGCGAGGACAAGCGGACCGCTGTTTTCGCGCGCTGCGCCATCAAACGGGCGCAAGGCTCCCTTCCCATACATCCGGGCAATCTAAAGGCGAGTCGGAGAGAAAACGGATGTTGGGAAAATGACGGTCTCGGTCGATCGCCGCGCGGTGCTGGCCGGACTTGCGACGCTGCTGAGCGGTTGCGCGACACAGCGCGCCTACTATCCGATTTCGGCGGCGCAAGCGGTCGGCGCCGCAGGCTACTACCCGGGGTACGGCCCGATCGAGGACAACGGCCATCGGATTCCTGGGCTCGACCCGTCGGTCGTCGACGCCGACCGGCTTCGCCGGCAAGTCCCCTTCGCGGGGCCCTACCGGCCGGGAACGATCGTCGTCGACGTCGCCGACCGCCATCTCTATCTGGTCCAGCCCGGAGGCGTCGCGATCCGTTACACCGTCGGCGTCGGCCGCGAGGAGGCGCTCAACTTCCGCGGCTCGGCCGTGATCGGGCGGAAGGCGGAGTGGCCGCACTGGACGCCGACAGCGTGGATGATCAAGACCATGCCGCGCTACGCGGCCTATGCGGGCGGGATGGCCGGCGGCATCGGCAATCCGCTCGGCGCCAGGGCGCTTTATCTTTACCGCGGCAATCAGGACACCTACTTCCGCCTGCACGGCACCAATGAGCCGGATACGATTGGGACTGCTGTTTCAAGCGGTTGTATCCGACTCTTCAATCATGACATCATCGACCTCTACAACCGCGTCCCGGTCGGCGCGGCGGTCGTGGTCCTGCAGGAGCCCGGCGCGGTGGCGGAGGCGCAGGAACGCGAGGTGGCCTACGACGCGGAAGCGGCGCCTGGTCCCTACGGCGAGGGGCCGGAACCCGGATACTGGCCCGGCGGCCCGGGGCCGGATGCGCCTGGGCCCTGGTCGGATGGGCCCGGGTCCTGGCAAGGGCCCCAGGGGCCTTACCAGTAGCGGCAAGGGGCGTCGTACGGCACGGCGAGGGCCCCCGCTTACGGGGATGGCGCCGCGCGCCCGGAGCTCTCTGACCCCAAGCAATTTCTTGACAGACAAATCACAGTTCTGTACGTTTGTACTAATCCGCAAGGAAGGAGGCCAGCATCCGTCCAGCGTTCGAGAAGCCCCATGGGCGAAACGCCCCGCGTCGTCCGTCTTTGGGCGCGGTTCATCGCGTCGCGCGGAAGGCCTCCACGCGCCTGGTTTCCCACCTCGCCGCGCGGCGCGCCGGTCTCGCCGCCTCGCTCGAAGGTCTCAACAACTCGCAATTCCAAGCCCAAGGTCGGCGAGCGGACGGGCGCGGCCTGTTCCATACGGCCGAAACTGGCTGCCTTTGCCCGGCCCGGCCCGCCCGCGAAAACCGAAGCAACGCCTTGAAAACGCTCAAAACGAACTCGGGAATGGCGACGCGTCGGGCGCCCCATCCCATGCGCCGCATCTCCTCCCGGCGCGAGACGCTTAGCGACAAGCCGCGCCTCGGCTCACGGCCGACAGCCGCCCGCATATCCTGCCGCAATCCCTTGAAAAGACTGATTCCGAACTCGGGCATGACGGCGCCGGCCGCGGCGCTCCATTTACTGCGTCGCCCAACCCGCCTAGTTTTCCTCTCCTTTCGCCCTGCCCGGAAAACGCCATGACCGCTTCGCCCGCTTCCGCGTCGCTTGAACTCGTCCGCCGCGAGGACGACGCGGGTGTCGCCACCCTGACCCTGGCGCAATCCCATAACCGCAACGCGCTCGGCCTCGCCATGATCGACACGCTGATCGTGGCCTTCGCCGACATCGCCAAGGATTCTTCAGCGCAAGTCGTCGTCGTCGGTGGCGAAGGCCCGGCGCTCAGCGCCGGGCACGATCTTCGAGAAATCCAGGCCCACCGCAACGATCCGGACCAGGGGCAGGCGTTCAACGACCTGATCATGACCCGCTGCGCGGCGTTGATGCAGGCGATCGTCGCCTTGCCAAAGCCGGTCATCGCCGCGGTCGAGGGGGTGGCGACCGCCGCGGGTTGCCAGCTCGTCGCCTCGTGCGACCTCGCGATCGCGAGCGAAGCGGCGCAATTCGCCCTGCCCGGCGTCAGCATTGGGCTCTTCTGCTCCTCGCCCCTCGTTGCGGTCGGGCGGACCATTTCCCGCAAGCACGCCATGGAAATGGCGTTGACCGGCCGGCTCTACAGCGCAACCGAGGCCGAGCGGATGGGGCTCGTCAACCGCGTCGTCCCCGCGGGGCGCGCGCTCGCTGAGGCCAAGGATTTGGCCGCCGCCATCGCTTCGCGCTCAAGCTCGACGCTGGCGATCGGAAAGCGCGCCTTCAACGAACAGATCGAGGCGCCCTTGAGCGTCGCCTATGCGCTGGCCGCCAAGGCGATGGTCGAGAATCTGGCCGAGCCCGACTCCCGCGAAGGGATCGCAGCCTTCCTCGAGAGGCGGCCGCCGCGATGGCGCGCTTAAGATGGCGGCGATCGACGGCCTCGCCGACGCGGAGATCCGCGACATCCTGGCCGGCGTCCGCCGGGTCGCGGTTGTCGGCGCCTCGCCCAATCCGGCGCGTCCCTCCAATGGCGTGCTCGGAGTGTTGATCGATCGAGGCTACGAGACCTATCCGGTCAACCCCGGCCATGCCGGCGCGCTGATCCGGGGCCGGCGGACGCTCGCCCGCCTCGCGGACGCGCCGGTCGCCATCGATATGGTCGACGTGTTCCGCAACTCAGCCGCCGCGGCCAGCGTGGTCGACGACGCGCTCGCCCTCGATCCCACCCCCCGGGTGATCTGGATGCAGCTCGGCGTCATCAACGAGGCGGCCGCCGAGCGCGCGCGCGCCAGAGGCGTGACCGTGGTGATGAACCGCTGTCCGGCGATCGAACTGCGCCGCCTCGGCGTCTCGGGTCCCCGTCCGCCCGACGGTTGACGCGGGTTATTGAGGCAGATCAATGCGCCGAAGCGCCGGGGCGACCAAAACTCGCCGCGGACCGTCAAAGCGTCTGGCGCCGGCTGCTGGGGCGGCGGCGAGAAAACCGACCCGCGGTCCCGGGCGGCTCGACGGCTTCATGGCGAGGCGACGGGCTGACTCGCCGCTCAAAGCGGCGGGTTTCGCGACGGCCGGCGCGGGGCAAAACCGCGCTCGTGGGGCGCCGGCCGTCGCGACGCCTTCAAGCCCCATGCGACAAAAAACTCGCTTTCCGGCTATAGCCATCAAACCCGCGCTGTGCTACTAAAGTGGAACGTCGCCGCCGTGCAAAAAAGGGCGGGATGCGGGAGGTGGGGACCGCCGCCGGAGGGAGGGCCCTGTGCAATATTACGATTTCGAAGTTCTTCAGGGCGATGACGTCATCGTGGCCGAACGAGCGGTGGCTCTGGCGAACTCGCGCGCCGCCTGGCCGAAAATCATCGGCATGGCCGAAACTTTGGACGCGCCGGGATGCCGCATCCGCGTGCGCGAGCAGCAGGGCGACACCATCATCCTGATCGGCGCCACCGCCGCGCGGCGCTACTCGACGTCGCCCTCGTCCTAGGCGAGGCCTCACTGCGGCAGCTTGTCGGCGATCACTTCGACCCGGACGAGTTCCAGCGGGTTGGCGAACAGTTCGGGCGCCATTTCCGTCAGCTTCGCCGCGACCCTCCCCTTGAGATGGGCTTCGCGACCGCTTTCGCCGGAAAATGCGTCGAAGATCGCGAAGGTGCTTGGGCCAAGCCGGAGGGCGAACCATGCAACGGTGTCCCGCTCCTCCAGGACAAGGGACCGGACGTCCTTTAGCAAAGCCTCGACCTCGTGCTCCTTGCCGGGCTTGGCTTCCAGACGGACATAAAGCGCGAGCGTAGTCATGGAAGGCTCCTCTCGTCCCCAACGCCACGTTGGGGCCGGACTGCGCCAGCACGATGGCGGAGCGCCGGTTGCCACGGAACCTGCGGGCGCCTAGCCTAAATGCAGCGCCCGCCGTCCACCTCGAGCACCACGCCGGTCAGGAACGCCGCCTCGTCGCTGGCGAGATAGAGCGCCGCTGCGCCAATGTCCGCCGCGGTCGAAAACCGGCCGAGCGGGACGGAAGCCTTGAAGGCGGCGCGCTTCTCGGGCGTGTCCTCTCCTATGAACATCGCCAGCAGCGGCGTTTCGCCGGCGACAGGCGCCAGCGCGCAGACCCGGATCTTGTCAGGGGCGAGTTCGATCGCCATCGACTTCGTCATGACGTGGACGGCGCCTTTGGACGCGTTGTAAACGGCGAGGCCGGGCCGCGGTCGGAGCGCCGCGGTCGAACCGACATTGATAAAAGTCCCGCCGCCTCTTTCGCGCATGTGGGGCACGAAGGCCTGCGCGGTGAGGAGCAGCGACTTCACGTTGACCGCGAAGATGCGGTCGAATTCCGCTTCTTCGACCTCCATCATCGGCTTGTTGCGATGCGTGGTGCCGGCGTTGTTGACGACGATATCAACTCGGCCGAACGCAGCGATTGTCTCCTTTGCCGCCCGCGCGACATCGTCGCGCTTCGACACGTCGGCGGTCACGGCGATGGCGGCGGGACCGAGCCGTTTTGCCGCGGCCTCGGCGATCTCGGGCTTGAGATCGAGGCAGGCGACCCGCGCCCCCTCGCGCACAAAAATCTCGGCGATGCCGTAGCCGAACCCCTGCCCCGCGCCTGTCACCAGCGCGGTCTTGCCTTTCAATCGCATAGGCGCCCTCCCCTCCTGCGCGCTCGCCTTCAGCTCGCCTTCTTGCGCTCCTCGATAATCGCATCGTCAATGGCTTTGGCGCGGATCGCTGCCGGCCGGCCGCTGATCAAGGCCCAATAGCGCTCGAACGCCGGACGGTGGTCGATCCCCTTGAACGCCATACCCCAGCCGATCTGGGAGCCGACATAGACGTCGGCTGCCGTGAAGCGGTCGCCGGCGATGTACTCGGTGCGGTAGAGCGCGCCCTCGAGCGCCGCCAGCGTTCGCTCCAGATTGCCGTAACCAACCATGACTTCCCGATCCTGGGGGATTTCGAAGCCGAGCGCCTTGTCGGTCACCGCCGGCTCGACGCAGTCCGCAGCGAAGAACAGCCAGCGATAATAGGGGCCGCGCTCGCGCGAGCCCGGAGGCGGGGCAAGTCCTGAGGCCGGGAAGGCGTCGGCCAGATAGGCGCAGATGGCGGCGGACTCGGTGACCACTGTCTCGCCGTGGCGGATCGCCGGCACCTTGCCCATCGGATTGATAGCCAGATACTCGGGCGATCGCATCGAATGCCCGAATTCCAGGATCTTCGTCTCGTAGGGCTGACCGACCTCCTCCAGCATCCACCGGACGAGCCGGGCGCGGGACATGGGGTGGGTGTAGAAGACCAGTTCGTCGCTCATGGGTTCTTTCTCCGCCCCTCCTGATGCGCTTCGCCCGGCGTCTGTGTTAGATCTGCGACAGAAAGGCGACGCCTGCTTCCTAGAGGAACCGCTACGCTCATGCGCATCGAAACCGACGTCAAGCTGGATTTCAAGGACGTTCTGATCCGGCCCAAGCGCTCGACCCTCAACACCCGCTCCGCGGTCGACGTCAGCCGGACGTTCCGCTTCATCCACACGGGGTCGGAGTGGAAGGGATTTCCGCTCATCGCCGCCAATATGGACGTGACCGGGACGATGAAGATGGCCCGGGCGCTTGCTAAACATGGGGCGCTCACCGCTCTTCACAAGCACTATCCGGAGGACGAACTGATCCGTTTCTTTGACGGGCCAGGCGGCGCGCACGCCTTCTACTCCCTGGGCACGACAGCGGCCGATCTGAAGAAGCTCGCGGTTGTGGCGAAGTCCGCGCGGGTCCGGCTGATCTGCCTGGACGTCGCCAACGGATACGCCGAAAAATTCCTCGAAGTTGTCAAGCGCGTCCGGGACGACCACCCGGAGGCCGTCATCATGGCCGGAAACGTGGTCACCGGCGACATGTCCGAGGCGCTGGTCATCGCCGGCGCCGACATCGTCAAGATCGGCATTGGGCCGGGGTCGGTCTGCACCACGCGGCGGGTGACCGGCGTCGGCTACCCGCAACTGTCGGCGATCATCGAATGCGCCGACGCCGCTCATGGCCTGAAAGGCTGGGTCTGCGCCGACGGCGGCTGCACGGTTCCTGGCGACATCGCCAAGGCGTACGGCGCGGGGGCGGATTTCGTCATGCTGGGCGGCATGCTCGCCGGCCACGACGAATGCGCCGGCGACGTCCGCTACGAAACCCGCGACGGCGAGAGGGTCGCGGTCGGCATGACCTTTTACGGCATGTCTTCCGAGACAGCGATGAAGAAATATGCCGGGGGGGTCGCCCATTACCGCGCCGCGGAAGGCAAAACGGTTGAAACGCCGTACCGCGGGCCCGTCGAAGGCACGATGGGCGAGATCATGGGCGGGGTGCGCTCGATGATGACCTACATTGGCGCGGCGCATCTGAAGGAGGTGTCCAAGCGGACCACCTTCGTCCGCGTCACCGCGCAGACCAACGACGTGTTCGGTGGGGCGTAGGGGCGCCCGGCGGGACCCGCTCTGGCCGGGCGCGAAATCAACAATTTCAAGGGTTTGCGGAGGATTTTACGGGCCGTTCTCACGGGCCGGCCCTTCGTTCCGAAGGCCGGGCGCGGTCGGCGGGCGCCTGAGCCGGGAATGAGTGTTTTCAGAGGCTTGCAGGGAAACTTCCGGGCGATTGGCGATCGTCCCCCCAGAGGCGCCGGCGCGAAACCCGGGCCCTCCTGCCGAGGAGCGGCGCGGCGCGGCGCACGGAGGGCCGGAGGGACGGCGTCTCGCCGTCCGGCAAGGCTTCGGGATCGACCATGGCCCTCGATTGAAGGAAGACGCTCGCAGCTTCGGCAGAGTCTGACATGGAGCCCGCTTCATTCTGAATATGCCAATATAGGAGTGGAGTCGCTCGGCTGTCAAGAAATTGTCGCCGCGCCTGCCTCCAGGGCCCGGCGAAGCGCATGCGAACATGCTCAACGCCCGGAAACCGGAGCCGCGGCGGCGCGGGAGACATCAGACGAACTTCACTGCGCCCGGCGCCGCGGCGAGCATTGCGGGAGTGAAGCCGGCCAAGGTGAGCGTGTCGCCGTGGGAGTCCGCGATGATGGCTCCGTTGGGCCCGGACCGCGTCGCCGAAAGGACAGCGGCGAGGTCCTGAGCCTGGGTCATGCCGGCGCTGAGATAAGAGAAGGCCGCGGTCGACAGGACGAGCGTGTCGGCGTTCGTTCCCGACGCGGAGAAGCCATCGATCGTCTCGTTGCCGAAGCCGGCGCTGAAGTGGAAAGTCTCCGCGCCGGCGCCCGCGTTGCTCGCATTGATCGTTTCGTTGGTGTGATACCCAAGGGCGAACGATCCGCCAATGGGAACGGCGCCGATCGCGAAACTTTCAGCCGATGCGCCGCGCGTGATGGTCGCGCCGCTCTCGAACAGATCGACCTCGTTCGAGGCGGCGCTGAGGTTCAGGTCGTCGGCGGCGACGCCGTTGTTCCAGTCGACGCTCGAGTAGGAGGAATAGGACCGGCCTTGAACGTTCGAATAGTTATATTCCTCTGCGTTGCCTGAGCGGACCGCTGTGATCGACAAGGCGGCGCCGTCGGCGAGATCCGCCGTCGATTGGGCGGGCGTCAGGGCGAAATTGGCGGCGGTGAGCGTGACTTGGCCGGTCAGCGTGGTCTCCCAGTCGGGTGTGGCGTCTCCGGCGAGCGTAGCCTCGACTGTAGTGAGGTTGTCGCTCGGGTCGTACTGGTAGTTCACCTGCGCGCCGGCGCCCGTGAACGCGTTCGTCCCGATAAAGGTGAAATTCTGCTGGCCGGCGGCGGTCAGATCGGCGTCGATGTGGCTAAGGTCGATGACGTCCTTGGCAGGATCGAATCCGTTGATCGCCGCGATGCCGGACTGGGCCGTGTCTCCTGTCGGAGAGAGGTAAGTAAAGATATTCGCTCCACCGCCCGCGAAAATGTAATTTCGGCCGTTCGGAACGAAGTTGTTCTCGCCAATTCCGCCATACATATGAGCAACGGCGCTGCCATAAAGGGTGGTGGAGCCGGTCTCCGAACTTGCGTTGATCGTCGAACCGCCGGTCGAGACGAGGACATTCTTTGTGGGGAGGCCTGCGGCCTGATAGGCCGCCCAGGCATTGGCGGCGTAGGCCGGATTCGAATAGTCGAAGGTGACATTTCCGGTCTCCGTCACGCCGGCTGTCGACCCCGGATAGAAACCCCAGGCTGCCGCGAATCCCATATAGTTTTTGGTAATGGAAATGTTGCTCAAGCCGGCGGTCGCCCCGACGTTGTCGCCGCCGGGTTGATCGCCTGGATGCTGGTTTCGCCGCCGAACAGGAAATTGCCGGTTACCGTCACGTTGCTGACGCTGCCGAGTTCGTTGGTGATGCGGATGCAGTCGTTGGCGTAGGAGTTTGAATTTGGGTTCGTAGCCCAGTCTATAAAGTTGTCGGTAATTGAGATCGGCCCGGAATTGTCGCTGATCCATATTGCGTCCGGATGGGTTCCATTTGATGTATACCCCGCTCCGAGGAAAGAATTCTCAGAAATGACGCCGGAGCCGAAAAGGTCAATTCCGTCCGAGGGCGTGTCGATGAAGGTGTTGCCGGTGATCGTGACGCTGCCCTTCGACGTGATCCATGCGGCGAGCTTGGCGGGGATGCCTTCGCCGTTGAAGGTGTTGTTGGTGACGGTCGTGTTGTCGCCGCTGAGAACCTGAACACCGTACCATCCGCTAGTCGCAGTAAAATTGCAGTCTTCGATCGTGTCATTGCTGCCGTTCACGTAGACAGTCGCGCTTCCGAGGTCGTAACCGCTCAGGGTCAAGTTGCTCCCGTTTATGCGGACGATGTTATCCGTCGCGTCATAGATGATGCCGGATCCGCTGGTGGGCAGGGAACTCAAGGGCTTCAGCGCCGAGGCGGCAAGCATGTTCCCGGTCGGGGTGTCGACGCCGGGAAGGACGACGCCGGGATCGGCGCTTCGGAGCAACTGGATCTCTTCGATCAATGGACTGTTGCTGGCCCCATTGGCGTTGGCGACCGCAAGGATATTCTTGGTCCCGATTTGGGCGGCGAAGATCGTTTTGATGCGGTTGGGCGAAGTCATGATCCCGGCGATCTGCGCCGTCG
>CAVVJO010000042.1:0-25857 GCA_963748545.1 uncultured Alphaproteobacteria bacterium
AGCGCGCCGTTCTCCTTGTAGTCGAAGGCGAAGATCTCGCCTGGCTCAAAACATTCTCCTCGAAACCGAGAGTTCTTTCAACCGCCTTCGCGGCGTAAACATCGCGGCTCAGCAACATCTTCAGGGCTTGAACTTCTACGTCGAACCTACCGCTCTCTTGTCGAGCCTTGGAGCGGCGAAAAAGCAGATGGTCGAGATCGCACGAGCCGTCCACCACAAGGCACGAATTTTCATCTTCGATGAGCCGACCGCCACGCTCACACCGGAAGAAAGGCAACGCTTCTTTGCGCTGATCGAGACCCTGAAGAAGCAGACCGCCCCGATCATCTTCATCTCCCATGCCTTGGAAGAGGCTCTCACGATCGCCGACCGAATTGCAGTGCCGCGCGAGGGTCAACTGATCGTGGCGGACGACGCAAAAACCTTCACGCGCGAGCGGATCATTCAGGCAATGGTCGGTCGACAACTCACTTCCGAATTATACGCCGAGGATACCACTCGGACGCAGGTGCGCAAACGGGGCGAAGCAATTTGCGCGATCCGGACTTCCGCTGCGCCGCCTGCCCAGCGCAGTGGAGATGAGCCGCGAAAAGTGTCATGGATGGAAGTTCTAATCCCCCTGGCCGCGCGAGTACGAAGCGGTCCGCACGCCGGCGACGGCTCCGACGCCTTGAACGCCGCGCAGCGCGACTGCACCGCGCAGCAACCCAGGACCATGGTCCGTCCGAGCTTCGACCGCGCGCGAGCGACACACAATGCCGAATATGCCGTCTGCTCGGATCCCGACCTCGCCCAACTCGATCTCGCACTCGCGAGCGCTTACAATGCGAGGCTGATCATGCTGTAGGGCGAGGCTCAGCGCCAACTTGTTATTCGGAGGATCGCTGGATTGGCTATCGCAATGCGACCTGCGATTCGTCCTCCGGCGCCCTGGCGAAGCGCTTCTGGAAAAGATGTCGGTGCCGTCCGTCCAATGACCGGAAAAGGTTCATACGCGACAACTGGCTCTCGAACTGGGTCTTTCTCAACTACGACGACGTCATCGACAAGCGGAGGCGGACTACGTCGTCGCCCGCGAAGCGATCAGCCGGCTAAGCCAGTCGGGGTCCATCGTCGGCACCGACGCCAGCAGGAGCTCTGTGTAGGGGGGGTAGGGCGCCGTCAATACTACTTCGCGCGGACCCTGCTGAATCACCCGGCCGTGCTGCATGACGACAATGGAATCTGCGATTGCCTTCACGGTCGCCAGATCGTGGGTTATGAAGAGATAGGACATGTCGAGGTTGTCCTGCAGGTGCATCAACAATTTCAGAACTTCTCCCTGCACAACCTAATCCAGCGCCGAAGTAACCTCGTCGCAGATTACCAGGTCCGGCTCAGCCGCCAGAGCCCGGGCGATGCAAAGCCTCTGCTTCTGCCCTCCGGACAGGGCGCCGGGAAGACGGTCGAGAAGCTTGGGCTCGAGTTGAACCATTTCGAGCAGTTCGCAAATCCGGGCCTCTCGCGCTTTCCCTTTGAGGCCACGGAACAGGGTCAGGGGCCGCCCGACCACCTCGCGAGCGGTGTGGCGCGGATTGAGCGCCGCGTCGGGACTCTGGTAGATCATCTGGATGCGGCGGAGTTGCTCGGCGGTTCGACCGGCGAGGTTCGGCGACATTGGCTCGCCGCAAAATCGAATCTTGCCCGCGCTGGGCGCCAGCAGCCCGGTCGCCACGCGCGCGAGCGTCGACTTGCCCGAACCAGATTCGCCGACCACCGCCACCGTGCAGCCGCGCTCGACCGTGACCGACACATCTTCGAGAATGTTCGTCTGCCCATAACCCGCCCGAATTCCCGTCATCGCCAGGGCGACGGTTGCGGAGGACCGGGGCTCCTTCCTGAGATTGCGGACAGCCCAGAGGGTGCGGGTGTAGTCCTCGCGCGGCGTGGCGAGCATGGTGCGGGTGGGGGCCTCTTCGACGGCCCGGCCATGCTGCAGAACCAAAATGCGATGCGCGAGTTGTGCGACGACCGCTAGGTCGTGCGTGATGTAGAGCGCGGCCGTGTGATATTCCTCGACGATGGTGCGGATGGCCGCCAGGACCTCGACCTGGGTGGTCACGTCGAGGGCCGTCGTCGGTTCGTCGAAGATGATAAGGTCGGGACGGCAGGCCATCGCCATGGCGGTCATGGCGCGCTGGAGCTGTCCTCCCGACACTTCGTGCGGATAGCGAAATCCGATCCGGTCCGGGTCCGGTAGCCTGAGCTTGCCAAACAGAGTGCGGGCGTCCGCCTCGGCATCGCCGCGCCGGCCCTTTTCCTGCCTCAACCTGGCTTCGATCACTTGAGGCATCAACCGGTGAGCCGGATTGAACGCCGCTGCCGCGCTCTGCGCCACATAGGCGATGCGCGCGCCGCGCAGGTCGGACTGACTCCGGCGGTCGAGCGTCAGAAGATTTTTGGCCGTTGAACGTCACGGACCCGCCAGCGAAGCGGCAGCCCGACCGCACGTAACCCATGGCGGCGATCCCGATGGTCGATTTACCGGCGCCGGACTCGCCGATCAGGCCGAGGATCTCGCCGCGATGCAAGGTCAGATCGACCCCCCGCACGATCGGCTGCCAAACTCCTCCGGAGCGTCCCTCGATCTGAAGACCCTGGATGGACAGAAGCGGCCGGCCCCTGGCGCGGGATGCGAAGTCAATGGCCATGGCGTGCTTCTCCCGTGGACCGGATGAACCAGTCGACCACCAGATTGACCGCGACCGTGAGCGCCGCAATCGCCACCGCCGGAAACAGCGGCGTCAGGATCCCGAATGTGATGGCCGATGCGTTCTCGCGCACCATCGAACCCCAGTCCGCCATCGGAGGCTGGATGCCGAGACCGAGAAAGCTCAGCGTCGCGACGAACAGGAACACGAAACAGAATCGCAGGCCGAACTCGGCCGCAAGGGGCGAGGTCGCGTTCGGGAGAATTTCGTGAAGAATGATCCAGACGGACCGCTCGCCCCGCAGCCGCGCCAGCTCCACATAGTCTTGCGCCTCGAGGTCTACGGCCAGCGCGCGGCTCAATCGGAAGACACGCGTCGCGTCGAGCATCGCGATGACTCCGATCAGCACGGGAATCGAAGACCCGAGAACCGCCAGCATCAGCAAGGCGAAAATCAGGGTCGGAAATCCCATCATGACGTCGACGATGCGGCTCAGCGCCTGGTCGAGAAACCCCCGGGCGGTCGCCGCCGTCATCCCTGCCGTCACGCCGATCGTGAAGGACAGAGCCGTTGTCGCGAGTGCAATCAGAATCGAATTGCGCGCGCCATAGACGAGCCGGGAGAGAATGTCGCGGCCAAGCTGGTCCGTGCCTAGCAGTACGTAAACGCCCTTCGGCATGTCGGTCGAATCCCAGAAACCCGGCAGCCATTGATCGCCGACGACCTGCGTCTGGCCATAGGGGGCGATCCACGGCGCGAACAGCATCGCCAGCAGATTGAGCGCGATCACCGTCATGCCGATCTTCGCAGTCAGAGGGGCATGGGCGAGGGCGCGCATCATCGGCCGGCGCCCCGGGGACGGCGGAGACGGGGATTGGAAAGAATGGCCAGAATGTCTGCCGTGAGGTTCAGAACGACATAGACGGCTGCGAAGATCATGCAGCAGGCTTGCACGACGGGAAGATCGCGCTTGGACACCGAGTCCACCAGCAGTTGACCGAGGCCGGGATAGACGAAAACGACCTCGACGACGACGACGCCCACAATCAGATAGGCGAGATTGATGAGCACCACGTTGATGATTGGCGCAAGCGCGTTGGGGAGGGCGTGGCGCACGACAATCGCTAAGGGCCGCGCGCCCTTCAGATGGGCCATCTCGATATAGGGGGCGGCCATCACGTTGACGAGCGCCGCGCGCGTCATGCGCATGATATAGGCGATGACGGTGAGCGACAGGGTAATCGCCGGCAACGTGACGCTTCCGAGCCTTTGCAGCGGCGTCTGACCGGCCTCGACGAATGCGACCGCGGGCAGCCAGCCCAGTTCGACCGAGAAGACGGCGACCAGAATATAGGCAATGAAGAATTCCGGGAAGGAGATCGTGATCAGCGCCAGCGAGGACGTCAGGCTATCCCATATGCGGCCGCGTGCAAGCGTCGCCAAAATGCCAAGGCCAACGCCGATCGGCATCGTGATGACGGCCGACACGGCCGCCAGAAAGACCGTTGGGCCCAGCCTCTCGCCGACAAGCTCCGCGACAGGCCGCCCGTTAGCGAGCGAATGGCCGAGATCGCCCCTGAAGAGCCCAGCCACCCAGACCAGGTAGCGCGTGAGCGGGGGCCGGTCGAGCCCCAGCTCATGCCGGAAAGCGGCGAGGGACTCCGGCGTCGCGCCCTGCCCAAGGATCGCGGAGGCCGGATCGCCCGGAAGCAGCTGGATTGCGAAGAACACTAGGATCGAGATTACGAAGAGCGTGAACAGCCCCAGCCCCAGACGCTTGGCGACGAGCGGTCCAATGACGTTCATGAGCGGACGTGTCGCCGGCTGGGTCGGGCGCCGTCAGGCAAACCACCAGCGCTCGGAAGCCCGGCCTCCGTCGAGCGTCCAGTCTCCCGAAAGCGTGCCGTCGTTGCGCACCTTGGCCGAGGTCGCATCCATGAGGGTCGCGAAGGCGAAAATGTTCGCCCCGCCAGTCTCGTGGATGATCTTCTGCACCTCCGCGTACATCTCGTTGCGCTTGGCTTCGTCGAATTCGCCGCGCGCGTCCGCCACGAGCTTGTTGACGCGTGGGTCGTTCATGTTGGTCTCGTTCCAGCCCGCCTTTATGCCTTCTTCGGTGTAAGCGAGGCTGAGCATCACATCGGCGTTGACGCGGCCGCTCCAGCGGGTCGCGCAGAGCGGCTTCTTGAGCCAGACATTGTCCCAGTAACCGTCTTCTGGGGTTTTTACGACCTCGATTTCAATGCCGGCTTTGGCCGCATGCTCCCTGTAGAGCACGGCGGCGTCGGTGGCGCCTGCGAAGGGGGTCTCCGATACGTAGAGCTGAGTCTTGAGCCCTTCCTGGTTGGCCTTCTTGAGATGGAATTTCGCCTTGTCCGGGTCGTAGGCGCGCTGGGGAAGCGCGGCATATTCCGGATAGGCGGGGGAAAGCGGCTGGTCGTTGCCAAGCGAGCCGTAGCCGTCGAGGATGCGCTTGATCATGTCCTCGCGATCGATCGCGTATTTCATGGCGAGTTGCACGTCGTTGTCCGTGAAGGGCGCCTGGTCCATCAGCATGGCGAAACAGAAATGCGCCTTGCTGGTCACCTTGTTGATGCGGATCGAGGCATTGCGCGCCAGCAGTTTGACCGTCTTGGGGTCCACGGCGTTGTAGGCGTCGATCTTGTCGGTGAGCAGTGCGTTGGCGCGTGCGGTCGCGTCCTTGACGGCGACCATTTCGACGGAATTGAAGTGGGCGCGACCCGTCTTAAAGTAGTTCGGGTTCTTCTTCACCAGTGACGAAATGCCCGGCTTGAACTCCTCAAGGATATAGCCTCCCGTCCCAATGCCCTTTTCGAAATCAGTCGTCCCATCAGGCACGATGTAGAGGGCGGCGTAAGTCGTCAGCGCAGGAAAGTTGACGTTCCCGTCCTTGAGCGTGAAGACGACGCTGGAATCTCCGTCGGTCTTGATGTTCGCGATCTGCGCGGCGATCGGTTTCGCCGGGGTCTTTGTTTCCGGCTTCATATGAAGCTGGTACGAATAGACGACATCCTGCGGCGTCAAGCCTTTTCCGTTGTGGAACGTGACGCCTTTGCGGAGCTTGAAATTCCAGACCTTGGCGTCTTTCGAGGCGTCCCAGCTTTCGGCGAGCTCCGGGATAACCTTGCCGCCCGCCTGCACCTCACAGAGATTGTTTCGCAACTGCCACTCGAGATTCACCTGGAACTGAGTGTTGGTGATCGTCGGATCAAGAACGTCGGAACTCGCGAAATCCGCGACGCCGATGCGGAAATGGCCGCCCGGCTTGGGCGAGTCCGCGCGCGCAGCGCTTCCTGGAAGCAGCAGTCCGGCGGTTCCGGCCGCGCTCGCGGCCAGCAAGCCGCGGCGGGTGATGTCGAAAGTGTTGGTCATATCGGCAGGCCTTCCTGTTGAAGAGGGGAAAACGCGCGGGAGAAAGCGGCGCCGGCGCCTGTGGGTCAGTACGCGCGTCACGGCGCTGGCGCCGTGGCGGTCGCAGCGTCGTCGAGGCCCAGCTTGGCGGCCATGTAGCGGAGGAAATCCCAGATCGTACCCTCGTAGTCGGGCGGGGCCAGCGGTCCTGAATGAAAGAACCTAGTCTTCATTCCTCGCTGTACGCCCTCGAGCTGCTCACGATCCTCGGCGTTGAAGGCGAAGCAAAGATCACGATACGCAATCACATCCGGATGATCGGGGTCGGAAATCGTGCCCGCGAGACCCCATCGGAGTTTTACGCGATCTGCCTCGACCGGGTCCATCACGATGTAAAGCGTCACATTGGGAACGATGGCGACGACCAGATTGGGAAAGACGCTGAACAGAACCGAGGTCCGGCGCTCGGAATCCTTCAGATCCTCGTGATATGGGCCGCGTTCGCCGACGCTCGGGCTGTAGCCCGACGCGTAAGCCGTCATTCCGAAAGGCGCCGAAATCTTCCGGCAGAGAGACGTCGGCGTGATCGGATGGAGCGTCTTCTGGTGGGCGACGCTCAGATGATAGCCTTCCATGAAATTCTCGACCAGGCATTTCCAGTTGGTTCGCCATTCGTCTTCCTCAACGAACTGATGATGCCGGCCGACAGGATGATAATTGGTGATGGTCGGAAGGAACGCGTCGAGGCGCGGGGCCAGAGGCGCCGCGTCGCCGCTGAAGTTGACGAAAATGAAGTCTTGCCAGACTTCGGTCGCGAATTCGGGCAGCCCGCAAGCCTCGGACCGAAAGGCGGCTGATCCCACCATAAGCGGGGCGGCTACGAGCTTGCCCGTCAGATCATAAGTCCAGGCGTGATAGCTGCAGGTGAAGCGCTTCCGGTTGCCCGCTGTCTTGGCGACGACATTGGCCCGATGCCGGCAGACATTGGACAGCACGCGCACCCTGTCATCCTCTCCCCGCGTCACGAGGAGCGGCTCGTCGAGCATCGGTCAGGGTAAAATAGTCTCCGGGCTTGCGCGTCTGGGCGACATGGCCGACGCAGACCCAGTCCTTTCGGAAAATCTCCTCTCGCTCCATCGCGAGGAAGGCGCTCGAGGTGTAGTAATCGGGCTCGAGAATGCGGGCTTGTTCGGCTGTCACATCCTTGAGCGCGCCGAGACTCTTGCGCAGGCGAAGCACGGTCGGGTCCGCCCGTGAGAATCCATCCGATTTCTCCCGCACATAGGCCGGCGAGCGTACGCCGCCTGTCGGATCAGGAGCCACGACGCCAAGGCCTCACGGCTTGAACGGACGTCGAAACCTCACCGCTATTTGACTATACATAATCCTTGCCGCTTGCGCCCTGTCAAGGTGAAATCGGTTGGCGACGCGGGCCAAAATATCGGCAATGCGCTGCATCATTCGGCGCCGCGGGTGCGAGATTTGGAAACGGCGCTTCAAAGCGGGGGCGCGCTTTCGGCCGCCGCCGGCCGTGCGCCAAGGCCGCCGACATACCGGTAGCGGCTGCTCGGCGAGACCAGGACGGCGAAACTCGCGACGATATTCATCGACCATGTCCGGCGACGCAGAACGATGCACGGTTCATCCGACCGGATTTCGAGCTGCTTGGCCTGCACGGGAGTGGGGAGCCGCGCTTCGAAAACGTGCTCGGCCGCTTGTAGGGACGCGAGAGACATCAGCGCCTGATAAGGCGTCGTCTTCGAGAAATCCTCGTCCAGATAATGCGGCGCGAAGGCCGGATTGACGAAGCGGTCTTCGATCTGCATCGGCAAGTCGTCCGCGCGATGAAGCAGGCAGGTCCGAAAGTGGGAGCTGCCGCGCGGGAGCGCCATCAGCGCGTTGATCCGGGCGTTGCGGGATTGGCCGACGCGGAGCGGCATGCAGGCATAGGCCCGGCCGGACCCGCGGATTTCGGCGGCGATGTCGTGAATCTCAAAAGCGGCGGTCTCAACCTTCGGCGCGCTCACGAAGGAGCCGACGCCCTGATGGCGAACGATCACGCCCTCCGCCTCGAGTTCGTTGAAGGCGCGCGTCGCCGTCATGCGGGAGACCGAAAAGCGCCGCGCCAGTTCAGGCTCCGAAGGCAGACGATCGCCGGGCTTCAGCCGACCGGAACTGATCTGGTCGCTCAGATGAGCCTTGAGCTGCTGGTAGTGCGGAATCGCGCCGGATGGAAACGCCCTGCTCATAGTCTTCCGCATCTCCTGGTTCGTGCGCCGGGCAGCCCAGAGCGCTTCGTCTGTAAGGGGCGAGCCGGGCGGTGAAAAGACAGCGACCGCGATGTTGACTATACATGTCTAGACAAGTAGAGAGCCCGTTCTTCTCCTCAGGAGTCGTCATGCCTGCCTCCACCCCTCTTCCTACCCAATCGGACCTCGATCAATTTGCCGAGGACGGCGTCATTCTTCTGAAAGGCGCATTCAGGGACTGGGTCGAGCCGCTCCGCGAGGGCGTCGCCGCCTTGATGAAGGCGCCCAGCCCGCTTGAGCGTTCCTACCACCCGGAGGGCGACGCGGCGCCGTTCTTTCAGGATCTCTGCAACTGGCGACGGTTCGAGCCGTTCGGAAATTTCGTCTTTTACTCGCCGGCCGCAGAGATCGCCGCCTCGCTGATGCGCTCCGGAACCGCGCGCTTCTTTCACGACCACGTGCTCGTCAAGGAGCCTGGCACCTCAGTCGTGACGCCCTGGCATCAGGATCTGCCCTACTATTGCGTCGAAGGCCGACAGAGCGTGAGCTTCTGGATTCCGCTCGAACTCGGTGCCGAGCGAGAACAGTCTGGAATGCGTGAAAGGCTCGCATCTCTGGGGCATTCACAAGCCGAAGCGCTTCGACGGCACGGACCTTTACCGGGATGACGATACGGTCGAGATGCCCGACATCAATGCAAATCGTGACCGTTATTCGATCGCCCGGTGGGCGATGGAGCCAGGCGACGCGGTCGCGTTCGACTTCCGCACCGTTCACGGGGCGGCTGCGAACATGACCAGGGCCAATCGGCGCAGGGTGTTTTCCGCCCGTTGGGTCGGCGACGACGCCGTCTTCGCCGACCGCAAGGGCAAGGGCTCGCCTCCTTTTGCGCACCTGACTTTGAAGCACGGAGACAGGCTCGAGGGGCCAGACTTCCCGGTCGTGTTTCAGGCCTGACTCGGCCCTCGCGCTCCTTCCGGGCGCCCATTCCGGACCGCTGCAGATGAGCTTGGGCTGTTCGGCGCGGGGTCGCGTTCGCGGCGCGCCGGTCAGGTTCGCGATGGCGTGAAGCGCGCCACGAGCTGGTGTGCGCTGCCCGGATAGGTGAGCCGCACGAACGTTACCGGTTGCTCAGCCCACGAGGTGCGGCGCTCGATGACCAGACAGGCGGTTCCGACCGTCGTCTGGAGGTGCTCCGCAACGTTCCGGTCGGCTCCTTCGGCGCGAATGCGGTGTTCCGCCGCTGTCCAGGGCACCCGGCTCATCAGCCAGGCGCCGGGCGCCTGCTCCGCAAAAGTTTCCCTCGCCGCCGTCGGCACCGCGTCGAGATTGATCAATCGCTGTTCGAGACAGAACGGTCTTCGTCCGGCAAAATGGAGGCACGTCAGGTCCAGCACGGAGTCCGCGGGATTGACACCGAGCGAAGCGCGGTCATCAGCTCGACTTCGCCGCTTCCGCGCAGAGACGATCCTGTATCGATAGTCCATGCCAAGCTCGTGCGCTTCGGCCTGAATGTCTTTGATTTCCAGCACTGCGGACTGGGAATGGGGGCGGCGCACGAAGCTGCCCGCCTTGCGCCGGCGTTCGATGAGCCCGGCATGAGCAAGTTGCGTGAGCACCTTGTTCACCGTCATCCGAGAACATTGGTAGCGCTCGGCCAGTTCCAGTTCCGAGGGAATTCGGTGGCCCGGCGGCCAGGCGTTCGATAGGATTCGATCCTCGATGTCGCCGAGAATCTGCGCATGGAGTGAGGGGCTGGCCTGGCCCCGGATATGGAGATCCTCGCTCATCGGGGCGCCTCGCTCCAGGCCCGCCGCCGGACAATGGGAATCAGCGCCGGACATTTCCTATTATGTATAGACATCAACGCCGATCAGCAAACGGACAAGTCGCAGCCGGTCAGGCTTCGCGCGCGGCGGACGATGAAGGGCCTCGGGACAGCGACGCCTGTCGCTTCGACAGAGCGGCCATCCAATTCCGGAAGGCCGCGCCGAACGGCTTTCTGAGGGCCTCACGCGACCAGGACAGGAAGTATGGCTCGGGCAACGGAAGCCTGCGATCAAATGGAATGACGAGACGACCGGCGGCAATCTCGTCACCGATCATGGCGATCTGGGCGAGCGCGCAGCCGTGCCCCTCGACGGCGGCGTCGATCGCCGCGCTCGAGAGGTCGAAAGCGAGGTCGCCGCGCGCCGGCGACCAATCCGCGCCGATATGCGCCGCCCAGGCGGCCCAATCAGGGGGTGGACGATGCTCGGCGTCCCATTCGATCTTGAGGAGGCGAAGCTTGAGCAGATCCGAAGGAGATTCGATATGCTGGCGCCGAAGGAGCGCCGGGGCGCAAACCGGCGTGACGAAATCCGTGAACAACTCGGCCCAATGTTCGAAGCGACGGCGTCGCGCGCCATAGGAGATGCGGAAATCGACGGAATCTGAACCGAAGCTGGGTTCGGTGTCCGTTCCGATCAGCCGCACCTGGGCGCCGGGGTGGCTGGCTTGCCAGTCGAAAAGGCGCCGCGCGAGCCATTTGCTGGCGATGGAGGGCAGGCAACTGACGACCAGACTTTCCTCCTGGGTCCTGGCGCGCGTGACGACCGCTTGGGCTCGCCGCATCCTCTCAAAGGCCGCCGCGATCTCGTCGAAATAGAGTTTGCCCCACGTCGTAAGCCGCAGGCCCCGACCCTGCCGCTCGACGAGCGGCATTCCCAACTCGCCCTCGAGCTTGCGCAGTTGCTGGCTGACCGCGCCGGGCGTCAGTCCCAGGTCGGCGGCCGCCGCCGTCACGCTTCCGCAGCGTCCGAGCGCCTCGAACGCCTGGAGGGATCGCAGCGCCGGAACGCCGGGTCGCCTGTCGTTTCTCATTTTAGTAAATCTAAAGTAGAACGCAGACGATTGCATCTTGTGCAAGCGCGCGGACGCGGCGAACGTTCTCTCGGCGGCTCGCGCGGCTTTGGAGGATGTCGATGTTTCTCAAGAATGCCTGGTACGTCGCGGCTTGGGACAGCGAGATCGGCCGGACGCTGACACCGAAAACGATCCTGGGCGAGAATGTCGTCCTGTATCGCAATGAGGACGGCTCAGCCGTGGCGCTGGAGGACGCATGTCCCCACCGCAAGCTGCCGCTCTCGATGGGCCGCCTAAGGGGCGATGAGGTCGAGTGCGGCTATCATGGCTTGACCTTTGATCGGATGGGCGCCTGCACCCGGGCGCCGGGCGCCGAACGTATTCCGCAATTGGCGCGCGTACGGTCTTATCCGGTCGAGGAGCGCTACGGCCTCTTGTGGATATGGATGGGCGAGCCGGCGGCCGCGGACCCCTCGAAAATTTTCGTTGTGGAGCATTGGGGCGATCCCCGCTGGGGAATCAATCGCGGCGACTCGATGCTGCTCGACTGCAACTATCTCTACATGACCGACAATCTGCTCGATCCTTCGCATGTCGCCTGGGTGCACCCTACGTCCTTCGCAAGCGCGGCCTGCGAGGAAACGTCACTCAAAACAACCGTTGGCGCCAACGGGGTCACAGTGTGGCGCTGGATGCTGGACGGCGAGCCGGCGCCTTTCTACGCGCCCTTTCTGCAATTCTCCGGCAATTGCGACCGCAAGCAGCATTACGAGGTCCATTATCCCTGCAACGCGATCATCAAGGCGATCTTCTCGCCGGCCGGGACCGGAGGCGAGGGACGCACGTTGCCGCCCGAGACGTTTCTGATGGACAGCTACAATTTCATGACGCCCGTGGACGAGACCCATACGCGCTATTTCTGGTTTCAGATGCGCAATTTCGCGCCGGACGACGTCGAGGTCTCACAGCGTTTCGCCGCTTCCGTGCGTGGCGCTTTCGACGAGGACCGGGTTGTCCTGCAAGCGGTGCAATGGGGCATGGATCATAAGACGACGCCCAACGTCGATCTTAAGATCGACGTTGGGCCGCTTCGTTTCCGTCGTCGCATGGAGCAGTTGATCGCGGCGGAAAACGTGTCCCGCAGGGCCGCCGAGTAATGGCGTCAAGCGGCCTCGGAGGCTTCCAAAGGCTGCGGGTCATCGAGAAAACGCAAGAAAGCAGCGTCATCACGTCCCTGCGGCTCGAACCTCTCGTCTCCGAGCCGTGGCGCCCGTTCGAGCCCGGACAATTCCTGGTCTTCAAGATTCCCGTTGGCAATGCAGGGGGCCACATCCTGCGCACCTACAGCGTCTCGTCGTCTCCCGAGGAGCGCGGCGCTTATCGGATCACGGTGAAGCGAGAGGCGGCGGCGAATGAAGCGGCGCCGCCGGGCGAGGGGTCGCGCTTTCTGCACGATGACGTGTCGATCGGCGACACCCTGCTGGCGGACGGCCCTCGCGGCGCGTTCACACTCGACCGGATGAGTTCGCGCGCCGTCGCCCTCATCAGCGGAGGCGTCGGGCTGACCCCTCTCGTCTCCATGCTGCACGCGCTTGCGGCGCAATGCGACCGCAAGGTCTATTTTCTTCACGCTTGCGACAACGGCGACGTTCATGCCCTCGACCGTGAAGTGCGGGACCTCGCCGCCTCGCGTCCCGGCATCGCCGTGCGCGTGATCTATCGCTCTCCAACGCCACGCGACCGCGAGGAACAACGCCATCATTTCGAGGGCCTGATCACCCGTGATCTCCTTCAGCAGATTCTGCCGCTCGATGACTACGACGTCTATCTATGCGGGCCGCCGCAGACTCATGCAGTCCGTCCATCCGTTGCTGCGCAGCCTTGGAGTTCCGAAGGCTCAGATCGCCACCGAGTTTTTCGGTCCCGCAACCCTTTCCGGCGCGGACGTAGACACGCTGGAGAGTCCGCCTTTGCGGTCCCGCGAAAACCCGGCGCGCGGAGATTTAGCCGGCCCGCTCGTCACTTTCCAACGGTCAGGGCGGGAGGCGGTCTGGTCGGACAATTTGGGATCGCTGCTCGAATTCGCGGAGGCCGCGGGGCTGCAACCTCCCTTCAGTTGCCGGGCAGGAATCTGCAATGCCTGTCGCACTCGGGTCATCGACGGCGACGTCGACTACTTCGAAACTCCGCTCGATCCGCCTGAGCCGGGAGAGGCGCTCCTCTGCTGTTCGCGGCCGGCGGGGCCGCTCGTCCTGGACCTTTGACGGACTCCGAATAAGTCTATACATATAATGGGCAGCACAGGAGCTGTCCGACTTGACCCTCGATCCCGCGCCGTCGCCGCCCGGCTCTTCCCCTTTGGCGCCGCCGGCGATTATCGACACGCATTCCCTTGACGCTCTGCGCGAGGCGATTGGCGCCGATCGCGTCACAACGGTCGAAGATCAAGGCGAGGCCCGGGTTGTCGCGTCGCCGGGGTCGACCGCCGAGGTCGCGGCGGTGCTGAAAGTCTGCGCCGGCCTCGGTATTGGCGTCGTCCCGCAGGGTGGCCGGACAGGCCTTGTTGGAGGTGAAATTGCGTCGGCGGGCGAGATCGTGCTTTCGTCCGCGCGGCTGAACCGCATCCTCGAACTCGATCCCGTCGCGCGCGTGGCTGTGGTTGAAGCCGGAGTGACGCTCGAGGCCTTGCAGGAGGCCGCGCGTCCCCATCGTCTTGAACCGGGAATTGATATTCCGTCGCGGGGATCGGCGACGATAGGCGGCATGATCTCAACCAACGCCGGCGGCATCATGGCATTTCGCTACGGGGTGATGCGTCATCAGGTGTTGGGGCTGGAGGCCGTCTTGCCAGACGGCTCCATCTATTCCGATCTAAGCCGGGTGGTGAAGAACACCGCGGGCTACGATCTCAAGCATCTCTTCATTGGAGCCGAGGGGACCCTTGGCATCGTCACGCGCGTCGTTCTTAAGCTCGAAATCGCGCCTATCGCCAGTGTGACCGCCTTTTTTGGCCTGCCCTCCGTTGCAGCGGTGCTCGACCTCATCCGTCTTGGGCTCGATAGCCCGGCGGGAATGCTGAGAGCGGCGGAAACGCTGTGGCATGACTACTTCCGCCTGACCTCGACGGTCCACGGATTCGCCGATCCGAGCGTTGATCCCAGCATGCCACTCTATCTTCTGCTTGAGCTCGGTGGGCCTGACGAAAGCGCGATGCGGGCCGCGTTCGAGCAGATTTTCGCGAGCGCCCTCGACCGCTATCCGAATATGTGCGGCGTGATCGCCGCCTCTGCACGGCAAGAGCGCGATCTATGGCGCCTGCGCGAGGACACAGACGCCATCTACGGCGTGTTTCCGGCCGCCCCGTCCTTCGACGTGTCACTACCGCTGTCCTCCGTGGAGGCCTATGTCGCCAACGCCGTTCGCGAACTGAAACTCGTCGATCCCGTCTTGCAGCCCTTCGTGTTTGGCCATCTCGCCGACGGCAATCTGCATATCGTTCTGAACCACGCCGGTCCCATGCCGGCGGAAACGGCTCAACGCGTGGAGGCGACCCTCTACGGACCTTTGAGGTCGTGCGGCGGCTCTCTGTCAGCGGAACATGGCATCGGTTCGAAACGGGTCCACGCTCTGCGCGCCTATTCCGATCCGGCCAGGCTGAGCCTTATGCGCGCTGTTAGAGGCCTGATTGCGGGTGTGTCCCCCTCGCTCAACCGCGGCAAGGTGCTGGACTGAGGGCATAGCGACGGGTAACTGTGATCCGGTGTGAAAAGTGGGTCTGAAGATATGTGGAACGGCCCGACGTGCAAGGGCATGATCCATACTGGGCGGTGCAGTTATATGTCAGGCCGGCACCGTCACGTTAACGGCTTTGGAAGCGGAGACATTTGGCCGCCATGCCGACAGTCCGGGATCCGCTCTATTTTCGCCATCGCTTCCCGGCTGGTGTGATCAGCCCGGCGGTGGGTTGCTGCCACGGAAAGAGCGAGCCGGTCTGCTGTTGAGAAGCGGGCGCCGGAGCTTGGGCCGCTCCGCCTTGGTGCTGCGCACGGTAGCCCTTCCCGTCAGGAGGAGGATGCGCGGGCCCAGGGACGCTTGCGACTAGGCCTCATAGCCAGCGCGCGCGTGAGGCGGGAGGTCGTGCACCTCGGGAAAGTCGAACAGGTTTGCGCCCTCGTGCGGCCGCAACGCCCACGCCGACGCTTCGTTGGTCACGAAGATATAGCGGCGCTCCGGATCATTCTTTAACATCGCCAGCGGCCGGCTGCGCTTCCCGCCGCGATCCGCGTCATCGACATCCTTGCCGAGAAGGACATCGGCGATAGCTGTCGCCGGCCACGGCGAGCCCGAGCGGGTCTTGGCCTGCAAGATGAGGTCGAGCCGCACGCCTTGCGCCGTCAAACGGAGCGAAGCCGCCGCCGGGTGCGTGACGGCGGCTTCGAGATCTTCCTCCGAACGAGGCTCGATCATGACCTCATCGGTCGCGACTTTGGCGAGCCTGAGATCGAGCGCCACCCAAATGGTGACCTCGATCTGATATTCATATCCCGGGAAGCCGGGGTTGCGGCGGTCCACCGCTTGCGGCCGAGCGGCGCCCAGGCGGCCGCCTCGGGGCGCTTCCGCTCGCCCGCGCGGTCCTCTTACCCGCCACGACCGGTTCCCTTCAGCACCATCCGAAGGAAGGCGAACATTCCAGCGAACCGATAGTCAATCTGATCGGTCGAGGTCAATGCCTCCTGGGTAACTTCAGAATGTCGGATGCGAAGCTATTGCCGATGCTTGTCAGCTCGGCGGCTTCGCGCCCAAGCGCCTCGCGAAATGCCAAACCCAGCGCCGCGATCCAATTCAACAACGCCTCGGCCTGGGCGCGCTTGTTTGCGCCCTGTTCGAGGGTTTCCAGCCGCTCGAACGCGTCCCAAAGCTCTTCGAGCACGTGCTGGCGGTCTTCTGGTTTCGGCGACAGAGACCGACGCCGGGCGGCCTCAAAGAGCCGGTCCGTCTCGGCGTCGCCCGTCTAGAATAGCGTCCAACTGATCGCGTCGGCCAAAGGCGCCGGGAGAAGGCGGCGCGCTTCGCCGGCGGGGGTAAGTTCAAATGCCAGCGCGTTGCGTCCAAAAAGCATGTTCACGTCGGCGACGGAGCGCTGGAGCCCGGCCTCGCGATCCCAGGTCAGATGGTGATGTCCAAAGAACGAGTGATAGCTTCCCTGGATCGGCTCGCCCAGTGTCGTGGCGCAGAATTCGGCAGGTCAAGAATGACCGGCGTTTCCGGGGCCTCCGTGGCCGAGAGGGGGCATTCGACCCATGGAACCTCCGCCGCCAGGACTTAAGCTGCCCCTTCCATCCGCCACCCGCCTGGTCTTGCTGCAGAGTAGCGTTGATATTTACACGGACGAACTCCGAGCCAAATCGCGCATCAAGCGGTGGCGTGGGGACGAGCGTGATCTTCACTCGCCCTCGGCGCTCCCCGCCTGGACCGACAAGCGACGCAGGCCACGGAAACTGGAAATTGATCTGTTGGTCGTGCGCATGGGCATCCCCCTTGATGTCCCGCGTTTCCCCGAGCCGCCGGTCACGGCTCCAGGAGGTTGACTTGTCAGCCCGGCGCCTTGAGGCCGAGCTTCGGGGCGTGCAGCGGCAGTCCGCCGCACGGCGTCGTGATCTGCTCGACCCGGCCGAGGTCGACTTCGGTCACGAGCAGCGTGCGGCCGGCGAGGGCGAAGGCGCAATTGGTGGGGTTCTCGCCCTCGAGGGGCAGGCGTTCGGCGACGGAACCGTCGGAGTTGAGGACGGTGACGTTGCGCTGTCCGTAAACCGTACAGTAAAGCCGCCCGTCGTCGCCCCAACACATGCCGTCCGGGCCGCGGAAGTCGTCGCCGTCGAAGGACTGCAGGACGTTGCCGAACAGCTCGCGCCGCGGGCTAGCCGAGCCGAAGACGTCGTAGCGGTAGACCTCGCCGGTGAACGAGGCGTTGGCGAAGAGCGCGTCGTCCGGCCCGAAGGCGATTCCGTTGGTGAAGAGGATGCCCCGGTCGAGGATGCGCACGACTTTGCCCCGCACCGGGTCGATGTCGTAGACGCGGCCGTCCCAGGGCAGCTTGCGATAGCTCTCGGCGAAGCTCTGCCCGTCGAGAAAGTCCTCGGCGGCCATGCCGGAGTTGGTCAGATACAGGTGGCCGTCCGGGCCGAAGCACAGGTCATTCGGCAGCCGGAACCTCTGCTCCCCGTCGTGCTCTATGCGCAGGAGCTCACGGCCTTCAGGGTCGATGCATAGCACCGCGCGCAAGCCGGCTTCGGCGATCCACAGGTTGCCGTCGCCGTCCACGGCGAGGCCGTTCGGCCGTCCGCCGGTGCGCTTGATCACCTTCCGGCCGCCGTCGGGAAACAGGCGCGCAACCTGCAGAGTGGCCGCCGACATTTCGGTCACGTACATGGATCCGTCGGGCAGGCAGACCGGACCCTCCGGGGCGCCGACCCCATCCGCGAACACCTTCGCCATCACCGTTTCCTCCCTTTCGACCGTCGCGAACGTCTCAATCCGGCTACTTCAGCCATTCCCGGAGCGTCTTCGCCACCTCTGCCGACGAGAGGCCGTAGCGATCGTGCAGGGTCGGCAAGGCGCCGGCGTCGAGGAACGCGTCCGGCAGCGCCACCTGGTGGAAGGGGTTGTGGACGCCGTTGCGCATCAGGAGGCCGGCGACGGCCTCGCCGAGTCCGCCGATCGCGGTGTGGTTCTCAGCGACCACGACCGGCCTGCCGCCTCGGCCGGCCTCTGCTAGGATCGTCGCCGCGTCGAGCGGCTTGATCGTCGGGCTGTGCAGGACCGCGATCGACACCCCCTCCGCTGCGAGGCTTTCCGCCGCCTCGAGCGCACGCATCGTCATGAGCCCGCTCGAGATCATGAGCGCGTCGGCGCCGTCGCGCAGGAGCTTGGCGCGGCCGATCTCGAAGCGGTAGTCGTAGCGGTCAAGCACCAGCGGCACGTTGCCACGCAGGAGGCGCATGTAGACCGGCCCGGGATGGCTGGCGATCGCGGGCGTCGCCTGCTCGATGTCGATCGCGTCGCAGGGGTCGATAATGGTCAGGTTCGGCATGCCGCGGAAGATCGCGAGGTCCTCGGTCGCTTGGTGGCTCGGGCCGTAGCCGGTCGTGAGGCCCGGCAGGGCGCAGACGATCTTCACCGGCAGCATCTCTTCGGCGATCGCCATGCAGATGAAGTCGTAGGCGCGCCGCGTCGCGAACACCGCGTAGGTGGTGACGAAGGGGGTGAACCCCTCGCGGGCGAACCCGGCCGCCGCGCCCATCAGGAGCTGCTCGGCCATTCCCATCTGGTAGAACCGGTCCGGATGCGCCTTGGCGAAGACGTGAAGGTCAGTGTACTTGGCGAGGTCGGCGGTGAGGCCGACGATGTCGGGACGCGAGTTCGCCAGCTCGCTCAGCGCGTGACCGAACGGCGCTGCCCGCGTGGGCTGATCCGCGCCGGCGAACGAGGCGATCATGGCCGACGTGGTGAGGCGCGGCCCGCTCCCGGCCGGCTGGTCGAGAAACGCGGGGCGCTTGTACTTGTTGCGGATCATGCGGGCCTCCCGGCGTCGAGGATGTCCAGGGCCAGGGCCCATTCCTCGGGCTCGACCCTGAGGAAGTGGCTTCGTTCGCGCTCCTCGAGGAACGGCACGCCCTTCGCCATCTTCGTGTCGCAGATCACGATGCGCGGACCCTGCGCGTCGCCGTGGCGCGCCGCGTCGAAGGCGCGTACGAGCGCGTCGATGTCGTTGCCGTCGACCCGCTGCACGAACCAGCCGAACGCCTCGAACTTCGGTCCGAGGGGCTCGAAGTTGAGCACGCCCTTCGAAGGGCCGTCGGCCTGCATGTTGTTCACGTCGACGATGCCGATCAAGTTGTCGAGCCTGTGCGAGCCTGCCGACATCGCGGCCTCCCACACCGCGCCCTCGTCGAGCTCGCCGTCGGAGAAGAGACAGTAGACGAAGCTTTTCGACGCCTTGCGCTTGAGCGCGAGCGCCATGCCCACCGCGATCGACAGGCCCTGGCCGAGCGAGCCGCCGGTGATCTCCATGCCCGGCGTATACGCGGCCATTCCCGACATCGGCAGTCGGCTGTCGTCGCCCCCATAGGTCTCGAGCTCGTCCTCCGGTAGCACTCCCGCCTCGAGCAGCGCCGCGTAGAGGGCGATGGCGTAGTGCCCGATCGAGAGGAGAAATCGGTCGCGCCCCTCCCACTCTGGGTCCTCGGGGCGATAGGTGAGCGCGTGGAAATATGACACGGCGAGCACGTCGGCGACGCCGAGCGCCTGCGCGATATAGCCCTGGCCCTGAACGGCCCCCATCCGCAGGGCCTTGCGGCGGATCCGGTAGGCGCGGGCTGGCAGGCTGAGGTTGGGTCGCGCGGTCGCGGGTTCGGTCATCGTCGTCGCTCCCTAGTGGATCAGCATGCCGCCATTGACGTCGATCACGGCCCCGGTCGTGTAGGCGGAGAGGTCGGACGCCAGGAAGAGATAGATGCGCGCGACGTCCTCCGCCGTCCCGAGCCGCCCGAGCGGGATGCCGCTGATGATCTCCGCCTTCTTCTCGTCGCTGAGCTTGCCGCCGGTGATGTCCGTCTGGATGAGCCCTGGAGCGACGCAGTTGACACGGATACTATCGGGTCCGAGCTCGCGAGCCATCGCCTTGGCGAGGCCGAGCACGCCGGCCTTGGCCGCTGAGTAGTGCGGGCCGCCGAAGATGCCGCCGCCGCGCTGCGCGGACACGGACGACATGCAGGCGATCGCGCCGCTCTTGCGCTCACGCATGTGCGGCACGACCGCCTGGGAGAGATTGAGGACTCCGGTCAGGTTGACGTCGATGATGCGCCGCCAGCTCGTCGGGTCAATCTCCATGAAGCGGACCGGTTGAGTGATGCCGGCGTTGTTGATCAAGGCGTCGATCCGGCCGGTGAGCTGAGCGCCCGCTCCGCCGCGCCCTTGCAGGCGGCCCGGTCGGTGACGTCGCAGACGACGCCGACATGGTCTGGGCCGAGGGACCGGCGGCCGCCTCGACCGCCGTCAGGTCGAGGTCCAGAATCGACCACGCGCGCGCCGTTCTCGGCGAAGAGTTTCGCCGTGGCGAAGCCCAATTCCTCGCGGGCTCGCGGCCCCGGAGATGACTGCGGTCCTGCCGCTCAGAAGCATGGGCGTCCTCCCTTGGTTGTCGGAGCGGACCTTTGCGCCGCAGGGCCGTTCGCACTCAAACGCGAACTTTACAACGACTGATGAAACTGCTTCACCTGTCGCAAACACGCGCCTTATCTCGGGGATAAGGATGCTAAAGGACGTTTCCCTCTCGACGGTCAAGGCGTTCGAGAGCGCGGCGCGGCACGGATCGTTTCGTGCGGCGGCATGCGAGCTCAATCTGTCGCCGAGCGCGATCAGCCACGCGATCCTCAAGCTCGAGCAGTCCCTCGGCACCAGTCTGTTCGAACGCGAGGGTCGGAGCATCCGGCTCAGTCCCGACGGCGAGACCCTCATGCAGCCACGTCGGGCTCGCCTTCGACGAATTCCGGCGCGGCATGGAGCTCGTGTCGAACCGTGGCGCCCAGCTGCTCCGACTTCACGCGGCGCCGAGCTTCGCGGCGCAATGGCTGACGCCGCGGCTCGCACGGTTCCTGACTTCCCATCCCGGGGTCGAGGTGCGCCTCGCCGCCAGCACGGACTACGCGCGTTTCGTCAACGATGAATATCGACGCGGACATCGTCTACGGCACCTCGCGCGCCGAGGGGGTCGTCGCCGTGCCGCTCGGCGTCGAAACCATACTCCGCTGTGCTCGCCGGCGTTCGCCGCGCAGATCGGTCGATCGAGGATCTGACCGGCGACCTTCTGATCCAGAGCGACCTCAAGCGAGTGCGCTGGTCAGACTGGTTCGGGCGAACGGCCAAGAGCCCGTCATCCCCCACGGGGCCCGGTTCGACCGAAGCTTTCTCGCGATCGCTGCGGCCGCCGATGGGCTCGGCGTCGCCCTGGAATCGACCCGACTGGCCGAACGCGAACTCGCGGGCGGCCGGATCGTCGCGCCGCTCGCCGGCAAGGCCAGGGACGTTGAATACACCGGCCACTATCTCGTGTTTCCGCGCGCCGCCCGGCAGCGCCGGGCCGTGCGCCTGTTCACCGATTGGCTCGTCGCCGAGCTCGGCCTGCCGCCGGCACCCTGACGCCATCGGTGAATTTCTGCTCATCTGAGCGTGCATTTAATCCGTTTGTCACCGGCGCCTCGCGTCGGCATTTCTGATCGTACGCCTTCCTTCAAGGGAGGGGTCGGGAGGATCTCATGCCGATTGCGTCGCGCCGCCCGGAGACTTCGCCGCAAGCTGCGGGAACGGGCGCATGACCGGGCACTCCGCCGCTTTCGTCCTCGAAGCGCTCGACATCGAAAAGAGTTTCGGCGCCACGCGCGTCCTGCGCAAGGCGAATCTGCGCGTCGCGCCGGGAGAGATCCACGCGCTGCTCGGCGGCAATGGCGCCGGCAAGTCGACGCTGATCCGGATCGTCTCCGGATCGCTGCGCCGCGACGCTGGCGAAATCTCGGTCGCCGGACGCGAGCACGACGACGCGAGCGAGATCGCCGTCGTTTTCCAGGAACTGGCGCTGCTTCCCGATCTCTCGGTCGCGGAGAACATCCATCTTCCGCATCGCCGCGACGCACTCGGCCGCGTCGACCAGCGCGCCATGGGCGCGCTTGCGGCGGAGGCGCTCGGCATGATCGACCCTGCGCTCGTCCGGTCGCTGCGCAGGCCGGTGAACAGCCTCGACTTGCACGAGCGCCAGCTCGTCGAGATCGCGCGGGCGCTGAGCTCGGGCGCGAAGTTGATTCTGCTCGACGAGCCGACCGCGAACCTGACCTTCGCCGACGCCGAGCGTCTGTTCGCGGTGCTGCGCCGGCTGACCCTGCGCGGGATCAGCATCCTTCTGGTGTCGCACCGGATGAGGGAGATCCGCGCGGTCGCCGACGTCTGCACGGTTCTGCGCGACGGCCGCTCGGTGGTCGAGCGCCGCGCGCTCGCCGACATTTCGGACGAGGCGATCGTGCAGGCTATGATGGGTGAGGTCCAGGAGAAGACGGCCGCCGCCGCCGCCCCCGCGGCCGCTAGGCCGGAGGGCGTCGCCCTCACCCTCGCGAAGGGGGACTTCGCCGTCTCGCTCCCTGCCGGGAGCGTGCTCGGGCTCGCCGGCGCCCCCGAGGGGCCGTCCGGCTTGATCGACGCGCTCGTCGGCGCTGCGGCCCATCCGGCCTGGTCGATCGTCCTCGACGGCCGGGTGCGGCGGTTCCGCGCGCCTGCCGAGGCCGTGCGGAGCGGCGTCGGCTACGTGTCAGGCGACCGAGCCGAGAAGGGAATCCTTGCCACCCTGCCGATCCTAGACAATCTCGCCGCCGCCGCTCGCGTCGCCCGCAAGCAATGGCTGACACTTCCCCGCGAGGTGCGCGACGCCGCCTCCGCCCTGCGGCGGCTCTCGATCAAGGCCGGCTCGCTCGACGCGCTGCCGCAGACCTTGTCCGGGGGCACGCAGCAGAAGCTGCTGCTCGCGCGCTGGCTCGACCTCGCGCCGAGGATCCTCGTCCTCGAGGAGCCGACCCGCGGAGTTGACATCGCAACTAAGCGCGAGATCTACCAGATCATTCGCGCCGTCGTCGCGGCCGGAACGATCGTCGTGTGGTGGTCGACCGAGTTCAGTGAACTCTCGGAGATCTGCGACCACGTCGTCACGTTCGACCTTCGCGGCGGGGTCAGCGGGCGGCTCGACCGCGGCGCCATCAGCGAAGTCGCGATGGCGCGCGCGACCGGCATGGCGGCGTGAGCGCGCCAATGTCCGAGATCATGATTGGCGCCGATCGGGAGAGTGCGATGGCCGGGTCTGCTGAGACGTCGAAGGCCGCCGGCGAGGTCGTGTCGCCGCCCGCGAGGGAGGGCCTCCTGAGGCGCGTGGCGACGGCCTATCGGTCGGAGTTCGCGCTCGCCGCCGCGATCATCGTCATCATGGCGGTTGTCAGCTTCTGGTCGCCGCAGGTCTTCTCCCGCGGTAACATCGCGAACGTCGCGCAGACGGCAGCGCCGCTGATCATCATGTCGCTCGGCGTACTGCTCGTCATCATCACGAGCGGCATCGACCTTTCGGTCGGCTCGACCTTCTCGCTCAGCGGCATGGTGGCGGGGCTCGCGATGCTCGCCGGAGCGCCCTGGCCGGTCGCTTGCCTCGCCGGACTCGCGGTCGGCCTCGTCATCGGCCTCGTCAACGGTGCGCTCGTGACCTTCGTCGGTCTGGCGCCGTTCGTGGTCACGCTGATCACCTACGCGGTCGGGGCGAGTTTCGCCTTCGTCATCACCGACGGCCATTCGATCGCGCTGCTCGACCCGACGTTCTATCTGCTCAACGGCGGCGCCGTCGTGCCGGGGGTCAGCAACTACGTGCTGTTCTGCCTCGTCGGCACGATCGTCATCGAGTTCGGCCTGCGCAGGCTCGTGCTCGGACGATGGGTCTATGCGATCGGCAGCAACGACCGGGCGTCGCGGCTCCTCGGGATTCCGGTCAGCGGCGTGCGTCTGGGCGTCTATGTGATCGCGGGTTTGCTCGCGGCCTTCGCAAGCATGCTGAGCCTCTCCTACATCAGCAACGCCGAGGCGACGTCCGGAGCCAACATGATGCTTCAGGCGATCGCGGCCTGCGTGATCGGCGGCGCGAGCCTCTTTGGCGGCACCGGCTCGGCGGTCGGCGCCGCGCTCGGCGCGATCATGATCAGCGTCATCCAGAACGGCGTCAATCTCATCGGAATCAACAGCTTCTGGCAAGGCTCGGTGACCGGCCTCGTCATCCTCGTGGCGGTCCTGATCGACCGTCTGACGAAGATCCGCGCCTGATTTCGGGCGCTGCGACCGGGGGTTCGCCCCCATCACCCAGGGAGGAAATCCGAATGACCACGATCCTGAAACGCGGCGTTGTCGTCGCCGCGGCGGCCGCGCTCGCCGCCATGGCCGCGACCGGCGCAGCGAAAGCCGAGGACAAGAAGTTCACCGTCGCCGTCGTCATGCCCTCGCTCGACATCTCCTACTGGCAGTGGGTCGCCTACGGCGCCAAGACCAAGGCCAAGGAGCTCGGTATGGACGTCATCGAGCTCGACTCCCACGACTCGCCGACCGAGCAGATGTCGAACATCAAGACCGCGATCACCAAGGGCGCGAACGCGGTCGTGATCGGCCCAGTCAGCTCGACCAGCACCCCGCCGCTGCTGCGCTTCCTCAAAGAGCAGAACATCCCGGTCGCCTTCACCGGCATCGGTCCGCAGCCCGGAGAGACGGACTACACCTCGTCGGTCACGGCGAACAATGAGGACTCGGGCAGGGCCGAAGGCAAGTTCGTCTGCCAGCTCGCCAAGGAGCGCGGCGGCAACAAGGTCGGCGTGCTGTCGCTGCCGCAGGATCGGGAGAACGCGCAGAAGTACCTGCGCGGCGCGCAGGCCGCGTTCAAGGAGGAGGGCTGCGAGCTCGTCCAGATCCTCCAGACGAAAGGCCTCACGGTGCGCGAGGCGGTGGAGCAGGCTAACGACCTCCTGACCGCGCATCCCGACATCACCGCGATCTACGGCATGTACGACGAGGCCGCGACGGCGCCGCCAAGGCGCTGCAGACCCGCAACCTGGTCGGCAAGGTCGCGGTCGTCACCGCCGACGGCAGCCCGACCACGGTCAAGCTGCTGCGCGACGAGATGATTCAGGGGATCTTCCTGCAGGAGGCCGGCGGGCAGGGAATTGAGGCGACGCAGCAGGTCTACAACGCGCTCACCGGCAAGCCGACCACCAAGGAGATGCCGCTGACCGAGCCGCTCGTCACCGCCAAGGAGATCGACAGCCCCGAGGCGCAGGCGAAGCTCAAGCGCGTCTACCCGCCGTCCGCTGGACAGTACTGAAACTGCGAGAAAACGACGGGCGGCTCCTCGGGGTCGCCCGTCCGATGACTGCGAGAAGGTCCGCTATAGTGGCGCATCTGTCGCTTTTAGTCAGGAGCCGCGATCTTAGCGAGAGCGGTCATCGCGCTACCGCGATCGCGACCGTGCGTCGCTTCCCCGGGAAGCTCCTCGGTCGTGACATGTAGACGGGTCTCGCGTCCGCCTTCGATCAGAATCCGGCGAGACGCGCAGGCGGGTGATCTCCGAGCCAAACCGCGCAGGATCCCGCAGCGCTCCCTCAAAGTCGGCCCGCTTCTCCGCTGAGAAAGCTGCCGTTTCGAGATGCTGATCTAGCCTTCGTGGTGACGGGCGACAGATCGAGCTCAAGCTCTTCGACCTTAGCGACCGCGTGCAAGACCAGTCCTCTCCCTGCCGGTCCCGAGCGAACATGACACAGTCGTCGAAAGCGTGTGCTCCGCATCGCTCGGATGACGCATGAAGGTCAGGCGTAATCCGTCCTCGACACCACGTGGGAAGAAAGCCGCGGCGCAAGCATCCCACGCCTCGGTACGCCGGACGCGAATAGCCGCTCTGCGTGCCGACAGTCAGCGCGTCAAACCTTGCCGACAAGCGAGCAACGTATCGTTCACGAAATACGGCATGCCAAGCAATGCCTTCCCCTTCCTAACATCCATGCAAAAGAGCGCCTATCGTTGTCCCTAACGCGTTCCTCGCGGGAACGGGTACCTGTTAGGACGCCGCTAACTTATTGATAGAAGGT
>CAVVJO010000043.1:0-85619 GCA_963748545.1 uncultured Alphaproteobacteria bacterium
TGTGGGGCGCGCTCGCTGAGCGCGCCTCCGCGGTCCATAGTCGTCGCAAGACGGGCGTCCTTCCGAACCCTTGGACCGCGGCTACAAGGATCGCGCGCCATCCTTTTTTCGGAGGCGCTTTCATGTCGAGCCAAGCGCGCGTCCAGGCCCTTTTCCAGGAGCCCGCCTGCGACAAGAATCAGGCGAAGGACGCCAACGCACGCAAAAAGGGCTGCTCGAAACCGCTGACTCCGGGGGCCGCGGCGGGAGGCTGCGCCTTCGACGGCGCCAAGATCGTGCTCCAGCCGGTGACGGACGTCGCCCATCTCATTCACGGGCCGCTCGCCTGCGAAGGCAATTCCTGGGACAATCGCGGCGCGGCCTCGTCCGGCCCGGGCCTGTGGCGGATGAGCTTCACCACCGACCTTACCGAACTCGACGTGGTGATGGGCCAGGGCGAGAAGAAGCTCTTCAAGGCCATCCGCGAGATCATTGAACAGCACAGCCCCCCGGCCGTCTTCGTCTATTCGACCTGCGTGACCGCGCTGATCGGCGACGACCTCGACGCCGTCTGCTTTCGCGCGTCCGAGCGGTTCGGCACGCCGGTGGTGCCGGTTCACGCCCCGGGCTTCGTCGGCTCGAAGAACCTCGGCAACAAGCTGGCCGGCGAAGCCCTGCTCGACCACGTCATCGGCTCGCACGAGCCCGACGACGTCGGTCCGATGGACATCAATATCCTCGGCGAGTTCAACCTCTCCGGCGAGTTCTGGATGGTGAAGCCGCTCCTGGAAATGCTCGGCATGCGGGTGCGCGCCTGCGTTCCCGGCGACGCGCGCTATCTCGACATCGCCGGCGCCCATACCGCCCGCGTCAACATGATGGTCTGCTCGACTGCGCTGATCAATCTCGCCCGCAAGATGGAGGAGCGCTGGGGCATCCCCTATTTCGAGGGCTCGTTCTACGGCGTCTCCGACACCTCGGACGCACTCCGCCAGCTCGCCCGCCTGCTGGTTCAGGAGGGCGCCGAAAGAGATCTGATCGACCGCACGGAAATCCTGATCGCCGAAGAAGAGGCGCGGGCCTGGACGCGGCTCGAAGTCCTATCGGAAGCGGCTTTCGGGCAAGCGCGTGCTGCTCAACACCGGCGGCGTCAAGTCGTGGTCGGTGGTGGCGGCGCTGCAGGAGATCGGCATCGAGATCGTCGGCACGTCGACCAAGAAATCGACCGACGAGGACAAGGAGCGCATCAAGGCGCTGCTCAAGGACGAGAAGCACGCCTTCGACGCCATGGCGCCGCGGGACCTCTACGCGATGCTCGCCGCCGGCAAGGCCGACATCATGCTGTCCGGCGGCCGGACCCAGTTCATCGCTTTGAAAGCCAAGACGCCCTGGCTCGACATCAATCAGGAGCGCCATCATCCCTACGCGGGCTATGACGGCATGGTGGAGCTGGTGCGCCAGATCGACCTCGCCATCCACAATCCGGTGTTCGCGGACGTGCGCGCGCCCGCGCCATGGGATTTGCCCTCTCGGGCCGCAGTCGACGACCGCGACGACGGCGCGGAGTTCGTGGCGCATTCGCGCAAGAAGTTCGCCGCCACAATCGCCGACGACATGGGCGAGTGCTAGGGCATGCTGCAACTCGGCGCATCAATCCGCAAATCCCCCTTTCCACCTTCTCCCCGCGTGCAGGGAGAAGGGATTGACCGCCAGGAGCCCCTGATGGCGACCATCATTCCCGTCTCCAAGGCCGCCAGCGTCAATCCGCTGAAGTCCTCGCAGCCGCTCGGCGCGGCTTTCGCCTATCTCGGCGTCGAGGGCGCCGTGCCGCTGTTCCACGGCTCGCAGGGCTGCACGTCCTTTGCGCTGGTCCTGTTCGTCCGCCATTTCAAGGAGACGATCCCGCTTCAGACGACGGCGATGGATGAGGTGGCGACGATCCTCGGCGGCGCCGACCATCTCGAGGAGGCGATCCTCAATCTGAAGGCGCGCGCCAAGCCGAAGCTGATCGGCGTCGCCACCACCGCGCTGGTCGAGACGCGCGGCGAGGATTTTCCCGGCGAACTCGCCGCCATCAAGGCGCGCCGGGTCGCCGAGCTCGACGGAACCGAACTCGCGCTCGCCCAGACGCCAGATTTCGACGGAGCGATCGAGGAGGGGTGGTCGAAGGCGGTCCTGGCGATGATCGAGTCGATCGCCGTCCGGGAGGTTCGCGCGCGCCGAAACGCGCGCCGGGTCAACATCTTGCCGGGGTCGCATCTGACCGTGGCCGATATCGAGCACATCCGCTCGATGGTCGAGGCCTTCGGCCTGGAGCCGGTGATCTTCCCCGATGTCTCCGGCGCGCTCGACGGCGCGGTGCCGGCGAGCTGGATTCCCACGACCTACGGCGGCACGACGATCGACGACATCCGCTCGCTCGGCGACGCCGCGCTCACTATCGCGATCGGCGAGCAGATGCGGGCGCCCGCCCAGCGCATCGAGGCGCTGACCGGCGTCGAATACGCGCTGTTCCGACAGCTCTATGGCCTCAAGGCGGTCGATCGTTTCGTCACCCTGCTGACAACGCTGTCGGGCCGCCCCGCGCCCGCGTCCATCCGCCGCCGCCGGGCGCAATTGCAGGATGCGCTGCTCGACGGCCATTTCCATTATTCCGGCAAGAAGATTGCGATCGCCGCCGAGCCGGATCTCCTCTTTGGACTTGCGACGTTCTTTGTCGGCATGGGCGCCGAAATCCAGACTGCGGTCACCACGACCGGCCATTCCAAGATCCTTGAGCACATTCCGTGCGACAGCGTGAAGATCGGCGATCTCGGCGACTTCGAGACGATGGCGGAGGGCGCCGACCTTCTCGTCACCCATAGCCACGGGCGACAGGCCTCGGAGCGGCTCGGCGTCCCGCTGATGCGGGTCGGCTTCCCGATCTTCGATCGCCTCGGCAGCCAGCACAGACTGCGGGTCGGCTACCAGGGGGCGCGCGACCTGATCTTCGAAGCCGCCAACATCTTCGAAGGCGCCCGCCACGAGGCGACGCCCGAGTCCCTCAACCCGTTCCTTAACCGGGAGAACGCTCATGGCCGCGGTGCGGCGTCTGCAACTCGTCAACACTGAGGACGAAGCTCCAGCCCGAAGGCCGCCCGCGCCCGGAATCGTGCGCGTCGCGATCGCGACGCGCGACATGAGGGGCCTCAACGCGCATTTCGGCTCGGCGCCGAAGTTCGCCATCTACGACGTGTCCAAGGAAGGTTGGGATTTCGTCGAGGCGGTCGGCTTCGGCGACACCTCCGACGAAAGCGGCTCGCACAAGACCGACGGCGACGACCGAATCGGCCCGAAAGTCGAGGCGCTCGCCGGTTGTCACCTCTTGTTTTGTCTCGCGATCGGCGGACCGGCCGCGGCCAAGATCGTCTCGGCGCACATTCATCCGATCAAGACGCCGCAGGCTGCGCCCATTCCCGAGGTGCTCGAGCGCACTCGGGCCATGCTCGCGGGCGCCCCGCCGCCGTGGCTGCGCAAGGTGCTCATGGCCGCCGGCGTCGGGCCGGCTAAACCCGATTTCGAAGAGGATTGACGCGCATGACCGACACGATCGCCAAGCCGACCGGCCTCGACGCGCCCTTCGTGAAGACCCTCATCGGCGTGTGGCGGGCCGAGGACGCCTATGGCGTGTGGGAGAAGCTGCCCGACTCCAAGGTGATCGGAGAGTTCATCGTCACCAAGGAGCAGCGGCGCGAGATCCCGATCATCGGCGATCCCGATCCCGACATCATAAATCGCGTCGAGAAGTTCTACATCGCGGTCGGCCTCGATATCGAGCGCGTGACCGGCCGCATGGCCTCGCCGATGATGAAAATGTCGCACGAAGGATTCGGCCGGGTGATCCTCACCGCCGGCCGCCTGGTCGTGGTCTCCAAATCGTTGCGCGACGTGCACCGCTTCGGCTTCGACAGTTTCGAGAAGCTGGCCGAGGCCGGCGAAAAGCTGGTCGAGGAAGCCAGGACCTGGATCGAGGCCTATCCGGCGGTGGCCGATATCTGATCGTTATCCGAACGAAGGAGCTGTTGCCCATGTCCGACGTTGACGCCCTCAAGGCCGACATCCGGAAGCTGTCCGCCAAGGCGACGAACGCCAAGATGAACCTGCATGACCTCAGCGAGGAGTTGCCGGTCAATTGGACCTCCATTCCCGAGGTCGCCAAGGCGGCTCACGAAGCCTACGCGGCGCTGGAAGCGGCGCGCAAGACGCTTGCGCAACTGGAGGCGGCCTGATGGCTTTCGAGACCCGCGACGGCTCCGCCTGGACGCCGGTTTACCTGACCGAGATCAACGCCGCGACGTGCATCGGCTGCGGCCGCTGCTACAAAGTCTGCTCGCGCGACGTGATGCACCTGCATGGCGTCGATGAGGACGGGAAGATCCTCGGCGTCGTCACCGAGGACGACGAGGACGACTTCGACGGCGAGCTCAATCGCAAGATCATGCGGGTCGACAACGCTGGGGCCTGCATCGGCTGCGGCGCCTGCTCCCGCGTCTGCCCGAAGGATTGTCAGACCCATGTCGCCGCCGAGCTGATCGGCGCGTAGGATTTGCGACAGGCGCCGATCTTGCTCGAGTTCCCTCTCTCCGCTTGCGGGGAGAAGACGATAGCCGCAAAGCCGCCACGCCCTGGCGACGGACTGAAACGGAGGCCGAGCGATGTTCGACGAGCGCTATGCCGCCTTGCGCGCCGCACAGACCCCGAAGACGGACGAGAACGCCGCCTTCGACGACCACATCTTCGCCTGCGTCCTTGCGATCGGACTGACCGAGGAGGCGGCGGGGGTCGCGACCCTGACCGACGCGCTCGAACTCACGGGAAACGAGCTTCAGCGGCTGTTGGCCGCCCGCTTTCCCGTCGGCGCGCTGCCGTTCCCGCTCTGGCGGGAAGGCGAGCCGGCGCTCGAGGACGAGGAGACGCTGCTGCGCGAACTCCTCGCGAGCGCCCGCATCCGCGACGACGAAGCGGCCCAATGGCTGATCGCGATCATTGCGCGCCGGTCGATGCGCGACGACCATCTGTGGCAGGATCTCGGTCTCTTCAACCGCGCCGAGCTCGGCCGGCTGCTGGCGCGCCACTTCCCCGCGCTGCACGCCGGCAACGTCAACGCCATGCGCTGGAAGAAGTATTTCTACCGCCGCATCTGCGACCTCGAAGGCTTCAGCCTGTGCGCCGCGCCGCACTGCTCGGTCTGCAAGGACTTCTCCTCCTGTTTCGGCGACGAGGACGGCATCAGCCGCCTCGCCCAGATGAGCCAGGCGCTGAGCCGCGGCTTGAGAGGCCGATCCGAACGGCGTCGGGGCCCGGACCGCCGTCCTCGCTAAGCCTTTGATATCCTTGGAAGCCTCGTCGAAGAACCGGCCTCGTCAGGTCGTAAACCATTGATCCGTTTAGGGTTCCGGCCGAAAACCGCGCTCGCGGCGACTGGCTCGCCGCGGCGGCGGGGAGGCCCGCCTTTGTCGGAGATCGCGCTGCGACACAGTGTCCGTGGCCGGCGATTGTCGCCTTTGCGACAGCCCGCACGCGGCGCGAAACAAGCATGAACGCAAGACTTTAGCGCGTGGCACGCGGCGTGCATGAAGGGGTGCGTCAGCGCCCTTCCGGAGGTTTCCCATGATCCAACTGACCGACAACGCCGTCGCCGCGATCAAGACGGCGCTCTCGCGCGCCTCTGACAACGCCGCCGAGGGCGCCCGCTCCGCCGAGGGGCTGCGCATCATGGTCCAGACCGGCGGCTGCGCCGGCTTCAAGTACATGATGGGACTCGAGGCCGAGACCCGCGACGGCGACGAGGTGGTTTGGCAGGACGGCGTCACCCTGTTCATCGACAGCGAGTCGCGGCCGCACCTCGCAGGGATGACCGTCGATTTCGTGTCCGGGCTCGAAAGCTCGGGCTTCGTGTTCGACAACCCCAACGCGGCGTCCAAATGCTCCTGCGGCAAGTCCTTCTCGTGACGCCCGACCGAGGGGAGGCGAACCATGTTTGACGATGCAGTGAGCGAGCAGCCGATCTTCGAAGGCGAGCCCGCCTCCCCCCGCCCGGAGCGCGTGCGTCTGATCGACATGCAGCGCCGGCCGTCGGTTGCGAGAGCGCCGCAGCCCGCCGGACCGGCTTGCGCCCCGCGTCCGGGCCGCAATCTCGACAAGCCCGAGCATATCGCGGCGATCGAGGCGGCGCTCGCCGAGCTCCGCCCGCGCCTCAAAGCCGACGGCGGCGATTGCCAGTTCGTCGGAGTCGAAGGCGACCTCATCCGGGTCCGAATGACCGGCGCCTGCGCCGGATGCCAGCTCGCCTCGATGACAGTCCTCGGCGTGCGCATGAAGCTCATCGAAAGGCTCGGCTTCCCGGTCAAGGTCGTTCCCATCTGAGGCAAAGCCGATGAAGCCGGTCTATCTGGACAACAACGCGACGACGCGCGTTGATCCCGAAGTGGTCACGGCCATGCTGCCGTTTCTCACCGAGCACTTCGGCAACCCCTCGTCGGCGCACGGCTTCGGCTCGCCAAGCCGACAGGGAATGAAGACCGCCCGCGATCAGGTCGCAGCGCTCGTCGGCGCCGGCTTCCCCGACGAAATCCTGTTCACCTCCGGCGGTACGGAGAGCGACAACACGGCGATTCACGCCGGACTGGCTGCGAACCGCGACCGCGACGAAGTGGTCGTCTCCGCGGTCGAACACCCCGCCGTGCTCGCGCTCGTGAGGCGCCTCGAGGCCGAGGGCCGGATCAGGGCGCACGTCATCCCGGTCCTGACCTGCGGCAGTCTCGATCGCGAGCGCTACCAGGCCGCGCTGTCGCCGCGCACCGCGCTCGTCTCGATCATGTGGGCGAACAACGAAACCGGGGTCGTCTTTCCGGTCGAGGCGCTGGCCGAAGCAGCCAAGGCGGTCGGCGCGGTCTTTCACACCGACGCCGTTCAGGCGGCCGGGCGTGAGCCAATCCAACTCAAGCGCAGCGCAATCGATCTGCTGTCGCTCTCGTCACACAAGCTGCATGGGCCCAAGGGCGTCGGCGCCCTCTACGTGCGCCGCGGCCTCAAGCTCGAGCCGCTGATCACCGGCGGCAGGCAGGAGCGCGCCCGTCGCGGCGGCACCGAGAACGTCCCGGGCGTCGTCGGCTTCGGCAAGGCGGCCGAGATCGCCGGACCGCGCCTGCGAGGCGACGCGGCGCGAATGCGCGCCCTACGCGACCGGCTCGAGAGCGGCCTCGTCGGCCGGACGCCTCACGTGGAGGCGCTCGGCGCGAGCGCCGAGCGTTTGCCGAACACCAGCGCCATGGTCTGCGCGGGCGTCGAGGCGGAGGCGGTCGCCACGATGCTCGCCCGCGAAGGCGTCGCAGTCTCGACCGGGGCCGCCTGCGCGGCCGGCTCGCACGCGTCCTCGCACGTCCTGAAAGCGATGAACGCTCCCATGGCGGCGGAGTTGGGCGCGGTTCGGTTTTCCCTGTCGCGCGAGACCGACGACGACGATATCGACCGCGCGCTGACCGCCACGCTCGGGGTCTTGTTAAATCTGCGCAATTCGTCGCCGCGTGCGGCTGAGCGAGAAACGTTCCGGCAGCGCGAGTCCGCCGATGTGTGAGGCGCCCCTTCAAGCGCACGGCCGGCGTGTCTGGCTCAATGATACGACGCTGCGCGACGGCGAACAAACGCCCGGGGTCGCTTTCACGCCTATGGAGAAAATTTCGATCGCGAGGGCGCTCGCCGGGGCCGGCGTGCCCGAACTCGAAGCCGGAACGCCGGCGATGGGCGACGAAGAGATCGAGACGCTGCGAGCGATCGTCAAGCTCGACCTCGGCGTCCGCGTGCTGGCGTGGTGCCGGATGGGCAAGGCCGACATTGACGCGGCCCGTCGCGCAGGCGTCGGCGCTGTCAACCTCTCGATCCCGGCTTCCGACCGCCTGCTCAGCGTGAAGCTGGGTCTCGACCGGGCTGAGGCGCTCGAGCGGATCCGTCGCTACGTGCCGATGGCCCTCGACGCCGGCTTCGAGGTGGCGGTCGGCGCCGAGGACGCCTCACGCGCCGATCCTGATCATCTCGAACAACTCGCCGAAACGGTCGCGGAGTCTGGCGCCTTTCGGCTGCGGCTCGCCGACACGGTCGGCGCCCTCGATCCGTTCCGGACCCATGAGATGGTCGCGCCGATCGTCCGCGCCTCGAGCTTGGCGATCGAATTCCATGGCCACGACGACTATGGGCTCGCGACCGCCAACACGCTCGCGGCAGTCCGAGCGGGCGCGACCCACGCCTCCGTAACCGTCGGAGGCCTGGGCGAGCGCGCCGGCAACGCCTGTCTTGCGGAAGTGGCGGCGGCACTGGAGGGCTTGCATGGATTGGCGACCGGGCTTGACCTCACGCGGCTCACGCGCCTTGCCGAGACGGTCGCGCGCGCGTCCGGCCGCGCCGTTCCCGAAGGCAAAGCGATCGTTGGGCGGGACGTGTTCGCCCATGAGTCCGGCATTCACGTCGCGGGCCTTCTTGCCGATCCGGACACCTACCGGGGCGCTGACCCTTTGTTGTTCGGGCGGCGGCATCGAATCGTGATCGGCAAGCACTCGGGAGCAAAGGCGCTCGCCCACGCGCTTGGCGAATGCGGCGTCGAGCTTGCTCCTTCAGTAGCCGTGCGGCTCATTCGGCTCGTGCGGCGAAAGGCGACGCGCATGAAACGCGGGTTGTCGATCGACGAGATCCTCCGCCTCCATGACGAAGCGCGCTCTGCGGTCATGGCCGACGGCCTGCATCAGGTCCTGTGACCCTCGAAAGGAAAACCGATCATGTCCTGTTCTCTCGACGACAAACCGATCGACCCGAGGGACATCGCCAAGCGGCTGAAGAGCCTGTCGTCGGCCGAAGACTTCTTCGCGGCGCTCGGGGTGACCTACGACGAGGCGGTGCTGCAAGTCGCCCGACTGCATATTCTGAAGCGCATGGGGGACTATCTGGCCGGCGACGACCTCGAGGGCCTGCCGGACGCGGTCGCTGCAGCGCGCGCGAAGTCTGTGCTTCAGCGCGCCTATTCCGATTTCGAGTCGTCTTCACCGTTGGCGCAGCGGGTCTTCAAAGTTCTGAAGGAGCACGATCCGGACCGGCCGCCGCTTCCCCCGAAGACCGCGTTTGTCGGACTTGACGAGATCGCGCCGCTTCCCCTGCGCTGACCGCCGGCGATCCCTTTCTCTGCGACACTGAGCGGGCGGCGCCCCACGCGCCGCCTGTGCTATTAACTCAAGACCCCGGCGTTTTGACCTTGCGACCAAGCCCTGTCGCGTTCCCGACAGCGCGGCGTCCGGTCCATCCGACAGCCAAAGGCGACCGCGGCAAGACGCTCGGATTCGATGCGATTTTTGCGGTCCGGCGAGTTGGCACGGCCTGTGCGTAACACGCACCGTGAATTGTCGCGGAGGCGCGCATGCATTTCGTGGTCTGCATCAAGCAGGTTCCCAACTCGGCCCAGATCCGGGTTCATCCGGTGACCAACACGATCATGCGGCAAGGCGTGCCGACGATCATCAACCCCTATGACCTCTTTTCGCTCGAGACCGCGCTCCGGTTGCGCGACCAGATCGGCGGCGAGGTGACCGTCCTGACCATGGGGCCGCCCTCGGCGGAGGAGGCGCTTCGCAAGGCGCTGACCTTCGGCGCCGATCGCGCGGTGCTGCTCACCGACCGCTTCTTCGCCGGGTCGGACACGCTCGCCACCAGCTATGCGCTGGCTCAGGCGATCCGCAAGATCGGCGAGATCTGGGGCGCGCCGGACATCGTCTTCGCCGGCAAACAGACCATCGACGGCGACACCGCGCAGGTCGGCCCTGGCATCGCCCGCCGACTCGATCTCAATCAGCTGACCTACATTTCAAAGGTCTCTCGTATCGACGCCGACAAGCGCAGGATCGAACTCGAGCGGCGCGCCGAGGGCGGGACGCAGGCGCTGTCCTCCGCTCTGCCCTGTCTGGTCACCATGCTCGAGGGCTCAGCCGACATCCGCCGCGGCTCTTTCGCCGATGCGCTGCGCGCGGCCCGCGCTGAGATCGTGACCTGGAGCGCGGCGGACGCCGGGATCACCGATCTCCTGAAGTGCGGGCTGCGGGGCTCGCCGACGGTGGTCAAGCGCGTGTTCGCTCCCACGCCGCGCGCAGAGAAGGCCACGCAGATCGAGGTCAAGCCAAAGGCCCGCGAGACCGCCGACGATCTCATCGACGCTCTGTTCGAGGCCAAGTCCGCGATGGCGGCCGATCTCGAACAGCTCGCCGCCGGATTGTGAGGATAGAACCGATGTCTGAAGCGCCGAAGCCTGCCGCCGCAGCGCCTAACCGGGCGGCGATGAAGAAGGAACTGCCGGAGCATTTCAAGGCCTACAAGCACGTGTGGGTCATGGTCGAGCTCGAGCGCGGCCATGTGCACCCGGTTTCCTGGGAGCTGATGGGCGAGGCGCGCAAGCTCGCCGACAAACTCGGCGTCGAAGTGGGGGCCGTTGTCGTCGGCGCGCCAAACGCGGGGACGCGCGAGGCGGCGGCCGACAGCTTCGCCTACGGCGCCGACGTCGTTTACCTGGTCGAAAACCCAATCCTCGCCGAATACCGCAACGAAGCCTACACCAGAACCCTGACGGAGCTGGTCAACGTCTACCAGCCCGAAATCCTGCTGCTCGGCGCGACGAACCTCGGCCGCGATCTCGCAGGCTCCGTCGCCACGACGCTTCTCACGGGGCTCACCGCCGACTGCACCGAGCTCGCCGTAGACGCCGACAAGTCGCTGGCGGCGACACGGCCCACCTTCGGCGGCTCGCTGCTGTGCACGATCTACACGCTGAACTTTCGGCCTCAGATGGCGACGGTTCGCCCGCGCGTCATGCCGACGCCCGAGCGCCGGGAGGGACGCATCGGCCGCGTGGTCGAGCACGCGATCGACCTCACGGAAGAGAGCATCGTGACCAAGGTGCTCAAGTTCCTGCCCGACCGCTCGTCGCAGAAATCGAATCTCGCGTTCGCCGACGTCGTCGTCGCCGGCGGCCTCGGTCTCCAGAGCGGCGAGAACCTCCAGTTCGTGCGAGCGCTGGCCGATGTTCTCGGCGGCGAATGGGGCTGCTCACGGCCCTGCGTGCAGAAGGGCTGGGCGCCGGCCGACCGGCAGATCGGCCAGACAGGCAAGACCATTCGACCGAAACTCTACATCGCCGCCGGCATTTCGGGCGCCATCCAGCATCGCGTGGGGGTCGAGGGGGCGGACCTGATCGTCGCGATCAATACCGACAAGAACGCGCCGATCCTCGACTTCGCCCATTACGCGGTCGCCACAGACGCCATCCGCTTCCTGCCGGCGCTGACCGAGGCGTTCCGCGCCCGCGTCTCGCCGCACGCCAAAGACCGGCTCGCCGGCTGAAGGAGAAGGCCCATGGTCGAGAAATTCGATTGCATCGTCGTCGGCGCCGGAATGTCCGGCAATGCAGCGGCCTACACCTTGGCTTCGAAAGGCCTCAGCGTCCTCCAGCTCGAGCGGGGCGAGTATTCCGGTTCGAAGAACGTGCAGGGCGCGATCATGTACGCCGACATGCTCGAGGCGATCATTCCTGACTTCCGCGAGGACGCGCCCCTCGAGCGCCACCTGATCGAACAGCGCTTCTGGATGATGAGCGAGGACGCGCACACCGGCGTCCACTATCGCTCCGACGCCTTCAACGAAGCGCGGCCCAATCGCTACACGATCATCCGCTCGCAGTTCGACAAGTGGTTTTCGCGCAAGGTGCGCGCGGCGGGCGCGGTCGTGCTGACCGAGACGACGGCGGTCGAACTGATCTTCGACGCCTACGGCGCGTGCATCGGCGTGCGCACCGACCGCGAAGGCGGGATCGTCCATGGGGACGTCGTCGTGCTCGCCGAGGGCGTCAATGGCCTGCTTGGCAGCCGCGCCAGCCTGCGCCAGCCGCCCAAGCCCGAGACGGTCGCGCTCGCAGTCAAGGAGATGCACTTCCTGCCGCAGGAGACGATCGAGTCCCGCTTCAACGTCAAGGGCGACGAAGGCGTCGTGATCGAGGCCGCCGGCGCCGTATCGCAGGGCATGACCGGCATGGGCTTCATCTACACCAACAAGGAATGCCTGTCGGTCGGCATGGGCTGCCTCGTATCGGACTACGCCAAGTCGGGAGAGACGCCCTATGGCCTGCTCGAGAAGTTCAAAGCGCATCCCTCCGTCAAGCCGCTGCTCGAAGGGTCCGAGGTCAAGGAATACTCGGCGCACCTGATTCCTGAGGGCGGCTTCAAGGCGGTCCCGCAGCTTTGCGGCGACGGCTGGGTGGTCGTCGGCGACGCCGCGCAGCTCAACAACGCCGTCCACCGCGAGGGGTCGAATCTCGCCATGACCTCCGGCCGGATCGCCGCCGAGGCCATCTTCCAGGTCAAGAGCCGAAAGGAGAAGATGACCAAGGCCAACCTCAAGCGCTACCCGGACGCGCTCGAGGCCTCGTTCGTGATGAAGGATCTGCGCAAGCACAAGGATATGCCGGCGCTCCTGCACACCAATTCGCGCAACTTCTTCCTCACCTACCCGGAACTCATCGCCAAGGCGATGGACAGCTTCGTGCGCGTCGACGGCACGCCGAAGCTCGAAAAGGAATCGGCCACCTTCAAGGCCTTCCGCAAGACGCGGGGCTTGGGCGGCCTCGTCACCGACGCATTCAAGATCGCCCGCGCGTGGCGCTAGACCTTTGAGGAGGACATTTGAGATGAGCGCGATGATGAACGTTCGAGTCGAAGAGAAGCTCTATCAGAACCGGTACGTGGTCGACGCCGGCCGCGGCCATATCAAGATCGCTCCTCACGAGACGCCCTCCGCCAACCTCAAGGCGATGATCACACTGTGCCCCGCCGGCTGTTATTCGCTGAACGAGGCCGGGAAGGTGGAGATCGCAACCGACGGCTGCTTTGAATGCGGCACTTGCCGCGTGCTCTGCGAGCCCTCGGGCGAGGTCGAGTGGAACTATCCGCGCGGCGGTTACGGCGTGCTGTTCAAGTTCGGCTGAGAGATGGCCCTTCGCAACTCGCCTCTCACGACGAGTTTTTTCATCGAGCGGCCGTCCCAACCAAGCGCGGCGAAGGGTCCGCGGGGTCTCCGACCCGACTGCCGGACGAGGCTGGCCGAAGGCGCGCGTCCGCGCCTTCGGAAGCGACGCGACTGCGATCCTTCAGCTCGATACGGTCGGGTCAGTCGACAGCGACCATGACGTCGGAAGCCTTGACGACCGCCGACGCCGGCTTCCCGACCTCGAGTTCGAGCGCCTCGACCGCTTCATTGGTGATGGAGGCGGTGACCACGGTCTCGGGGCCGATCTCGATCCTCACATGCGCCGTCGTCGCGCCCTTGGTGATCGCGACCACCTTTCCGGAAAGAACGTTGCGCGCGGAAATTCTCATGGGTGTCGCATCCGGGGCCTGGAAGGCTTGCGGGACGCTTCGCCGCGCCTTCCCGTCTTTCTTAACCGCGCCGAACGCCGGCCGTCCACAGGGTTCTCGCGGGCAAGATGTCGCGGCGACTGGCGCCGATTTTGCGGCGCAACAATCGTCGCCGTTTGAGCGTGGGCGGATGAGCGATGGATTGTCAGGTTTCCGACACGAGAGGAGCCGTTCATGGACCCGCAGACCCTGGATCCCAACCGCTTCGCCGCCCTTGTCTATGACGACGGCGTCAAGGTCGACGGGCTGATGACGAGCTTCGCCCGGGAGCTGATCGAGGCGGGCGTGGACGCGCGCGGGATCGTGCAACTGCCGCCGGGCGCCGAGGGGTGCGGACCCGGCGCGCTCATGAAGCTTCGCGACGTCGCGACGGGCGACATCATCCCGCTCTGTCAAAATCTCGGCCCCGGCGCCGCCAGTTGCGCCCTCGATTCGTCGGCGCTGGCCGGCGCCGCCCAACGCTTGCGCGACGAGGCGAGCCGACCCTCCGACATCCTGTTCTTCTCCAAGTTCGGCAAGCAGGAGGCCGCCGGCGCCGGCATGCGCGCCGAGCTTGCCTATGCGATCAGCGAAGGCCGCACCGTTCTCACGGCAGTCAAGCGCCCGCTCCTCCCGGCCTGGCGAAGCTTCACCGGCGGCCAGGGCACCCTGCTCGAGAGTCGCTTGTGGGTCGTGCGGGATTGGTGGGCCTATGTCGCCTATGCGAGGCGGCAAGCCGCCTGAGGGCGACCCGTCGCTCGCCCCGCTTGCTCCTCCTAACCTTCCCTCCGCGAGCGGGGAGAAGGACTTGCTCCGCCTTCAGCGCCGCTTTGGCCCCGGGGGCGACTGCGATTTCTTTTTTCCCATGTGAACTGAACGCCCGCGCGATGCGTAGGCTCTCGCAGGATGCTAAAGGCCGTTGTCTTGCGGCGCATGCTGGGTTTCTAGGCGGGAAGAAGAATGGATCAGATTGGAGACGCCTCCGCCCAATGGGATCCGCGGGCTGAGGACGCCTTCGCGGGACCCCGCCTGCGGCGTCTCGAACCGCTGCTCGCCAGCATCCGTCATGGGCGCCTGCGCGTTCGCTTGCCGAACGGCCGGGTTCTTGCCTCGTCGGAGGGCGAGACCGGGTTGCAGGCGCTTCTCGCGATCGATCGCTGGCGGACGCTGCGCCGGATCGCGCTTCGCGGCGACATCGGATTCGCCGAGGCCTATATCGATGGCGATTGGACCAGTCCGGATCCCGTGGCGCTTCTTCGCCTCGCCGCCCGCAATGTGGAGCCCGTCTTCGCAGCCGCGCGCGGTTCGAAGTTCGTCAGGCTCGCGACCCGGCTGCGGCACCTCCTGCGCGGCAACACGCGGCGCGGCAGCCGGCGCAACATCATGGCGCACTACGATCTGGGCAACGCCTTCTACGGGCTGTGGCTCGACCCGGCGATGCAATATTCCTCGGCGATCTGGAGCGCCGACACGCCCGATCTCGAGGCCGCCCAGGCGGCCAAGCTCGACCGCATCGTCGACCGGCTCGCGCTTCGCGGCGGTGAACGCGTCCTCGAGATCGGCTGCGGCTGGGGCGCGCTGGCCACACGGCTTGCGGAAACCAAGGGGGCTGAAGTCACCGCGCTGACGCTCTCCCCCGCCCAGCTCGACTACGCCCGAGCCCGGGCCGCGTCCGGCGAAGGCGCGCGCCGCCTCGATTTCCGCCTCCAAGACTATCGCGACGTGCAGGGCCAGTTCGACCGGATCGTCTCGATCGAGATGATCGAGGCGGTCGGCGAAGCGCGCTGGCCGCTCTACTTCCGCAAGCTTGCCGATTCGCTTGCGGCCGGCGGCCGCATTGTGCTTCAGGCGATCACCATCGACAAGTCGCTCGCCGACGCCTACCGCCGCAATCCCGACTTCATCCAGACGCATATCTTCCCCGGCGGTTGCCTGCCGACGAAGTCGGCTCTCGAGGCGGAAATCAAACGCGCCGGCCTCCGCCTCGTCAGCGGCGAAACCTTTGCGCTTTCGTATGCCCGCACGCTGGCCGAATGGCGACGGCGCTTTCATGCGCGTTGGCCGGAAGTGGAGGTTTTGGGTTTCAACTCCCGGTTCCGGCGTCTGTGGGATTATTATCTTGCCTATTGCGAGGCGGGTTTCAGCGAGGGCACCATCGACGTCGGCCTTCTGGCGATCGAGCGGGCCTGACAGAGGCGCGTTGAGCGCCGACGCGGCGGAGATCTATCGAAGATGCAGGAGAAATCCATGGTCACACGCAGGTCCATGATGGCGCTGTCCGCGATGGCGACGCTGGCATTGGTCGCTCAGGCTGCCGCTCCGGCGAAGGCCGCCGAGTTTCAACCCTATGAGGCCGCGGAAGTCGACAAGGCGATCGCTTCCGGCAAGCCCGTGGTCGTGCACGTCTATGCGCCCTGGTGCCTTCAGTGCCATATCCAGGCGTCCTACCTCGATGGTCTCAAGGACGATCCAGACTACAAGAGCATCGCCTTCTTCCGGGTCGACTACGATCATCAGAAGGATGTGGTGCAGAAGCTCGATTGCCCGCGATCGACCGTGATCGCCTACAAAGGCGGCAAGGAAGTCTCGCGCATGTCGTGGGGCATCACCAAGGGCGCGGTGGTTGATGTCCTGAAGGCGGCGATGTGAGTCTGATCCTGGCGCTGCCGCTGGCGTTCGCCGCGGGCCTTTTGACGATCTTGAGCCCCTGCATCCTGCCGCTTGCGCCGATCGTCGTGGCCACCGCGCGCGCGGACGACCCCCGAGGCCCGTTCGCCCTGGCTTTCGGGCTCGCGTTGACCTTCGCTTTGGTCGGCGGGGCGCTGTCCGCCTTCGGAATCGAGGTCGGCGCAGTTGCCGGCGTTCGGGTCGCGTCCGCGGTCGTCATGGTTGCGGTCGGGCTTGTCCTGCTCGTGCCTGCAGTCGCGGATCGGATGGAGGCCAGTCTCGGCGGGTTTGGCGCGGTCTCTCAGCGGCTCAGCGAAAAGCTGCCGAGGAGCGGCCTTCTGGGACACGCCGCGGCGGGCGCGGTTCTGGCTCTCGCCTGGGCGCCCTGCGCCGGCCCGACGCTCGGCGCCGCTTTCGCGCTTGCGGCCGATCGCAGGTCGCTCGCGGCGGCGGGCCTCACGATGTTCGTCTATGCGCTTGGCGCCGCCGGGGCGCTGCTCGCGGTCGGCTTCGGACTCGGCCGGCTGACCGGCGGCGGGCGCGCTAGCGCGATCCTGGCTGGCGCGCGCGGGCGCTTCGCGCTCGGGCTTTCGCTGAGCCTCTTCGGCGCGCTGATCCTCACAGGGTTCGATCATCGCGTCGAAGCGGCGATGATCGACGCCATGCCGGGATGGCTCGCAAATACGGCGGCGGCTCTATAGCGCCTTTGCGGCGGCCTTCTGCGTCGAACCGGGCCCGCGAAAGGCCGCGCCTTTCGCCAGAAGCCGCAGCGCCTGCCAATGAATCGCCGCCATCGTCTTCAAGGCGACCAGCGGAAACGCCAGCGCCGCCCGGAGCAATTCGCGATCCGTGAGCGCGCGCCGTTGTCCGGCAAGCGCCGCGCGAAGGATCGGTCCGTCCTGGCCGACCGCACGGATCGCAAGCGCGATCGTCTCGCTGGGCGGGGCGACCTGGAATTCGTAGCGCAGGCCCATCGGCAGAAATGGCGAGACGAAAAACGCCTTGTCGCAGGCGTGTCGCACCGGGCCCGCCGCATTCGCCGTCATCACATAGCTGTGGCGGCCGCCAAACGTGTTGTGCACCTCGTAGATCAGCGCGGCGAGCGCGCCGTCGGGCCGATAGCAGAAGTAGACGCTGAGCGGATTGAAGTCGTAGCCGAGCGTGCGCGGCATGCAGAGAAGCCGAATCGCCCCGATGTCGCCCTCCAGCCCGCCGCCGGCGAGCAGCGCCAGCGCCTGTTCCCTGAGACCGCGGTCGCCGCCGTCGCCGTGATCGCGATCGTGAAAACTCAGAAAATTGAAACGGTTGTGCGAGAGGAGCCGCAGCCGCCGGCCGAGCACGTCGAGGTCGTCGAGGTCGACGAAGAGCCAGAACAGGCGATAGCGAAAGCGATGCGGATGCGCGCCGAGGCGGCGATGAAAAACCGATCCGAAATAGAGCGCCGACCCTTCGGTCACGCGGCCTCCTCCCGATCCAGCCGGGCTGTCGGCGCGACGCCGACGACAATGCGGCTGGACTCGCCATCGACCCGCCAGGGCCGCCGTACGCCTCCCAGCTGCTCCGCGACGGCGAGGCCCGCTTGCAAGCCGTCCTCATGGAAGCCCGCGCCGAAATGCGCGCCGCAGAACCAGACGCCGCCTCCGCCCTGGAGGCTCCACAGCTCCTTTTGCGCCTGGATCGCGGCGCCGTCAAAAATCGGATGGTCGTAGGATTCGACGCGAATGACGCCGTGCGGCGGGCGCGGCGGGTTGAGGGTGACGAACACGTTCCTGCGCGTCGAAAGCGGTTGCAGGGCGTTCATCCAGTAGGTGACGCTGGCGCGGTCCGAGGACCCGGCCTCGGACACGTAGTTCCAGCTCGCCCAGGCCGCACGCCGGCGCGGCATCAGCGTCTCGTCGAGGTGGAGGTGCGCCTCATTTCGGCTGTAGCGGAAGGCGCCGAGGAGCGCCCGCTCGCGCGCGTCAGGCGCGGCGAGGAGGTCAAGCGCCTCGTCGGCGTGGGCGGCGATCACAACCCGATCGAACACGTCCCGATCGCCTTTGGCGTCGATGACCACGACCCGCCCGCCGATCCGCTCCACGCCGACCGCGCCAGCGCCGACCCGGATGCGCCCGGCGAACGGTTCGGACAGGCGCGTCACGTAGGCGCGGCTTCCGCCGACGACCGTGCGCCAGATCGGCCGGCCCGTGAGGCGGAGGAGTCCATGATTGTCGTGGAAGCGCAGGAAGGACGCCGCCGGATAGTCCAGGATCTCGGCTGGCGCGGCCGACCAGATCGCGCTCGCCATCGGCACGATGTGATGATCGCGGAACGCCGAGCCGAAGCGCCCGGCGGCCAGATAGTCGCCGAGCGACGTTTCCTCAGCGATTCCGCGCCTCGCGTCCCGAGTGGCCATACGGTAGAAGCGGACGAGATCGGCGAGCATCCCCCAGAACCGCGGACGAAGAAGATTGGCGCGCTGGCTGAAGAGGCCGGCGACCCCCTGCCCCGAATATTCGATCCGGCCGCCGTCGAGGGAGGCCGCGAAAGACATATCCGATTCAGCTGTTTCGACCTCGAGGACTCGCAACAGCTCGACAAAATTGGGATAGGTGGCGGAGTTGTAGACGATAAAGCCGGTGTCGACGGGGACCTCGGCGCCGTCGAGCCGAACGGAGACCGTGTTTGAATGCCCGCCAACCCGATCGGCCTTCTCGTACACCGTCACATCGTGGCGCGATTGCAGGAGCCAGGCCGCCGACAATCCGGATACGCCCGTGCCGATGACGGCTATCCGCAAGCGATCGGGTGACGGCATGGCGATCCCTCGCAAAGGAACTTTTGTCGGGCGTCCGCCCCCCACATCCGGAAAACGCGAGATAGGGCGCGCCGGATCACCGAGCGATGATCCGATTGTGTCCGACTTGCGTCTAAAGGGCGATGATCGCTCAAATGGCCATATGCCTTCTTCCCGCCTTGCCGGAACGCCGGCCCCGGAGAGGAACCGGCATGTCGCTTGAGAGGCCCAAGCGGTCGAGCCGGGATCCCTGGAGCGAGCGGATCGAAGCGATCGCCCGCGATCGCAACCGGGCCGCTTTCGCCGAACTGTTCGACCACTTCGCCCCCCGCGTGAAGGCGTTCATGCGGCGCAAGGGCGTCAGCGACGCGCAAGCGGAGGATATCGCGCAGGAAGCCATGCTGGCGGTGTGGCGCAAGGCGGATTTGTTCGACTCCTCGGCCTCCGGCGCCGCGACCTGGATCTTCACCATCGCCCGCAACCTGCGCATCGACGCGATCCGGCGCGAGACCCGCGGCGGCGCCATCCAGGTCGAAGAAGTCGAAGCCGAGTATCAGATCGATGATTCGCCTGGCGCGGATGAGCGGCTCGCCTCGACGCAGTCCGAGGCCCGCGTTCGCCAGGCGCTTACCGTTTTGCCAAGCGACCAGTTGAGAGTGATTGAGATGTCGTTTTTCGAGGAGAAGCCCCACAGCGAGATTGCGCAGGCGCTACGGATCCCGCTGGGAACCGTCAAGTCGCGCATCCGGCTCGCCATGAAGCGCCTTCGCCCGCTCCTGGATTCCGAACAATGACGATCGAGCATCATCCCGAGGAAGCGATGCTGGCGGCTTACGCCGCGGGAACGCTCGACCTCGGTCAGCGGGTCGCGCTGGCCACCCATCTTCACGCCTGCCCGCGCTGCCGCGCTTGGGTCAGCGCCATGGAATGCGTCGGCGGCGAGGTCCTCGCGGAAAGCGCGCCGGCGCAGATGACCGCCAATGCGCTCGAACGCACGATGACCAGGCTCGACGAGCCGCCCCCCGCGCCTGCGCCCCGCGGCGCGGCGCGGCCGAGCGCGCCGCCGGAACTGCCCGCTTTCGTCAGGCGATACGCGTTCGGCGACTGGCGGTTTGTCGCCCCGCGCATCCACATGCGTCCGATTCGCCTGCCCCACCCGAGTTCGACACGGGTCTTCCTGCTCAGGGCCGCGGCCAACATGCGCCTCATCCCGCACGACCATACGGCGGTGGAAATGACCTGCGTCCTGCGCGGCGGCTTTCGCATGGATGACCGCCACTACGGCGCCGGCGACTTCGATTTCGGCGACGAAAGCCTGAGCCACGAACCGCATATCGATGCGGGAGAGGACTGCCTGTGTCTAGTCGCGATGCAGGGCGAGCTCCGCTGGAGGGGTTTTTGGGGGCTTCTCGCCCGTCCGTTCGTCCATCTGTAATCGGAGACGGCGCGTCTCGCGCGCCGTTCACGTCCAAGCGGGCCGAGGGGCGGCGAGGCGCGCCCCTCCGATCCGCCTCCGCGCTTGCCTTTTTCGCCGCGCCCCGCCATGAGGGCGCCCGAAGGCTCCGGCTCTGAACGGTCATTTCTGATATGGGTTTCAAATGCGGCATCGTCGGCCTGCCCAATGTGGGCAAGTCGACGCTCTTCAACGCGCTGACGCAGACCGCGGCGGCGCAGGCGGCCAACTATCCCTTTTGCACGATCGAGCCGAACGTCGGCGAGGTCGCGGTGCCGGATCCGCGTCTGGTGATCCTGTCCGAGATCGCGGGGTCGAAGGAGATCATCCCGACCCGGCTGACCTTCGTCGACATCGCCGGCCTCGTCCGCGGCGCTTCGAAGGGCGAGGGGCTCGGCAACCAGTTCCTCGCCAACATTCGCGAGTGCGACGCGATCGCCCATGTCGTGCGCTGCTTCGAGGACGGCGACGTCGTCCACGTCGACGGTCGGATCGATCCTTTGTCGGACATCGCCACGATCGAGACCGAACTGATGCTCGCCGATCTCGAAAGCCTCGAGCGCCGCATCGTCGCGATGGAGAAGAAAGCCAAGGGCGGCGACAAGGAATCGAAGGAGTTGCTGACGCTCGCCCAGCGGAGTCTCGCCGCGCTGCGCGAAGGGCGCCCGGCGCGCGCGGCAGGGGTCAGCCGCGAAGAGCATGACCTGTTCCAGTCGCTGGGCCTTCTGTCGTCGAAGCCGGTTCTTTATGTCTGCAATGTCGAGGAGGCCTCGGCGGACAAGGGCAACGCCCAGTCCGAGGTGGTGAAGGGGCAGGCGGCGAGCGAGGGCGCGGTCGCCGTCGTCGTGTCGGCCAAGATCGAGAGCGAGATCGCGATCCTGCCTTCGGCCGAGCAAACGGATTACCTAGAGGCGGTCGGCTTGAGCGAGCCTGGCCTCAACCGGGTCATTCGCGCAGGCTACGATCTTCTGCATCTGGTCACGTTTTTCACGGTCGGCCCGAAGGAGGCGCGGGCCTGGACGATCGAAAACGGGACGAAGGCGCCGCAGGCCGCCGGCGTTATCCACACCGACTTCGAAAAGGGCTTCATCCGCGCCGAGACGATCGCCTATGACGATTATGTCGCCTTTCGAGGCGAAGCGGGCGCGCGCGACGCCGGCAAGTTCCGCCTGGAGGGCAAAGATTATGTCGTCGCCGACGGCGACGTTCTTCATTTCCGCTTCGCCAACTGAGGCGCGCTCGGGCTCGAGGCGCTCAGGGGCGAGCCTCGTAATTTGCAGATCCGGTCAGGCTAGGATTCGTCCGGTGAACAGGATAGGTTGACCCGCCTCGTCGGGATTTCCGATTGGGCTGAACACCGGCCCGAAGCAGCGCCGGCCCGAAGACTCGGTTCGAGGGGAAGTCCAATGGCCATCAATCTCGTCAGTCTGGTCTCTCAGTTTCTTACGCCTCAACTCGTCGGCGCTCTCGCCCGCTCTCTCGGCATCAATGAAGCGATTGCGCAGAGGCTCGTCGCCGCCGCCGTTCCCACGATTCTCGCCACCTTCGCCACGACCGCGGCGGCTCCGGGGGGCGCCCAACGGCTCGTCGACGCCGTCTCGAATTCCGACCCCGACCTCCTGACGAAGCTGACGGGCGCGCTAAGCAGCGGCAATATCGGCGCGCTGAGCGAAGGCGCGACCCTGCTTGGCGGCCTGCTCGGCGGTTCCGGCGTTTCCAACATCGCCGGCGCGCTCAGCCAGTTCGCCGGAGCGCCCCAAGCCGCGGCGCAAACGGCGGTCGGCGCTGTCGCCCAGGCGACGGTCGGGGCGATCGGCCAGCAGGATCCGTCCAACTGGTCCGATCCATCGTCGATTGCGGCCCTGTTCGGCGCGCAGAAGGATGCGATTGCCGCCGCGCTTCCTCCCGAAATCTCCAAGGCGCTTGGCGCCACTGGCCTTTTGGCCGGGCTTGGCGGCCTCGGCGCCGCGGCGGCCCAGACGGCGAGCGCCACCTATTCGAGCGCGACCAGCGCCGCGTCGTCCGCCGCCGCAACGACCAGCGCCGCGGCGGCCCGAGCGACGCAGGCGGCTGCGGCCCCGACGTCCAGCGGATTCCCGATGTGGGCGATCATCCTGCTGATCGTGATCGTGCTCGCGGCGATCTGGTGGTTCTGGAGCGAGAGCCACAAGACGCCGGAGCCGGCGAAGACGGGCATGATCGCGCCGGTCGAACTCGTGCTCCAGGCTCTTCCCGGTCCGCGAGCTTAAACAGCAATTCGAGGGGCGTCCGAAGGTGGCGGTTTTGGTTGGGGCTCGTTCGGGCGCTATGACAGAGCAAAAGACGGCGCCGAGATCGCGCGGCGTCATCGTTTTCGCCGTCGCGATGGCGACGATCATGGCCGGCTGCTCCAGCCGGCCGTACGGCGACCTCGTCGTCGGCGCGACCGCGCCCGGGACGAGCCAGGTCAATCTTCTGGTCGCGACGACCCGCGCGCCGGTGCTCGACCCCCCAGGCGTGATTTTCGGCGGGGCGCGCGGCAAGGGCCTCGACTTCGCCGACATCTCCGTTTCGATCCCTCCCGCGCACAAGCCCGGCGACGTCGAATGGCCGGGCCGTCCGCCCGGCGATCCCGAACGCGATTTCGTGACCTTGCGGGTCGACCGGATGGATCTCGCCGAGGCCAAGGCGAGGTTCAACGCCCGGGTCGCCGCGACGCCCGGCCACAAGGTCCTGATCTTCGTCCACGGGTATAACACGCGCTTCGAGGAAGCCGTCTATCGGTTCGCCCAGATCGTGCACGACTCCAAAGTCGACGTGGCGCCGATCCTGTTCACCTGGCCCTCGGGCGGCAACGTTGCCGATTATGTCTACGACCGCGACAGCGCCATGTATTCGCGAGACGCGTTCGAGACGGTGCTCGCGGCGTTGGTCGCCAACCCGAACGTGGGGTCGATCTCGATCCTCGCCCATTCGATGGGTAATTATCTGACCGTCGAGACGCTGCGGCAGATGGCGATTCGCGACCATGGGCTGCCGCCGAAGATCGCGAACGTCATGCTTGCGTCGCCCGACATCGATGTCGACGTCTTCCGCCGCCAGATTGCCGAGATCGACGCCGGGCCGCGGCCGGCCCAGTTCACACTCTTCGTTTCCCGCGACGACAAGGCGCTCGGCATCTCGAGCTTCCTGGCCCGCGACACGACCCGGCTCGGCGCGCTCGATCCGACCAAGGAGCCCTATTCGGAGATGCTCGCGAAGGCGCGGGTCCAGGTCGTCGATCTGTCAAACGTCCAGTCCAACGACGCGGCGAACCACAGCAAGTTCGCGACCGGGGAGGTGGTCTCCGCGATCGGCGATCGTCTCGCCCAGGGACAGACGCTGACCGACGCCAAGCCCGGCTTGGTTGAAACGTTCGGCGCTTTCGCCAAGGGGACGGTCACCGTCGCGACCGACGTGGCGGTGGGAACCGTCACGGCCCCGGTCCGCCTCACCGATCCGACTCAGAACGAGAAGTCGGTCGACACCGCCGCCGGAGCCATCACGCTCGACAAGTGACAGCTCGCCGGGGTTGACCTTCGTCGTCCGGTCCCTGAGAACATGTCGTCCACCCCGCGTGGGCCAATCCAGACAATCTGTTCCAAAGCAATGAGGTCCTCATGGATTCCCCAGGCAACCGTGCGACCGTTGCGCTGCTCGCAATCGTCGTCGTTCTCGCCGGACTCGTTTATCTGTTCGGCTATCCGCTGCTGATCACGGTCGCGGTCGTTGCGGCTTTCGCGGCGCTCGTCTTCATCGTCGTGCTCTCTGCGGGCGACATGGCGGACAAGCCGCCGCGTCCGACCGAGCGCGCGGAAGTCAAGGCGCGTGCGGCGACGGCCGTCTGAGCTATTCGTGTTTCATCATCCCGAAGTCTAAGGGCGCGGCGTAACGTCGCGTCTTCACCATTTGGAACATTTCCGATTTCATGGCGCGAGGCTTGCTTCGAGACGCAAGGTCGTACACCAATCCGACAAAGATTGTTGTTTTGCACATAAGGTTTCTCGCTGATGACCGCCGACGCGCTGGTTCCGACCACTTTCAACTGGAAGCGATTCCTCGCGGTCGCCGGACCGGGCATCGTGGTCATGCTCGCCGACACCGACGCCGGCAGCGTCATCACCGCGGCGCAGAGCGGCGCGCAATGGGGCTATAGCCTTTTGCTCCTGCAGGTCGTCCTGATCCCGATCCTCTACATCGTTCAGGAGCTGACCGTCCGCCTCGGCGCGGTGACCGGCAAGGGCCACGCGGCGCTGATCAAACAGCATTTCGGCTCGGGGTGGGCGTGGTTCTCGGTCGCGACGCTGATCCTGACCTGCCTGGGCGCGCTGCTCAGTGAATTCGCGGGCCTCGCCGGCGTCGGCAGTCTCATAGGCGTCCCTGCGCCGGTCACGCTCGGGCTGGTGGTCGTGGCGATGCTGGCGATGGCGCTGATGAACGGCTACGCCACGGTCGAGCGGATCGCGATCGGGGTCGGCGCGTTCGAGCTCGTTTTCCTCTTGGTCGCCATGCTGGCCCAGCCGGGACTGGCCGAAATGGCGTCGGGCGCGATCACGATCCCCGCGACGGACCCCAAGTACCTCCTTTTGGTCTCCGCCAACATCGGCGCCGTGATCATGCCGTGGATGGTGTTCTTCCAGCAGTCGTCGATCGTCGAAAAGGGCATCACGACCCGAGATCTCGGGTCGGCCCGGATGGACACCGCGATCGGCGCGGTCGCGACCCAAGTCATCATGGCCGCGGTGCTGGTCGCGACGGCGGCCACGCTCGGCAAGGCGGGCGGCGATCATGCGCTCGACACGGTCGAGGAGATCGTCGGGGCGATCACGCCGTTCCTGGGCAATTTCGCCGGAAAGCTGCTGTTCTGCCTCGGCATGATCGGCGCGGCGACCGTCGCCGCGATCGTGGTGACGCTGACCGCAGCCCGCACGCTGGCCGAGGTGCTGGGCGCCAAGCACAAGCTCGAGGACGAGCCGCGCGAGGCGCCCTGGTTCTACGGCTTTTACGCGCTGGCGCTGATCGTCTGCGCGGTCGTGGTCGCGTCCGGCGTCAACCTCATATCGCTCAGCGTCGGCGTGCAGGTCATGAACGCGCTCCTGTTGCCGATTGTGCTCGGCTTCCTGTTCCTGCTCGCCCGCCGCCTGCCCGGCCCCTACCGCCTGCAGGGAACTTATGCCGTGGTTCGCCGGCGCGATCATCCTGGTGACGGTTGTCTTCGGCGTCTATTCCGGCGTCGCGGGCTTGTGGGGGTAAGCCGGGAAGGCCGCTCTCCACACAAAGCCCGGTTGAGGGGACCGAGCGCCTCAGTCGCGCGGTTCGCTCGGCGCCGTCCCGTCCTGGGAATCCTGCCGCCGCCGCTCGGCCATGAACTGATCGAACTCGGCCCGGTCTTTGGCGAAGCGCAGCCGCGCCAGGAAGTCCTTGAACGCCTTCTGCTCGTCTTCGAGCCGCTTCAGCGTCTCCTCGCGATAATCGTCGAAGGCGCGGTTGCCGCTCGAGGTCGGGCCGAAGCCGTAACGGCCGCTCCGGAAACCCTCCATGCGAGTGCGAAAGCGCTCCATCTTGTCCTGCATCCGGGCCATCTTGCGCTCCCAGCGGTCCCCGCCATGCTCCCCGTCGGGCGTCGGCCCCTCCCAGGCATAGCCCCAATCATGGCCCCAGCAGCCGTGTCTTCCGCGCCGCGCGATCAGGAAAGCGAGAAGGAGCAGCCCGACGGGCCACCACCACAGAAACCCCAAGACCATGAGAAGGATATGCATCACGCGAGCCCTCGGTTGTAAATGTAATGAACATTTACTTTACCCGCGCCGCGCTGTCAAGGCCCCCACTCTTGCCCCAGGGCCGTTTGTCTCAGGAGCGCGGCCCCTGAGCGCCGAGCCCTTTGAGATAAATGAGCATATCGGCTTCCAGAAGCTCCGCGGGCGACATCGGCATCGCGCGTCGCGCGCCGTCGCCGCGGCCGAACAGCGAGGCGACGCCGTGCGCCATCGCCCAGATGTGGAGCGCGACCATCAAGGCCGGCGGGCGCCCGGCGGCGGGCAATGCGGCGCAGATCCCGTCTGCGGCGCCGCGCAACACCGCGAAAGCGCGTTCGCCCGCGTCTCGGAGCGCCGAATCGGCCCCGGCAGGCACGCCGCCTTCGAACATTGCCGAGTAGAACGCCGGCTGGTCCCGGGCGAAATCGAGGTAGGCCTTGCCGAGCCGGTCCAGGGCGGCGAAGGCGTCCGGCCGTCCGCCGTTCCAGGCCCGCGCCAGCACGGCCTCGAATTGCTCGAAGCCGCGCAGCGCGACGCTCGCCATCAGTTCGTCGCGGTCGCGGAAGTGGCGATAGGGCGCCCCGGGCTGACGCCGGCGAAGCGCGCGGCCTCGGCGAAGGTGAACCCTGCGATCCCCTTGCTTGCGATCAACTCGAGCGCCGCGGCGATCAGCGCCTCGCGCAAATTGCCGTGGTGGTAGCCGCGCGGTTCCGCGGGACCGTCCTTGCTCCATTTCATGTAAGAAGCGCTTACATCATGGAGACCGACATGTCGATGACGTCGCCCGGGGGCGCGCGCCGACGACAGCGGATCGAAGTCCGCTTGGCTTATGCTTTCTTCAGCCGGACGATCACGTCAATCGCGGCAATCCGCGTGCCGTCGGGGGCGGGAATGTCGATCTTCGGCAGCCATTCCTCGGGGATGTCCGACAGCTCCTCGGAATCCTCGCGGTAGAAGTGGAAGTGCGGCCCGGTCTTGGTGTCGTACCAGAGCTTGGCGTCGTAGATCGCGATTTCCCGCAAGAGCCCGCAGCGGGCGAATTCGTTCAGCGTATTGTAGATCGTGCCGAGCGTCGGGGCGAAGCGGATCGCCCGCGTCTCCTGGTAGATCATTTCGGCGGTGAAATGCCAGTCGCCGCCGGCGAAGATGGCGCGGCCGAGATCGACCCGCTGCCGCGTCGGGCGCACGCCGGCCGCCTCGAGCTTGCGGCGGATGAAACTGTCTATCGCCTCTCCCTGCGGAGTCCGCGTTACATACATCGCTGAAAGTCTTCCTGCCGCGTTGTTCCCGTGTCGCGAACCGGACACGACGGTCGTATGACCCGCCGCTCTGACATCCGATCTTATTCATTGAGCAATTCTCGGGCCGTTGGCAAGACCGGACGAATACGCCTAATGTCGCACCCCGAACTTCGGGGGGGAGGCGAGATGGCGATCAGCGGCGGGTGTCTTTGCGGCGCGGTTCGTTTCACGATCGAGGCCGATCGACCGCTCGGGGTGCGCCAATGCTGGTGCCGGGTGTGCCAGTATCTCGCCGCCGGAAGCGGCACCGTCAACGCCGTCTTCGCCAAGGACGCGGTGAGCGTGTCGGGCCCGCTCACCGATTTCGTGAGCGAGGCCGACAGCGGCTCGATCATGCACCGCCGTTTTTGCGCCCGGTGCGGCACGCCGGTTTTCAGCGAGGCCGAACCGCGCCCGCATCAGATCATCGTGCGGGCGGGGACTTTGGACGATCCGAATTCGGCCAAGCCCGCCGGGATCATCTGGACCCAGTCGGCGCCGATTTGGGCCTGCTTGGATCCAGCCCTGCCGCAAATCGAGGGCCAGCCGCAACCGACGCCAAAAGCGTTGAGCGCCGGCAAGAGTTGAAAACGTCACAGGGCCGGCGCATGGAAGGGCCCCCGCATTTTGCGGCACGCGGTTGCCGCCGGAAGGTCCGTCATGTCCTTGTCCTTATACCAGTCCAGCGTCGCCTCATTCGAACGCTGCCTGAACGCGTTTCTCGTCATTCTCGACAGGGCCGAGGCGCACGCCCAGGCGCGCAAATTCGATCCGACGAACTATCTCGGCATCCGGCTCGCGCCGGATATGTTTCCGCTGGTCCGACAGGTCCAGAACTTCTGCGACAACGCCAAGAACGCCTCGTCCCGGCTGGCCGGCGTCACTGCGCCGGGCTTCGAGGACAAGGAGGCGACGTTCGCGGAGTTGCGCGAGCGGATCGTCAAGACGCTCGCCTACCTGAAGACGCTGGACGCGAAAGCGATCGACGCCGCCGGCGAGCGCGACATCGTGTTCCCGGCGGGTCCCAACAAATTCCGAATGCGCGGCGACAATTACCTCGCCCACTACGTGCTGCCGAACTTCTATTTCCACCTGACGACCGCCTACGACATCCTGCGCAGCGCAGGCGTCGAGATCGGCAAACGCGACTTCCTCGGCGCCGTTCCTGGCATCGAGCCCGCGCTGAGTTTTCTCCAAAAGAGCGATATCCATGAGCATTGAAAGACTGCACGCCGGGCCGCGGATGTCACAGGCCGTCATCCACGGAAACACGGTCTATCTCGCCGGCCAGGTCGCCGATCGGGCCAAGGGCAAGAGCGTCGGCGAGCAGACGACCGAGATCCTCGCCGCGATCGACCGCCTGCTCGCCGAGGCCGGCGCGGACAAGACCAAGATTCTCTCGGCCACCATCTATCTGGCGGACATCGCAACCTTCGCCGAGATGAACGCCGTCTGGGACGCCTGGGTCCCGGCGGGTCACGCGCCCGCGCGCGCGACTGTGGAGGCGAAGCTCGCGGCGCCGGCCTACACGGTCGAGATCGCCTGCATCGCCGCCCGCGGCTGAGGGAAGGACCCTGCATGGTCACGATCCCGTCGAATGCGGTCGCCAGGGGCCCGTTTATGCGGGTGGCGACCCCCGCAGAGGCCATCGACCGGCTTGCGCAGCTTTACGATGAGGCCGCGCAGGCGCTCCGGTCCGCAGTCGAGCGGTTTCTCAAGACCGGCGAGCCGCCGTCGGCGGCGACCCGGGCGCTGTTCCGTTATCCCGAGTTGCGCCTGACCTACGAGCCGGCTGCGCCTCCGCCGTCGACGCCGCGCGCCTTCGCCAAGTTCAGCGAGCCCGGGGTCTATACGGTCACGGTGACGCAGCCGGCGGATTTCCGCGCCTACCTGCTCGAGCAGCTCGGACCGCTCGTTTCCGAATACGGCGCGCATATCGACGTCGGGGTGGGAGATCAGGAGATCCCCTACCCCTACGTGATCGAGAGCGGCGACGAGCTGACCCGCGGCGGCGCCGATGCGGCCGAGCTCGCCCGCTATTTTCCCATTCCCTCGCTCGCCACCATCGGCGACGAGACCGCCGACGGCGAGTTCGTCGTCGATCACGAGCGGCCGCTGGCCCTGTTCGACGCGCCGCGGGTCGATTATTCGCTCCGGCGGCTGGTGCACTACACCGGCTCCGACTGGCGCGCGGTCCAGCCCTGGGTGTTGCTCACCAATTATCACCGCTACGTCGATCAGTTCGTGCATTGGGGCTTGAAGCAGCTGCACGCCGACCCCTCGGTCGAGAAGGTGGTGCTGCCCGGCAACGTGACGATCGATCGGTCGCTTTCGCCCGAGGAGGCGGAGCTCAAGGCGATGGCCGTCGCCTGGCACCGCTTCCAGATGCCCGCCTACCATCTCGTGCGCAACGACGGGCGCGGCGTGACCCTGGTCAACATTGGCGTCGGGCCGGCGAACGCCAAGAACATCACCGACCATCTCGCCGTGCTGCGTCCCCACTGCTGGCTGATGGTCGGCCACTGCGCGGGCTTGAGGCAGTCTCAGGTGATCGGCGACTATGTGCTGGCGCACGCCTATCTGCGGCGCGATCACATCCTCGACGACGCGGTGCCGCTGATGACGCCGATCCCCGCGATCGCCGAGGTTCAGGTCGCGCTGCAGCAGGCGGTGGCGCAGGTGACCCGCGAGAAGGGCGACCAACTGAAGCGGCGCCTGCGGACCGGCACCGTGGTGACCAACGACGACCGCAACTGGGAGCTGCGCTGGTCGAAGGAGCGGCAAATCATCAACATTTCGCGCGCGATCGCGGTCGACATGGAATCCGCGACCATCGCGACTCAGGGCTTTCGGATGCGGGTGCCCTACGGCACGCTGCTTTGCGTCTCCGACAAGCCGCTGCACGGCGAGATCAAGTTGCCGGGGGCCGCCAACGCCTTTTACGAGCGGGCGATCGGCGAGCACCTGCAGATCGGCATCGCCGCGATCGGCCTCCTGCAGAGCATCGACGAGACGCTTCACTCGCGCAAGCTCAGGAGCTTCGACGAGCCGCCGTTCCGGTGAGGGGACGCGGGAGGGGCGCAGGTGCGCTGTCGCCGCCTCGCCGACCGACCGACGCGATCGCGAAGGCTCTCGGCTTCCGACCGGCGTTTGGGGTCGATTCGCTTCGCGGAAGCCGATCCGATCGCCCGGCCCCTGGGGCGTCGTCGGCGGGCGGACACACAAGGGGCTGGGTGAAGGCGGGAGGCGGGCGCGACGCAGGACGCACGGGGCGGCCCATGCCGCCTATTCGGGCTCAATGATCTGTCTCGGAAACGGGGCTACATTCGCAGCGCCGCCGAACTATTTAGGCGTAGCGCATTCAGCCCGCCGGCGGGAAGGTGCTATCACGCGGAATGCGCAAGACCCTAACCCTTCTCGACGTCGCGCGAGCCGCCCAGGTGTCGAAGTCGACGGTCGCGAACGCTTTCAGCCGACCGAATCTTGTCCGGGCGGAATTGCTCGCGCGCATCAAATCCACCGCCCGCGAACTGGGCTACGACGGTCCGGACCCGAAAGGGCGAATGCTGAGTCTCGGCAAGGTCAACGCCATCGGCGTCCTGCCATTCGGTCGCTTCGGCATATCGCAATTCTTTTGGAATCATCCTTACCAGCGCGATTTTCTGGCCGGCGTCGCCAAGGCCTGTGAAGAGCGGGGCGTGGGCCTGTCGCTCGTGTCGGGCCGCGACGATCAGGAAGCCTGGGGCATCAGAAACGCCCTCGTTGACGGGTTCATTTTCACCGGCGTCGAGCAGCTGAACCGGCTTCCGGCCGGCAGACGCCATCGCCTGCCCTTCGTAGTCATGGATCTGAGCCTGCCAGACATCAAATCGGTGAGCACGGAAAATCGCGACGGCGCCAGACAAGTGACCCGCCACCTCCTTGCGTTGGGGCATCGCCGCTTCGCGATCGCTTCTCCAGTGTATTCGTTGAGGCCACCCGTCTTTCACGCCCCGTCGGGGGGCGAGCGCCGGCTGGTCGATTCGGGGCCGCCCCTCATGGAAAAAATTGCGGGCGTCGCTGACGCTCTTGCGGAGGCGGGAATGTCCATCCACGACGTGCCGATCGCCGAGGCGTGCGGAACGCCCGAGGAAGAACTGGCGTTCGGCAGCGGCGTCGCCATGCTCCTCGAAAAGGCGCCCGAGGCGACCGCCGTCATTGCGCTCACCGACAATGTCGCGCTGACCGTCCTCAATCAGGCGAGAAGGCGCGGTCTCGACGTGCCGCGCGATCTGTCCGTCGTCGGATTTGACGATGTTCCCGAAGCCGCGCTCTCCGAGCCGTCGTTGACGACGGTCCATGTCTCGGCAATCGAAAACGGACGGGCCGCCGTGGCGCTTCTGCTCGAGGACGGCCCGCCGCGTCAGGTCCGCACGCGGGTTCACCTCGTCGTGCGAGACTCGACAGCGCCGCCGCGAAGATAGCCCGACCGATTGATGCGATATCCCGGCGGGCAGCGGTTTCCATGGCTCTCCTGGTGTTTTGCACCGGTACAAAAATCTGTTGACTCACGGCTGAGCCTGTTTCAGCATGGATTGCACCGGTGCAAAGACTAATCCCGGGACGTCGGGCACTTCGTCCGTCGATCAATGACGTTAATCCAATCTAGAATCACGTTCTAACAAAACACTACGGCTATGGATCATCAGAAATAAACAAGGAGAGGAACGATGCGAACAATCGTTAAGACGCTTGCGGCATTGACGTTTACCGTGTTCGCCTTGCCTGCTTTTGCTGACGTCGCGCCAAGCATGACCGGCATGCCAAGATTAGCGATTGGCGGCTACGACACCGTTGCTTATTTTACGGTCGGAAAGGCGGTTCCTGGCAGCCTTGATTACCAGACTGTATGGCATGACGCCCGCTGGCAGTTCGCCAACAAAGAGGATCTAGACCTATTCGTTGCAAATCCGGAGAAATATGCAGCTCAATATGATGGGCATTGCGCGATGGGCGTCGCCTACCAGGATGGCCACAAGGACACGGTCGATCCGGAGGCTTTCACCATCGTCAACGGCAAGCTGTACGTGAATCATACCAAATACTGGGCCACCGAGTGGCGCAAGAACGAAGCTGAAAATATCAACCGCGCTGACAAAAACTGGGCAACGGTGAAAGACACCCCGGAACCGACAAAATAAACAGAAAAAAGACAACGAGCGTGATGCGTTTGCATCCGTGCTAAACTTGCCTCTCGAAGCTGACGGTCAGTAGCAACCTGTCGCGCCCGGGGCGCGTCGAGTTTCGAGAGGCCGCAGATTGCTCGCGGCGAACCTCCGGTGAGGGTGGAGATTGGCCCGCCGCCGATAGCCGTCTCGCCCAATTGCTTTCGTCGCTGGCCGAAAGCAGCGATTCCGCTGACGCCCATATTGGGCGGTTTTCGGGCATCCGCTCGAATGTGACGAGGCGCTCCGAATCAAAATTGGGCGAGCGAGGCTTGCGATCCTCGGGTTTCGAGCCTTGGCGACCGCTACGACTGCACCATCACCGGCGTGCCGACGTGGGCCCGGCTGTAAAGGTCGATCACGTCCATGTCGCGCATGCGGATGCAGCCGGAAGACACGTGGCCGCCGATCTCGGAGGGCTCGTTGGTCCCGTGAATGCGAATGAGCGTGTCTTTGTTGCCTTGGTAGAGATAGAGGGCGCGGGCGCCGAGCGGGTTGTCCCACCGGCCCTCGAGCGGCCCGTGCTGCTTGTAGACCTGGAATTGCGGCCAGCGCTCCATGATCGAGGCGGTCGGCATCCAGGTCGGCCATTCCTTCATGGCGCCGACGGAGGCGCGGCCCGTCCACCCCATATATTCGGCGCCGCTCGCGATCCGATATTGGATCGCCTCGCCATGCGGCAGCACATAATAAAGGTAGTTGTTGCCGGTATCGACGACGATCGTGCCCGGAGCCTCGTTGGTCTGATACGTGATTTTGTTCCGCTGGGTCGGAATCCGGAATTCGTCGGGCTCGGCCAGCGCCATCATTTGCTTGTCCCGCGCGCTGAGCGCCGGGTCGGGCAGACCGGATTGGACCATCGACTGGCAGCCGCCCGTCAGCACGGCCAAGAGGAGCGCCACCCCCAGGAAACCAACCTTCGCCTTCATGCCGACCCCCAAATCGTCTCAAGCGTTTAACGCTTCGCTTACCATAAGCAGCAACGGTTTCACGAATGTTACCGCACGGGAACACGAAGACTGCCCCTTAACCAAAAGAGCCAGCCTTGGCTAGGAGAAATCTATACGCGTTCCTTCATTTTTTCGAGAGGTCCGCGCTTTTTTTCGCCACATTTCGGCTCCCGCTGCGCCGGAAGGCCGTTTCGTCCGAAACAAATCCGAGGCGCGTGGAACAGCCTCTTGTCGAGGGCCTCAAGCCCCTCTAGTCCTTCGATAATCCATCGGACGCACAAAAGTTCCGTTCGGGTATGCGAGAGGGCCCAATGTCGAAAGAATGGCCGGAGCGCCTGGTCCTGGTCGGGGCGGGCAAGATGGGCGGCGCGATGGCGTCGGGGTGGCTGGACGGCGGCCTCGCCCCCGCGGCGCTTTCGATCCTCGAACCCGATCCGTCGGACGACCTCGCGCGACTCGCGGCGGCCCGCCGGGTCGCTCTCAACCCCGCGCAGGCCGAACCGCCGGATGTGCTGGCGCTCGCGGTCAAGCCGCAGGCGCTCGACGCGGTCGCGCCGGAGATCGCGCGGCTCGCGGGCCATAGGACGCTGATCCTCTCGATCCTCGCCGGCAAGACGATCGCCGACTTACGGGCGCGTCTGCCAGACGCGCGCGCCTTTGTTCGCGCCATGCCGAACACGCCGGCGGCGATCGGCCGGGGCGTCACCGCCGCCTTCGCGAGTCCGGAGGTCACCGCCGAGCAGCGGCGCTGGACGGAACGGCTCCTCGGGGCGGTCGGCGCCTTCCATTGGCTGGACGACGAAGGGGCGATCGACGCGGTGACGGCGATCTCGGGCGGCGGTCCGGCCTATGTGTTCGCTCTGACCGAAGCGCTTGCCGCCGCGGCCGAGACGCTCGGACTGTCGGCCGAGCTTGCGATGAGCCTTGCGCGCGGCACGGTCGAGGGCGCGGGCGAACTGATGCATCGCGAGCCCGCGACCCCGCCGTCGGTCTTGCGCCGCAACGTGACCTCGCCCGGCGGCACGACCGCGGCGGCGCTCGCCATTCTGCAAGCCGAAGGCGGCCTTGACGCCCTGATGGCCCGCGCCGCGGCGGCCGCGCGCGCGCGGGCGAAGGAGATGGCGGGATAGAGGGGGATGCGGCGCGACGGGCGGGCTCCCCGGCTCCGGACGATCCGGAGCGGAGTCTGGCGCGCGAACGCGCCTCTCGACGTAGAGGCCTCTCGGGGATCGCCGATCCGAACGGTGCGAATGCGCTGGAAAGCGGGCCTTGCCGGCCTGGGCTGAAGCCGCCGGGAGCGGGTATTCCGACCGGGGAACTCCGACGGCGGAGTTGACGTATTGCAGACCTACCGGACGGCTGCTCTGGACGTAACATCTCCGCGGGAGACCGGACGTTTACGCACATGATTTCTGCGCCGCAGGAAAAGGCCAAGAGACCTTCCCGCTCGCTGCCCGACCGCCCCTCGGGTGGGCGGAGCTCTGGCTCCGGCAACGTAGCCAACACGCGCTCTTCCGCCTTGTCGCCGGTATTCCCTTCTCAGGGGACACGCACCACCATTTCAATCTCGACCTTGATTTCCGGCTTATAGAGGGCCTGCACGCCAATCGTCGTGATGCTGGGCATCGCGTCCCGGAACAGTTCACGGAGAGGGCCGAGGGCTTGCCCGAACGCTTCGCTGGTCGCATTCACGACGTAGACGCGCAGCAGGACAATGTCTTGTGCAGTCGCCTCCAGCTCTTTGAGTGCGGCGGCGAGGCTGGCCGTCGCAAGCTTTGCCTGGCCAGCGAGGTCTTGGGGAACTTCTTCACCGCCGCCTGGCGTCGCTGCGATCTGGCCGGACAGGAAGGCGAGGCGGCCCGGCTCCGCGACACTGATGTGCGAGTAGCCGAGCGACGCCATGTCCCACATTGTCGGGGGGTTTCGGCGGCTCACCGACGCTGACGGCCGAGACGGAATGCGTGCGATCACCTTGATTTCGAAGTCGAAGCCCCCAAGCCAGGTGACGCCAAGCCCTGTCGAGCTCGGGTAGGGAGCGCTTTTGAAGAATTCGTCCCTCACGGCCCGGGCAGTGCCGAGCTGCTTCTCGGGGTCGGTATAAAACGTCGTGACGTCGACGATATCATCGAACCCGCAGCCCCCGGCCAGCAGCGTGGCTTCCAGATTGGCGTAGGCTCGGCGAACCTGCGCTTCGAAATCGGGTTCGGGCGAACCATCGGGGCGGCTGCCGACCTGACCCGACACGAACAATAGGTCGCCCGATCGCACCGCGGCAGAATATCTGTGCTTCTCGTACAGGGCTTGCCGATCCAGGGGAAACACTGCCTCACGCTGGGCCATATGATCGTCCTTTTCATGAAGGGGCGGGCCCACCCTCAAAGGGCGGGGATAATTTCGGAATGAGTACGGCCAATGGGGATATTTCGGCAATACACGGGCGAAATTTCGGCGGGCGGCCCATTGTCCTTTCGATCGGCCCCGTGCCAAGGTTAGCAATCTTTTGGGGCGGGCCCAGAGTTGGCCAATCGCGCTGGACCGTCGGTCGCGAATGCAACGCGCTTGGCTCTGGCTTTGCGCGCGCCGTGCTTGCTGATCGTTTGCGGCTTTGGCCTGGCAGGGTGCGGGCCTACAAACGGGCCTTGGGCGGTCGCAGTCCAGCATCCGATCGTGTCCACGACGCCCCCGCTCGGCGCCCCTCCCGGCCCAACTCAGGCTGAATCCGGTCCGGCACCCCTCGCATTCGATCGTTACAGCAACGCCAACTGAGGCGCCTGCCTGGATTTCGGGAGTGATCACGTCACGGGCCGCAGCAACAGCGAAGTAGGCTTATCTTTGAAGGCTTGAGCGCCACTTCGGTGCGATCTCGCTCGATCGCTCTCGCCGTTACGCGCTTCGAAGTCTCTTTACGAACGACCGCACCTGGCGCCGTACCGGAGCGAGAGGGAACGGGGGCAAAGTGGCGGACAGGACGCATTCCCTAAGCCGTCCGCAAGCGCCCGCTCCTTGCTCACGAAGCGGCCGTTGCCGATCGCGGCCGTGAATGGCGCAAGTCAGCAATAGCGGGCGTTGGCTGTACGCGGAGTCCGGCCGATGCAGGCGTTCGTCGCAGGTTCGGCGATCCGTTGCGTTTGGCGGGAAGCGAACTTCGCGGCGCCCGCGCGGAAATGACCGCTTCCCACCATCAAGAGATCTTGCAGCAATCGTCGGCGCATTACGCCTGATCGTCGCCGCAGGGAAACGGGCGCAGTCCTTGCAGCTGGGTGTTGTGACGGTTCGCAGTTGGGTCAGGGCGGCCCGAGGGCGCCCTTGGACGCCACTGTCGAGTTGAGGGTGAGGGGCGTATTCACGAGACCCGTCGCCGAATTGCCGCCTTGGTCGGTGAAGGTGATCTGCAATCTGCCCCCCGCGTAGGGCGCGTTGTCGTTGGCGATCTGGGCGATCACCGAAAAGGTGCCGTCGCTTTGGGTCTTCGCCAGCGGGTTGGGCTGAACCACTCCCCCGCCGGTGGAGGGCGAATCCTGCGTCCACTCGCCGGACAAGGTGAGTGGGCTATTGGGCAGGAAGCCCGCGCCGGAAAAGGTCCAAACGCCCTCCAGCTTCGTCACGCGCGGGTTGGGAACCCCGAACGGCTGCGTGATCACCGAATGGTAGCCCGTGGCGACCTGCCCGTAATAAATATTGCTATTTTCCCCTGTGCCGATTGTGTGCGGATTGGGGACGGAGGTTTGTGCGCTGAGCGACGTCGAGCTCAAGATCCTGAGCACGCCCATGCCGCTCGTGAAATGGGCGTTGTTGCCGGGCGTTCCGACAATGACGACCTGGATCGCAGCCAGCGGTGACAGCGCGCTCTCCGGCGCGGTCGTCCCCTTGAAATTGGGCTGCCCGATCGCCGACCACTGGACGGCGTTTCCAAGGGAAGCGCCGGACTGATCGAACGCCTGCCCAGTGATGCCGGTAATGTAGTTATCGGCCGGATTCCTGACGAGCTGGAGATTGATGCGGGTTCCGGCGGGAATCGTGTTGTTCTTGATCGTCAGGAAGGGGCCAGAGGTGGTCGTGATCGTCTCCAGCGGGTCCGTCTTGCCGCCGGGCCCCGCGCCCAGCTTATGCCATACCTGCTGGAACAGGACGAGGCTGTTGTTCTGGACAATCATGCCGAACTGCGACCATTGCGCGTCGTAGACGACGCCCTTGGGCGGCGGATAGGGCGCGTTGCCGTTGATCTGCACCGAAAATGCGGGTGAGACGAGATCTTCCAGAATGACCATTTCGACGACGAAACTGCCCAGCCACTTGGTCTGATCTTCGGGCAACCAGGCGTAGTTGCCGTTGCCCTGGAGCGTGCCTGAGGTTGGGGCCAGCGTCTGCGCCGGCAAGGCCGTCCCGTCCGAGGCGGCCCAAAGCTGAAATTTGTTCTCAAAGAGCCGCCTCGAGTTCACCACAAGACCCGTTCCGGACTTCGACGAGCCGCGCTCGGGTTCGAGGACGTAACCCGTCGGCGGATTGACGATGAAATAAGATCCCGAGCCAGCGGGATCAGGCAGGAAGCTCCAGATCTGGTTGGCGTTGTCTTTCTCCTTGACCTCGAACACGTCGATCGCCGCGCCGGGCGAAGTCGAATTCTGAGCAATGTCGAGACAGTGACCCGTAGCCGGATTTTGGATGATGTGATGACCCGTGCCGGCGGGGTCCGGCTTGATCTCCCAAGTCTGATTGGCTGCAAGGGTTCGTTCGCCGGGATGGTTGAGGTTTATGCCGGAGGCCTGGGACGGATAGATCTGCACCAGGGCGCCTGAGGCCGTGGAATTGTCGCGGATGTCGATGACATCGCCATTAATCGCGTTGACGAGCATGAATTGACTGGACATCGAAGCTCCCTCCGCACATGCCCCGGCTCGCTCGGACAATCAGGCTTAGGACTAAAATCGAATTAACTCAGAAGTCAGCCGGGAAATCAAGGCCATCCAGCGCGACCGGGCTGCTTGACCGGCATCGTCCAAACGCGATCCCCACCGGCTCCAGGCCCGCAACGGGTTCGCCGCTCGCTTTGTCGGTCCGTGCGGGCCCCGCAAATAGCAAAATTGGCGCCCTCCCCCCATCCGGTCAGTGGCGGCTTCCTGGGGTTCAGCGCGCGTTCCCAGCTAACTGGGAACAGCGGCTTAGGGTCGAATTTGAGCCGTTCGTCGCGCCGTCCGGCAAAGCCCGCTTCTGTGCGCAGTGCGGCCGTTCCCAATGGGGCGGGTGAACGCGCGCACTTGGCGCCCTCCCGCCGTAACGACGCGAGGGAACGGAAGCGAAGGCCCCGATGGGTCACAAGCGTAGGCGTCCTGGGACCGCCCCAGCCGGCCTCGCTCCTTGGTCGAACGGTGAGGTCGTCCTGACCCCTGCGGCGGCCCTCGGGAGGTCCGCACTTGGCGCCGTGCAAATGCTTTACGTTTTACCGAAGACATGCTAATTCTTATTTGTTAGGTCAGAACAGACGAAGGGGCGTTCCGTCCTTGACTTCATCCCGCAAATTCCCGCCTGGACCGCCGGCGGTCGGAAGGCCCGTCCGGCCTCGACAGCGCGCGCGACCGCGCCGCGCGCTGTCGTCGCTCCGGGCGTCGCGAAGCCTTGCGAACGGACGGATCGGCGGAACCGGACCCCGCGGCAACCTCTTGAAAAGGCCCGAAACCGGAGCCGGACGCGCAGCCGCCGGGCGGCTTCCCCCGATCGGGCGGAGCCCGGCCCGCTCGGGGGCGGCGGTCGGACGGCGCAGCGGCGCGAGCGCCCGGACAATTGGCCGCAAGCTTCTGAAAAGGCTCAAAACGGACTCGGAAACGACAAGGGACGCCGGGCTGCGGCTCTCGCGACGCGATTCTCGATCGGACCGTTGCGCCCGCGCTCCCGAGGCCGTCGCCCGCCGCCGTCGGCCGCGACCTCCCTCGCGGGCGCGCTGGGATCGAGCCCAACACTATGAAAAGATTGAAATCGGCAAGGGCTTGGCCTTGCAAAGGGTTGGCATGGATTTGGGGTCGGCGCCCCGTGCGCGACGGTGGGGCGCCCTCAGCGCGTCCTGTTGCGTCCTCCCCGAGAACCGGCCGAGCCTTGGTTTCCCGCGCGCGAACGCCTAAGTAAAAGAGGGATATCTGGGAGAGAGGCATGGCGAGCAAGGCGAAGAGCGAGGTCAAAGGCGAAGGCAAGGGCGAAGGGAAGCCCGCCGATCCGCGCGGCAAGATCATCGATGCATTGATGAAACTTGCGAGCGAACGCAGTTTTGAAGACATATCGATCCGCGACATTTGCGCGGAAGCCGGCGTAACCCTGGCGGATTTCCGGGATTCCTTCGCCTCCAAGGGCGCAGTGCTCGCAGGCCTTTCGCGGCGCCTCGACCGCGCGGTGCTGGCTCAGGACGCCGCCGAGCTCGCCGACGAGAGCCCGCGCGAGCGCCTGTTCGACGTGCTCATGCGCCGCCTCGAGGCGATGGCGCCTTATCGGGAGGGCTTGCGCGAGGCGGCCGCATGGCTGCGGCGCGACCCGTCCGCGGCGCTGGCCTTCAATCCCGTCGTGCGCGGATCGATGCGATTCATGCTCGAGGCGGCGGGCATCGAACTCGAAGACGGTCCGGCGGGCGTCCTCAAGCTGCAAGGGTTCGCGCTCGCGTGGGCGCGCATCGTGGGCGTCTGGCTCGACGACGACGATCCTGGCCTGTCGAAGACGATGGCCGAGCTCGATCGCGAGCTGACCCGCGGCGAACGCGCGGTCACGAATATCGATCGCCTGACGGGCATCGCGTCGCCGCTTCGGGCGCTGGCGATGGCGGCCCTCGATGCGCGCCGCCGCGGCCGCTCGGACCGTTCGCCGCGCAGGCGGACGGAGCGAGACGAGGACGATTTTGGCGACAGGGATCGGGAGGACGACGCACCGGCTGCATAAGGTAAACAGGACCTCGCCGACGATTCAAAATTGAACGAACGGCTTGAGCCTTCGCTCGCCATGGCTCCCGATGGCGCCGGGAAATCGGCGGATTAAGAGCCGCCTAACCACGCGCGTTAGGCTCTTGGGCAGTGGAAACACAGCAGAGTTCCCCCATGGTCAAGCGAACCTCAGGGGGAACGATCGTGACGTCGCCGCTCAAAGCCTCGGACTGCATCCGGATCGAAGCGAGCGATCCTCGTTCCGACGATCGGCGTCGCGTTGTGGAAGTCGGGCGCGAATCCGTGACGATCCGGCGGTCCGTCGCCGGCGTGCCGATGGCGATCCGGCTCGCCTCGAGCGCCTATCGCGGCGTCGTGCTCAGGGTCGCCGGACTGGAGAGCGGCCGGTTTCACTACGAGGTGAGGCTCACCCATCGCGATCCCGATCTCTCGGTTCCGCTCGGCGAGGGGGACGATCTTTCGGCGATCGAGGGGCAATGGCGCGGGTGGGTCGCCTTCCTCGGCCTGCCGGCCTTGGCGGGCCGGACCGAGTTGGCCGACACGCCGGTCAACCTCGCCGGCGTAGACCTCGCGTTCCGGACCCCCCATCCGCGACGCCGGGGTCGCCCGCTCACCGGCCGCCGGCGGCGCTTCCCGAAACGCGGCGCCCCCTGCCCCGTACGCTTTCCAGGAGTCCTGAAGGCCGAATCCCGTGTGCTGGTCTACGGCCGGGAGGCCAGTTCGCCTCAGGCGGCCATTTCGATCGGCGCGTCCGACGAGACGGGGATCAGATAGTACTCCCCCCGCTCGATCGATTGGGCGAGATCGGGGTCGAACTGAACGGTCATCAGCCCGAGCGCGTCGGCCACGGCCGCAAGGCCGATGTCGTGATAAATGCGGGTGAGCATCGACCCGACGCCCTCGCGCCGGGTTTCCGCTTCAGGGATCGCGTCGAAATCGTGCCGCATCGCCGTCCGCCATTGTCGAGATCTCAGCGCCTGTCGCGCTGGTCGCTCGAAGTTGAGTGATTTCATTTAAGAGGGGGTTAACGGTCGGCTTCCCGGGCCGCCCGTGTCGGAAACGACAGGAGACTTGCGTGTTCGCCGTATCGACCCGCTTCGCCGGCGTCCTTTTTGACAAGGACGGCACTCTGATCGACTTCGATCTGACCTGGGGGCCAGCTGTCTATACTATGATCCACACGTTTGCCGCCGGCAACCGAGCGCTGATCGAGGCTCAGGCTGAAGCGCTTCATTTCTCGATCGAGGCCAGCCGATTTCTCGCCTCGTCTCCGTTGATCGCGGGTTCGACAGCGGATTACGCCAAGCGCTGGGCGGACGCCCTCGGCCGCACGGACTATGCGGTCCTCAAAGCCGAGATTGACGCGCTGTCGGCGACCGAGTCTCTAAAAGCGCTCACGCCGATAGCCAATCCGCAGGCTGTCTTCTTGAAACTCAGCGCCATGGGTTTCAGCCTCGGAGTCGCCACCAACAACTCGGAGAAGAGCGCGCAGCGTCAGATCGAGGCGCTTGGACTCTCGCCCTACGTCGACTTTGTCGCCGGCTACAACTCCGGACATGGGGGCAAGCCGGAGCCCGGGATGGTGCTGGCCTTCGCCGAATGTCTCGGAGTTCGCGGCCTCCGCAATCGTCGTGGTCGGAGATTCGCTGCACGATCTGGCCGCCGCGAGGGCGGTCGGCGCAACGGCGGTCGCGGTCCTTTCAGGACCGGCTCAGAGGAGGGCGCTCGAACCTTGCGCCGACTTTGTGATCGGGCACATCGGCGACCTGCCCGACTTGTTGGCCCGAATCGCAGCTGAATAGAGGCTGCGCCTGCGGCCGAATGCCTCGCCCGCTGGGGACGCTCCGCATTGCTTAGGCGGACGATCAAGGTTAGGTGAGTCTTTCTTTCGGCCGCCGGCGGAGGTTCGGCCTGTGATGGCCCCCGATAGTCTCACCCTTTTGGGCGGGCTCCTCCTAGGGCTCGCGAGCAGCCTGCACTGCGCCGGGATGTGCGGGGCGATTGCTTCCAGTTTGATGTTCGCCTTCGCTCACGGGGAGAGCCACGGAGAGCGTGTGCGGGCGCTGATGGCGGCGCATGCGGGGCGCGTCCTGATGTATGTCGCGGGCGGCGCGGCCCTGGGCGCCGTGGGCTCGACGATTTACGTCGCATTCGATCATGCTGGCGCCTTCCTGGCGATGCGCTGGGCGGCGGCGGTTGCGCTTGGCTGGATCGGGCTTTCGGTCGCGGGATTTGCGCCCTCGCTTGCGATCGTCGATCGAGTGACGGCGCCGATCGCTGGGAAACTCCGGTTTGGGTCGGACTCCTGCCGCCCCGGCGAAGCGGGCGCCTTCGCATCGGGGCTGATCTGGGGACTGCTACCCTGCGGGATGGTCTATGGCGCGCTGTTCTACGCCATGCTTGCGGGCGACGCCTGGCGCGGCGCAACCGTCATGATGGGTTTCGGCCTTGGAACCCTGCCGTCGGTGACGGCGGTCGCGCTTGGACTTTCCCATTTCCGTCGGCTTGCGCACGCGCCAAACGCTCGGATCGCCGTCGGTCTCGGCATCATGGCGGTCGCCGCCGCAAGCATCGCCGTGCCCGCAATGCAGGTCGGCGAGTTCTGCTTGAACTGAAGGCGCCGTATTTTCCCTTGGCTTTCGATTGGCGCTATAAGCGCGAACGGCGCGATTGCGTCGAACCCGCGGAGACGGATGAGCATGCGTCGGGCCGCCATTGGGGCGGGCGTTCTAGTGCTGGCGGCCGTCGCGGCTGGGTCGGCGCGGTGGCCGGTCGACGCCGCGTGGGTGGCCGACCGCCTCAACGCCGCGTCCGGGCCGACACGACCCCTGACGTGGAGCGAGCCCCAGACCGCGACAGTCAGCGCGCTTCCCTGGCCGAGCCTCCGCATCGTTGACGCTCAACTCGACAGCGCCTCGGGCGCAAGCGTCGTCTCCGCACCCGAGGCGCGCGTCGATCTGTCGCTGGTCGCGCTCGTTCTCGGGCGGGTTGAGCCCGCGCGGGTCGCCCTCGCCGCGCCGACGATCACGTTCGACCTCGACCGCCCTCCGTTCGTCCGTCGTCTTGGGGCCGTCGACGCTCTGACGGCGATCACGGGGGTCTCGTCCCTCGGCGCCGTGAGCCTCACGGACGGAGTGGTGCGCTTGACGAGCCGCAGGCGCGGGCTCGACACCGTGATCGAAAACGTACGCGGGCGGCTCGACAGTCTGTCGCCGAACTCCCGCATCAGCCTCGACCTGTCCGCCGTCTGGCGCGACGCGCCTCTGGCTCTTTCGGGTTCGCTCGACGAGCCGCAGCAGGCCGCGCTCGGACGGCCGACCGCGCTCGTCGTCCAATTCGCGTCCTTGCTTGGCGACCTCACCTTCAAAGGCGCGCTGACGGCGGGTTCGACGCCCGGGGCCGCGGGAGACCTGTCGGCCTCCTCGCATGCGGTTGCAGACCTCCTTCGGCTCCTCGGCGCGCCGCCGCTGACGGTCCCGGGGGCCGCGGACGTCGCGATTTCCGGTACGATCAAGGCGACGCCGAAAGACGTCGTTTTCGACGACGCGACCGTGACGGCCGGCGGCCAGACGCTGCAGGGCGCGGTGCGCCTGACGCAGGCCGGGGAGCGGCTCTCGGTGTCCGGCTCGCTGGACGCCGAGTATCTGGCCCTGGCTCCCCTGCTCGGGCCGCCGGGACCCATGCTTGCGCCGGACGGCGGCTGGAGTCGGAACGCCTTGCCTCTCGCGCCGCCGCGCGACTTCGACCTCGATCTGCGGCTATCCGCAGGTCAGTTGGACGCCTATGGCGTCCGCCTCGATGACGTCGCGGCGTCGACCTTGCTGAAGGACGGCGCGCTGACGACCGAAATCGTCGAGGCGACCGCCTATGGGGGCCGTCTTTCGGGCGAATTGCAGGTGGGATGCGATACCGCGACCCTCCACCTGGCGGCGCACGGAAAGCTTGACGGCGCCGACTTCGGCGCGGCCGCGGCCGGCTTTGGCTGGCCCGAGGCGACCGGCGACGGCTCCGCCGAATTTGCGGTCGAGACCATGGGCCGTTCCGCGGCCGATTTGATTGCTGGGCTCGGCGGCAAAGCTTCGCTCACGGTTGCCGAGGGCGCGCTGTCGGCAGTCAATCTCGAGGAGGCGTTGCGCCGCAGCCAGCGGCGGTCGGTCGACATCGTCAAAGACGCCCGCAGCGGGAAAACCGCCTTCGACAAGGCGACGGTCAGCGTTCTCATCGGCCAGGGCGTCGCGCATATCGTCAATGGGACGCTCATCGCCCAAGGCCTTCGGGCGGATCTCCAAGGGGCGGTCGACCTCGCGGGGCAGAGTTGGAAATTGCGGCTCAACGCCTCGCAGGAAGACTCCGCCGGAGTTCCCCCGCCCGACGCCGCCCATCTCAGCCTCGGCATCGACGGGCCCTGGTCCAACCCCAACATCCATTCCGATGAGGATGCGGGCGCCGCCGAGCCTGGACCGACGCCAGCACCGTAACCCGTCCGAGGCGGCTTGCGATGCTGTCCCGGGCGCGGATTCAATCCTTTCAGAGGTTTGCGGCGGATTTCCCGGGCGACCGTGCGCCCGAGGCGGCTCGGCTTGGCGGTCGCCATCGACCGACCGGGCCCCCAATTTCTGGGCGGGCGCCGGGCCTCCCGTTCCGCAGTTTCGGCTCCCGAATTGGGAGTTTTCAACACCTTGCGGGGCGCTTTGGTTCCGATCGGAAGCGCTGGGAGCGCTGCGAAGCAATAGGCGGTACGGCGCCAGACGAACCCGCCCAGCCGCCCGGCGCGCGCGTTCGGCCGCCGTCCGGTATGGACGGCTGGCATGGCCGCGACTTCGGTGCAGTCGGACACGCGATGGCTCAATCTTCTGATTATACGAATATGGCCCAACATGGTCCGTCTGGCAAGACAATGTTCGCGTCTGTTGGCGTTATCGGCGCAAGCGTGACGGGCGCATGCGAATCCCGGGTCGTGTGAGCGCGCAGCCGCCACAACGCCAGCGCCTCGAGGTTCAGCTTCTGTGGAGCCCGGCTGGTCGATCAGCGGCGAGCATCTCTCGCAACGCGCAGTCTTCCCGGCCGAGTGAGCGGCCGTCGCTCATTGCAAGAAAAAGGCCGGGAACTCGTCCCGGCCGCTTTCAACTCACACCTGTCACGCCAAGTCTTTTGGTCTTTTTGTTCAACAGTTTTTCTTGGTCTTTTGGTTGTCGCGCTTCACACGAATTCCTCCGGCGCGATCACCCGGACATTAGGGTCCCTCAGCGCGGCGCGGTCAACGCGACGCGATGACGCAGCCGAAGTCCGGCTTCTCGCATTTGACAGCGAGGGGAATTGCCCGAATAGAGGCGCGACGCTGCGATTCCGAGCTTGCCCATGACCCCTTCCCCTCGCCTCATCCTCGGCACGCGCGGCTCTCCCCTGGCGCTTGCGCAAGCCAACGAAACCAAGCGGCGCCTCGCCGAAGCGCACGGCTGGGCCGAAGACGAAGTCGAGATCCGGGTCATTCGCACGAGCGGCGACGCGATCCAGGACCGTCCGCTCGCCGAGGCCGGCGGCAAGGGTCTTTTCACCAAGGAGATCGACGTCGCTCTGATCGCGGGCGAGATCGACTTCGCCGTCCACTCGGCCAAGGACCTGCCGACCGCCATGCCCGAAGGCGTCGCGCTCGCGGGCTTTCTGCCGCGCGAGGACGCGCGTGACGCGTTGATCTCTGCGGCGGCCGACTCGATCGAGGGCCTGCCTCGTGGCGCGAGCCTCGGCGCCGCCTCGTTGCGCCGCCAGGCGCAGGCGCTCAGGCTTCGGCCCGATCTCAAGCTTGAACTCCTGCGCGGCAATGTCGAGACGCGGCTGCGAAAGGCCGAGTCCGGGGCGATCGGAGCGACCCTGCTCGCCATGGCCGGCCTCAAGCGCCTGGGCCTCCTTCACCGCGCGCGCGCCCCCCTGAGCCTCGAGGCGTTCCTGCCGGCGGTGGGTCAGGGGGCGATCGCGCTCACGGCGAGAACCGGCGACGCGCGCGCTCATGACGCGCTGGCGGCAATCACCGACGCTCCGACGTTTGTCGAGCTCGCCGCGGAACGGGCGTATCTCGCCGAACTCGAGGGCTCGTGCCGGACGCCGATCGCGGGCCTTGCCCGCTTTGCCGAGGGGCGCATCCGATTCAAGGGCGAGGTGCTCAGGACCGACGGGTCCGAAAACTTCGCGATCGAGGCCGAGGGCGCCGCCGCCGACGCCGCCCGACTCGGCGCGGAGGCCGGACGGACGCTGAAGGCGCGGTTGCCAGACGGCGTCCTGCCAAGAGAGTCTGCAGGTTAGGCTGGGAGCGGCAGACCGCTTTTCAGACACAGAACGCAACTACGCCGCGTCGAACGAATATGGCGGCCACCCGCGAGACCCACGCAAAGAGGCAAGATCTGCGCATCGTCGCCGCGAGAGCCGATTCGCTCGCAAGCGCGCCGCCGTCTTCAGCTCATCCAATTGCCGCCGTCGATGTTGTAGGTCTGCGAGACGATATAATCGGCGTCGTCGCTGGCGAGAAATGTAGCCAGCCCACCGATCTCATCAGGGCGGGCCATGCGGCCATAGGGCACTGACGCTCCGACGATGCGCTTCTTTTCGCCCAGCTTGAGGTTCTCGTATTTGGCGAACATCGAGTCGACGTGGTTCCAATGTTCATTGTCGACGACGCCCGGCGCGATCGCGTTCACGTTGATGTGGTGCTTTATGAGATCGAGGCCCGCGCTTTGAGTTATGCTTATGACAGCAGCTTTCGACGAGCAGTAGATTGCGACTAGGGCCTCGCCCCTGCGCCCGGCTTGGGAGGCGAAATTGATAATCTTCCCGCCGCGTCCTTGCTTGATCATCTGTTTCGCCGCCGCTTGCAGCATAAACAAAAGCCCCTCGACATTCACGGCATAGACGCGCCGATAGCTTTCGCGGGTGATCTCGACGATGGGCGCCATGTCGAAAATGCCGGCGTTGTTGAGGAGGATGTCGAGCCCGTCGAAATGGGACACGGTTGCGGCGATGGCTGCGTCGATCGAATCCTGTTCCGTGACGTCGAGCCTGACGCCGAGCGCGGCCGGTCCGAGCGCGGCCGCGACGGCCTTCGCGCCCTTTTCATTCAGGTCGGCAATGACGACCTTCGCTCCCTCTTTGACATACCGCTCGGCAATCGCCTTGCCTATGCCACGCGCCGCGCCGGTGATGACCGCGACCTTGCCCTTCAGTCTCATGGTGATTCTCCTCAGTCTCATCTCGTTGAGTTTGGCTCGCGCAGGCTTCCTGCTCCCTGACGACGAGCCAGCTCTCCTCAGGGTTCTGAGAGCACGTCATCCAAAGCCTTTGATGCGCCGTGTTGCGCGAGCGTCTCGGTGACGCGGTCAAACGCCCGTCGGAACGGCGCGTGGTCGGCCAATCCCAAAGCTGCGAACGGCGCGGCGCGCAGGACTCCCCGCCGGCTCGGTGCGGATTTGTTCCCAGTCGGCCGCCGTCACGACCGGTTCAAACACCGGAAATTCGAAACCTTTGTCATCCCGACCGAGCAGATAGCGCGCGCCAGCCACGCTGGTCGTGCGGGGCTCTACCGGGCGGCGCTAGCGCAGCGTCGCCAATAGGCGTTCGGCCGTCCTCAGATCAGACGTTTCGAATCCCTCGGTAAAGCGGGCAAGGGGCTCGGCAAGCACTCTCCGAGCTTCCTCGCGGCGGCCTTGTCGAATTTGCAGCCGAGCGAGGCTTGTCGACGCCCGAAGCCGCCAAGAGAGCGCCGATTGCTGGTCGGCCAATTCGATCGAGCGACGAAAAGCTTGTTCGGCGCTCTGCTCATCGTCAGTCTTCTCTAGCACCTCGCCCCGGATCCGCTGTAGCTCCGGTTCCAACAATTCACCATGCCGCTTGACCTGGGCTAACGTCTCATCGATCGCCGGAAGCGCTTGATCGAGGCGACCCATCATCGCAAGCCCCTGGGCCAGCGAGGCGCAGAAATCCATCGCGTACATTCGTTCCGCGTACAGAATCGCCAGCGAGTTGCGTAACATTTCCACACCGGCCGCGATCTCTCCCCTCTGGACCAACAACTCGCCTTTGCGGCCGTGCGCAACATTCAGGTAAGGCGCCAGAGCATGCCGTTCGGCGTGTGGGATCACCCGTTCGATGCATTCGCTGGCGCTTGTCAGATCGCCGGTCCAGAGGAAGACGCTGGCGCCCCACAGGAGTACGATGCAGGTGGTCACCGGCTCTGTTGTCGCCAGGCCGTCAATGGTCTCAAACGCGAGTTCGAGCAGCCTGGTCCGGATAGCCCAGAATCCATAGTGTCCGCGCCAGTGCGATGCGCGGCCGTTCCAAATAAAAATCGAACCGGCGTCCCTTTCCGGCGAACGCGCGCGTTTGCGCGAGGGCCGTCTCCAAGTGAGCGCGCGCCTCGACCTGATTGCCGACCAAGTGACACGAGACGCCGAGCATCGAATGCGCGGCGGCGGACCCGGTTGGATCGTCCATTTCCTTGGCGATAGCCTCGCTTCGCTGGGCGACCGCGAGCATCCGGTCGAAATTTCCGGCACGCCGATGAAAACTGTTGAGCTGGCCGATGAGGCGAAGCTGGTTGACCGGATCGCGCAGCGTCCCCGCGAGTTCCATACCTCTCATCAGCGCGGAATGGGACTCCTCGTTGTTACCCATGGTGTACATGGAGGAGATTCCCGCGCCCGCTTGCAAATGCATCTCCTCGGACCCGCCGCGAGTCGTATCGTCGAGCGCGAGCAGGGCTCGCTTCGACCAGCGATGACATTCTGGAAGCAAAGACATCGCCAAGAACACCGGAGCGGCGGCGGCGGCGAGTTCCGACGCCTACACCGACATCTCCGTTGGGGCCAAAGCACCATTCCAAAGCGGCTCGAACGTTGTCGATGGCGGCGAAGTGGGGAACGCGTTCCTCGCCGCTCGCCGAGCTCGACCATTCGATTCCAGATTGCTCCAGCCATCGTCGATAGTATGCGGCATGGCGCGCGGCCACATCGGCGGACGCAGCGTCGTCGATTTTGATGTCCAGGAGGTAGGCCCGCATGGTGTCGAGGAGCCGGTAGCGCATCATCGCCCCGATCGGACGCGTCGCCAAGATCGACTTGGCGACGAGACTATCCACAGCGCCGAAGACGGTCGAGCGGTCGAGCGTAGCGCTGGCGACCACCTCCAGCGCCGCGTCGAGGGTGAAATGGCCAACGAAGGCGGCGAGCCGACGCAGCACCGCGCGCTCCAGCTCTGACAGGAGCCCCAAGCTCCAATCGAGCGTCGCTTGTAAGGTCTGTTGCCGCGGCGGCGCGGTTCGCGACCCGACCCACAGCAGGGTCAACCGTTGATCGAGCAGCGCAGCGGTTTGTCGAAGTCCGTGGCTTTCGACGCGTCTGGCCGCCAACTCGATTGCGAGCGCCACACCATCAAGCTTCTGACAGATGCTTGCGACGATAGAGGCTTCCGCGTCAGTGACATCCAGTTGCGCCCCACTAGCCGCCGCGCGCTCAAGAAACAATTGAGTGGCCGGAAACGTAAGGACAATCGCCGCTGTGAGCCCTTGTTCGTCCGGAGGGCAGGCCAGCGCATCCAAGCGATATATATGCTCGCTTTCGACCCGAAGGGCTTCACGACTTGTCGCCAGAATGTGGACCTGTGGCGCGGCGTCGATGATGCTCGCCGCCAGGGGAGCCACGGCTTCGACGAGATGCTCGCATGTATCGAGGATCAAGAGAATTCTTTTGTCCCGTAGATATGCGATCAGGCTCGGCGTTGCGTCGTTTGATTGAACCGATAGCCCGAGCATAGATGCGAGGGCAGTCGCCGCCAGCTCCGTATCGCTCAGCATTCCGAGATCGACGAAAAGGACGGCGCTCGCGAACGCCTCGAACAATTCATGCCCGACGGCTACCGCAACCGTCGTCTTGCCGACGCCGCCGCCGCCCACGATGGTCACAAAGCGCGAAGCGCTCAGATAGGTCGAGATCTTCCGAACGTCGTCCTCGCGACCGACCATGCGCGTCAGGCGGCTGGGCAGATTGGCGTAGCGAAACCGCACGGGAACTGCGGCCTGCACGTTGTCCGGGTCCGACCGCGAGATCGGCGCGACGAAGCAATAGCCCCGGCCCGCCACTGTGGCGATGTACCGGGAGCCGCCTGTCCCGTCGCCCAGGGCCTTGCGGAGGCTGGCGATGTGGAACCGCAGACTGCCTTCGTCGACAGTGACGTCGGGCCAGACTCGGGTCAACAAATCCCTTTTGCCGACGACCTCGTTGGGCCGAGACAGCAATGCGATCAATGTATCGAGGGCCCGGGCGCCCAAATCGACTTCCGCGCCGTCCCTCGTAAGGAGTCTCTCGCTCACGACCAGGCTAAACGGACCAAACGAGATCACATCCCTAGCCTGGGTCGCCAATGTGAACATGGCGCCTTCTTCGTAGCACCCGAGCCGCCAGCATCGTAAGTCAGGGATGAATTGTCGGCAATAGAGCGCCCGCCGACGTGTCATCTGCTTTTCGCTAAAATTGAAGCTCGGGACGCCGAAAGGTCTCAGGCGGCGATCCGGAGTTGGGGCCGGCGAGCGGGCGCCCCTATGACTTGCGACCGCTCACAACATCTAACAGCGCCTCGTAAGGCATAACTGGCGCTTCACACCGCGTCTGCGAACGTGTTTGGGCCGGCGCGAAGCTCGCCCGCACAGGAGAGCGGCGATGGCCACAGCATCTTCCTTAGTGCCCAACAGGCGACGCATTCTTTTCAGCGCGGCGGCAGCAAGCGCCGCCACACTGTTCTTCGGACGCCAAGCCGCTGCTGGCGATATGCTGCCCGACCAGTCTCTGAAACAAGGAGATTCATCAATGGACGCTCTAGCGGACACTGTACAAGACAACGCAATCAGGCCCTTCAGCTTTATCGCGTCCAATGACGCACTCGCGAATCTCAGTCGGCGGTTGGCGGAGACGCAGTTGCCCGAAAAGGAGACCGTCTCCGATAACTCCCAAGGCACGCCGCTGAAAACGGTTCGGCAACTCCTGCGCTACTGGCAGAGCGAATACGACTGGCGAAAGGCGGAGGCGCGCCTCAATGCCCTGCCGAATTTCACCACAGAAATCGACGGGCTGGACATCCACTTCATCCACGTCCGTTCAAAACACGACCATGCGTTGCCGCTCATTGTCACACACGGCTGGCCGGGCTCCGTGATCGAGCAACTGAAGATTATCGAGCCGCTCACCAACCCTACAGCTCACGGCGGGAGCGCATCGGACGCCTTCGACATCGTGATTCCGTCGATTCCGGGCTATGGGTTTTCCGGCAAACCGACGTCGACGGGCTGGGGCCCCACGCACATCGCGCGTGCCTGGGTCGCGCTGATGAGGCGCCTTGGATACACGAAGTTCGTGGCGCAAGGCGGCGATTGGGGTGCGATAGTCACCGACTTGATGGCAGCACAGGGCCATCCAGAACTGCTCGGCATTCACTCCACTATGCCAGGTGTGTTTTCAGCCGACATTGACAAGGCTGCCCAAACGGGCGCTCCAGCGCCGTCCGGGCTGTCGGCCGACGAGAAACTCGCCTACGAACGCCTTGCCTTCGTCTACGCGAAGGGTATCGGTTACGGCTACCAAATGGGGTTGCGCCCGCAGTCGCTTTACGGGATCGCCGATTCTCCCATCGGCATAGCCGGTTATTTTCTCGATCACGACGCGCGTAGCCTAGCGATGATCTCGCGGTCCTTCGACGGGCAGCCTGAAGGACTTACACGGGATGATATCCTCGACAACGTCACGCTCACTTGGTTGACGAACACATTCACCTCGGGGGCGCGCCTCTATTGGGAGGCTTTGGAGAACCGGATTTCATTCTTCGGCGTCAAAGGCGTCTCCATCCCGGTCGCCGTGAGTGTGTTTCCTGACGAGCTTTATCCAGCTCCGCGGAGTTGGTCGGAGCAAGCGTACCCGAAGCTCATTTATTACAACAAGGTCGAGAAAGGCGGACACTTTGCCGCCTGGGAGCAGCCGAAGCTGTTTGTCGAGGAGGTTCGCGCGGGCTTCAGACCCCTTCGCAAATCGACCTGAAAGCTAGGGCGCGCGCCTTGCGTGCGCCCATGTCCACGCACTGGGACAGCGACCAATGCGCCGCATCGCAAAGGTCGTGTACACGGCCAAAACCGAGACCTTGGGCGGCCGCGAGAACGGGGCCTCGCGCAGCACTGACGGTCTGCTGGACATCAGGCTTTCGGTCCCCGGCTCGACGCGCATCGGCGCCAACCCTGAGCAACTGCTTGGAGCCGGCTGGTCTGCCAGTTTCGCAAGCGCCATCGCGCTAGCGGCGCTCAAGAGGCAAATCGCGCTGCCCGCCGAGGTGAGCATCGCCGCCGAAGTCGACCTGAACCTCGGGGACGATGGCTCCTTTATCAGCGTCCGGCTCAACGTCAGGTTGCCGGGTCTCGAACGCGACGTCGCAAAAAGCCTGGTCGACGAAGCCCACGACCATTGTCCGTACTCGAAAGCGACACGCGGCAACGTTGAAATCACGACCACACTCGTCTAAGTCCAAGCGGAAGATGAACCCATGCGACGAGAGCGCCAAGCAGATCCCAAAGAGCGTCCCGCAAGATATACGATCAATAAATCTACCTGAGAGCAAATTTAAACTACAATCTAATCAGGAGATACGCCATGCCTGACTATGCACAGTTCGATATCGACCGCACGCACCCAGGTCTGTGGAAGATCACCTTCAGCAACCCGCCGATCAACATGTTTGTTCCTGCAACGATTGTTCAGTTGGGAGCCCTGATGTCCGACTTGGAGGCAGACCCGTCCGTGAAGGTCGTGGTTTTCCGATCGGCGAACCCCGATTTTTTCATCGCCCATCTCGACGTAGCCAAGGCAGTCGAGCGGCCGGAGGTGCTGGGCCTTTGGCACGACTTTGTATTGCGCCTCTCATCTACGCCAGTCGTAAGCATCGCCGCGATTCGCGGCCGCACGCGCGGCATCGGCAATGAGTTCGTCCTGGCCTGTGACATGCGCTTCGCCAGTCGGCAAAGCGCCCTGTTCGGCAACCCCGAGGTCGGCGTCGGACTGGTCCCTGGCGGCGGAGCGCTGGAATGGCTCCCGCGCTTAGTCGGCCGATCGCGCGCGCTTGAGTTCGTTCTCAGCGCGGACGATTTCGATGCGGATATCGCCGAGCGCTATGGCTGGGTAAACCGCACGCTGGACGATGACGACCTGGATTTGTTTATCGAAACGCTCACCCGGCGTCTGGCCTCCTTCGACCGTGAAACGCTGGCTGCGGCGAAGGCCCAGATCAATCGGTTTGGGAGGCCGACGGCTAGCGAGCTTCGGTCCAGCACGGACGTGTTCTTCTCGATTCTGGCCTCGCCCCCTGCACAGGCTCGCCGCGCCAAACTTCGCGGTATCGGTTACGGGGTTCCGAGCGACTTTGAATTGAATTTTGGTCGATACCTGCCTGGGCTAGGGCGCGCGGACAGCGATCGCACGGAGACGCGGCCAGACCCTTCGTCGCCCTAAATCGGCCGCGCGTGTTTTGGTTGCGCCGACCACGCAGTCCTCGGAATGCATTCCGCGCATCCCGCCCAAGTGTCTGGAGGGCCCGAAGCGGTCCGACCGTCAGGCGACCGGGGGGATGGCCGGGCTGATGGACAAGTCCGAGCACGCGGAAGGAACGTTTTCCCGCAGCAAGACGAGGTTTCTCAACAGCATCGGTACGAAAGCGGGCCTAGCCTCCACGCGTGGACTCCGCCCGAATGGGACTTTCAAGAGACCCCGCGGCGCCTCGCCAATTCACATTGCGCCGCATTCATGTTATCGATCACATGGGGTCGTTAGGGAAACGATGCGGACTGCGGCGCGCGAACTGAGGTCGAAGGCGGCGGGATCGGGCCATCTTGAGGCCCGCGTCACGATGCAGACGGTTGCTCGTATGGCTGGCGTCTCGGCGATGACGGTTTCACGGGCTCTGAAGAGCGACGCGTCCATATCTGAGGAGACTCGAGACCGAGTCCTGGAAATCGTCAAGCGGGTCGGCTACGTGCCCGACGCGACCGCGCGCGTGTTCGCGACCCGGCGCTCGGGATTTGTCGCGGCCCTTGTTCCCTCTCTCAACAACTCGAATTTCGCCGACACGGTTCATGGAATGTCGGAGGTCTTCGACGCCGCCGGGTTGCAAATGCTGCTCGGCGACACCGAATACTCCCTGGCGCGCGAAGAGGACCTGATCCGCGCCTTCCTGCAACGGCGCCCGGAGGCGATCATCCTTACGGGCGGCGCGCATTCGGAGGGGGCGCGCAGGCTAATCTCCATCGCCGACATCCCGATCGTCGAGACCTGGGACCTGCCGAAGAATCCTCTTGGCGACGTCGTCGGCTTTTCCAACGAGGACGCGGGCGCCGCGATCGTCCGCTATATGCACGATGGGGGTCGCCGGCGGATTGGGTTCGTGGGCGGCAAGACGAATTTTGACACGCGCGGGACCCAACGGCGCGCAGGGTTCAAGAAGGCGGCGCGCGCGCTTCGCCTGCCGAGCGACCGCATCGTGCTGGCGGGCAAGTCGCCGGTGTCGATGGCGCAGGGCGCGGAGGCGCTCGAGGCCATGTTGGCCCGCTGGCCGGACGTGGACGCGATCGTCTGCGTCTCCGATTTGTCCGCATTCGGGGTGCTCGCCGAATGCCAGCGGCGGGGGATCGACGTTCCCGGCGATATCGCAATCGCAGGCTTCGGCGATTTCGAGGTCGCGCGCTGCTGTCATCCGCGCCTGACGACCGTCGCCGTCGATTGCGCCGACATCGGCCGGAAGGCTGCCGAGCAGGCCCTCAGCGCGCTCGAGGCGCGCATTCGCAACGAACCGCGTGAACTCGAGACGACGAGGATCGAATTCCGGGTCGTGGCGCGGGAGACGGCCTGAACACTCAGAATGCGATCTGAACCTTCATCGACTGAGACCGGTCGCCCGCGAGTTCGAAAGCCTCGACCGCCTTGTCGAGCGGCTTCGTCGCGGTGATCAGCGGCTTCACGTCGATCAGGCGCTTGCCCATAAATTCCAGCGCAAGCGCGAATTCCTCATGGAAACGGAACGTGCCGCGGAGATCGATCTCCTTGAACGTGATCAGATTGATCGGGATCGTCATGTCGCCGCCGAGGCCGAGCTGCACGATGACGCCGCGCGGCTTGACGACGTCGAGGCCGGCCCGAAGCGCAGCCGCGGCGCCGGACGCCTCGAAGAGGACGTCGAAATAGCCTTTTTCGGCTCCGTAGGCGGCGAGCGCCTCGGGCGTCGAGGCGACGTTGATCGTCCGGTCCGCCCCAAGGCCGCTCGCGAAACCGAGCGTCCCCTCGGCGATGTCGGTTGCGACGATCTCGGCGGCGCCCGCGCGCCGCGCGGCGACGATGGTCAGCGCGCCGATCGGACCGCAGCCGCTGACGAGAACCCGCCGGCCCATCAGCGATCCCGCGCGGCGCGTCGCGTGCAGCGCGACGGCGAGCGGCTCGGCCATCGCCGCCTCCTGCAGCGTCAGGCCGTCAGGAACCGGATGAGCCTGGCTCTCGAGGCAGACCAGGCTCTCGCGAAAGGCGCCTTGGACATGCGGAAAGCGCATTGCGCTGCCATAGAAGCGCACGTCGAGGCACTGATTCTGAAGGCCTTCCAGACAGAGGCGGCACCGGTTACAGGGCACGTTCGGACTGACGGCGACCTGGTCGCCGACCTTGATCCGACGGCAATCGGCGCCGATGGCCTCAACGACGCCGGCGATCTCGTGGCCGAGGATCATCGGCTCGCGCAGCCGGACAGCGCCGAAGCCGCCGTGGTTGTAATAGTGGAGGTCGGAGCCGCAGATCCCGCCGAAGGCGATGCGGACGCGGATGTCCTCAGGACCGAGGGCCGGAAGGCGAGTCTCCTCGATCCGGAGATCCTTTGCGGCGTGGGCGACGATGGCGCGCATGAACCTGGCCTCTGTCCTCAAACTACGGGCGTCAGCAAGGGCCGCCCGGCGAAATGCGCCTCGAGATTGTCCCGCACCAGCTTTCCCATCGCCTTGCGGGTCTCCACAGTGCCGCTCGACTGGTGAGGTTGCACAATGACCTGCCTGAACGCCAGCAGACGCGGGTCGATACCGGGCTCGTTCAGGAACACGTCAAGCGCGGCGCCTGCGATCTTGTTCCGAGCAAGCGCATCGATCAGGGCCGCCTCGTCGACCACCGAACCGCGGGCGACGTTGACGAAAAGGCCGGAGGGCCCGAGCGCCTCGAAGATGGCGGCGTTGACGAGACCGCGCGTAGCTTCGCCTCCGGCGACGGAGGCGACCAGAATGTCGCTCGCCGCGGCCAGTTCGACCGGAGACCTGTAGTAGGCATGGGGCGCCTCCGCCGCCGGCGCGACATCGGAATAGGCGATCTTTACGCCAAAGCCCTCGGCGCGGCGCGCTATGGCGCGTCCGATGCGGCCGAAACCAAGAATGCCGAGCGTTTTGCCGCGCAGGCTCACGCCGAGCGGCAGGTTCGTGTCGCGCCATGCGCCGGAGCGAACGTGCGCGTCGCCGTCGATCACCTTGCGCGTATGGGCGAGAATGAGCGCGAAGGCGAAGTCGGCGACGTCCTCGGTGAGAACGTCGGGGGTGTTGGTGACGCGGACGCCGCGTTCACGCGCACGGCTGAGGTCGATCGCATCGACGCCGACCCCGTAGCAGGAGACGATCTCGAGCTTGGGACAGCGATCGATCAGCGCGCCCGACGCGCCGAGTTCGCCGCGGGTGGCGATCGCGCGCGCTTGTGGCGCGGAGGCGGCGATGAACGCCTCCCGATCAGGCGCGAGCCACAGTTTCCTAAGGTCGTAGTCCCGTTCAAGCGGCTCCATGTCCCATTCCGGATAAGCGCCGATCATCAGCACCGTGGGCTTGGGCATCGATCTCGCCTCCCGTCTTGCCGCGATCGACCAAAAATCGCTTGACGTGGCCGATGTTATCGATAACATCACTATAGTTCAAGCGGAAAATGCGCCATGAACGGATTTGTTGATCGCCTGTTCGGCCTTTCGGAGACCGTATGCCTGGTGACCGGCTCGTCGGCCGGCATCGGTCTGGCGCTGGCGCGAGGGCTCGCCGCCGCCGGGGCTCGCGTCGTCGTCAACGGCCGCACCCGCAACACCGTCGAGGAAGCCGTCAAGACCCTCCGCGCCGAGGGCGCAGAGGCCGTGGCCGCCGTTTTCGACGTGACCGAGCCTGCGCAGGTCGTGGACGCAGTCCGAGCCATCGAGGCTGACGTCGGCCCGATCGCCACGCTCGTCAACAACGCAGGGATCCAGCGCCGGGGGCCGCTCGAGGACTATAATGAGGACACCTGGCGCGAACTCATGCGCGCCAATCTCGACAGCATGTTCTTCGTCTCGAAGGCGGTGGCGCGCAGCATGATCCCCCGCAAGAGCGGCCGGATCATCAATATCGCCTCGGTCCAAGCCGAACTCGCCCGCCCGAACATCGCGCCCTACGCCGCCTCGAAGGGCGCGGTGAAGATGCTGACCAAGGGGATGGCCACCGATTGGGGCAAGCACGGCCTCCGGGTCAACGGGATCGCCCCGGGCTATTTCAAGACAGACCTCAACAAGGCCCTGGTCGAGGACGAAGAGTTCTCCGCCTGGCTCACGGCGCGCACGCCGATGGGCCGATGGGGCGACGTCGACGAACTGGTCGGCGCCGCCATCTTCCTCGCCTCCGACGCCTCGAGTTTCGTCAATGGCCACATCCTCTATGTCGACGGCGGAATCACAGCCTGCCTCTGAGGGCGCCGCGATCGTCGTGATGGAAGTCTCGGGGGCAGAACAAACGACCGTGGGAAAGCCGCTGGCGAAGGCGCTGGATGGCGTGTTCGTCGACGGCGACGACCCCGAGGCCGAGCCTGACGAGTTCAGGCTCTGGGCCGACGCGAACCTTCGCCGAGCGATACCCCGTCGCGCCGCCGCCCTCGGCGGCCGCAGTCAATGAAAGGCCCTTACATGAGCGCGTCTTCGCCGCCTTCAGTGGCCGTTATCGGCGTCGGCGTCATGGGGAGCGCGATCGCCTCGCGGCTCCTTGAGACGGGCGCCGCCGTAGCGATTTTCGATCGCGACGCGCTCAAAATGACCGAGTTCGCGAAGCGTGGCGCCCGAGCCGCGGCGTCCTGCGCCGACGCCGCAAAGGCTGCGTCCTTCGTCATCACGAGCCTCAATTCAGCTGCGATCGTCGAAGCGGCGGTGTTCGGACCGGAGGGCGTGGCGCGCGCCGCCAACCCCGATACGCTCCTCATCGACATGTCGTCGATCGATCCAGATTTCGACCCGGGCGCTCGCAACGCGCTTCCGCGAGGCGACGGGCGGCCGGTGGATCGACTGTCCGCTTTCCGGCGGAGCGCCCGGCGCGCTCGCCGGGCGGCTGACTGTGATGGCCGGCGGCGAGGAAGCCGATTTCGAGCGGGCGCGAGCGGTGATGAGCTCGCCTGACCGCGAACTATACGCTCATGGGGCCGGTCGGCGCGGGCCAAGCGACGAAACTCGTCAACCAGGTCCTTTGCGCCATCCAGTTCCAGGCGGTGGCGGAGGCCGTCGCACTCGCCGAGCGCGCGGGCGTCAGCGCCGAACAAATCCCGTCGGCGCTTGCGGGAGGCCGCGCCGACTTCGCGCATCCTGCAGGAGTTCGGAGCGAAGATGGCCGCTCGCGACTATTCGCCGACCGGAAGGCTGGACAACATGCTGAAGGATCTCGACGGCGTTCAGGCGCTGGCCCGCGCGACCGGAACGGTCTTGCCGGCGACCGCGATCGTGACGAAGATTCACCGCGCGCTGACCGCCGCCGGATTTGGGGCGGCCGACAACGCCGTCTTGATGCGCCAGTTCGACGGACCCAGCGACAATTCGTCCCGCCCCTGACACCGGGTCGAAGAAAGTCCTTGTCAGAGGCAAATGTTATCGGTAACAATCCGTCTCGACCCGAGAGAGGCCGAGAGGGCCCCGCAAGAGGGAGGCGCACGCCATGACGATGGAGGGAACTCTCCGTTTCGAGAACGTCGTCAAAACGTTCGGCGGCACGCGGGCGCTCAAGGGCGTCAGCATGGATGTTCATCGCGGTGAGGTCGTCGCCCTGCTTGGTGAAAACGGCGCCGGAAAATCCACTCTCATCAAGATACTGGGTGGCATCTTCAAGGCTGACAGCGGGCAGATCACGATCGCCGGCGAGCCCTACCGCCACCGGGCCCAGGCGCGTGGCGTACGGCAGAGCGTCGCATTCATCCATCAGGATCTCGAACTCGTCGAATGGATGACCGTCGCGGAGAACATGAGTCTGCCGCAGGGCTTCGCAGGGCGAAGCTGGTCTGGCGCGCTCGGCCTGATCGATTGGCGCAAGGCCGAACAGCAAGCCCAGATGGCGTTGAAGCTCGTTGGTTGCGACATCGACCCGACGATCCGGGTCCACAGCCTGACACGCACTGAAAAATCGCTGGTGGCGATCGCACGCGCGCTGGTCGTGGACTGTGACTTTCTGGTGCTCGACGAGCCAACGGCCAGTCTTCCCGCCGACGAGGTGGAGCGGCTATTCGAGGCGATGCGCCGCCTGCGCGCGCGCGGCGTCGGCATGATCTATGTCTCGCATCGCCTCGACGAGATTTTCCGCGTCGCCGACCGCGTGGTGGTGGTGCGCGACGGCCTCAAGGTCGGCGAGAAGCCCGTGGTCGAGACGACGGCGGACGAATTGGTCGGGCTGATCGTCGGCCGCGCCACGCTCGACGTGTTTCGCAAGGCCGAATACCGGCCCGGCCCAGTGCGCCTGGCGCTGCGCGATGTGGTGACGCCGGCGGCGGGCCCGGTCAGTTTCGATGTCCGCAAGGGCGAGTTGCTCGGCCTTGTCGGCCTGCGCGGCGCGGGCCAGGAGGAAATCGGCCGCGCGCTGTTCGGCGCGGTTCCGCACCGCGGCGCAATCACGCTCGACGGTCAGACCCCGGATCTCTCCTCGCCGCGCGCGGCGCTGTTGGCCGGCATCGGCCTCATCGCCCGTGACCGCATGGACGAATCGCTCGCGCCTTCGCTCAGCATCCGCGAGAACGCCTTCCTCAATCCCGGCGCAGCGGGGCGCAGTCTGTTTTCTGCGCTCTCGCCATCGGCGGAGGCGCGCCTGGCCATGAAAATGGGCGAATCTGTCGGCTTGCGGCCGAACGACCCCGATATGCCGATCGAAGGCCTGTCGGGCGGAAACCAGCAGAAGGTGGTGGTCGGGCGCTGGCTCGTCACCGGGCGTCGCCTGCTCGTGGCCGAAGATCCGACTGCTGGCGTCGACGTCGGCGCCAAGGCGGAGATTTACCGGCTGATCGGCCGCGCGCTGGAGGAGGGGCTCGCGGTCATCGTGGTCTCCACCGACTTCGAGGAGATCGCCAACGTGTGTCACCGGGCGCTGGTTTTCAACCGAGGTAAGATCATCGCGGAGCTCGGCGGCCCCGCGCTCACGACGGAATCCGTGATCACCGTGGCCTCCGCTTCGGAAGCGGCTTGACCGAAAGAAGGGTTAGTCATGTCGACCAACTCGATCAAATCCGACGCGCTCGAACCCACACGGGCGGAGTTAGAAAACGCTTCCGTCGCCGAAAGGCTGCTGAAGCGCCTGCCGGTCTATGGCCTGCCGATCCTGACGATCCTTCTGATCGTGATGTTCTCGCTGATCCTGCCCGAGACATTCCCCACCCTGCTGAACGCCCGCTCAATCATCTCCGACAAGGCGATCATCGCGATACTTTCGCTGGCTGCGATGGTCCCGATGGCGGCCGGCAAGATCGATCTTACGGTCGGCTACGGCATCGTGCTCTGGCACATCCTGGCCATCAGCCTGCAGACAATGTTCGGCGTGCCTTGGCCGGTCGCAGTGCTGGTGGTGGTGCTGCTGGGCGCCATGGTCGGCCTGCTCAACGGGATCCTGGTGGAAGTCGCCCAAATCGACAGTTTCATCGCCACGCTGGGCACCGGCACCATTCTCTACGCCATCGCGCTCTGGCACTCGGGGGGGCGCCAGGTGGTGGGGGTGCTCCCGAAAGGGTTCCTGGCGCTCAACGGCACGATGATCTTCGGCCTGCCGATCACCGGCTTCTACGTCCTCGCATTGGCCGTGGTGATGTGGCTCGTTCTCGAGCATCTTCCCATCGGCCGCTACCTCTATGCGATCGGGGCAAATCCCAAAGCGGCGGCGCTCAACGGCATCCCTGTGCAGCGCTTCACTATGGCAGCGTTCCTCGCCTCGGGGACCCTGACGGCGGCGGCGGGCGTTCTGCTCGCCTCCAAACTGCGCATCGGCCAGGCCAGCGTCGGGCTCGAATATCTCCTGCCGGCGCTGGTCGGGGCCTTTCTGGGCTCGACGACCATTAAACCGGGCCGCGTCAATGTTTGGGGCACGCTCGTCGGTGTCGCAATCCTCGCGGTCGGTATCGCCGGCATTCAGCAATTCGGCGGCTCTTTCTGGGTCGAGCCGATGTTCAACGGCGTCACTCTGCTCATAGCCATCGGCATCGCCGGTTACGCCCAGCGTCGCCGCAGTCTTGGCAAGGCGACGTTCAAAACGACGGGCGCTTAAGCGATCCGCTACAGAGGAAGGAATAGGTCATGAACAGACGGGAATTGATTTTGAAGGCCGCCTTGGGTCTGTCGCTGCCGGCGTTTACCAGGATCGCGCTCGCGGACACGATGGAGGACGCGAAAGCCTATTTAGCGAAATACGCCTCCAGGCAGGACACTTGGGATGGTCCGACCACCGGCCCGAAGGCCGCCAAAGGCAAGAGCATCGTCATCGTCGCCAACGACCTCAAGAACAGCGGCGTGCGCGCGACGGTAGACGCAGCCGCCGAGGCCGCCAAGATCATCGGCTGGACCTCGCGCGTGATCGACGGCGCGGGCTCCGTATCGGGCCGCACGGCTGCGCTCGACCAGGCGATCACGCTGAAGCCCGCCGGCATCGTGATTGTCGGCCTCGACCCGACCGAGCAGAAGTCCGGTTTGGAGGAAGCCGGAAAGGCCGGGATCGCCATGGTTGCGTGGCATTCGGTGCCGAAGCTCGGGCCGATTGAGGGAACGACCATCCCGGTCAACGTCACCAGCGAACCGCTTGGCGTTCCGACCGCGGCCGCGACATGGGCGTACCTGGACGCCGGAGGCAAGCCGGGCGTCGTCATCTTCACCGACAGCAACTACAGTTTCGCCGTAGCCAAATCAAAGAAGATGCAGGCGCTGATCGAACAGATGGGAGGTACGGTGCTCTCCTATGAGGACATGCCGATTGCCGACGTGTCGAACCGCATGGGGCAGCTCACCGTCTCGCTGCTGCAGCGCTTCGGATCCAAATGGACCCATTCGCTGGCGATCAACGACATCTATTACGACTTCATGGCTCCGGCGCTGGCGGCGGCCGGCCTGCCGGGCGAGGGCGCCCCGAAGGCAGTCGCGGCGGGCGACGGTTCCGAGGCGGCTTACCAGCGTATCCGCGCCGGTCAGTATCAGGCCGTCACGGTCGCCGAGCCGCTGACGCTACAGGGCTGGCAACTCATCGACGAACTGAATCGCGCTTTCGCCGGTGAGAAGCCGTCCGGGTACGTCACGCCGTTCCATGTGGTGACGAAGGAAAACATCGACTTCGACGGCGGCAAAGACAACGTATTCGATCCGCAGAACAACTATCGCGACGCCTACAAGAAGATCTGGGGCGTTTAAGCCCGCCGGATCCGATCTCGCGCGACGCGCGACAGGGAGACGTCGCCGTCGCCGGCGGCCTCTCGTTCTCTGCAAGAGATGATCGTCATGAGCGACTATGAAATCCTCGATCCGCGATTCCAGAAGCTCATAATCTGGCACGCCAAGCTTGAACGCCTGTGGACCGGCTGCCGTTGGGCGGAGGGCCCCGTCTATGTGCCGGCGTCCAAACACCTCCTGTGGTCCGATATTCCCAACGACCGCGTGATGCGGTTCGACGAAGGCGACGGATCGGTCAGCGTGTTCGAGACCGGCCACGGCAATCAGAATGGCCATACGCTCGACGCTGCGGGCCGCGTCGTCGCCTGCGAGCAGGGCGGCCGCAAGATTTCCCGTCTGGAACATGACGGAAGCTGGAAGGTCCTCGCCGACCGCTACCGCGGAAAAAGGCTCAATTCGCCCAACGACGTCGTGGTGAAGCGCGATGGCTCGATCTGGTTCACCGATCCGACCTACGGCATCGAGGGCTATTACGAAGGCAGCATTGCCCCCGCCGAAATCGGAGCCTCCAACGTCTATCGCCTGGACGAAGGGTCAGACCCTATCGCCATTGTCACCGACATGGTGCAGCCGAACGGCCTGGCGTTCTCACCTGACGAACGGACGCTCTATGTCACCGATTCCGGCGAGAGCCATGTCCCGGATCTGCCGAAGGCCATTCGGGCGTATGACGTCGCGCCCGACGGCCGGTCGGCGACGTTCAAATCTGTCTTCGCTGTCTGTCCGTCGGGAATCTTCGACGGTTTCCGGGTCGATCGGCACGGCAACCTCTGGGCCTCGAGCGCCGATGCGGTGCGCGTCTACGCGCCCGACGGAACCCTGATCGGTCGCATCCTCGTGCCCGAATTCGTCTCAAACATGTGCTTTGGCGGCCCGCACGGGAACCGCCTCTACATCACGGCGCAGACCTCCCTCTATTCGATCTTTCTGAACACCCACGCGCCAACGCCGTGAGCTATTCTCCACGGTCGCGCTGGCAGCCCGTCGCGATGACGCCCCAGCCTCTTCTCCAGCCGAAGGCAACCGCCGATGTATATACGCTGCGCTTTCTTTCGCGGTCATGTGAGGCCTGGCTCCGAGGAGGCCTTCACATCGTTCGTGCGCGATAAATTGGCGCCTTTATGGACGCAATTTCCCGGCGCGGAGGAAGTGCGAGTGATGCGCCAGGAGGAGGCCGACGTCGCCGAGCCGCATTTCGAAATGGTGCTTGCGATCCGATATGCCTCGAAGCAGGCCATTGAGTTGGCGCTCGCCTCGGACGTTAGGGCCCAGAGCCGCGCTGTGACGGCCGATCTGATGAAAATGTTCGAGGGCGATATCTTCCACTCCGTGTTTCGCGCCGACCAGTTTCCCCTGGCCCTTGTCTGAAGCGCGCCACGACAAGAGAGATGCCGGTTTTTTCGCGAAGAGCGCGCGAAATCAAAGAAGCTCCAACGCATCAGAGGCGACGGCCCGCTCGCCGTGCGAACCTGGCCTCGGCGCGAATTAGAAATCAATGACCAGTCGGGTGAAAGCCGGCGTGGAAACGACGTCGTCGCAAATTTCGCAAAGCCTTCCATCTGCGCGAGCGTGCTTCGCCCCGGGATACCGCACAGTGATTCGTTCCGGCAAAGGGCCAGTCAAAGCCAGCTCGACGATCGCCTGTGGGCCGTCGCGCCAAGCTGAAAGGTTCGCGACCCCGAAGCTGGTCGGCAAGTCGCGTAAGGCGATTCCCTCCCCGGCCCACCAGCCGTCCGGCGCCGCCCGGAACAGTTCGAGCGTGTCGCCATTTTCCCGTAACAGCATCATTCGGATCGCGGTGGCGAACTCTGCGCCGATCCAGGTATGTGGCATGTCGCCGACATATTCCGGCGCCCGCGGATCGCTCCAAACGACTTCCGCCCACCCCCGCCAGCCTCGCGGTCTTCGCCCATTGAGCGCCGCAGAGACCAGCCCGACCGCATCTTGGAGGCGACCCAGGGAAACGAGCGCGTTGACATTGCGCAGCACGTAGGGGGTGTAGTTCCCTGCCCAGTCAGAAGAGTTGATCGTCGCGATCAGTTTGACGATCAGATCGAATGTCGCCGGTAAGAGATCCCGGGGCAGCACGTCGTCGACTCGGCAGGGCTCAAAAGCGATCGCCGTCGCGGTGGGATCGACATCCTCGCGATCGGCTGATCCGGGGACCAGGTTTTTGCCCATCGCCTCTGCTGTCATCATGATCGAGCGGGTCAGGTTCGCTGCGAACGCTCGGCCCTTGGCGCGGGCGTCAGCAGCGACGCGGGCGTCGCCGATCTCGTGCGCCAGCCACTCGCAGTTCCGCCAGGCGCTCAAGGCGAAATAATCGTCCCAGAAACTGTAAGACGGCTTGCTGTAGCCCTCGTGACTAATCGAGGGGGCGAGAAGCCCGTGAAATCGCGTGTCGGGGCCATAAACGGCGTCGGTTTGTGCGCAAAGCTCCTCGATGAAGCGGGTCGCGCGCACGACCGGCTCGAAGATCGCCTGAAGGAAATCGCGGTCTCTGGTGATGCGGAAGACATCGGCCGCGATGCCGACAAACTCGCCCTGGGCGTCAAATTCGATATTGCTGCCATAGCCGCGATTGATTGTCCCATCGACATTGAGAATCGGCGGGACCAGTCCGCTCGCCTCGATGCGTTTTGCGTACCAAAGGACATAGGCTTTCGCCTCGTCGATCAGGCCCGCCCAAAGCAGGGCGAGAGCTTGAGCGGACCCGTCGCGAATCCATGTCCGGTCATAGTTGCGAGGACCAGGCTTGAAAGCCGTCCGGGTCGCGTTGACGAGGATAAGCGTTGTCTGAGCCTCGACGGTGTCGCTGACGTCGGGGTCGCCAACCGTTATTTTGCGCGGCCCGATCTTTTTCCGCCAGGCGCGGGCGACGGAGTTCCGGATCGAGGAAAAATTGGCCTCTCCCCGGGCCTGGACGCCGTCGCGCATCGGGGACGAAAAAACCACGTGAGCTTCGTCGAACGGCGGCAACTCAAAGGCAAATTCGCAGGCGGCGCTCAGGAGCGCGTCCTTGGAGCGCAGCCTTTTGGCCGTGTGCTGGGGTCCCTTTTCGATCAGATTGACAACGTCGCCGTTCTCGAACTCGGCGAGGGTCGTCGCATCCGGTTCGCGCGAAAACACGACGAAAGGCCGATCGTTAACGCGGACCCGCCTGCCTGCAATCGCGATCGCGTCGATCGGCGCATGTCCGCCGTGCTGCCAGTACGGATTGATTTGGACCGGCCGAACCGCCAGCACCAGAGCGCCCTTCCGAGGCAACTCGCTACGGTTGGCCACCCTGCACTCGACCAAGGCCTCTCCCTTGTAAGCCAAAGCGGTCAGGCGAATCTCGACGCCCTGAGCCGACCAGACGACCGAAGGAATGGGAAGGGAACCGTCGATTAGGGAATGGCCGATTGTCGCGCTGCTGGGGGCGCCGTGCAACGCGCCGTCCAGTCGAAGCAAAGGCGTGATCTGGGGAGAGCCGCGTCGCGGCTCGAGGTCGCCGTATTCGTCGAACAGCGCTTCCTCCGCCTGATCGAACTCCCCAAGCGCTGTCCAGTAGACTTGGCGGCCGAGCAAAGCCTGCGGGTAAAGATTGCTGCGCCCTGCCGCGGCGGCTCGCTCGAGTTGGCCGATCGGCATGCGGTCCTTGTTGAGGACGCGGAGCTTGATCTCGTTGACGACCGCGCCTTCCGGCGAACTTGCCGCGCGCAAGGTCAGTCGGAGATAGCGGGCCGTTGTCGAGCGCCACCAGAAGCTGTCACTGCCGCCATCGCCGGTGGCGATCCGGCCGACGTCCCAGAAGTTTACGCCGTCTCTGGAGAGATAGACCGAGAAATCGGTTCCGTAGCTTTCGCCCCACGCGATCAACTCGCCCAAAGGGGATCGCACATAGCCGAGATCGACTGTGATGCTTTCGCCAGGGGGTAGCACGACAGGGCCATGGCCGAGCGCCGAAAGGCGACCGTTCTCAAGCACCGACGCCGCTTGGGCGGGGCCATAGAGGTTGACTTCGACCACCTCCAGCCCGTGTTCTAGCCCTTCCGCTTCGCAGGCAAAGCGAACGAACTGCGCCTCGACCGGCGGGAATGCGAAAACGTCTTGTCCCCCTTCGCCGTGGTGCGTGCCGCATAGGTGTTCCCACCGCGAGCCCTCGAGCGACGATTCGAACCAGAGAACCTCGGCCGCCTGTCTGCCCCAATAGACCTCGATCCCGCCCAGTATCGCAGCGGCCCCCAGGTCGATCTCGAACCATGGCTGCGCGGAAGGCTCAGCCACCCACGCCGTCGCGTAGAGATCGTCGATGGCAAGACGGGGATTTCCGCTGCTTGAGGTGATCCTCCATCGCGTCTTGTCAGGAACGCCCGTTTCGCCGGTCAGAGGGGCCGCGGGTTTCAACGACTCACCACTTCAAGAGTCTCAACGAGAAGCTGGGCGGGCTCGGCGCTCTGCCCGACGTGGATCTTGAACAGGCCGGGCTCAAGAATGGAGGCGAGCGTTGGACCAACGAATTTCAGATCGTCGGTCGACAGTCGCCATGTCAATCTTCCGCGCTCCTTGGCGGCAAGCGAGATTTTTTGGATCCCTTTCAGCTCCAACAGCGGTCGCGCGAGGCTGGCGATGACGTCGCGAACGAACAGGAACAGTGTCGCTTCGCCGTCAACCATGCTGTCGTTGAAGACGTCGATGGACACTTCGAAACTGTCGCCCTCGAAAAGCCGGCGCGGCGCGACTTGCATGTCGCCGAGTTCAAAGCGGCTGAAGGAACAACCGTGGCCGAAGAAAAATTGGGGATCGGCGGGGCTATCGATGTAGGAGCTGGAATAATGAACGCCTTGCATGGTTGGCCGCCCGGTTGGGCGCTGCGCGAAATAGAGCGGCGCCTGGCCGACGTGGCGGGGCCAGGTTATCGCCAGCCGTCCTGACGGATTGAATTTGCCGGTCAATACGTCGGCGACGGCGTTGCCCGCCTCGCTCCCGAGGAACCAAGTCGCGAGAACCGCATCAGCGCGGTCAAAGAGCCACGGCAAAGTCAGCGGACGACCGGATGAGAGAACCGCGACGACCGGTCTTCCCAAGTCGAGGACCGCTTCCGCGAGCGCGCGTTGTCGCTCCGGCAGGCCAAGATCGACGCGGCTCGCTGCTTCCCCGCTCATCTCAACGCCTTCGCCAAGGCAGAGGATCACGACTTCGGATTCGCGGCAGAGGTCCACGGCGGCCGCAACGCCGCGTCCGTCGAGCGCGTCTGCATCGATTCCGGCGGGGTGATCGATCCGGCACTGCGGAAGCGCTTCCTTCAGCCCATCGAGGATCGAGACGGCGGTCCGGGCGTCGCCCGCCAAGGCCCAGGGACCGAGCATCTGGCTGTCGGCGCTCGCCAGGGGGCCAACGACCGCAATGCGCCGCGGATCAGGGGACAGGGGCAAAGTCGCGTCCCGGTTCGTGAGTAGGACAATTGACCGTCGTCCTGCTTCGCGAGCCAACGCCCGGCGTCGCGCTCTTCCGCGCCCTACGTCTTCCGCTCCCTCTCGATCCTCATTGTCGAAGAGTCCGAGGCGCTCCTTCAACAACAGCACGCGCCTCGCGCTGGCGTCGATCTGAGCCGCGGTGACAAGACCGCGATTGAGAGCGATCGGCAAGCCGCGAAGGTAAGAAGCGCTTGCCATATCGATATCGACGCCGGCTGCAAGCGCCAACGCGGCCGCTTCGGACTCGTCCGCGGCTACGCCATGCTGGATCAGTTCCGCGACGGCGTTATAGTCGCTGACGACGACGCCATCAAAGCCGGCGTGATTTCTCAGCCAGCCGTTTAGCAGAGGCGCGTTTGCCGTCATTGGAACACCCACGACGTCGATAAAAGCGGGCATGACCGCGGCCGTCCCAGCGGCGACCGCGGCCAAAAACGGAGGAAGGTACGTCTCAAGCAAAGCGCGTTCCGAGAGGTCGGCGGACGCGTATTCACGACCGGCGTTCACGGCGCCATAGGCGCAGAAATGCTTCGCCGTCGCCGCAATACAGTCGCCTACGGCGAGATCCTGGCCCTGGAAGCCGCGCGTCTTCGCCACCGCCATCATGGATGCGATCCAGACGTCCTCGCCTGGGCTTTCGACGATACGCCCCCAGCGCGGATCTCGCGCAACGTCAAGCATCGGAGCAAAGGTCATAGCCACGCCGTCTTCCGCGGCCTCCTCGGCCGCCGCGCGCGCCGTCTGCTCCCATAGGTCAGGATCCATTGCGCATGCTTCCGCCAGTGGAACCGGAAAGACCGTGCGATGGCCATGAATGACGTCCAGGCCGAAAAGCAGGGGAATGCCGAGGCGCGACTCCTGCGTCGCGATGTGCTGCAAGGCGCGCGTCTCGGCGGCGCCCCAAACATTCAGCAGGCTGCCGATCCGACCAGTCCGGACGTCCGCCTCAATCGCGACCAGCTGTTCCGGCCCCGTTGTGGCTCCCCAGCCGGAAACCATGTTGAGCTGGCCGATCTTCTCTTCAATGGTCATCCTCGAGAGCAGATTATCGATCCGACCCATGTCCCCCGCCTATTGGCGTCATCTCGGCGTATCTTATAGATCAGATTGCGGCGCGACCACCGCTCCCGGATTTTCCGCTCCGACAATCCCGGGCCAAGCCCTCGCTAAGGCCGATAAAGCACGAGGAGATTGAATGGGTCCGACAGCAGAAAATTCGGCAGAGGCGAGTGGCCTTGGCGCAACTGTCAATTCGGACGGAGGCTTTTATTCTCAAATCCGGGGCATGGTCGCGGCGCTGTGGATGTCGCGGCAGCGGAACGTCCTTTTCCTTCTGGCCGGTGGCCTGATTTCCGTCGTCGGCGTGACCGCTTATGCGCAGGTGCGGCTCAACGCCTGGAACGGGCCCTTCTACGATGCGCTAGCGCACAAGAAGGTCCCCGAGTTCATGCAACAGCTGATCGTTTTTGCAGAGCTCGCCGGCGTCCTGCTGGCGCTCAATGTCGCGCAAGCGTGGCTCAACCAGAAATCGAAACTGGTCCTGCGCGAAGGTCTCGTCGAGCACCTGCTCGGCAGCTGGATGTCGCCGCTTCGCGCCTTCCGCCTGTCGCACGCCGGAGAGATCGGCTCCAATCCCGATCAGCGAATTCAAGAGGACGCCAAGCATCTCACGGAACTGACGACAGACCTCGGCATCGGCCTCCTGCAGTCGACGTTGCTCCTTGTGAGCTTCATCGGAGTGCTTTGGCTCCTGTCCGACCAGATGGTCCTGGCGATGGTTGGGATTCCCTACGTGCCCAAAGGTTATATGGTCTGGTGCGCCTTGGCTTATGCGGGCGTGGCGTCGCTCTTGAGCTGGTGGGTCGGTCGCCCGCTGATTTCGCTCAACGCAGAACGCTACGCGCGCGAGGCCGATTTCCGCTTCGCGCTCGTTCGCGCCAACGAGGAAATCGAGGGGATCGCGCTCTACGGCGGCGAGGCAGACGAGAGAACCAGGCTCCAGAGTGGTTTTGAGGCTGTGGTCTCAGTCTCAAAGCGGCTTGTCCGCGCGGTGACCGGCTTGACCTGGGTGACCTCCGGCTATGGCTGGTTCACGATTATCGCCCCGATCGTCGTTGCGGCCCCAGCCTACTTCAAGAGCGGCATGTCCTTTGGCGAGTTGATGATCCTCGTCGGCGCTTTCAATCAGGTGCAGCAGTCGCTTCGATGGTTCGTCGACAACTTCGCCACCATCGCGGACTGGCGAGCCACGCTGCTACGCGTGGCGAGCTTTAGCAACACTCTGTCGAATTTGGACGCGCTGGGCCGGAATGAGAGCCACATCGAATTGGCCGAATCGGATGACGGATCGATCCGTATCAACGACCTTGCGATCGCCGCCGAGTCCGGTTGCGTGATGATGCGCGAAAACCCGGTCGAGTTGAAACGCGGCGAACGCGTGCTCGTCGTGGGCGACGAAGCCCAGGACGCCATTCTGTTCCGCGCCTTGGGCGGACTTTGGCGATGGGGCGAAGGCCGGATCACGCTTCCGCCGCGCCAGTCGATTATTTTCATGCCGTCGCCGGGCTACATTCCGCCGGGAACGCTGCGTAGCATGCTGTCTTTTCCGCGTTCAGCCGAACCGAGCAGCGCCGCTGCGATCGCGGACGCCTTGGCCGCGGTAGGACTTGAACATCTCAAGCCGCTTCTCGACAAGGACGAACGGTGGGACCGGCGATTGAGCGACAGCGAGAAGCAATGCCTGTCCGTGGCGCGGGCGATTCTGCACAAACCGTCTTGGGTTGTGATGAACGGCGCCCTCGTCGGGCTCGAACTTGAGACAAGGCGGCGAATCGAGGCCGTTTTCTCGCAAGACCTTCCGCAAGTCGGCGTCCTCGACATCGGGCGGGACCTGAACGAAAGCGGCTTCTTCAACCGCGCCGTGCATCTTGAGCACGATCCCGACGGCCCGTGTTTTCGGCCGTTCGGCGACGCCGCCAAGGACACCCGGGACATCGAGGCCGCTGCCGCGGAATGACGCGCTAGCGCTTGCCCGAAGCCGCGGTCGTTGGCGGCAGCCCAGTCAACGAAAGGCCCTTCTGCGACGCCGGCAAGCCCGGCTCGACGATCCGCTCGCCGAAGCGCCTTTGCATTCCAAAAGCGTGCTGGATGAGAAGATAAACGTAGAGGCCGGGTCCGCTTGAATAGATGCGCCATCCGCCATCCGCGGCGATGCTCCCCGCCCTGACACGCTCCCATTCCGCGCTGGCCTGATAGCGATCGCGAAAAGCTGCGTCGCTGCTGCTGAAATAGGCATTGCGCTGCCGCAGGGACGCATGAGGCAGTCGGTCAGTGACGGCGATCGGGTTGGCGACGAGCATAGCGTCCCACAGGGCTTCGCGCTCCCCAAGAAGGGCCATCGCTTCGCCGTAGCGCAGATGCGAATGGACATACATCAATCCGATCTCGCGGCCGAAAAACGCCGCCAATTCCGCTCGTCGGAATATGACCTCGCGCCCGCCATGGTAGGCGAGGGGCCGATCCATGAGGCGCACGCCGTCTGGAAAAAGAAGATGCTCGCGCATCCGGGTAAGATGGCGGAGCGCCTGGTCTCGCGTAAAAAGGCCGCCGATAATCCCCTGGGTCATCGGAATCAGAGAATAAGACAGCCCTGTCCGTCGGTCGCTCGGGTGGAGCAGCAGATCCGGCTCGCCGCCTTCCGGCCGGAAAACGGCGTAGCCGGCGACCACGCCATCACGCATCAGGAAGCGGTCGAAGTCCTGCTGCATGCTGGTGGCGAGCGCGTCGCATTCGTGAGCCGCCGCGTCCGATCCGGCAATCCGTACAATCGCAGCGTACCGTCGAAGTTGCTGATAAAGAAGGGCGACCGTCCAGCTGCTCGCCATCCAGTCGCGCAGCGCGGGATCGACGGGTTGCAGGGAGTCGTTCCAGTCCCCGTTGCCGTATCGCAGCAAATGGGTGCCCGGAATGAACCGCTCTCGCAACGTCGCAATCAGTTTGACAACGTGGGCTGCGATGGGATCGACGCGGGCTGTCCTTTCGAAATTATCCTCGCGGCGCCACGCGACCTGATCGTCGAGGACGTCAAAATCTCCAGTGGCTTCGACATAATCGCACAAGGCCTTCAGCGGCCAGACGATAACGTCTCCGTGAGCCTCCCGGTCTCGGATCATGGCGTAAGGGTCGAGCATGAACCATTGCGGCCAATCTCCCTTGGTCGCGTTCTGCTCGCCGAAAACCGTGCGAACAATCTCCTTCGCCGGCGCGTCATGCTCGAGCGACAAGAGCAACTCGAGCGGGCCTTGGCATACGTCGCGCGTTCCCCATGCGGCGCCTGAATATTGTTCGAGACCATGCGGAACGGTGAGATGGATCATCGCGTCGTGTATCAGCCACGGCAACATCGTATCCATGGCCTTTGCGCCGGCCTTCGCGTTTCGGATTCGGATCCCACGCGTTATCTTGCGCCAGCTGCGGTCGGACTGCGCCTGCAGGCTCGCGGGATCGACGCCATTGCCATATTTTACCGCTAAAGCTTCCGCGCGCTCCGGATCGGTCATAGAGCCGACCACTGCGAAGACGAAAGCCTTCGTCGGACGTGTGCGGATCACGGCGTAGCCGCCGCTCCTCCGTTTGCCGTCGACATAGAGCAACTCGTCGGAGCCGACCGCTTCAATTTCGTCTGGCGTGCTCGACACTATCCGGTACTCGGCTTCCGGATAATGTCGCCCCCAGAGGGTCTCGGGGTCGGGGCGAAGGATGAAGCCCTTATCTGGCTCGCCGATCTCCATGCGTCCAGCGCTGGCGAACTCCTGCTCGCCGAGGACCAGATGGCCGAAGATAAGAAATCGACACGGCTCGCCCTCGACGCTGACGCGCCATTGCATGGCGGGGTCGTCCGACGACACGAGTGCAGAAATCGTGATCGTTCTCTGCGCCAATCGATAGATCCATCGACAATCGCTCAGGCCAACCTCGAATGCGGACGGAACGGTCAGCAGCCGCCATCCCTCGCCCAGATCGGCGAGCACGCGCAGGCCGCTGCCGCGGGTCACATTGAAGGGATCGCGGGACACGGAAAAAAGCTTTTGGAAGGACGTATTGCCGATCGTTAGTTGCGCGCCGAACACGCCATGCATCCAGCAGGTCGCGCAAAGCAGGTCGTCCGCCGGCAACATTCCGCCGCCGCTGCGAAGCAGTGCGCCATGACGGCGCGCGACTACACGCTCTTTGTCGCGGAGGACGACGTGGCGGTTGTGGCTTCTTGCGGTCACAAAAAACGAGAGTAGATTACGATCTTTCCGTTCCACATGAGTTCGCCGGCGGTAGCGCTGTCCTATCACCGCTTTATCCATCACCTCAACCACAGCCACCGGCGCAGCCTGAACGACGCTTCGCGTCGGCTCGAAAAAGAGACTTCTCGCGGCGACCATCCTTGGCTGGCGCGCTCCACAGCGTCGATCTCAGCTAGGTCGGCGTTCGAAGACGCTGCGGCATGATCGGCTTTGTAGAAGCCGAAGAATGTCCACGACGCCGCAGCGCCGGCGGCCAGCAGCACAGGGCGCGACTGAAGCGCCGCACAGGCTGTTTCGCGCTGAAGTCGGCTCGACCGAAGGTTCGAGCCGAAGGGCAGGTCGAACTCGTTCGCATCGCGGTGCGCCGCTCCCATCAACTCGACGAAATCCGTGGCGAAACCGGCGGTCCCTTCCAAGCAACCATGAGCCGTCCAGGGATTTGACCCGCCCTGCGACAGGTTTTGCCGGCTCATCAGCACGTGGTTCATGCGAGGGTGCTCAGCGACATGACAATCAACATACTCACTCGCATAGGCTTCGTTGTTCATTAGAAATCCGCGGTCGCCGAGGCCGAGATCCTGAATCAGAACCGTATCGAGCGGCTGCTCCCTGTCGGTCTGATTGGCCGCATGAATCCGCCAAAACCATGCGTTGACGTCTTGCGCCAGCCATAGGTTGACTTGATGCCGTAGACCCTGCTGTTCTCCCTCCCAGACGAAACGGTCATCCAAGGCGCCGATGCGCGCCCGCGCTTCCGGCCCAATCAATTGCAACACTTGGGGCCGGGGGCCGCCGATGCGAAGGCAGAGGCGGCCCATCGAACCGGCGATCGGCGAGCCGACGATCTGATTGATCATGACCTTGCGCTCGCCGGAACAGTGCTCGATTGCGAAGATCGCGCCGTTCTGCAGGAGGCTGATCGACAGCCCTGTTCGATTGACGATTCGGGTGAGACCGAGATCGGCCTCCCGGGGCGTAACAAGGATGCTGCTCGATCTGCTCACGCTCCCCCCGATCGTTGCGACGCCGCTGTGACCGCGATATCTTGAACGACTTTAGCGCACCAATTCGGGGTTGACGCCAAGCTCAGTCGGAGCCCTGTATGTCCTTTTTTCCGACGTAGGCGCAAGATCTTAACTCTACCGATGTCGCTGGTCTTCCACGTGCGGCCGCGAATGTCAGCCTCGATCCGATAGAGCGCGGAGATCGAGGAAGCCTCGGAAACGAAGCGCTCATCGAAACGAGACCACGCCTACAGGCTCGGGCCTGGACGTCCGCCGCCCCCGTCTGTTCCCACCGTTCGCCGAACAATCCCTACCCGCCGATCAAGGCTTCCAAGACAGCTATCCGCTACGGCAGGTCTATGTCGAAACCGGGCAAGCCCAGCGGGTTTCGACGCTGGGCCTCAAGCCACAGCGATGGCGCTCGAACCGCATCCGGATCCGTGTCTTTTCGCCATGCGGCGCGAACGTCATGCCGCGTCAGTTCTCGCCAGCTCGCTCTGCTTCCAATCGGAAGGCGGCTGCCCCGACATGCCGGTGAAAAACCTCGTGAAGGCGCTGACCTCGGAGTAGCCGAGGATCCGCGCCAGGCTGCCGACGGTCACGCGCGTGTCGCGCAGCAGCTGGCACGCCATCTCGAAGCGAGCCTCGTTCACCGTGTCCCGGAAGGAAAGGCCGCGCGTTTGCAGCGCCCGGTTCAGGGTTCGGGGGTGCATGACCAAGAGATCGGCGGTCGTCTTCAAGGACGGCGATCCCGCCAGGACCGAGGGCACCAGAACGCGCATGACGCGATCGACGATATCCGGCTGCAGACAATTCCATCGCTCGGCTATGAACTTGTTGATGTCGGCGTGGAGAGCGGGGTCGGCGGTCGGGATGGGCTTCATGAGCGCGGCGCGGGGATAGACGAGGCCGAAGTGCTGCGCCTCGAAGACGAGCTTAGCCTTCCCGAACGCCGTCCTGTAGGGCGAAGGGTCTGCAGGCCGCGGTAGGGACAGGAAGGCGCGCGTCGGCTCCACCGCACAGAGCTCAGCAAAGATCTTGCGCCCGAAGGCGACCGCGCCGACGCTGAAGAACGCCGAACCGCGCAGACCCGGATAGTGGACGCGGTGCCCGATCAGAAGCCCATCGTCGCCCCAGTCGACGAGATACGTGCTTGCCCCCCGCACGTATCGGGGATGATTGGCGGCGAAGGCGGTGAGCGCCGATCGGAACACCGCCGCGGTCGACAAGACCTTTCCGACAATTCCGAGATGGCGGAGGCGACCGGACGCGCCAAGGATCAGGCTGAAGTCGTCGCGACCCGTCGCCTCTGCGCATTTCAGCATGAGCTCCGACACGACGGGAAACGGCAGACGGCCCTCGACGTCCGCGAGCATCGTCAGATCCACGCCAATTCCTGCCAGAACCGGGTCCGGATCGACGCTCATCTCGCGCAGGAGCTGGGGGATTTCGACCAGCACTCCAACGCGTTGCAAGGGCGCGGTCGCGTAGGTCTCCAGTGAGGGGCTCGCTTCAGTCCTCTTCGGAGGACCAAGCAGTCTGGTCCGACGTGATGCGCTCGATCGTGTCTCCAAGAACGCCCCTTTGCCGCGCCATGAGTCCGGCGACCTCAAAGGCCCTACGATGTCGAGAAATGTCAAGACTTGCCGCGCAACGGTCCAGTAGTTTCCGCCCGCCTCGAGCCGGAAGGCGAAAGGTGATGCGAGGGAAGGCGAAATGTACTACACAGACGACTCGATTTTGCCGGAAAATATGGAGCCGCTCATCATCACGGCCGCGCCTTTCGGTCCGCAATGGCTGCCCGGCGACGCCGACATCCCGCTCACCTGGGACGAGCAGGTGCAGGCTGCAGTCGATTGCTACAACGCCGGCGCCACGATGCTGCACGTGCATGTGCGCGATCCCGCGACTGGGCAGGGCTCGGTCAATTTCGACCAGTACAATTATTTCCTCGGTCGCCTGAAACAGGCCGTCCCGAAGATGATTCTCCAGGTCGGCGGGTCGATCTCGTTTGCGCCGCATACCGCGGATGCGAAGGCGAAATGGCTCAACTACGATACCCGCCACATGCTGGCCGAACTCGATCCGAAGCCGGAATTCGTCACCGTCGCGACCGGGTCGACCCAGTGGGACGTCGTGTCCGCGTTCATTCCGGACGACATCAAGGGAACCCATCTCGAGAACAATCCGCAAGTGCAGGCCGCCTGGGCGGGGATGTGGGTGGACGCGGGGCCGGCGTTCTATCTCGAGCACCTGAAGCGCCTCGCCGCCCACAAGATCCAGCCCTATTTCGTGCCGGGTCACATTCACCAGTGGGAGATCATCGAGCGCCTGCTTCGCGCCGGCGTCTACATGGGGCCGCTCAACATGGCGATCTGCGGCTACGGCGGCGGCACGCTCGGCCGCAACCCGTATCACTGGATGGATTTCCTGCGACAAGTCCCGCAAGGCGCGGTCACCACTTTCTGGACCAGCATGCGTGGCAACATCGCGCTCGAAGCGATGGCGATCGTGCTCGGCCAGCACGTGCGCGTCGGCAACGAGGACAATATCTGGGGCCCCGACAAGAAACGCCGCACCTCGGTGCAGCAGGTCGAAGGCGCCGTGCGCATTTGCGAGGAATTCGGCCGCAAGGTCGCGACCGCCGAGGAAGCGCGCGAGATCATGAAAGTGGGCGTCTGGTACAACAGCATCGAGGAGACCCTGATGAACCTCGGCCTGCCGCCGAACCGCCGCGACGGCGACAAGGGTTTCCTCGTCTGGCCGACCGACGGCAAGAAGACCGTCGCCAAAGTCGCCGGCGACTCGCACCCCATGGCCTACTGCATGACGCCCCCCGAGGCGGCCAAGGCGGCGATGGACGCGGTCAATGCCGCGAAAGCCAAAGCGTCGTCGTGACAATTGCGTTTGCGCGGAGGACTGCGCACGAAGCGAGCCCTCCAATCTTCAGCATAAAAAACCGGAGTAGGCTCATCCCCATGACGAAACTGCTGCTGACCGCCGTCGCCGCGCTTGCGCTCCGGCGCCGCCAAGGCTGATTCAGTCGATCTCACCGCTTACGCCGACAAAGACGGCTATATCGACGTGCAAAAACTCACCTACGCTCAGCTCGCCAACACCCCCCAGGAAGGCGCGGACCACCTCACGACCTGGTATAGCGGCTGGTACAACGGCCTCGGCCATAAGCATGATGAAAGTCGACCGCGCGATGGCGCTCGAACACGAGGTCATCCAGTACTGCAAGGCCAACCAGGACAAGAAGGTCATCCAGGCGATCGACGTCGTGTTCAAGAAGTATCGCCAGGACAACGGCGTCAAGATGAACTGAGCCAGACGATGTTCAGAGCTCAACCGGTCGACGGCGAGAGGCGCCCCATGACGGCACGGCAGACCAATTTCGAGATCTACGGCGATGAGCCAGAGACGCTCGCGGCTTTTTACCGCGAGTTGCTCGGCTGGCGGATCGAGCGCGCCGAGCGCGTCGATTACTGACGCGTCGCGTCCGACGCGGACGCCCGGCCGCTCGAGGCGGGCGGGATCGCTCGCCGGCCGGTGTTCGCACAAACCGGATGGATGAATTTTGTGGAGGTCGCGTCTCTGGACGCGACGCTCGAAGCCGCAGAGCGCCTCGGGGGAAGCCTTCTCAAACCCAAGACCGCGGTTCCACGCACGGCTTGACATGCGGTGATCGCGGACCAAGCGGGTAACGCTTTTCTCTGAAGGCGGGCGCCTTGATCGACGAGATTTTCGAGGTTCTCAAACTATGCGCCGCAGGGGTCCAGGCGCGAACCTCGGCGTCCCCTTCTCGAAGAGGAGCTCGCGGCGCGAACGAAGTGACGAGCGAAAGCAAAAAAGTTCATTGAGGCAGACAACGCCGCCCCGTCAATGCTCTGTTTGCGTCGGAACCGGCGCAGCTCCGGCGCCATCGCTGAAGCCACAGCGATTGCGCTCGCCGCGCATCTGGCCCAAAGTCTCAGCATGAGGTTTTGGCGCGAAAGCGGCGCGGCTTTTCGCGACCTCGAGGAGGAGAACGCATGGAGACGCAGGGCGAGCGAGTTGCCATTCCTTCGGTCAAGGACAAGGTCAGCGCCGAGGAATGGGCGATGCGGGTCGACCTCGCCGCCTGTTACCGGATCGTCGCCAAACACGGTTGGGACGACCTTGTCTTCACCCACATCTCCGCCCGCCTCCCGGGCGGCGAGCATCACTTCCTGATCAACCCTTACGGCCTCATGTTCGAAGAGGTGACCGCATCGAGCCTGGTCAAGGTCGACCTCAAGGGGACGAAGGTCATGGAGAGCCCGTTCGCCGTCAATCCGGCGGGCTTCGTGATCCACTCCGCGATCCACGCCGCGCGCGAGGACGCCCAATGCGTGCTCCACCTCCACACCAGCGCCGGCGTCGCGGTCTCGTGCCAGAAGGAGGGGCTTCTGCCGATCTCGCAGCAGTCGATCTTCGTCCATGCGAGCCTCGGCTACCACAATTACGAAGGCGTCGCGCTGAACGACGCGGAGAAGCCGCGGCTGGTCTCGGACTTCGGCGCGAACACGTTTCTCATCCTGCGCAATCACGGGCTGTTGACGGCGGGCGCGTCGATCGCCGACGCCTACCTCGCCATGTTCGTGCTCCAGCGGGCATGCGAGATTCAAGTTTTGGCGCAGTCCGGCGGGGGGGCCCTCATCCCCATTCCGCAGCCGATCCTCGACGGCGCGCGCGCCCAGTCGGCGCAGGTGACGCGGGGGCTCGGCGGCGCGCTCGCCTGGCCGGGTATTCTGCGCAAGCTCGATCGGCTCGACCCGAGCTACCGGACCTAGAGTCCGTTTGCGATTCGGTAGAGGCGCAGTCTTTTCACCCCGCTTGCGGGGAGAAGAGACTCTGCGGACGGCGGGCGCTTAGGCCGCCTTCGGCTTCGGACTCGGCAGGAACGCCGCGATGAGGCCAATCGCCGGCAGGAAGGCGCAGATTTCATAAACGAACCGAAGGCTGGTCCAGTCCGCAACCAGGCCTAAAGCCGCCGCGCCGATTCCGCCCAATCCGAACGACAGACCGAAAAACAGGCCGGCGACGGCGCCGACATTGCCCGGCATCAGCTCCTGGGCGTAGACGACGATCGCGGTAAACGCGGAAGACAGGATGAGGCCGATCGCGATCGAATTGAGCGCCGTGCCGACAAGCCCGAGGTGGGGCAGCAGCAGGGTGAAGGGCAGCACCCCCAGGATCGATCCCCAGATGACGGTCTTGGCGCCGAACCGGTCGGCGAGCGGTCCGCCAAAAAAGGTGCCGACCGCAACGGCCGCAAGAAACACGAACAGCAGAACCTGCGAGGTCTGCACCGAGACCCCGAACTCCGACATCAGATAGAACGTGTAATAGCTGCTGAGGCTCGACGTGTAGACCACCTTCGAGAACAGGAGGACGATCAGCGCCGTGATGGTCCAGAAGACCGTGGCGCGGGAGTGCTTCGGGCCGGCGACCGCTTCGACCTGGGTCTTGCGCGCGCGCTGGCCCTTGTGCCAGCGGCTGACCCCCGTCAGCAGAACCACGGCGACGGCCGCCAGCAGCGTGAAGGCGAGGACCGAGCGTTGCCCGAACGGCACGACGACGAACGCGGCGAGCAGCGGGCCGGTCGACTGGCCGAAGTTGCCGCCGACCTGGAACACGCTCTGGGCGAAGCCGTGCCGTCCGCCCGACGCCGCGCGCGCGACGCGTGACGCCTCGGGATGGAAGACCGCGCTGCCGATCCCGATCACCGCGACCGAGGCCAAAAGCAAGGCATAGGATCCCGAAAAGGCGAGGCCGACGAGGCCGGCAAGGGTGAACGCCATCCCGACCGGAAGCAGAAAATTCATTGGCCGCCGGTCGGCGGCGAGGCCGATCAGCGGCTGCAGCAGCGAGGCCGAGATCTGGAACACCAAAGTGATGACGCCGGTCTGAAAGAAGGTCAGCGACATCTGTTCGCGGAACACCGGATAGAGCGCCGGCGCGAGCGACTGCATGGTGTCGTTGAGCATGTGCGAGGCGCTGACGGCGAGAAGGACGCTCATCGCCGTCGCGCTGGCGGCCTTGCGCTCCGCGACGGCGGACTCGGCATAAGGCTCGGTGGTCGTCGTCACGAAATGCGCCCTCCGCGGCAGCGACTGGACGCCCTGCCGAGACCGCGAAGAGCGGCCCGATCCTCAACCTTCGCCCGGCCTCGCGCGGCGGGGCGGATTCCTAAGGCGCATCACTTGGGCGCGTTACTTGGGCGCGAGCACCATGATCATCTGCCGGCCTTCCATCGACGGCTCGGCTTCGACCTTGGCGATCGTGGCGGTTTCGGTCTTGACGCGCTGCAGGAGTTTGAAGCCGATGTCCTGGTGCGCCATCTCGCGGCCGCGGAAGCGCAACGTCACCTTGACCTTGTCGCCCTCCTCGAAGAACCGCAGAACCGAACGCATCTTCACGTCGTAGTCGTGATCGTCGATGCCGGGACGAAGCTTGATTTCCTTGATTTCCACGACCTTCTGGCGCTTGCGCGCCTCCGAGGACTTCTTCTGTTCAAGGAAGCGGTATTTTCCGAAGTCGAGGATCTTGCAGACCGGCGGGGTCGCATTGGGGACGATCTCGACGAGATCGAGGCCGACTTCGTCCGCCTGGCGCTGCGCGTCCGCGAGATTGACGACGCCGTGATTCTTGCCCTCTGCGTCGATGAGTTGGACCTGCACTGCGCGGATGTCGCGATTGGTGCGCGGGCCTCCTTTCTCTGGCGCCGCGGTTGCTTTCATAGGACGACGAATGGCGAATCTCCTGCGTTCAAGGGGCGCGACCCATGGGCGCGCGTCAAAACTCCGATCAGAGCCCCCGGCCCTGCGGACTGGTAGACATGGGGCAGGACGCGCCTTTAGTCAATCGCGGGACGCGCTTTCCTCCTTCTCGCGGGGGCGTATCGTCAGGTCCTCGCTGGGCGCCGCGAACAGGCGCGGCCAGCGACGCTCCATCCAATCGAGCACGCGCGTCACGAAGCGCCTCAGGACGGGCAGGTCCTCGGCGATCAGGATCACGCCGAGCGGCAGCATCCAGAGGCCGAGCACCGGCAGAATTGACAGCAGGCCGCCGAGAATCAGGGCGGCGCCGGCGGGGATGCGCGCCCAGCGCGAGTCGGGCCTGAGGAGCCAAAGGATCCCGGGCCGGAGCCACCCCGGCAGCCGATGGATCAGACCCTCGAGACGGCGGCGGTGGCGGTGGGCGTCCTCGTGATCAGACACAGGCGACTGTCTCCGCCGTCTGGTCAGGCCGCGAGGTCCGCCACCACCGAGTTCGAGCAGCGGCGCCCCGGCGGAGGTGACCCTGACCCGGCCGGACGGGTCGCGCTCCAGAAAGCCGCCCTCGATCAAGGTCTTCAGTCTCGAAGCGTCGAGCGTCCGGCCGCTCAGCGCCTCGAAGCGGCGGGGATCGACGCCTTCGCCGAGTCTGAGACCCATCAGCAGGAACTCGTCGCCCTGCTCCTCGCGGCTCAGGGCCCCCGTCTCGACCAGGCCGTGGCCCTTCGCCTCCACCTGGGCGAGCCACGCCTCGGGGCGCCGCTCACAGGCCTGGGCCAGCCGGCCTTCGGGCGTGACGAGGCGGCCATGCGCGCCCGGGCCGACCCCGGCGTACTCCCCGTATCGCCAATAGATCAGGTTGTGGCGGCTCTCGCCGCCCGGTTTTGCGTGATTGCTGACCTCGTAGGCCGGCAGCCCGCGCGCCTCGGTCAGTTCGCGGGTCGCATGGAAGAACGCCAGGCTCAGATCCTCGTCGGGGAGCGCGAGCTTGCCGGCGGCGGCGAGCCGTTCGAACGGCGTCTCGGGCTCGATCGTGAGCTGGTAGAGGGAGATGTGATCGCCGGCGAGGTCGAGGCCGCGGGCGAGTTCGGCGCGCCACGCCTTTTCGCTCTGCCCGGAGCGGCCGTAGATCAGGTCGAAGGTGAAGCGCGGAAAGAGGGACGCGCCGAGCCGCACCGCGGAAAGCGCCTCCGCGACGCTGTGCTGGCGGCCCAGCGCAAGGAGGTCGGCGTCTTCGAGCGCCTGCACCCCGATCGAGAGCCGGTTGACGCCGGCGGCGCGGTAGCCGCGGAAGCGGTCGGCCTCTACGCTCGTCGGGTTGGCCTCGAGGGTGATTTCGACGTCGGAGGCGACCGGCCAGCGCGCTGCGATCGCCTCGATGACGCCGCCGACCGTTGCGGGGCGCATCAGCGACGGCGTCCCGCCGCCGAAGAAGATCGAGCGGACGACCCGGCCCGGCGCGAGCGCCGCGCGGTGGGCGATCTCGGCCGAGAAGGCGGCGAGATAGCGCGCCTCGTCCACGGCCGCCCGGGCCACGTGGCTGTTGAAGTCGCAATAGGGGCACTTCGACAGGCAAAACGGCCAGTGGACATAGACCCCGAACCCGGAATCGGCGTCGGGGGCACTCAGCGCGGAGGGCGCGGGGCGCGGAAGGTCGGCCTCGGTCATCCCCGCCTTATGCCAGCGAACGCCGGCGCCCGCCAGCCGGGCCGCATCGGCGGAGCGCGGTTTCCTGACCAGAAGTCTATGAGAATCAAGGGCTTATGCGCGCTGCGGTCCAGTTTTCGAACGAGAGATCGAACGATTTCAACGACTTAGCAGTAAGTTGGCTGTTGCCGGCCGTCGCGCGGGGCGGCTGACCCCGCCGGCGTGGTTCCCGCCCCACAAAGAGGGGACGCCAATCGCCGCTCGACCGACCCTCCGCGGCAAACGGCTCAGCCCCCCTTCGCGACCGATCGACGCGGGCGAGGAGCGGCGGGGCCGATCGCGCTTGCTCGAATGTCCAATCGGCGGTACGCAAGACCGTGTCATCGGTTCCTCGGGTCGTTCCGGGGTGAAACGGGAATGCGGTCGGGATCTCGATCCGAAGCCGCAGCTGCCCCCGCAACTGTACGCGGCCGGTCTTTTCCATGGACGCCACTGGAGCGAAGGCTCCGGGAAGGCGGAAAAGACGAAAGCCGCGAGCCAGGAGACCGGCCGGCGACGCATATCGATCCAAGCCGTCGGCGGGACGGCAGGAGGCGGGATGGGGCAGGTCTCTCGGGAACACGTCGTCCGCCCGGCGCAAAGCGCGCTCGCGCCCAAAGCGGCGACGCCGAACCCTTTCGTCATCGTTTCGCAAAAATCGCCGAACTCTTCGCGCGACCGCAGGCGCAAGAGCGTTCGGCCCGTCGCATGACGCCCAGGAGATCCAGGATGAACGCCCTTTCCCGTCTCACCCCGCAAGGCCGGACCGCGGCCCTCGTCGCGCTCATGGTCGCGGCCAGCGTCGCGCTCTCGTTCGGCTTCGCGTGCGCGCTGCCGCTCGCGGCGTTCGCGACCGCGGCCGCGATGCTGGTCGGTCCGACCGCCGCAATCGGCGCCGTCCTCGCCGTCTGGCTCGTCAATCAGGCGATCGGCTTCGCCTGCCTCGGCTACCCGACCGACGCGAGCACCTTCGCCTGGGGCGCGGCGCTCGGCGCGATCGCGCTCCTCTCGCTCGGCGCGGCGACGCTCGTGCTCGCGCGCCTTCGCGGCGTCGCCGGAGCGGGTCTCGCGTTCGCAGCCGCCTTCGTCGTCTACGAAGGCGCGGTCTACCTCGGCTGCCTCGTCAGCAACTGCGGCGCAGCCGATTTCACGCCCGCCAACGTGGCGCGGATTTTCCTGATCAACGCCGCCGCCTTCGGCGCGCTGCTCGCGCTCGCCGCCTTTGTGCGCGTCGCGCCCAAGGGCGCCGCGCAGACGCTTCGACACGCGTGACGTCCACCCCCTTCTCCCCTCGGGGAGGAGAGGCGAACCGGAGCAAGAGCCATGACCGCCGCCGCCATGCCCACCCTCGACATCCAGATCACCAAGGACCTCGCCGCGCAGTGGGGCTGGTTTCTGGCGTTCGGCGTCGTGCTGGTCCTGATCGGGCTCGCCGCCATCTGGCGCTCGGTGACGGCGACCCTGGTGACGATGACCTTCTTCGGCTGGCTGCTCCTTGTCGCAGCGGCGGTGGAAGTGTTCGCAGCGTTCTGGGTCGGCCATTGGGCCGGGTTCTTCCAGCACGTCGTGGCGGCGATCCTCTACGGCGCGCTCGGGCTCATCTTCGTCAGCCGGCCCGTGGTCACGGCGGAGGTGCTGACCTTCGTGATGGCGCTGTTCTTCGTCGTCGGCGGCCTGTTCCAGATCGTCGGCTCGGCCGGTCTCGGCTATTCCGGCTGGGGCTGGCACCTGCTTGACGGCGTGATCACCATCGCGCTCGGCTTGATGATCCTGTTCCAGTGGCCGGCCTCCGGCCTCTGGGTGATCGGCCTCTTCATCGGCGTCGACCTGCTGTTCTACGGCGCGGCCTGGATCGCGATCGCCTGGGGCATCCGCGGGGGTGGGAGTTTGGACGGAAAACGCTGCAATTCCTCGGCCTCGTCCTGAGGAGCGCTGCAAAGCAGCGCACCGAAGGATGCTCAAGAGCGCTCGGGAACCTTGCGGGCGCGCCTAAAGAACGGTCCTCCGAGACGCCGCTATGCGGCGCCTCAAGAAGAGCTTGGCGTTTGGCGCCGCGCAAGCGCGGCAAGCTCGGCGAAGTCGCCGCGCATGGAGGCCTCCTTCTTCGCCCGCGTCCAGGAAAGCCGTCGGCGGGGACGCCGACGCTCCGGAGCGGCAGAAGCCG
>CAVVJO010000044.1:0-9454 GCA_963748545.1 uncultured Alphaproteobacteria bacterium
AGACGATTTGAGCCTCAGGCTTCGACAAACACAACATTCTACTTCATTAGTAACCGGCCTGCTGGATCTAACCAACCCCTAGAGAAAGCTTCCGAAATGGTCAACGTAAGAGGACACCGCCCCCATCCCCAAGTGTTGGTAAGCGCTGGACGGTACCTATTTATTCCCCAGTGGACGTGTGATCCATATTTATATTGAAGTACACTTGCTCCAATAGACTCTCCGACCGAAACTTTCCTTCCCAATTTAGTTGGCTGGCTCACGTGTCCTAAAATGTGATAAAATCCTGTTTTATCTTCAACAATATATAAATATGACTCGTTAATTGCACTTTTATGATATTCGGATATTAAGCCTGTGGCGGGAGAAAGAACTGGCACTCCAACTGCACTTGCAATGTCAACACCGAGATGTTGCCTTTCTATCGGATCAGGAGGCTGTGAATATTTTGGATCAAAAAATCCAAACGACACGGTATTAGGAGGAACCGCGAGCGGAGCGCAAAATAGCGTTTGAACCATTTATTTGAACTTAAGCGGACGGCATGTCCATGTCCACGATGTTATCGCCTAATTCCCTTACACACAATGGACAGTCCTGCGCGGCTAAAGGTCGCAGACTCTCGCTTATCGGGGGGACGTGCTCCGGGCTGACTCGACTGCTCACCGATTTGCCAAACAGCCCTATGCTCCCGCCTCTTCGACCCGCACGTCGTAGCCCCAAAGCGTGCGGAGGTGGCGAAGGGTCGCCTCCATGCCCTGGCTCGAAAGGCCGACGCCGTTGCGCGCCGTGTGACGCAGCACAAGCGGACGATCGCCGAGGATGTCGGCGTCGACCACCTGAATGTCGGGGTCGGTCGCACCCACGTCGTAACTGTCGGCGAGCTTCGAGCGCACGTGCCGGTAACCCTCGGCGTCGTGAATCGCATCGACCCGCACCTTGGAATCGGAGGCCTTGTCATTGAGCGCGAACATGCGGAACTGGCGGATCAGCTTCGGCGACAGGAACTGGCGGATGAACGACTTGTCGCGGTAATTGGACCAGACGTCGCGCAGCACTGCCGCCCAGTCCTGACGTCCGGCGATATCGGGGAACCACTCCCGGTCCTCGTCGGTCGGGTGCTCGCAGATGCGCCGGATGTCCTGCATCATCGCGAAGCCGAGCGCATAGGGGTTGAACCCGCTGAACCGCGGGTCGTCGTAGTCGAATTGGGCCACCACATTGGCGTGGCTGTGCAGGATTTCGAGGAGCGCGCCTTCCGAGATCAGGCCCTTGTCGAACAGCCGGTTGACGATCGTGTAGTGGACGAAGGTGGCGCAACCCTCGTTCATCACCTTCGTCTGACGTTGCGGATAGAAATATTGCGAAACGTTGCGCACGATCCGCAGAAGCTCGCGCTGCCAGCTCTTTAGCTTCGGGCTGTTCTTCTCCAGGAAGTAGAGCAAGTTTTCTTCGGGCATGCGCATCCGGCGCTTGCGCTCGCGCATATCCTCTTCGTTCGGGTCGGCGGCGTCGCGAGCCGGGGCCGCGCCCGGCACGGTCCTCCACAGGTCGCGATAGTCTTGCTCCTCGCGCTCGATCCGCTCGCGCCGCCGGCGCTCGTACTCGGCCAGATTGATCTTGGGCGCGCGCGGATAGCGGAAGACGCCCTGGCCCATCAGCGCGTGCGCTGCATCGATCGTGCGCTCGACCGCCTCAACGCCGTAACGCTCCTCGCAGGCCGCGACGTAGCGCTTGGCGAAATCAAGATAGTCGAGAATGCCGGCCGGGTCGGTCCACTGCTGGAACAGATAATTGTTCTTGAAGAAGTGGTTATGGCCGAAGGCGGCGTGAGCGATGACGAGCGTCTGCATCGCCATCGTGTTCTCCTCCATGCAATAGCTGATGCAGGGATTCGAATTGATCACGATTTCGTAGGCGAGGGCCGTGTAGCCCTTGCGATAAAGCGCCTCGTCGCGCGCGAAGCGCTTGCCATAGGACCAGTGGGCGTACATGAGCGGCATGCCGACCGAGGAATAGGCGTCGAGCATCTGCTCGGCGGAAATGATCTCGATCTGGTTCGGGAAGGGGTCGAGGCCGAGCTCGTCGCGCGCAATCGTCTCGATGGCGTCGTAAACGCGATGGACAGTGTCGAAGTCCCATTCGGCCCCGTCGAACAGGAGCCGGCCGCTGGGGCGAAGCGCGTGATCGGCTTCCAGGGATCGGGGCTCGTCGAGGGTGGCGGCCATCACGCGGCTCCCTTGGTGGTTTGCTTGGCGAACAGCTTGCGGAAGACGGGATAGATGTCGGCGCGGTCGGCGACCCGCGCCATCGCGAAGCCCTGCTCGGCCTCCTTCAGCGCGGCATAGCTGCGCCACAGCTCCTTGTGGCTTTCGTCGAGCGACGAGCCTTCGTCCGCAATCTCGATATAGGCGTAGTACTGGGCGAGCGGCAGGATCGCCTGGGACAGGATAGCGACGCATTCTCGCGAATCGCTGCCGGAATTGTCGCCGTCGGAGGCCTGGGCGCAATAGACGTTCCAGTCGCCGATGGGATAGCGCGCGTCGCGGATCGCCATCATTTCCTTCAGCGCCGAACTGACCACGGTGCCGCCAGTCTCTCGGCCGTAGAAGAACTCCTGCTCGTCGACTTCGGCCGCCTCGTCGGTGTGGCGGATAAAGACGATGTCGACGCGCTCGTATTTGCGCTTGAGGAAAAGGTGAAGGAGGATGAAGAAGCGCTTGGCGAGCTCCTTCTCGCGCTCGCCCATCGAGGCCGAGACGTCCATCAGGCAGAACATCACCGCCTTGGCGCGGGGAACGAGCACCGGCGAGAACCGGCTGTAGCGCACGTCGATCGGGTCGAGGAAGGGGATCGCGCGCTGCCGGCGCTTCAGGCGCTCGATCTCGCGGGCGAGATGCACGACGCGCAATCGCTCCGCCATCGCGGCGCCGGGATTGGCGCGCAGCGCGTCGAGTTCGTCCTCGAGCTTCTGAACCTCGGTCGCGCTCGGGCGGCGCAGCGCCATGCGCCGGCCCATGCTGACGCGCATCGTGCGCAGCACCGCGAGATTCGGCGTCGCGCCGTCCATCGTGTAGCCGGCGCGGCGAAACTCCTTGGACTTGGCGTCCTTGAGCGACGTCTTGACCAGGTCCGGAAGCTCGAGGTCCTCGAACAGGATGTCGAGAAACTCGGCTTCGGTCAGTGCGAAGGAGAAGGGATCCTCGCCGCGCGCCGCGCCCGTTCCCTGGTTGCCCCGGCCGCCTCCTCCCGACTTGCCTCTGGGCTTGTCGATCGCGTCTCCGGCGACGAACTCCTTGTTTCCGGGCAGGACGAACTCGCGCTCGCCGGTGTCCCCAGATAGATGGAACTGCGGCTCGTCGATGCCGTCGCTCGGGATCGAGACCGACCCGCCCTTGCTGACGTCCGCGATCGAACGCTCGGCCACCGCCTTGTCGACCGCGCGCTTGACCTCGGACCGCACTCGACGAAGGAAACGCTGACGGTTGCCCAGGCTCTTGTCACGCGGATTGAGACGGCGGTCGACGAACTGGGCCATTCCGTATCCTTCTCTTCCTTACCCGGCTTTGTTAACGCGCATGTACCACTCCACCAGACGGCGGACCTGCCGTTCGGTGTAGCCACGCGTTTTCATCCGATCGAGGAAGTCGGCATGCTGCTTCTCGGTCTTGGAGTCCTGCTTCGCGCCGAAGCTGATGATGGGCAGCAGGTCTTCGACCTGACTGAACATACGCTTCTCGATCACCTCGCGGATCTTTTCGTAGGCGGTCCAGGACGGATTCTTGCCCTGGTTGGCGGCGCGGGATCGCAGCGCAAACTTGACGATTTCATTGCGGAAATCCTTCGGGTTGGCGATCCCTGCGGGCTTTTCCGTCTTGCTCAGTTCGGCGTCGAGCACCTGCCTGTCGAACACCTGGCCCGTGTCGGGATCCTTGTAGTCCTGATCCTCGATCCAGGCGTCGGCGAGGGCGATGTAGCGGTCGAACAGATTCTGACCGTATTCGCTGTAGGACTTAATATACGCCTTTTGGATTTCCCGGCCGATGAACTCGGCGTAGCGCGGCGCCAGCAGCGACTTGATATAGTCGAGGTAGCGGCTCTCCACGTCCTTGGGAAATTGCTCGCGCTTGATCGCCTGCTCGAGCACGTACATGAGGTGAACCGGATCGGCTGCGATCTCTTCGTTGTCGAAGTTGAACGTCTCCGACAGCACCTTGAAGGCGAACCGGGTCGAGATCCCGCTCATGCCTTCGGCGACCCCCGCGGCGTCGTGGTATTCCTGAACCGACTTCGCCTTGGGGTCGGTGTCCTTCAGGCTCTCGCCGTTGTAGACGCGCAGCTTCGAATAGAGCGGGGAGTTTTCGTGCTCTTTGAGGCGCGTCAGGATGCAGAAGCGCGCGAGGAATTCGAGCACCTCGGGAGCGCACGAAGCGTTGGCGAGTTCGCTGCTCTCGAGCAGCTTGCCGTAGATCATCGCTTCCTCGGTCACCCGCAGGCAATAGGGAACCTTGACCACGCAGATGCGATCCAGGAACGCCTCATTGTTCTTGTTGTTCCGGAACTGCTCCCATTCGAACTCATTCGAGTGGGCGAGCACGACGCCCTGGAACGGCAGCGCGCCGAGGTTTTCGGTTCCGGCGTAGTTGCCCTCCTGCGTCGCGGTCAGCAACGGGTGCAGCACCTTGATCGGCGCCTTGAACATCTCGACGAATTCGAGCAGTCCCTGCGTCGTGCGGTTGAGGCCGCCCGAGTAGCTGTAGGCGTCCGGATCGTGCTGCGAGAAATGCTCGAGCTTGCGGATGTCGACCTTGCCGACGAGGGTGGAGATGTCCTGGTTGTTCTCGTCGCCCGGCTCGGTCTTGGCCACGCCGATCTGGCGCAGCTTCGAGGGGTAGAGTTTAACCACCGAAAAACGTGATATGTCGCCGTCGAACGCGTCGAGGCGCTTGGCGGCCCACGGCGAACAAATGCCGGTCAGGCGGCGGAGCGGGATGCCGTAACGGCTCTCGAGCGCGCCGGCCATCGCCTCGGGGCGGAAGAGGCCCAGGGGCGACTCGAACACCGGGCTCAGTTCGTCGCCGACCGCGAGCACGTAGATCGGCTGGGTCTCCATCAGCGCCTTGAGGCGCTCGGCGAGCGAGGACTTGCCGCCGCCGACCGGCCCGAGCAGGTAGAGGATCTGTTTGCGCTCTTCGAGTCCCTGCGCAGCGTGCTGGAAATAGCTGACCACGCGCTGGATCGTGTCCTCCATGCCGAAAAATCCGGCCATGGACGGATAGAGCTTGATCGTGCGGTTCAGAAAGATTTGGCCGAGACGCGAATCCTTCGACGTGTCGACGATGACCGGCTCCCCGATCGCCGTGATCATGCGCTCAGCGGCCGAGGCGGTCATGCCCGGGTCGCTGCGGCAGCCCTCGAGGTAGTCGTTCAGGCTCATGGTCTCGCGCCGCTCGCGGGCGTAGGCGGAGGAAAAGAGCGCGCGGATGTCCTGGCCCTTATCGGCGGAGCCAAGCGCGGCGGCCCGGGAGTCAGATCCCGCAAGTGCAAATCCGGCGTTCGGGCTCATGGCGTGTTCTCCAATTGCGCTCAGATCCGGCCACGCCCGCTTAAGCGTGATTCGGAAAGGTTAACGGACAGTGTACGCGTGTGTCGATTCAGGACATACGGAAAGGCGACTTGAACAGCCCATAGTCCACCGTATTTTCTTGCTGCTGACCATCTTGGCCGATTGAACTTCGTCCGCGCGCGGCACGCATCTCATTCGCCAGATTCCGTCTTCGACAACACAGACGCCCCGACGCCCAGGCGCGGCCTGTGTCCAAACAGAGTATTCTGGCGCGAACGCGCTCGCCGCCCAAGGCTCGGCGCGACGCTCCGCCGGTCCGTCAAACCGCGCGGGCAGGGCCCCACGCCGCTGCGATGGACGAACTCGACGCAAGTTCGGCGCCGAGTGCGCGTCGCGAGCAACATCCATGCATTTGGCGTTGAGCGGCCCCGCCGCGCCGCAAATTCGAAGAGTTGCCTAGGAAACGAGCAAAAGTGCGGCAATGGCGGGCGGCTTCGCCAAAGTGAGCCTGATATTTTCGCAGGCGTCCTGTCAGGGCGCGCGCGTCAGTCCCATGCGGGAAGACTCGCCGCCTACCCGCTCCGCCAGCAGTTTGGCGATGTGGGCGCGGAGTTCCGGCACCCCGTCGCCGTCCCGCGAGGAGGTGAAAAGGACCTCCGGATAGGCCGCGACATGTTTGCGCAGCGCATCAAGCGTCGCCTCAACCCGCGCGGGCTGTTCGGCGAGCTTCACCTCGTCGCGCTTGGTGAGCACGACCACGTAGGAGACCGCGGAGGCGTCGAGCAGCGTCATCGTCTCGTGGTCGCTCTGTTTCAGCCCATGGCGGCCGTCGACCAGCACAAACACGCGGAGCAGCGAGGGGCGTCCACGCAAATAGTCGCGCGCCAATTTGCCCCAGGAGGCGGACTTCGACTTCGAGACGGCGGCGTAGCCGTAACCGGGCATATCCACCAGCGTAGCCCTGCCGCCGAGGTCGAAGAAGATCAGCTCCTGAGTGCGGCCTGGCGTGTTGGAGGTGCGGGCGAGGCCGCCCCGTCCGGTGAGCGCGTTGATCAGCGATGACTTGCCGACGTTGGAGCGTCCGGCGAACGCGACCTCGGGCGGCCCGACCGGCGGCAGGCCGTCCGACTTGGCGGCGGCGAAGAAGAAGTCGCAGGGGCCCGCGAACAGTTTTCGCCCGGCCTCGAGGAAGTCCGGTTCGGGGGTCGCCGGCTCGCCGCCCAAAACATTCACCGCGACGCACGCCAAGGACCACGAAGGCGTTCTTCGTGGTCCTTCGTGGTCTCCGTGATGAAAAAAGCGGCGCTCACGGAGACGTCTTGGCCGGGGGCGACGCCTTGACCGGCGTCGATTTGGCGACGGGCGCCGCCGACGCTGTCTGGGCGGTCGGCGCGGGCTTGAACCCGAACATCTTCTTCACGTTGTCGAAGAGTTCGACCTTAACGCCCGCCCGTTTCATGATGTACGACTGCTGAAGCACGGTCAGCGTATTGTTCCAGGTCCAGTAGATGACCAGGCCGGCTGGGAACGTGCCGAGCATGAAGGTGAAGATCACCGGCATCCACGCGAACATAGATTTCTGAACCGGATCAGCAGGTTCCGGGTTCATCTTCATCTGGAAAAACATCGACACGCCCATGATCAGGGGCCAGATGCCGAGCGCGAGGAAGTGCCCGAACACCGGCAGCGCGGTCGGATTCCAGGGGATCAGGCCGAACAGGGTGAAGACGTTGGTCGGATCCGGCGCCGAAAGGTCCTTGATCCAACCAAAGAATGGCGCGTGCCGCATCTCGATGGTGATGAAGATGACCTTGTAAAGCGCAAAGAACACCGGGATCTGGATGACCATCGGCAGGCAGCCGGCGATCGGATTGACGCCCTCCTTCTTGAAGAGCTCCATCTGCGCCTGCTGCTGCTTCACCTTGTCGTCGGGATAGATATCCTTCAACGCGGCGATCTGCGGCTGAATCTTCTTCATCTTCGCCATCGACTGGTACGAGCGATTGGCGAGCGGGAAGAAGGCGAGCTTGACCAGCACGGTGACGATCAGGATCGCCACGCCGAAATTGCCGACGAACTTGTAGATCGCGTCGATCAGCAGAAAGAGCGGCTTGGTGATGAAATAGAACCAGCCCCAGTCGATCATCAGATCGAACTTCTTGATGCCGAGCTTGGTCCCGTAGCTGTCGATCGTGCCGACTTCCTTGGCGCCGGCGAAGACTCGCGTCGTGACTTCGGTCGTATCGCCGGGCGCCACCATCTTCTCGGGGCCGACGAAGTCCGCCTGATAGTCGAGCGGCTGAGCCGTTCCGGACGCCGTGAAGCGGGCGTCGATCGGCTCGCTCTGGTTCGGGATGATGGCCGTGCCCCAGTACTTGTCGGTGAAGCCGAGCCAGCCGCCGGGGCCGGAATAGGTGTCGGTCTTGTCGGTCGCCTTTTCGATGCCGGCGTAGGTGACCTGTTGCACGCCGCCGTCCCCGATCACGCCGACGAAGCCTTCGTGCAGCACCGAATACCCGGCGACCGGGGGTTTGCCGTGACGCAGAACCATGCCGTACGGCCGAACCGTCGCGGGAGAGGCGCCCTTGTTCGTGACCGAATCGGTGACCGTGAACATGAACTTGTCGTCGATCGCGATCACGCGCTTGAAGAGGAGGCCCTCGCCGTTGTCCCAGGTCAACGTCACCGGCTGGCTTGGCGTCAAAGTCTTGCCGTCGGACATCCAGACGGTGTCGAGCGTGGGAGTCTTGGCGCCGGCCGCGCTGACGAAGCCGGTCGTGGCCCAATAGGCGTCCGGAGCGCCGCCGGGCGACAGCAGGCGGATCAGCGGGCTATTCTTGTTGATTGTCTCGCGATAGTCCTTCAGCACCAGGTCGTCGAGCTTGCCGCCCTTGAGGTCGATCGAGCCCGCGACGCTCGGGGTGTCGATCGCGATGCGCGGGGCCGTGGCGAGCGCTTCCGGCACCGACGCGGTGGAGGCGGCCGCCGTTCCGCCGCCGCCCGGCGCGGAGACGGCCGGCGACCCGGCGGCCGTCGCGCCTGTCGGCTGAGACGGCGAGGTCGCCTCGCTTTGCGCCTGGGACTGGGCCTGCAACTGCGCCTGATGCTGCCGCTGGTAGAGCGGGCCGGCGTAGAAATACTGCCAGGCGGCCATCACCAGGACGGACAAGGCGATGGCGAGAAAGAGGTTTCTCGTGTCCTCGGATTTCATGGTCGCCTGTTCTTGCCTTTGGGCGTGTTGACGGCGCCCGGACGGCGACCGTCTTTGTCGTTGCGCCCGACGGCGCGGAAGGCCTGGCGCAAGTCATCGATCAGCACGGCGAACGGCCGCACCAGCGCCTCGCGCCGGGCCATGACCACGTAATCGCAGTCGGGCTGGGCCTCAAGGGGCGAGGCCGCGCGGAGCGCCTCTTTCAGCCGGCGGCGGATCCGGTTGCGAACGACCGCGACGCCGACCTTCTTGGTCACCGTGAACCCGACGCGGGGCCCTAGGTCGGCGTCCTCATCGAGGGTCCTGGGCGACGCCTGCAACGTGAAGGCCTCATAGGCGCGCCGCCGTCCGCGGCTGACGCGCTGGAACTCGGCCCGCCGTTTCAGACGGCCGAGCGATTGGCCGACCGACGCCGAAGCGTCTTGATCCGGGGATTTCGGCTCCATCCGCGGCGCCGCATGAGGCAGGAGGAGAGATCGCTGGTAATAAAGCGGCCGCGAAGCCGCCTCAGGAAGGGTCAGGCCGACAGGGACTTGCGGCCGCGGGCGCGGCGGGCGTTCAGCACCTTGCGGCCGCCGACGGTCGCCATGCGCGCGCGAAAGCCGTGGCGGCGCTTGCGAACGAGCTTCGAGGGTTGATAGGTCCGCTTCACAATCGTGTCTCCAGATCCGATGCGC
>CAVVJO010000045.1:0-10242 GCA_963748545.1 uncultured Alphaproteobacteria bacterium
TGGTTGTAGGCCCCGACCTCGGGGTTCTCGCGCAAGACGCTATCGACCGCCTTGAACATCGCGCGCATGCGGCGTCCGACGACCGGGCTCTCGACCACCACCACCAGTTCGGGCTTGTTGGACGAGGCGCGCACCAGCCCCCAGGTGCCGTCCTCGACCGTCACCCGGACGCCGTTGACGGTGACGATGTCGCGGATGGTCTGACCGATCAGCGGCTCGCCCTTGGCGGCCATCGCCCGAAAGCGCGCCGTGACCCTGTCCGCGACGGCGTACTTCACCTCGTCCGGACAATGAGGCGACATGGTCGGCGACCCCAATGTCCTGGGCAGGTCGCGGTAGAGGTCGGCCATCGTTTTCCCGGGGTTGCGGTCGAGCATGTCGAGCACGGCGATAGCGGTGACGAAGCCGTCGTCGTAGCCGCGCCCGACCGGCGCGTTGAAGAAGAAGTGCCCCGACTTCTCGAAGCCGGCGAGCGCCTTCAGATCGCGCACCCGGCGCTTGATGTGCGAATGGCCGGTCTTCCAGAAGTCGACCTTGACGCCCTTGGCCGCGAGCGCCGGGTCGGTGGCGAACAGGCCGGTCGATTTGACGTCGACGACGAAGGTCGCGCTCGGGTGGAGCTTCGAGAGGTCGCGCGCCAGCATGACGCCGATCTTGTCGGCGAAGATTTCCGCGCCCTCGTTGTCGACGACGCCGCAGCGGTCGCCGTCGCCGTCGAAGCCGAGCGCGACGTCGGCGCCTGACGCCTTCACCGCCTCGGCCATCGCATGCAGCATGTGCAGGTCTTCGGGGTTCGGATTGTAGCGCGGGAAGGTCCAGTCGAGGTCGCAGTCGAGCGGAACGACCTCGACGCCGAGCGTGCCTAAGAGTTGCGGCGCGAAGGCGCCGGCCGCGCCGTTGCCGCAGGCGGCGACGACCTTCATGCGTCGCGCGAACTTCGGCCGGCTGGTCAGGTCGGCGATGTAGCGCGCCGGGAAATCCGGCACGAACTCATACGCGCCGCCGGGCTCGGGCGCGTAGTCGCCGCCGATCACGATGTCGCGCAGGCGTCCCATCTCCTCCGGGCCGAAGGTGACGGGCTTGGCCGCGCCCATCTTGACCCCGGTCCAGCCATTGTCGTTGTGCGAGGCGGTCACCATTGCGACCGCGGGCGCATCGAGCGCGAACTGGGCGAAATAGGCCATCGGCGTAATGGCCAGGCCGATGTCGCGAACCTTCGCGCCGCCCGCCATCAGGCCGGCGATCAGCGCAAGCTTGATCGAGGCGGAATAGCTGCGGAAGTCGTGGCCGACCACGACGTCACGCGGAACGCCAAGCTCCTTCAACAGACGCGCGAGCCCGAGGCCCAGCGCCTGCACCCCCATCAGGTTGATCTCCTTTTCGAACAGCCAGCGCGCGTCGTATTCGCGAAAGCCGGTCGGCTTCACCATCGGCTGCGATTCGTAGGCGTAGGTGTTTGGGAGGAGTTCCGGCGACGGCTTCGGGAACAAGCAGGCCTCATCAGCTCTCGAGTTTCAGGAAGACTATCATGCGAAACATTCACCACAAAGAACACCAGGGATCGCCAAGACTTCGTGTCTCCTCGTGATCTTCGTGGTGAATTCGGTCACCGGTTGGTGCGCTGCGAGGCGTCCACCGCGGCGAGCGCCGCCATGTTGACGATCCGGCGGACGGTCGCCGAGGGGGTGAGGACATGGGCGGTCTTGGCGGCGCCGAGCAGGATGCCGCCGATGGTGACGCCGTTGCCCGCCGCCATGCGCAAGAGATTGTAGGAGATGTTGGCGGCGTCGAGGTTCGGCATCACCAGCAGGTTCGCCGGGCCGAGAAAGCCGGAATCGGGCATCGCGTTGTCGAGGATCTCCTGCGACAGCGCGGCCGAGCCGCGCATCTCGCCCTCGACCGCGAGATCGGGATTGATCTCCCGGATCAGGTCGCGCGCCCGCCGCATCTTCCGGGCGGAGGGCAGGTTCGAGGTGCCGAAGCTCGAATGCGACAACAGCGCAACCCGCGGAGTCACGCCGAAGCGGCGCACCTCTTCGGCGGCCAAGAGGGCGATTTCGGCGACCTGTTCGGCGTTCGGATCGGCGTTGCAATGCGTGTCGCAGATGAAGAGCTGATGCTGAGGAAGCACCAGCATCTGCATCACCGCGAGCGTCCGGACCCCCGGCCGCAATCCGATCACATCGCGGATCGCGTTCAAGTGATCCCAGGTCCGGCCGAACACGCCGCAAAGCATCGCGTCGCCTTCCCCGCTCTGCAGCAGCGTCGCGGCGAGCAGCGACGAGTTGTTGCGCATTTGCGACAACGCCAGCGCGCCCGACACGCCGTCGCGCTTTCGGGCGGCGTAATAGAGAGCGGCGGCCCGGGTATAGACCTGCGAATCCTGGGGATCGACGATCCTCACATCCCGGTCGACCGCGAGCCTCAGGTCGAGCGCCTTGATCTTCCCTTCGATGACGCTGGTCCGGCCGAGCAGCAACGGCGTGGCGATGTGCTCGTCGACGATGATTTGCGCGGCGCGCAGCACGCGATCGTCCTCGCCTTCGGCGAGAATGACGGACTTCTCCGCCCGCCTGGCGCGCGCGAACACCGGCTCCATGGCGTGCCCGGAGCGGTAGACGAGCTTGTCGAGCCTCTGGCGGTAGGCGTCGAGATCGGCGATCGGCCGGCGCGCGACGCCGCTTTCGGCAGCCGCGCGAGCGACCGCGGGGGCGACCATCGTGATCAGACGCGGGTCGAAGGGTTTGGGGATCAGGTAATCGCGGCCGAAGCGCAGCTCCTCGCCCTTGTAGGCCTCCGCGACCGCTTCCGGCACTTCGGCCCGGGCGAGCGCGGCGATGGCGTGGGCGGCAGCGACCTTCATCTCCTCGTTGATTGTGGTTGCGCCGCAATCGAGCGCGCCGCGAAAGATGAACGGAAAACACAGCACGTTGTTGATCTGGTTCGGGTAATCCGATCGACCCGTGCCGATGATCGCGTCGGGCCGGGCGCCGACGGCGTCTTCCGGCCTGATTTCCGGATCGGGATTGGCCATCGCGAAGATCAGCGGATCGCGGGCCATGGCCTCGATCATCGCCCCCGTCAGCACGCCAGGGGCCGACAGGCCGAGAAAGATGTCCGCGCCGGCGACCGCCTCGGCCAGCGTCCGGGCCGGGGTTGCGTTGGCGTAGCGCGCCTTGCTCTCGTCGAGGCGGCCGGGCCGGCCGGGATAGACAACCCCGGAGCGGTCGACGATCAGCACCTTCTTAGAGTTGAGTCCGAGCCTGACGGCGAGGTCAATACAGGCGAGCGCGGCGGCGCCGGCGCCTGAGCAGACCAGCCGCACGTCCCCGATCTGCTTCTCGACCAACCTGAGGCCATTGATCAGGGCGGCCGCCGCGACGATCGCTGTGCCGTGCTGGTCGTCATGAAAGACCGGGATTTTCATCCGCTCGCGCAGGCGCTTCTCGATAGTGAAGCACTCCGGCGCCTTGATGTCTTCGAGGTTGATGCCGCCGAACGTCGGCTCCAGGCGCACGATGGTTTCGATCAGCTGGTCGGGATCGTTTTCCGCAAGCTCGATATCGAAGACGTCGATGCCGGCGAATTTCTTGAACAGGCAGCCCTTGCCCTCCATGACCGGCTTGCCGGCCAGCGGGCCGATGTTTCCCAACCCGAGCACGGCGGTGCCGTTGGTGACGACGGCCACCAGATTGCTGCGGGTGGTCAATTCATCCGCCTGGGAAGGATCCTCGACGATCGCCATGCAGGCCTCAGCGACGCCCGGCGAATAGGCGAGCGCGAGATCGCGCTGAGTCACCATCGACTTCGTCGGGGTGACCGAAACCTTTCCTGGCGTCGGAAGCCGGTGGTATTCGAGGGCGGCTTCCCTGAGATCGCTCGTCATCCTGGTGTCCCCTTGGGCGCGGGCAGGGCGGCGCCATTTCGCCTCGCGCAAACTCAAGCCTCTCGGATCAGGCGACTTCCCGCGCGACGCAGGCATACCCCATTCGGTCTCGCGGCCGACAGGGAAACCGCGCGCGAAAGCCGCGGCGAAAGCGCGCGCGACCCCTGCGGCGCAGCCAGGCTTCAGGAGGAGGTCGAGCGCCCAATTCAGCCTCGGCCGTGCGGTCGCAGGGCGGCGCTTGACGAATGCATAACCATCGAGTTATGAAACGATCAATAGCCACTTGGTTATCGATCATCATGTCCGGCGCTCACGACCTTCTCTTCAAAACGCTTTCGGATCCCACCCGGCGCGGGATCTTCGAGCGCTTGTGCCTCGAAGGCGAGCAAACGGTTGCAGCGCTCACGGCTGGGGCCGGCGTCTCTCAGCCTGCGGTTTCGAAACATCTGGGTCTCTTGAAACAGGCCGGCTTGGTGCGCGACCGCCCCCAAGGACGGCAGACCCACTACAGCGCAGAGCTCGCCGCGCTCTCTCCCCTGGTCGACTGGGCGACCCAATTGCCAGGATTTTGGCGGAACCGCTTCGACGATCTCGAAGACTTGCTGAAAAGGATGGACCAATGACCAACACGCCGACAGAAGCCCTCTCTGTCACCGTCGAACGTGAGATCGCCCATCCGCCGGAGAAAGTCTGGCGCGCCCTGACCCAGCCCCATCTGATCGAGGAGTGGCTGATGAAGACCGATTTCAAACCGGTCGTGGGCGGCCGATTCCAATTTCGCGCGGACTGGGGGAACGTCGACGGCCAAGTCCTTGCGGTCGAGCCGAACAAGAGGCTGTCCTACAAATGGGACGCTTATGGCCTCGAGAGCATTGTCACGTGGACCCTGACATCCACAAGCGCAGGGACGCTGCTGCGCATGGAGCAGTCAGGCTTCCGGCGCGATCAGCAGCAGGCCTACGAGGGCGCCAAGGCCGGATGGCCGCGCTTCTTCGCGGCGCTGGAGCAAGTCTTGGGACGAGCGGACTGAACGACCGACCACGCTCACAAATCGAACGCGAAAGACGGCCGCCGCATTGCGCGTTCGCTAGAGCTGGGCCTCGATCGCGGCCTTGTCGAGGACCGACCAGACTTCGGCGATCTTCCCGTCACGAAATTCGTAAATAACGTTCTCGCAGAAGGATATCCGCTTGCCGTTGACCGGCAGGTCGAGAAACAGGGCTCTTGGCGTGCAGTCGAAGCGCAGACGGCTCGCCACATAGGGGGCATCGGCGACAAGGATTTCAATCCGAAAATGGAGGTCCGGAATGGCGTCGAAATCGGCTTCGAGCATCGCCCGATAGCCTGCCAGTCCGAGCGCGCGACCGTTGTGGCGCACATCGTCGTGAAGGAAGCGAGTCAGCGCGCTCCAATCCTGCTTGTTCAGGCAGGCGATGTACTCCCGATAGGGACCCGAAAGGGCCGGCTCGGTGACAGGAACACGCCCTTGCATTCAGAAGCGACCTCCAGGCCCCTCTCTAGTAGACCACGACGCTGCGGATCCCCTCGCCTGCATGCATGAGGTCAAAGCCCTTGTTGATCTCGTCGAGCGTCAGCTTCGCGGTGATCATCGGGTCGATCTCGATCTTCCCGGCGAGATACCAGTCGACGATCTTCGGCACGTCGGTGCGACCGCGCGCGCCGCCGAACGCTGTCCCCTTCCAGACGCGGCCGGTGACAAGCTGGAACGGCCGGGTGGAAATCTCCTTGCCGGCGCCGGCGACGCCAATCACGATCGACTGTCCCCAGCCGCGATGCGAGGCCTCCAGCGCCTGGCGCATGACCGTTGTGTTGCCCGTGCAGTCGAAGGTGTAATCGGCCCCGCCGATCTGGTCGGCGCCGCGTTTGGTCAGGTTGACGAGATAGGGCACGAGGTCGCCGCCGACCTCATTCGGGTTGACGAAATGCGTCATGCCGAAGCGCTCGCCCCACGGTTTCTTCGCGTCATTGAGATCGACGCCGATGATCATGTCGGCGCCGGCGAGGCGCAGGCCCTGGATCACGTTGAGGCCGATTCCACCGAGGCCGAACACGATCGCCGTCGCGCCCTGCTCGACCTTGGCGGTGTTGATGACCGCGCCGATCCCGGTCGTGACGCCGCAGCCGATGTAGCAGATCGTGTCGAAGGGCGCGTCGGGATTGACCTTGGCGACTGCGATCTCGGGCAGAACGGTGAAGTTCGAGAAGGTCGAGCAGCCCATATAATGGAAGACTTTTTCGCCGTTGCACGAGAAGCGCGACGTGCCGTCGGGCATCAGGCCCTGCCCCTGAGTCGTGCGGATCGCTGTGCAGAGGTTGGTCTTGCGCGACAGGCACGAGGGGCACTGGCGGCATTCCGGCGTATAGAGCGGAATGACGTGGTCGCCCTTGCGGAGAGTTGTCACGCCCGCGCCGACGTCGACGACGATCCCCGCGCCCTCGTGGCCGAGGATCGAGGGAAACAGCCCCTCGGGGTCAGCGCCCGAGAGGGTGAACTCGTCGGTGTGGCAGATGCCGGTCGCCTTCACTTCGATCAGCACCTCGCCCTCGCGCGGACCGTCGAGATCGACCTCGGTGACTTCGAGCGGCTTTCCGGCGGCGACGGCGAGTGCGGCGCGGGTCTTCATGGCGGGCTCCCCTTTGTGGAATGCCCTCATTAAAGCCCAGAGTCCCGCTGCTGGCTATCGCCAGCAGCCCGTCCTTTACCGCCCGGCGCCTATTGCCCACTGCGTATTGCCTACGGCCCGGAAGGGAACACCGCGCGTCGAGCGGAGTTTATTGGCGTCCGATTCGACGAAAGGCGCGCTGCCCCATGACCATGCTCAACCCATCCTTCGCCGCCGCTGTGGCCCTCTTCGCCGTCTCTTTGTGCGGCGTTCAGCCCGCTGCCGCGCAAAAGGAGAGCACGCAAGCGTTCCTCACTGACGCCGGCGCCTCCAACACGTTCGAGATCCAATCGAGCCAGCTCGCGGAGCAGCGCACGACGCGGGACGACGTGCGCATGTTCGCCGAGGAGATGATCCGCGACCACACCGCCGCGGCTGAGAAGATGGCGGCGGCCGAACAGGCGGCGGGGCTACCCGCGACGCCGCCCGCGCTCGACCAACGCGGTCAGGCGATGCTGACCCGCCTCCAGGGCGCCAACGGCCCGGACTTCGACCGGCTTTACGTTCACTTTCAACAGCAGGCCCATATGGACGCCATCCCGCTGTTCAGAAGCTACATCGAATACGGCGACAACCCGCCCATCCTCGGATTCGCCCGGGAAACGCTTCCGACGCTGGAGAAGCACGCCGGTCAGATCGTAAGAATTCCTGGGTAGAGCGCCGTCGTCCTGAGGCTTTGCTCGCGCTGACTGCGCGCGAACATCAGAGCCCGGACGTCGGCTCATGTGGGCCGCCCGGCGTGCTTCCTCCAACGCTGCCGGCCTCACGCCCGCCCGCGGCGCGCATGCGCGATCGCGTCGGCGCGGGGCGGAAGCCGCCGGTCATTGTTGCTTCAATCGACGGCGCGCCCGAGCCGTCGACTTGGCTCGCACTGCTGCTCCCTTCTCGGGTCCATGTCGGTCAGCGGGACGTGCGCCGCCGGGCGCGCCTGAGCCAGGCTCTCCCGGCGGCGCCTCCTAATCTCAGGTGTAGCGGTTGACCACGTTCTCGTAGAACTCCTGCCGGCCTGAGCGGGGCTTGGGATCGATCTTTTCGTCCGCCACGCGCTTGGCGATCGCTTCGAGGGTCGCGGCGGGCTTCAGCATCGCCTGGGCCGCCGGGGAGTTCCAGCCGGCGTAGCGTTCCTCGCGAAGGGCGTCGAACTTGCCGTGTTCGATCATCGCCGCGGCGGAGACGAGCGCCTCGGCGCAGGCGTCGATGCCGCCGATGTGGCCGAGAAGCAAATCAGCCGGATCGATCGACTGACGGCGCACCTTCGAGTCGAAATTGAAGCCGCCCGGCGCAATGCCGCCGTTCTTCAAGATGAAGTACATCGCCGGGACGAGCTCGGCCGCATTGTTGGGGAACTGGTCGGTGTCCCAGCCCGACTGGTAGTCATTGCGGTTGGCGTCGACCGAGCCGAGCAGGCCCAGCGCGGCGGCGAGCCCGACCTCGTGCTCGAACGAATGGTGCGCCAGCACCGCGTGGCCGACCTCGATGTTGAGCTTCACCTCGTTCTCGAGGCCGAACTTGCGCAGGAAACCGGCGACGGTCGCGACGTCGAAGTCGTACTGGTGCTTGGTCGGCTCCTGCGGCTTCGGCTCGACCAGCAGCACGCCCTTGAAGCCGATCTTGTGCTTGTAGTCGACGACCATCGACAGGAAGCGGCCGAGCTGCTCGAGCTCGCGCTTCAGGTCGGTGTTGAGCAGCGTCTCATAGCCCTCGCGTCCGCCCCACAGGACGTAGTTTGCGCCATGCAGCTTGTGGGTCGCGTCCATCGCGTTCTTCACCTGCGCCGCGGCGTAGGCGAACACGTCCGGATCCGGATTGGTCGCCGCCCCCGACATGTAGCGCGGATGGCTGAAAAGGTTGGCGGTGCCCCAAAGGAGCTTGACGCCGGTCGCCAGCATCTTTTCTGCGAAGCGATCGGTGATCTCCGCGAGGTTGCGGCCGAATTCGGCGAAATTCGCGCCCTCCGGGACGACGTCCTTGTCGTGGAAGGTGAAGAACGGGAAGCCGAGGGCCGAGAACATCTCGAAGGCGATGTCCGCCTTCAGCCGTGCGCCCTCCATGTCGTCGTTGTTCCAGGGCCGCTCGAAGGTCGAGGCGCCGAACATGTCGGAGCCGAGCCAGCCGAAATTATGCCAGTAGCAGACGGCCGGGCGAAGGTGCTCGGCCATCGTCTTGCCGAGCACGACCCGGTTCGGATCATAATGCCGGAAGGCCAGAGGATTTTCGCTCTTCGGCCCCTCGAATTTGACAGGTCCGATATCGCCGAAAAACCGCTTGCTCATGTTCCGATGCTCCTAATGGGAGTCGAGCGCTCCCGTGAGACGGCATTTTCGCGCGAAACCCCGTCCGGCGGCAAGCACTAACATGCCACCCCCTCGATTGCGGCGACGGCGACGGGCCAAGAATGCGATTTTGCCCGCTGAAGGGACTCATTCGAGCGGCGTCTCCGAAGTCGTCGACGGCGACACGGCGAGGCCCCTTGCGCGGGCGCGCTCGGCGACTTCAGCGTCGGTGAGGCGGGCTTCATAGATGGAGCGCAGTTCGATGTTGCGCGCCGTCAGCGTCGCTCCGGCGATTGCGATCAGCATCGGCAAGGCGAATGCGCGCGCCTGCCCTGTCAATTCTATCATCAGGACGAGGGACGAGATCGGGCCCTGAGTCGTTGCGGAAAGCATCGCTCCGGCCCCAAGGAGCGCGAACACGCCGACCTGCGTCTCCGGGACGAACGCATGCGCGAGCGCGCCGAGCGCGGCGCCCGCCAGCGCGCCTGTGGCGAGCGACGGCGTAAAGAGCCCACCGGGTGCGCCGCTTGCAAAACACGCGACGGTGCAGAGGGGTCGGAGCAGCGCCAAGAGGATGAGGGCAAGCGGCGACAGGGCGCCAACGAACAGCGTCTCCGCAAGGTTCTGTCCGTTGCCGAGCGTCTCGGGGAACGGGATCGAAACGAGCCCGAGGCCAAGAAAAACCACAGGGGGAACGACAATACGGAGCCAGCGGGTCGGACGGATGCGGTCGGCCCAGGCGATCGCCCGGACGAACCCGACCGACCAGAGGCCGATGATCGGCGACACCATCAAAGCCCAGATATAAACCCGCCAGGTCAGGTCGGCCGGGGGAATCGCGTAGACAGGGGCGTTGGGGATGATCGCCATGGCAAGAGCGGTTGCGATGGTCGAGGCGACGAGCGCCGGCAGGACCAACCGCAGCGCCAGCCTCCCGCGCAGGACCTCAAGGGCGAACAGGGCGCCGCCGAGCGGCACGCTGTAGACGGCGGCCATTCCCGCCCCTGAGCCGATCGCCACCAGGAGACGGCGCTGTTCGTCGGAGAGCCCTTGCCAGCTCGACGTCAGATTTCCGAAGACTGCGCCCGTCTGTTTCGGCGCGCCTTCGCGCCCTAGCGCGGCCCCCATGCCGACGATGACGATCGAAAGGACTGCGCTGCCGAGGGTCCGAAGGGTGGGCATTCGCCCGGCCTGGAACCAGATCGCCGCGGTGATGTCGATCCCGTTGCCGCTCGAAAGTCGGGTCAGCAGCCACTGCCCTGCTCCCGTCAATATCCCGGCGCCGAGCAGGAGCAGAACGTGCCGCGCCGGGCTCGCGCGCCGCGCCGCCTCTGTCAGCTCCGACGGGTCATAAGCGCCCCAGGCGAGCCCCTGCACTTCCTTCAGAAGCGCCGTCAGG
>CAVVJO010000046.1:0-6063 GCA_963748545.1 uncultured Alphaproteobacteria bacterium
CGCCAAGATGGTCAGGGCCCTCCCTTGACCACTGTGCTTCACGTCTTGTCGTCCGTAAAAATCATTGAAGTATTGCATACTCTATATTCTAAGACTGGAGAATATGTTTAAATAAAGATCGAGGTTGGCCGACGACCGCCGGATCCGCTGTCAGCGGAGTAGGCGCGAGAGGATTGCATCTTCCAGGGACGCCGCCTCCGGCCAACCGCGGCGACGCGGGCGGGGCAGGTCGACGGCGACATCCATCGCCACGACCCCATGCTCAATCAGCAGGATACGGTCGGCCAACGCGACCGCCTCGGCGACGTCGTGGGTGACCAGGACCGCCGTGAAGCGTGTTCTCTGCCAGACCTCTTCCACCAACCGCTGCATCTCGATTCGCGTCAACGCATCGAGCGCGCCAAGCGGTTCATCCAACGCGAGCAGTCTTGGCTTGCTGAGCAGCGCCCTGGCTAGAGCCACTCTTTGCTTTTCGCCCCCCGAGAGCGCGGATGGCCAATCGGCGGCCCGGCGCGCAAGGCCGACGCGTTTCAAGGCGTCCAGGTCGGCCCGGCGCGCTGAGCGCAAATCGGAATCCTCGGCCGCGCCTACGGCGACATTCGCAAGGACGTTCGCCCACGGCAGGAGGCGCGGCTCCTGGAACATCATGCGGGCGCAATCACGCGGATTCGCGCCGTCGTGACCCAGCGTGATGATTCCGGCGTCGACCGTCTCCAGCCCCGCAATCATTCGCAGCAGCGTGCTCTTTCCGCAGCCGCTGCGCCCCACAACCGCAACGAATTGTCCTGCCGGGATGTCCATGTCGAGCGCGTCGAGGACGACCTTGCCGCCGTAGGCCTTGCGGACGCCGCGCGCCTTTACGGCGACACCGGGCGCAAGAGCACGCGCGGAAGCCGCAGCAGCCTCGGGCGCGTGAAACGCTGGCTCCATTCCTGGCTTACGCTTTTGACTGGAAAGCGGGATGCCAGGCCAAGCATCGGCGCTCCAGGGTCCGAGCCGCGCTATCTGCCGCCTTGCCTAGCAATGCATAAATCAGGATCGACAGCACGACGACATCTGTTTGCATGAACTCACGGGCCTGCATCGCCATGTACCCGACGCCCGACTGAGCCGCGATCGTCTCCGCGACCACCAGGGTCAGCCACATCACGCCGAGGGCGAAGCGCACCCCAACCAATATGGAAGGCATGGCCCCGGGCAGAATAACCCGGCGAAAAAGGCGCCATCGACCGAAGCCATAGCTTCGGGCCATCTCAACGAGGTGCGGATCGACGCTGCGCACTCCGTGCAGCGTGTTGATGTAGATGGGAAAGAACACGCCAAACGCGACCAGGAACAACTTAGCTTCCTCCTCGATCCCGAACCAGACGATCACCAACGGGATCAGCGCGAGATGGGGAATGTTGCGCACCATCTGCAACGTCGAATCCGTCAGGCCGAAGGACAGGGGCGAGAGTCCGTTGGCAAGGCCGAGCGCGAAACCGATTCCACCGCCCACGACAAATCCTCCCGTCGCCCGCAGAAAACTGATCCAGACGTTCGCAGCCAGTTCGCCGGACATCGTCAGGCGCGCCGCCGCTCTGACGACGGCGAGCGGCGATGGAAGAAACGTGTCGCCGATCCATCCGAAGGACGACGCGCCTTGCCAGATTGCGAGCAAGCCAAGCGGCAACGCCCAATCAAGCCCGCGCGCCGACAGGGGACGCCACGGCGGGCCCCGCCGGCTCCCTTTCGCCGCGGCCGTTGACCCAAGCCGCCCGGAGCTCGCATCGACCATAACGGGCTCGATTCCTTTCAACCGGCCGATTTCCATGGCCAGACGATGTCTCGCACGATGATGCGCGCGGGGATCAAACCCGCGCGCTGAAACCGGTCGGCCACTGCTTGCTGTTGCGAAGTTATAAGATCGTTGACCGGCCCAAAGGCAAACTCGGCGCGGTCCACTGCCTTCTTCTGCACGGCCAGTTCCACGCCGCTTGCCTGAGAATAGAGCGCGGCGAGTTCGTCGCGATGCTCAGCCGACCATCGCGATGTTTTTCCGACTTCATCGTTGATGATGGCGACGGCGTCCGGCCAATTGGTCGCGAAATCGCGATTGACCATGAAGAACCAATTTTGCGCGCACGCGGCCGGATCGACGGGCAGAGCTCGCGCGCCCTGCTTGATTTCGGCAGCGGCAAAATACGGATCCCAGATCGACCAAGCGTCAATCGATCCACGCGAAAACGCCGTCGCCGCATCGGCCGGAGCAAGATAGAGGGGCGTGATTTCCTCCCATTCGATCTTCTGGCTCTCCAAGGCCGCAAGGAGAAGATTGTGAGTGCTGGAGCCTCTCGCGACTCCGACTTTCCTTCCTTTCAGATCGGCGAGAGTCTTGATCGCCGAACCCGCAGGCACGATGATCGCCTGCCCGTATCCCCGCGCGGGTATCGCGGCTGCGTAAAGAATGTTCGCATTGCCCGCTTGTGCGAAAATCGGAGGCGCATCGCCAGTATAGCCATAGTCGATCGCTCCGGCGCTCATCGCTTCGAGCAGAGGCGGCCCGTATTGAAATTCGGCCCATTTGACCGCGACGCCGGCCGTTTCGAAGCGCCGCTCCAGCGCCCCTTGAGCTCTGACCACAAGCAGCGCGCTTTGCTTCTGGTAGCCGATCCGAATCGCTTTCGGCAGTTCGGCGGCTTTGGCTTGATGCATCGCGGCCGCCGTGGCGAACGCGCAGGCCGACGCCAGGAAAGATCTTCTATGCACGTTGAAAGCCTCTCAAGATTTTGGTCCTGACGACTTTGTCAGTTGGCGTTGCAGGCGACCGTCGTCGAAAATTCCATTTCTGCTTGTTGATCGCCGGGACTCAGGAGACGGCTGGCAGTGTTTGCGCGCCAGCTCCCCGAGCACTTGTGCGGCCGCAAACACCGGCGAGAACGGCGGAGCGTAGGCCAGATCGAGTTCGGCGAGGTCGTCCGCTGCGAGTCCCGCCCAGATCGCCGTCGCCAGAACGTCGATGCATTTATCGACGGCGTCGGACCCGATCGCTTGCGCGCCGAGCAGCCTTCCGGTCCGGCGGTCGGCGACCACCACGGCCTCGATGCTTCGCGAGTTCGGCATGTAGCGGGCCCTGCTTGGCGCCTTCGTCCGCACGGCGACGGGATCGAAGCCGCTTTGCCGGGCCTCTTCGAGCGAGAGTCCGGTGCGCGCCACCGCCAGATCGAAGACTTTGAAGATCGCGGTGCCGAGAACGCCCGGAAAGCTGGCGCGGCCGCCAGCCAGATTTTGGCCAGCGACCCGCCCCTGCCGGTTTGCGATGTCGCCGAGCGGATACCAGACGGCCTTTCCCGAAACGACATGACGGGCCTCCGCGCAGTCGCCCGCAGCGAAAACCCCTTCGATATTCGTACGCATGCCGTCGTCGACCGCAATCGCGCCGGTCACGCCGATCTTAACGCCAGCCGCGGCGGCCAGTTCGGTACATGGACGCACGCCAATCGCCGCCAGCGCAAGGTCGGCTGCGACAAACCGACCATCAGCGATTGTGAGTCCGCCGGGGACCACGGCCGCGACCGAGGCGCCGAGGTGGATCGTAACGCCGCGAGAGGCGAGATGCGCGGCGACAGCGTCGCCGATCCAGGGATCAAACGACGGCAGAAGGCGGGGCGCCGAATTCAACGAGGACGATCGCCATCCCTTGCAGCTGGAGCGCCTCCACCATCTCAAGGCCGATATAGCCTCCGCCTATGACGACCGCGCTGCCCGCAGGTCTCAAATGAGCCCGAACCCGGTCCGCCTGGTCGAGCGAGCGCAGCGGAAACACCGGAGGCCCGTGCTCCGCCACCGGAAATTGCGGCGCGATCGCCTGCGCGCCGGTGGCGAACAGGATCTGATCGAAAGGCTCGAGCGAAACGGCTTTCGAGTCGAGCGAGCGGACGCGGGCGCGACATGCGGCGAGGTCGATAAGCTCCACCCGATGACGGACCCTGACATCGATCCCGTCGGCGCGGAACCGTTCGACGCTGCGCGCGATCAGCGCCGCCCGCGGGATCGTCGTCGGATCCGAAAGCGAATACGGCAAGCCGCAGGCGGAATAGGACACCTCGGCCTCGTCCTGAAAGACGAGGATGTCGAGATCCGGATTGCGGCGCCGCGCAGTGGCGGCCGCTTTCATGCCGGCGGCGACGCCGCCGACAATCAAGACCCTGCCCATCGTCGGCGCCGCTACTGGCCGTGCTTTGCCCAGTGCCCCCCGAAAATCCCCTCCGGGGTAACGGCGCGCGGCGCGAGCGGGCGCGAAACCCAGGTCAGGTTAACGAAGTGTCGGGCGTTGACGTTCTCCGTCGTGATGTTGCCGCCCCACGTGCCGCAGGCGAGCGAGAGCGTGTAAGGCATGCCGTTGCGCAGGCTGCCGGCGCCCTCGTTCAAATTCTGGTTGACGAGCACCCTGGCTGTCTTGGTGCGCATGGCCAGGGCCTCGACATGGGCGTCGTTGGTCGTGTGGATGCCACAGGTGTGTCCGAGACCCTGATAGCCGGTGATGCGGTTGACCAGATCGATCGCGCCGTCGATCCCGCCGCCGTAGCGATAGAGCGCAAGCACCACCGAAAGCTTCTCGCCCGAGAAGGGATGCTCCTCGCCGACTCCGTCTTCCTCGACGATGAGGAAGCTGCGGTCCTCTGGGAGCGAGAAGCCGGCAAGTTCAGCCAGGCGGGAGGCGGGTCGCGCCACGACGTCGATGGTTGGAATGTGCCCGCCGTCCGGCCACATCGCCGCGCGCAGCCGCTCCTTCTCTTCTGGCGTGCAAAGATGGCCGCCGGCCGCGATCAGTTTCGCCAGCAGCGCATCATGGATGCGAGCCTCGGCGACCACCGAATTGTCGGCGAGGCAAGAGGTCGCGTAGTCGAACGTCTTCGCCCGCGAAATCATCAACGCGGCATCGTCGAGATCGGCGGTTTCGTCGACAACGTGGACCGAATTGCCGACGCCTACGCCGTAAGCCGGGCTGCCGGAGCTGTAGGCGGCCTTGACCATGCCCGCCCCGCCGGTGGCGACGACGAGATCGGCCAGTCGCATCAGCGTCTCGGTCTTGCCGATGGACGGCTGCTCGATCACCTGAATCAGGTCCTCGGGCGCGCCGACGTCGCGGCAGCCCTGGCGCATGGCTTCGACCACTGCGATCGATGTCCGCCTGGTGCGGGGATGGGGAGATACGATGATGGCGTTGCGGGCTTTCAGAGCGCCAAGCGCCTTCACGGGCGGCGTCGCGTCCGGCCCGGTCGTGGGGATCAGCGCGGCGACCACGCCGACCGGCTTGGCGATCTTGACCAGGCCCTTTTCCGGGATCTCCTCGACGACGCCGCAGGTCTTGATCCCGGCCATGTCGGCGAGGGTGCCCATCACGCGATTTTCGAATTTCGCGACCTTATCGGCGTAGCGCCCGAACCCGCCCTCGTCGACTGCAAGGCGCGCAAGGGCCTCACGGTTCTTGTAGACGTGCCAGCCGACGGCGGTCACAAGCGCGTCGGCTTCCGCCTGGGTGTAGTTTTCGATGGCCCGTTGAGCCTGGCGCGCGCGATCGACCAGAGCTGCGATCTCCGCCTGAGCGTCTTCCGGCGTCTGCCTGGCGGCCTTGGCGATATTCGTAACGGCGGTATTCATGCTGGGTTTCCTTTGTGGGTGGAAGCCGGGATTCGGTTAGACGCCCGGGACGGCGGAGACGGAGGCGCGCATCCGCGCGTCGACGATGACGAAGCCGTCGGCATTGGCGATGAGCGGATTGAGATCCAATTCCTCGAGCCAGGAGGCGCCAGCGATCCATTGGGACAACTCGGCGATCAGCCGGGCGAGCGCGGCGACATCGACAAGCAGGCGACCCCGGCCGCCCATCAGCAGCGACCGACCTCTCAGTTCGCCCAGCATCGAAGCGGCTTCGGACTCGCTGACGGGCGCCAATCGGACGGCGACGTCGGCAAGCGCCTCGACCCAAACGCCGCCGAGGCCAACCAACAGCACCGGCCCGAAATTCGGGTCGCGGCGGCCGCCGAGAACAAGTTCGAGGCCCGCCTGCGCTTGTCGCTG
>CAVVJO010000047.1:0-12523 GCA_963748545.1 uncultured Alphaproteobacteria bacterium
GGCCGCCTGAACGTCGCGCGCGGCGCCGTCGATGTTGCGGTCGAGACCGAACTGCAGGGTGATGCGGGTCGAGCCCAGCGTGCTCTGCGACGTCATCTCGTTGACGTCGGCGATCTGGCCGAGATGCCGCTCGAGCGGCGCCGCGACCGAGGTCGCCATGGTGTCGGGACTCGCGCCCGGGCATGTTGGCCTGAACCGAGACGATCGGAAAGTCGACCTGCGGCAGCGGGGAGACCGGCAGTTGCGAATAGCCGAGCAGCCCCGCGACGATGATCCCGATCGTCAGCAGAATCGTCGCCACCGGCCGGCGAATGAAGATCTCGGAGAAGCGGTTGTTCACGGCGCTTCCGCCGCGAGCGCCGAGTCCGGCGGCGCCCATGCCCGAAGCGCTCGCCGAGCCGCTCGAAGAAGAGATAGATGACCGGGCGTCGTGTAGAGCGTCAGCACCTGGCTGAAGGCGAGGCCGCCGACGATCGCCAGCCCGAGCGGGCGGCGAAGCTCCGAGCCCACGCCCATGCCGAGCATGAGCGAAGGGCGCCGAAGATCGCCGCGACCGTGGTCATCAGGATCGGCCTCAAGCGGAGAAGGCAGGCTTGATAGATCGCCTCGCGCGCCGGCAGACCCTGATTGCGTTGCGCATCGAGGGCGAAGTCGATCATCATGATCGCGTTCTTCTTAACGATGCCAATCAAGAGAACGATGCCGATCACGCCGATGATGTCGAGCCCTGCGCCGGCGACCTCGAGCGTCAGCAATGCGCCGATGCCCGCCGACGGCAGGGTAGTCAGGATCGTGATCGGGTGGATGAAGCTCTCATAGAGGACGCCAAGCACAATATACATCGCCGCGATTGCGGCCGCGAGCAGAAACACCTCGTTCGACAGCGCCGCCTGGAACGCCTGCGCCGCGCCCTGATAGCTGACCGCGAAGCTGGGCGGCACGCCGATCTCGACCAGCGCCGTGTTGATCTGATCAACCGCCGCGCCGAGCGAGGCGCCGGGCGCAAGGTTGAACGAGATGGTCGTCACTGGAAACTGTTTCAGGTGCGATATCTGAAGCGGCGATGGCTTGACGGTGATGTTGGCGACGGAATTCAGCGGCGTCTGGCCCGAGGTCGAGGCGGACGACGGCAGATAGAGGTTGTTAAGTAATTCGAGCGAGCGCGCCATCCTCGGATCGATATCGAGAATGACCCGGTACTGGTTGCTCTGGGTGAAGATGGTCGAGATGATGCGCTGACCGTAGGCGTCATAGAGCGCATTGTCGACGATCGCTGGCGTAATGCCGAAGCGCGCCGCGTTGCCGCGGTCGAGGTCGACGAGCACCGACCGTCCGTTTGGTTGCAGGTCGCTCGCCACGTCGACGATCGAGGGGACTTTGGCGAGGCGCTGCAGGATCTTCGGCGTCCATTCCTGCAACAGCGCAAGGTCCTGGTTTTCCAGCGTGAACTGATACTGGGTCGCACTGACTGCCGTGTCGATCGAGAGGTCCTGCACCGGCTGCATGAACAGCGCAATCCCGGATACGCCGGCCGTCTCCTGCTGGAGACGGCGGATAATCTCGCTCACCGTGGCCTTGCGCTCGTCCTGAGGCTTGAGATTGATCAGGAGACGGCCGGAGTTTAGCGTCACGTTGGTTCCATCGACGCCGATGAAAGACGATAGGCTCTCGACGTCCGGATCGCTGAGGACCGCCTTGACGAGCGCCTGCTGCTGCTCCGCCATCCGGTCGAAGGAGATGTCCTCAGACGACTGCGTCACGCCCTGAATGACGCCTGTGTCCTGAATGGGAAAGAACCCTTTCGGGATGGTCACATAGAGATAGCCGGTCAAAAGGAACGTGCCGAGCGCGAGAAGCAGCGTGATCCCCTGATGGTTGAGCACGATCCGCAAGCTCCAGGCATAGAAGCGGGTCAGCGCCTGGAACAACCGGCCGCCGCTCGCCTCGTGCCCGCCCGTGGGCCTAAGAAGCTTTGCGCAGAGCATCGGCACAAGCGTCAGCGACACGAAGGCGGAGATGACGATGGTCGCGGCCAGGGTAATCGCGAACTCATGGAAGAGCCGCCCCACCACATCCCCCATGAAGAGCAGCGGGATCAACACCGCCAGCAGCGACACGGTCAGCGAGATGATGGTGAAGCCGATCTGCGCCGAGCCCTTCACCGCTGCATCATAGGGAGTGTCGCCCGACTCCAGATACCGGGCGATGTTCTCGATCACCACGATCGCGTCGTCGACGACGAAGCCGGTCGCGACGGTCAGCGCCATCAGCGACAGGTTGTCGAGGCTGAAATTGAACGCGTACATGATCGCGAGCGCGCCGACGAGCGACAGCGGCACGGATAGACTTGGAATAATCGTGGCGGGAACGTTGCGCAGGAAGAGGAAGATCACCATCACGACGAGACCCACCGCAAGCGCAAGCTCGAACTCGACGTCTTTAACCGAGGCCCGGATGGTCGTCGTGCGGTCCGTCAGCGGCTTCAGCGTGATCCCCGCAGGCAGGCTTGCGTTCAGCGTCGGCAGGAGCGCCTTGACGCTGTCCGCGACCTGAATGACGTTCGCGCCTGGCTGGCGCTGGATATTCACAATCAGCGCCGGCGTCTCGTTCATCCAGGCCGCAAGCCGGCTGTTCTCTGGCCCGATCTCCACAGTCGCCACGTCGGACAGATAGATCGGCGCATTGTTGCGATAGGCGACGACTGACTTCAGATAGTCCTTGGGGTCCCGGATCTGATCGTTGGCGTTGATGGTCGAGGATTGCGTCGGCCCGTCGAAGCCGCCTTTCGGCGTGTTGACGTTGAGGTTGGCGATGGTCGTGCGCAGGTCGTCGAGATTGACGCCGTAGGCGGCAAGCGCAAGCGGATTGGCGTGGATGCGCACCGCGGGTCGCTGACCGCCCGAGATAGTGACAAGGCCGACGCCCGGCAGCTGCGAAAGCTTGGGCACGATGCGGCCCTCGATGATGTCCTCAATGTCGGTGAGCTTCATCGTCGAGGACGCGACTCCAAGGGTGAGAATCGGCGCGTCGGCAGGGTTCACCTTGGAATAGATCGGGGGCGCCGGAAGATCCGATGGCAGGAGGTTTCCCGCGGCGTTGATCGCCGCTTGAACCTCCTGCTCGGCGATGTCGAGACCGATCTCAAGGCCGAAGCGCAACGTGATGACCGACGAGCCTGCCGAACTCGCCGACATCATCTGGTTCAGGCTCGCCATCTGGCCGAACTGGCGCTCGAGCGGCGCCGTCACCGCCGAGGTCATCACCTCCGGGCTTGCGCCGGGGTAGAAGGTCTGGACCTGGATCGTCGGATAATCGACCTCGGGCAGCGCGGACAGCGGCAGGAAGCGATAGCCCGCGAGCCCGACAAGCAGGATGGCGATCATGATCAGGCTGGTGGCGACCGGCCTGTCGATAAAGAGGCGAGACGGGTTCACAGAAGGCTCGCTTTTTGGGCCGCGCTCACTGCGCCGCGCCTTGAGCAGCGGGCGCTCCGACGCGGGAAGGTTGCGCGCCCTTCGCCGGCGGACTCGCGGTCCCGTCGGCGGCGGGAAGCATCGCCAGACAATCCCGGGCCGCCAACGCGCTTGCGCGCGCGTCGGCCTGCTGAACCGTCCCCGCCTTAACGAGGTCTTGAACCTTGCCCCTGACGAAGGCGCGAGGGTCGGATGCGGACGTAAATCCGGGGGCGGCGGCGGCGTAGATCGCCTTCGCCTCCGGCGAAAGGGACGCGGCGCAAGCCTCAGGTGAGCCGTCGGCCTTTCCGGCCGTCGCCGATTTGTCTTGTCTGGCGGGGGCGGCCGCCGCTTCGTCGGCGACGGTCACCTTGGCGCCGTCCCGCAGGCGATCAACTCCGTCGATCACAACCTTGTCGCCCGCAGCGAGGCCTGATGTAATGGTGGTGGACTTGCTGTTCGACGGACCCGTGCCGACGTCGCGTTTCGAGACCGTGCCGTCGGCGTTGAGAAGATAAACAAAACTGCCGGTCGGTCCGATCTGAACCGCCGCGTTGGGGGCGAGAGCGACGCCCTTGAGCGTGTCGATCAGCAGGCGGACGTTGACGAACTGCTGCGGGAAAAGCGCGCCTTTCGGATTTGCAAAGGCGGCTCGCATCTTGATCGTCCCGGTGCTGATGTCGACCTGGCTGTCGTAGGTGGTCAGCGTCCCCTCGGCGAGCTCTTCAACGTTGGCGCGGTTGAAGGCGGTCACAGGTATGGTCGCGCCGGAATTGAGCCGTTCGGCGATGCGCGGCAGATTATCCTCCGCCGTCGAGAAGATAACGCTGATCGGGTCGAGCTGGGTAACAACCACGATGCCCGTTGCGTCCGACGGTTGCAGATAATTGCCCGGGTCCTCCGTCCGGATGCCGACGCGTCCGTCGATCGGCGACACGATATGCGTATAGGCGAGGTTAAGCTGGGCGGTCTGAACCGCCGCCTGGTCCGTCTGGATCGCAGCCTTGTCCTGCGCAACCAGCGCCTGCTGGTCGGCCACCTGCTGTTTGGAGATTGAATCCTGCTTGCTCAACGCCTCATAACGTTCGAGGTCGCTTTCGGCCTGCGCCAAGAGCGCCTGATCTTTGGCGAGCTGACCTTGAGCCTGGGCGAGCGCCGCCTGGTAGGGTCGCGGGTCGATCTGGGCGAGGAAGTCGCCCTTCTTGACCATCTGGCCCTCGGTAAAGCCGAGATCCATCAGTTTTCCGGCGATTTGGGTGCGGATCGTGACGGTCTCAAATGGCGTCACCGTTCCAAGAGCATCGAGGGTGATCGGCATGTCGCCTGTGAGGATCGGAGCGACGCGCACCATCTGCGCCGGCGGTCCGGAGCGGCCCTGGTTGACCCCTTCGTTGGGTGACTTCTCACCCGTTTCGAACTTCTGGTACGCAAACACGGCCGCAGCGGCGAGCGCGACGACGACGGCGAGGCGAGTGAGGAGGCTGCGCCGGCGCTTCGCGGGCCTTTTTGGATCGGGGGCCTTCGGGGCGGCTTCGGGCGCCGGCTGGCCCGGCCCCGGAGGCAAGACCGGCGCCGGGCGCTCGGCTACCTCCGGCTTGAACACTTCGTTCATGCGAAACCTCGCTCGGGCGCTCCCGAGGACGCAGGCCAACCGACAGCTCGACCGCCCCAAACGCGTCCCGTGCGCCACCCGCGTCCTCAGTAATGTCCCAATAGTCGTGTCATGAAGGCGAAAACAAGGTGTTGCAATCGGCTCCGAGCTAGGCGATAAGCCCCTCCGCGGCCGGCTCGCCTGTCGCACGGATGCGGGTGTAGCTCAGGGGTAGAGCACAACCTTGCCAAGGTTGGGGTCGAGGGTTCGAATCCCTTCGCCCGCTCCAATTTCTCTCAGAAAATCATGGCATTAGGGATCGGCGTGACACGCGCCGATCCCTGCCCTCTTGCAGTCGGTCGCTCGCGCTAGGCCCTCCGCTTTGACACCCCGCCAAGGCGACGTCTGCTCCAATTCATGCACCTGAGCGCGGCCTATATTCGGTCCGGCGCAACTGTTAAGTTACATTGCGCGCGGAAGGAGCCTGGTTGGCGGCCGCGGTTTCGCCCTCGCCGTTGAGCGTGCTCCTTCACCCGGTCGGCCCCGCTTGGGTCTCGATCATCTCGCGGATTTTCGACGCGAGAATCTCCATCGTGACGGGCTTGGGGACAATCGCCATTCCCGGGGCCAAGAACGACTTGCTGGCGGCGCTCTCCGCGTACCCGGTCATGAAGAGGACCTTCAACGAGGGGCGCTGTTCTCTGGCGGCGTCCGCCAATTGCCGACCGTTGAGTCCTGGCAATCCAATATCTGTCACCAGGAGGTCGATCCGCTGGGGAGACAGCAGGATACGAAGCGCGCTCGGCCCATCGGCCGCTTCAAGCGTCTGGTAGCCGAGATCGCTGAGCACGTCGACGATGAGAAGGCGGACCACAGGATCGTCTTCCACCGCGAGGACGATCTCGTTTCCGCCTTTGACGTCGTGGCCTGAGATAGTGTCCGCTGCGGACACGTTGTCGGCCTGGCCTCCGTAGCGCGGCAGCAGCAACTGGATCGCGGCGCCCTCCCCGACCTCGCTTTCGATCCGGACAGAGCCGTCGGACTGGCGGACAAAACCGTAGATCATCGATAGTCCGAGTCCCGTTCCTTGACCTATAGGTTTGGTGGTGTAGAACGGATCGAACGCCCGCGCCTTCACCTCGGGCAGCATCCCGACGCCGCTGTCAATGACGCTCAGCGAAACATACTGACCGGGCGGCAACTGCCACACCGAACTCTGGCTGGGTTCGAGGACGACGTTGGATGTCTCAATCCTTAGGGCCCCGCCGTCGGGCATGGCGTCGCGCGCATTGATGCAAAGGTTCAAAAGCGCATTCTCGAGTTGGTGGCCATCGCAACGGACGAGCCACAAGTCCTTCCCCTCCACAACGGTCATGGCGATCCCCTCGCCGATCGAGCGCCGTAGCAGCTCGCCGACAGAGGCGATCAGCTCATTCATGTCGACCGGCCGTGGGTCGACCGGCTGACGGCGCGAGAACGCAAGCAACCGATGGGTCAACGCGGCCGCTCGCTCGGCTGACGCGATGGCGCCGTCCAGAAAACGCCCGACGTCGACAATGCGGCCGGATTCTATCCGCCGCCGGATCAGGTCCAAGGCGCCGATAATGCCTTGGAGAAGATTGTTGAAGTCATGAGCGATGCCCCCGGTAAGCTGTCCGATCGCTTCCATCTTGGCGCTTTGTCGCAGTGCTTCCTCGGCCTGGATGAGCTGCGCCGTCCTTTCGTCCACCCGTTGCTCAAGCGTGGCATTCGCCTCCGCGAGCGCTTCGGACGCGAGCCGCCGCGCCTCCTCCGCTGCGTAGCGTTCGTTCATGTCCCGAAGAATAGCGGTGACATACCACCGCTTATCGCTTTGCCACCGCGACAGCGACAGCTCGAGACGACTCGGAGAGCCATCCTTGCGTCTGCCGATCAGAGGAACCGGCTGCCGCACCGGCCGATCGTTCATGATCGCCAACCGCGTGGCTTGCCAATCTTCCCCATGAGCAAAGAGAATATCGATGTTCCGTCCGACCAACTCGCCGGGCCCGTATCCGAATTGCCGGCGGGCGGCGGGGTTGGCGAGTTGAATGATGCCGTCCGAATCGAAGGTCAGGATAACGTCGGCTGCGCTGTCCACGACGGCGTCGTAGCGAGCGTTCTGCCGCTCCCGCAGAACGCGCTCTCGATTGGCGGCGGTGGTGACGTCACAAATTTGGAGGAGACAGCCCTGTGGCTCGCCGGCTAAAGCGCTGACGGTTACGTCATGGATCAGAGGTCGGCCAGCGCGCGTCTTCAGCGGAAACAGTCGGGGATGGAGGGAATGAGTTAAGAGGCTTGACGCCCCCGAGTTGATCGCCGCGGTGACCGCCGCACGCAATCTCTCGGCCTCTGCGCCGGGAAAGACATCGTCGAGTGTGCGACCCGATGCGGCGGCTGAGCTGATCCCGCACATCGCGGCGAACGACGCATTCCAGCGCGTGACGCGACGTCCGCGATCCAGAACAATGAGCCCGGCGTCAATCGCGTCAAAGATCGCTTGTGGAATGCAACTCGCGTCAGGCATCAGTGTCAGAGTCGGCGTGACCCGTCGCCCGTTCGATGTATTCGGCGAGCAGTCCCCTGAGGGCGGTCAACGCGGGTAAGTCCATAAATAGTGCGATATAGCCCTGAATATTGCGCTCGTGAACAGCGAAGTTGATATATATGAAGAGGACAGCCTCGCCAGCGTCGGGTGGAGGTGGAAGTGAAAACAGTTCCTTGCTGTCGCCATAAAGAATTTCCGGCAGCGAAATCTTTAAGGTTCGGTGGAGCTGGTTAGCGATTGTCGCGAGACAGCCGTTGAGAATGATGTTGCCGGTTTCGGCCAGGGCCTCCTGCTCGAGGTCGACGATGTCCTCAAGAGGCAAGTCTCCGCTCGTCACGGCTCGAACCAATTCGAGGCTCTTGGTCTCCGGGAAGATGAGAAGAACCCGACCGGTAATGTCCCCCTCAAACACCTGATGCACGGCGACCAGCTTGTTGAGGTCGCCTCCGTGCAGGATTTCAACGGCGTGCAACCGATCGACGAGCGCCACCCTTGGAACGGAAAGCATGATCTGCCGCCCGACCATCTGCCGCAGACTGACCGCCGCTCGACTGACGCCGAGATTGACCAGTTCGGTCAGAGCGTCGAGCGCCAATTCGGATAGCGGCCCATCCTGTTTTGCCAATCACACCCCCTCTACCCGCTGTTCCGCCCGCAAAAGGAAATCCCGCAAGGCCTGGGCCGTAACTGGCTTTGCGAGAAATCCCGCGCCGATGGCTCGGGCGCGGTCCATGATCTCTTGTTGAAAATTGGCTGAAATGATCGCCAAAGGCATCAGGGGTCTGAGCGCGCTGATCTTCTCGGCCAGCGCCAGCCCGTCCGTGCCTGGCATGTTGAAGTCTAGGAGCGCGATATCGGGCGCCGCGGCCTGAATTTGCTCAAGTGCTTCTTGCGCATTCGAAGCCTCCACGCGACTCCATTCCGGTCGAACCCCATGCAGCGCCTTGGCCATAGCCATTCGGGCAAGCTTGCTGTCATCGACAAAGAGAACTTTCATGAGGCCGTCTCCCCAAAACCCCCGAAGTCGCAACGATGAATAGTGCGAAAAGTTCCTTTTCAAACGAATGAACACAAGAAAGGAACGCTGGACACCAAGCGCTGGGCGCCGAGTCCTCCTAAGTTTCGTGAGATCGTTAGCCGAGCAACTCCTGGAGATCAAGGACAAGCAGCACCTGCCCGTCGTTCGTGAGGGTCGCGCCTGAGATCCCCGGCGCGCCTGCGAGGAGACCGTCAACCGGCCTCAAGATCACGTCAATGCGCTCCCCGAGCCTATCGACTTCCAAAGCGCCGATCTGGCCCGCGACAGAAGCGACAACGGCGAGGACGTCCGAACTGCTTGGACGCTTGCGCGGAGTTCCGAGCACCTCGGCTAGATCGATCAAGGGGACGGTGCGGTCCCGCAACACAAATGTCTGGACCGAGCCGATTGTTAGCAGGCGAGATCGCGGAATCCGCAGCGATTCGATGACCGCGTCGAGCGGAATTCCATAGGTCTGTCCGCACGCCTCGACGGTCATCACACGCGTCACCATCACGCTGAAGGGCAGGGTGAGCCGGAAGGTTGCGCCCTGGCCGAGGAGACTCTCCACCCCGACCCGACCGCCGATGCGCTCCACGGCGGACCGGACCGCATCCGTGCCGACGCCGCGCCCGGAAAGGTCCGTCACAGTCTCCTTGGTGGAAAAGCCTGGCGTAAAGATCAAGTCGAGCAGATCCTTATCGCCAGCCGCTGCAAGCGCCCCGCTGTCGAGAAGGTTGCGTGAGCGCGCAGTTTCGCGCACCCGCGCCGTGTCGATCCCTCGTCCGTCGTCACCGATTTCAATGACGACGTTTTCGCCGTGACGGCTCGCACGCAGCGTGATCGTAGCGATCGCCGGCTTTCCGGTTGCCCGACGCTCCGACTCGGTCTCGACACCATGATCCATTGCGTTCCGTACGATATGGAGCAATGGCTCGAACACCATATCTGCGATCGTCCTGTCTGTCTCCGTATCTTCGCCCTCAATCACCAGAACAGCCGGTTTCGAAAGTTCGATTGCTAGTTCCCGCACGATACGCTGGAAACGCTGAAAGACCGTCCGAAGCGGAACGACGCGTAGGTTCAAAACCGTCTCTTGCAGCCGCGAAAGCAGACGATCCAGTCTTGCGCGTTCCCCTTGCAGCGGTTGCGCAAGCGCGTTGCCGCTCTCTTCCGCTGACTTCGCGATCCGCGCGACGGCGTTCTTCGCCACAATTAATTCGGCGGTCAGCGCGACGAGCGCGTCCACACGCTCGGAATCGACACGCAAATGACGAACGCTACGCTCTGACCGGACCTCAGCGGGCGCCGCGCTGGCGCTCGCCGGATTGCCCTCCAGAAATTGAGTGATCGCCGCCACCAACACGGCGGTGTCATCGCTCTCCAGGAATGTCGCGACTGCGCGCTCCACCTCCTGAAGATCCTCTCCCCGGGACAGGTAGCGCAAGATGTTCGCAGCTGTGCGTCCTGCAGCGACGACGCGGCCGCGTCGTCCTGAACGATGATTTCCTTCGATCAGGAGAAGCTGCTCGCTGAGCACGCCGCGGGTCAGCGGCGTCAGAGCAGTCCCGAACAGCTCCCGGGACTCGTTGATCTGTAGGTCCGTCCGCACAGGTCGACGATCGCGCTGAAACTGGGCGATCGCTGCCTCTGCGGCGCCGTCCGGCGAGACCGGCAGTTCGCCCGTCTCCTGAATTTCGTTCAGCCACCGGACAACCTGGTCGATCATCATCAAGCAGTCGCCGACGAGCGTTGACGCGATGAAGCCTTCGCCCTTGCGATTGGCGGAAAGGGCTTCTTCCGCGACATGGAGCGTCCGGGCCATCGCGGCGAAATCTACGATCCCCGCTCCTCCTTTCAACGTGTGAAACGCTCGGAATGCGGCGTCGAGCCGATCCCGCTCTTCGGGAGCCCGTTCGAGCGCGAGCAACTCCCGAGTCGCCTCATCGACGAGTTCGCGCGATTCCAACAAAAACTGTTCGAGGAATTCATTCATCGCAAGCCTGCAGCAGGCGTTCCACACAACATCGCCACGTATTGCGTCAACGCTTCCTCGGCGATCGGCTTCACGAGATAAGAGTTCGCTCCGGCGTTTCGCGCGGCGACCCGGTCGAGGTCGGCCGCCTCGGTACTAATGACAATGGCCGGAATTCCGCCGGCTGGCAGAGGGAGCTCGCGCAGAGTTTCAAGGAAGGTGATGCCGTCCATCTGCGGCATGTTTACGTCGACGATCGCCAGGTCAGGCGGTCGCTCTAGGATCCGTTCAATCGCCTCCAGGCCGTTCAACGCCTCCTCGACCGCATAACCCGCGGATTCGATGATCTTGCGATAGTAGAGACGGACCAGATTCGCGTCATCGATGACCAGCACCCGTGACTTCCGTTCATCCATCAGTTGGCCTCATCGGTTTTCTGTAAACGACAGCGTCTGGAAAGCGGCGAACTTCGAACAGGGGAGAGATGCGGCTCATCGATTCGCTGTGGCCCAAGCAAACGAACCCTCCCGGTGCCAGACATTCATAAAGGTTCTCAGCGGCGACCCTGCGCGACGCGTCGTCGAAGTAAATCAATAAATTCCGGCAGAAGATAACATCGAATTTTCCGTAAGTCCTCGTATCATTTTGATCGACAATATTGATCGCCGAAAAATACACCAATTCTCTCAGCTCGGAGATGATTTGCCAGCAGTCTTCCCCTCGCGAAAGAAAGTACCGATCTATCAACTGTGGCGTCAGGCGCATCAAGGCGCGCTTGCCGAAACTCCTTCTCGAGCGGACGCCAGCACGTTGGTGTCGATGTCGGAGCCAACGATCTCGACATTGTGAGCGTCCACCTCCGGCCAATTCTCGAGGAGCCATATGGCGATCGAGTACGGCTCCTCCCCGGTCGCGCAGGGCATGGACCAGATGCGAATTGGCTCTTCCGCCGATTTGGCGGACAGGCGCTCTCGGAGCAGATCGGCGGTGAGGCATCGAAGCTGATAGTCTTCACGATAAAAATAGGTTTCGTTGACGGTGACAGCGTTGACGAAATGCTGGACCTCATCGTCCCGATTGCGGCGCAGGCGCGCGAAATAGTCCGAGAACGACGTCGTCCCGGTGGCCGCCATACGGTCCGCGACACGCCGGCTGACGAAATATCGGCGAGACTCGGTGAAGCTCATTCCGGTGCGCCGGTACAGGTAGTCGCAAAGTCGACGGAATCTTCTGGGCGATCGACGGCTCTTCAGTCACGGTCGTCCGACAAGGCGATGCGCTCGGCGGCGGCCTGCACGGCAAATCTTATGAAGGGGTCGTCAGGAAATCTTGCGCGGCAGCGCGCGAGATGCGGAAGCGCAGCGGCGTCTCCGATTTCGGACAAGACTTCAATCGCCGCTGCGCAGACGTTCGCATCCTTGTCCGTCTCGACCAGCGAAAGGAGAAGTCGCTGTGCAACGGTCACCTCGACGCCTCTGGCGAGTTCGCAACTCAGCAATCAAACGACGCGGTCAGGATTGGCGAAAAGCGCTGGAGTTCGCGTCTTCACCGATTCCGGAATTCCGCGGAGAACGTCGATCGCCGACGTCCGAAGCGCAGCCTCGTCCGACCGGAGATAGGGCAAGACCGCGTCGACGCATTCGGGGGATCCGATTCGCAAAAGGGCGGTGAAGATCGCTTCGCGCACACGGCTGTCCGTTTCGCAACCTAGCGCGCGGCCAAAGCGGCCACGGACTGCGGGTCGCTTTCCGCTGAGCGCGCGGCCCGCCAACGCGCGTCCGCTGACGGCTCCGAAGATCGATCGCCGTGGGTTCGGCGGCGGTGAGCTTATCTGGCGGTTTTCGAACGAGCGGCATGACCGACGACCTGTTGCAATTTCGCTGCGATCTTGTGAACTGGCAAGATCCATGTCGCGCCGCCG
>CAVVJO010000048.1:0-17043 GCA_963748545.1 uncultured Alphaproteobacteria bacterium
CTGCGACTGGGCGTAACGTCTACCGGCTCAACGATGCGGTCGGATCGCTTTCGGCGGGCATTCTGAGCCAGATTTCCGGCGTGTTCATGCTGGCGCTCAGCGTGGGGATCTATGCGCTTGTTCAAAGACATTTTGCGCTGTTCGCGCTGCGGGGCGACGATTGGCGGGTCTGGGTCGGCGCGCTAATCGCCTACGATTTTCTCTATTATTGGAACCACCGTATCGACCACGAGGTGGGCCTGTTCTGGGCGGCGCATATCGTCCATCACCAGAGCGACCAGTTCAACCTGTCCACGGCGCTCCGCCAGCCGAGCACCGGCGTTTTCCTCAGCTGGATTTTTTACCTGCCGATGGCCATTGCAGGCGTCCCACCGGTCGTCTTTGTCGCGGTCGGCTTGATCGATCTCCTCTATCAGTTCTGGATCCACACCGAGCTCGTAGGAAAGCTCGGATGGTTTGACACGGTCTTCGCCTCGCCCTCGAACCATCGCGTTCATCACGGAATCAACGACCAGTATCTCGACAAGAACTACGGCGGCATCTTCATCGTGTGGGATCGGCTGTTCGGCACCTTCGAGCCGGAAGCGGAGAAACCGGTGTTCGGGGTTCGCGGCGGCCTCACCACGTTCGATCCGATCGCGGCCAACATATCCTATTACGCGACCATGGCCGACCTCAGCTGGCGGGCGACCGATAGACGGGACAAGCTCAGCGTCTGGCTCGCCCCTCCGGGCTGGCTACCCGCCAACCTGCGGCCGCAGGGCGCTCCGCCTCCGTTCGACCTGAAGGCGGTCCGCCCGTACGATCCACCCGCCGGAGCCACCGCATCGATCCTCGTCTTCGCGGGGCTGATTGCGATGATCGGCGCGACCACGGCCTTTCTCGCGGCGGCCCCGAACCTTGCGCTCGCAAACGGGCTCGTCGTCTTTGCTGCGCTTGCCGCGTCGCTTTGGGCCATGGGCGCGCTCCTCGACGGACGCATGGCCGTCCTCGAGACTGCGTTCGTCTTTGCTGGCGCCTTGACCTCGGCCGCCTATTCGCTCGGTTGGCCGACGGTCGAGCTTTTCGCGAAGCCGCTGGCGCTGGCCTTCCTGATTGCCTCGTTCGTTTCCCGCCGGGGCGAGCCGCTTGTGAAACGCCTCGTTCTTGCCGCGCTTGCAGCTTCCCTCGTGGGCGACGTTCTGCTGCTGTCTCCGACGCTTTTCCTGCCTGGGCTGGTAGCGTTTCTGACCGCGCAGGTTCTCTATATCTTCGCGCTCTCGCGCAGCGTGGGCTTTCTGCCGTCTCGCGAGGCGCTGGCGGCCGTCGCGGTGTTTGCGGCTTTGATGTTCGCGCTGATCTGGCCCGGAATCGGGCCGGGGCTGAAAGTCCCCGTCGCGATCTATGTCGCGATGCTCGCGCTGATGGTCGCGCAAGCGGCAGGGCGAGCGGCCATGCTTCGGGATCGCGCGTCGGTCCTCGTCGCCATTGGCGCAGCAACGTTCATGGCGTCTGATTTAACGCTGGCGCTGACGACCTTCGCCGCAACGCGCTGGCCGATCGATCAGGCGACGCTCCCGACCTATTACCTGGCGCAGGGGCTGATCGCTTTCTTCATCTTCCCGAGGGGGTCATCCCATGCCTGAAGCCCGGCGCGGCGTCTGTGTGGTCATCGGCGCCGGCGACGGCCTCGGCGCGTCGATTGCTCACGCCTTCGCCCGCGAAAACCTCGCCGTGGTCGTGACCCGGCGCCCGCGCCATCTCGAGTCCTTGCAAGAACTCGCCGAAGGCGTCCGCGCGGAGGGGTGCGAGGCGCACGCGTTTGGCCTGGACGCGCGCAACGAGGCCAACATGGTCGCCTTCTTCGAGGAGATTGAGCGGACGGTCGGGCCGATTGAAGTCCTCGTCTTCAACATCGGCGCCAATGTGCGCTTTTCCGTCGTCGAGACGAGCGCACAGGTCTACTCCAAGGTCTGGGAGATGGCGGCTTTCGCCGGGTTTCTTGCGGGCCGCGAGGCGGCGCGGGTCATGGCTCCACGGGGCAGGGGGACGATCCTGTTCACCGGGGCGACCGCGAGCCTGCGGGGCGGCGCCGGCTTTTCCGCTTTCGCGGGCGCGAAACACGCGCTGCGGGCATTGGCCCAGAGTCTTGCTAGGGAGCTTGGCCCAAAGGGCGTGCATGTCGCCCACATCGTTATCGACGGGGCGATCGACGGCGCGTTCATTCGCGGGCTTCTGCCCGACGCGGCCGAGAAGCGAGAGCGCGACGAGCTTCTCGTCCCCGACGCCATCGCCAAGAACTATGTCTGGCTTCATCGCCAGGAGCGGAGCGCGTGGACCTTTGAAATGGACCTGAGGCCGTGGACGGAGAGATGGTGATGACGCCGACAATCGAATTCATCTTCGATTTCGCCAGCCCGAACGCGTATTTCGCCTATCGGGTGCTGCCCCCGATCCTCGAGCGCACCGGGGCGACGCTCGACATCAACCCGTGCCTGCTCGGGGGCATCTTCAAGGCGACCGGCAACAAGGCGCCGTTCATCGCTTTTACGCCGATCAAGGGCAAGTTCGAATACGAGATGCTGGAGAGCAAGCGCTTCGTGGCTAAGCACAAGCTCGCCAGGTTTCGAATGAACCCGCACTTTCCGGTCAATTCGCTGATGCTGATGCGGGCTTATATCGCTGCGCGCGCTGCGGGCGTCGGGCCGGCTTTCCTTGAAATGGGGCTCAAGGGCCTATGGGAGGACGGGCTCAAACTTGATGATCCCGCTGTCCTGAAAGACGCGATTGACGCCGCAGGCCTCGACTCGGAGAGCCTTCTTGCGGCCGCTGGCAGCGACGCAGTGAAACGGACACTCGCCGACAACACGGGCGGCGCGGTTGCGCGCGGCGTATTCGGCGTCCCGACGTTTTTTGTCGGCTCGGAGATATACTTCGGCAAAGAGCGGCTCGGGCAGGTTGAGGAGGCGGCCGAAGATATGAAGGCGGCAAAATAGAGTAGAGCGTCCCGGATCGGAAACACCTTCTCAAGGTTGTCCGTTGCGCTTCACGGTCGACTCGGCAACTGCGGCAGGCTAGAGCGCCTCTTATCCTTGGGAGGTCCGCGAGATTCGCCTGAAGTTTTCGGCGCGGGTCTTACTGACCTCGGACCAAACAAACTTCGCAGCCTTACGCTGCGCCCTCGAACCCATCTCCCGGCGCAATTCGCCGTCCTTCGCGAGCCTGCGCATCGTTTCGATCCAAGCATCTTCATCGTGGGGATCGAGGACCGCGCCGGTTGCCTCATCGGCAATGCGGGCCGCTCCCATTGGCGATACGATAAGCGGAAGGCTCAATCCCCCCGCTTCATATGTCACCATGGGGCCGCCTTCCTCTATCGTAGGGAAAACGAAGACGTCGGCAGAACGGTAATACGCTCGAATATTGGACGTAAAGTCGACAACCACCACGTCATCCCGCTGAAGATATTCAGCGCACAGGCTCTTGATCATCGGATCCATTCGTCCGACCAACACAAGCCTGCCTCGAATTCCGCTCTTCGCCCAATAACGGAGAAGGAGATGGGCGCCCTTTCGGACACAGATCGTGCCGACAAACAGGAATGTTGTCCCATCGCTCGGCTTCAATGCGCGCTCTTCGCCGTCATAGCGGGCGGGATCCCAGCCAAAGCTCGTTTGAACAATTTTTGCTTCGCTAACGCCGTGGTCGACAAGTGACTTCTCGACAAGCGGGTTCGAGCAAAAAATGTAATCGGAAGTCGTTGAGAGAGCCGTCTCCTGGTCTACATACTCAGCGCTGATCCCATGGGCAGGCCGAATACCTAATTTTGCGAATTCGGCATCCATCAGCTGTTTCGCCGTCCCGACATGGCAATTGATCATTTCGCGAACGGTCGGTATTTTAGCTTCTCGTAATCCACGGAGTAGCGACAACGAATGACCCGACGTAGGTCCAGGCCATATGTGGGCAATTGTTGCGCCGTTTGCAGCGCCCTCTTTAGCCCTCTTCAGAACCATTTCCTCGTTTCTGTTCTGAACGGTTCTAACGAGCCCAGGGCTACTCCTATGGACTAAGTAGCGAAGTTTGGAGGTCGGGATTAATTGGAGAGCCGCCGGACGCGTATATGTGACCCGATAGTTTTTTTCACTCTTTTCGGAACCGTACGGTACAACCAACTCGACATTGCAACCAAGTTTGCTCAGTGCCCGCGCGATGGATCCGTAAGAATAAGAGACACCCTTTCGCGTTGCAGGAAGAAGCGAGGAGGTAATAACGTTTACGCGCTTTGCTCCCACTATAGAGTCGTCTACGGCGGTTGATTTCGGACCGGATTCGACTACAGAAGTCAACGAAACACTCCATTCAACCGGATCGCGTCCATCTGCACATCAGCGGCGCAGCAGTCCAGAAAAAACGCTACCATGAGACTGCGTAGCGGATGTTCCTTGACGCGTCCACGGGGCAGCTGGCCGATATTTCAGGCCCGTCCGCCGGGTAATGGCAGGAGTCCGTCGGATCCGATCCCAAACGACCGAGGTTATCTTAACTTCGTTCACTGCCGCCACGGACGAATTCCTTTCAGCGCGTTCACCAGCACGCGGGCTCAAGCTTTCGTGCGCTTTTGCGAACACAATGAATTTCGAGTGACGCATTGGCATTTTCCCGCGGCGCAGCGGCGTTAACCTCCCGAAGAGCATGGAACAGGGTTGCCCAAGTCTCTTCAATTTAGTTTCTAGGGCTCACTTTACAAAGCAACGAAACCCCTCATTCCGATGCAAATTATAAAGAAAGTTGACGAAGGCTGCTGAAGCATAACAAACTACGCTAGCCTTTATAAGGTGATTAGCACGGCGACCCGGCTAACGCAACGTCGGCGTTCGCTGCTCGACAGGTTCCGAACTCGGGTTAACGGGATATACGAGTTGCGGGAGATTTGACTTCATGGGGCTCCCGTTCGAACTGTCCTGGGTACACCTCGCCCTACACGCCCGGCAGTCCTCGGTTGTGGCTTCAGGATCAGTTTTCCTGGATCGAGGACAAAACGAAGCCGGGCGGCGCCGGCGAGGCCGCCATCGTGCGGCGCTCCTGGTTTCGACCTGACAGCGTCTGTTGGTTTTCGTTCAATCCTGTCGGCAAAGCGCCACGACGTTGTCGCCGGACGCCAGCCACTGTTGCAAGTCTATGATTACAAAGAGCATTCCCGATGGCCCGCGACTTGCGTCCTTTGAGCGCACGGCCGATCTGGAGAGTTCGGCCTGGAGAAGGGTCATGGCCAACATCACGTTCTCGTCCCCGTCGATGCCCCGGGACGTCACCGTCTACGCAGTTGCGGGCGACCGCGGCACCATCTTGGCGATCGCCAAGGCCAACAAGATTCCGATTCCGTTCGACTGTCAGGACGGCGAATGCGGCTCGTGCCTGATCGAGGTCAAACACCTCGATCCGCTCGCGAGGCACGCGATTGCGCTGACGGAAAAAGAGAAGGAGATGCTGAAGCAGCTCGGCAAGATCACAAAGAAAGAGATCGCCGACGCCGAGGTCAACGACATGCCGCCGCGGCATCGTCTTGCCTGCCAATGCTTCGTGCGCCACGAGGACGTTCTTGTCGCTTTCGAGGGCGACAAGACCCTTCCCGCGCTAGCGCCCCACACGACGCCCGCCGCTCGCCGCTACAAGGGCGGCATGGTGATCGCTACGGTTGCCGACTTCCTGGGTTACGTGACCAAGGTAGAGTGTGACGCCGCCGTCCATTTCGAGGACCTCGCCAACGCGATGGGCGGAGGCAAGGCCGACGACATTGCGAAGCTCTTCCGCCAGCTTGCGGGACAGTCCCGCACACTCGCCGACGGAGCCAAGTCGCAGGCCGGGGCGCCGACGAGGGCAAGGACGTGCCGGACGACTACGTCTGGCCGCATTACGCGACGCCCGGAAGCGATGCGCTCTGGGCCGGGGACGCGACCTTGTCGCGGCTCGATGCGCTCAAGGCCGCGCTTCAGGGCGAGCGCCGATGCTACGAGTTCTATGTCGCCGCCGAGGCCACGGCGAAATCGCCGGAGGTCGCCAAGGCGGCGCGTCCGTTTATCAAGGCGGAGGGCGAGCGGGTGAAGGTCATCGAGGCCTGGATCACCCGTGAAGAATGGGCCGCCGCGCACTGATCGGCGAGCCGCACGGGTCTCCCCGGCCAGGCAGCTCGCCGCCGGGCGCGAGGCTCCTCCGCTGGAGGAACAGATGTTGGAATTGGTCGAGGAATTTCTCGCTTATGCGATCAAGCTCGAGAGCGAGGCGGCTCAACGGTTCGGCCAGCTCGCCGATGTGATGCAGTCGAGCGGCAACGGCGCGGTCGCCAGGCTCTTCCGGCAGTTGTCCGACTACTCGCGCATGCATCAGGCCGAGGCCCAGGCGCGCTCCGGCTTCCGCGACATCCCCAAGCTGAACCCGACCGACTTCGTCTGGCCGGATCTCGAAAGCCCCGAGGCGGCGGCGATCTGGGCTGCCGATCCGATGCTCGGCCGGGGGGAGGCGCTGGAAGTCGCGATACAGGCCGAGCTCGCGGGCTTGCGCTACTATCAGGCCGTGTTCGACACGACCGACGACCCTGAGATCAAGGCGCTGGCGAAGGAATTCGTCGCCGAGGAATCCGAGCACGTCGCGGCGCTCGAGAGGTGGATCGCCGCCCACAGAGAAGGACGGCCGTTGCCGATCGACGCCTGAGAACTCGCGCCACTCCGCCTCGGGCGGCTTGAGCAGCCGTGACCCTCCGGAGACGCCGTCCGCCTTAAAAATGACTCGGCTCGACACGCCTTCGCTCGACGGCGCTGGAAACCCATCGCGCTCCGGCCTATTACGTCCTGACCGGCGAGCGGGGCTGCGTCGGGCACGGCCTGGCAACCAAAGGCGCGATCATGGATACGCTGGAGCGGCTCGCAGCCGACCCCTCCGCCTGGGCCGCGCTCGCGACCCTGATCGCGATGGAGGTTGTGCTCGGGGTCGACAACCTCGTCTTTATCGCAATCCTGGCGAACCGGGTGGACCAAAGCCGGCGCGCGCTTGCCCGCACCCTCGGTCTGGCGCTGGCGCTGGTATTCCGCCTCATCCTGCTCGCCTTCGCCGCCGAAATCGTCCGCCTGAAGGAGCCGCTGACAACCGTCCTCGGTCATCCCTTCTCGATCCGCGATCTGCTGCTTCTGGCCGGCGGCCTGTTCTTGGTGTGGAAGGCGACCGCGGAGATCCACGAGCGCGTCGATCCGGACGCCGAGGAGGAGAACGAGCGAGCCGCGCCGCGGCTCGGTGTGACCGCCGCGCTTTTCCAGATCGTGATGATCGACATCGTATTCTCGATCGACAGCATCATCACCGCCGTCGGCATGACCAACGAATTCCCGATCATGGTCATCGCCGTGGTCATCGCCGTGGTCCTGATGATGGTCGCGTCCGGGCCGCTCGGCAATTTTGTTCACCGCAATCCGACGGTGCTGATGCTCGCGCTGAGCTTTCTCCTGATGATCGGAATGACGCTGATCGCCGATGGTTTCGGTTTTCATATCGAGAGAGGCTATATTTACGCGGCGATGTTCTTCTCGTCGCTGGTCGAGGCGCTGAACACTCTCGCCCGGCGCAAAGCTCGGAAATCTCGATGACGTTCGGCTCGCTCGTTCTGTTCGCGGCGGTTTATTTCGCCGCCGTCGCCACGCCCGGTCCCGGCCTCGCGGCGCTCGTCGCGCGTGTGATCGCCTACGGGCTGGTCGGCGTGGCGCCGTTCATCGCAGGCTACGTGGTCGGCGATATGATCTGGCTCGTCGTTGCCGGGACCGGCCTCGCGGCGCTCGCCAAGACTTTCGCCAGCGCCTTCACTGCGATCAAATACGCGGGCGCCGCCTATCTCTTTTACCTCGCTTGGCGCACGGCGACCGCGCCGGCGTCCAGAGGCGAAGCGCCGCCCGCGGCCTCTCGCGGGTTTCGCGCGTTCCTTGGCTCGCTGTCGCTGACTCTCGGCAATCCGAAGGTGATGGTGTTCTTTCTCTCGATCATGCCGCTCGTCATCGACTTAAAGACCCTGTCGCCGATGCGGCTTGCCGAGTTGATGGCGATCTGCGCGCCCGTGATCGCATCGACGCTAACCGCCTATGCGCTCGCGGCCAATCGAGCACGGGCTCTCTTCCGCTCGGCCCGGATCCTACGCATCGCCCATCGCGTCGCGGGCGGGCTGATGGCCGGCGTCGCGGTCGCAGTCGCGACGAGGTGAGGCGATGTCGGATCTTATCGCGATCGGCGAGCCTTTGGTCGAGCTCAACCAAGCACAAGACGGCGGCCCGTTCGTGCAGGGCTTCGGCGGCGACACCTCCAACGCAATGATTGCCGCCGCCCGCCTTGGCGCGGACGCGGCCTACTTCACCGCGATCGGCGCAGACAGGTTTGGACAGGCGCTGACGGAACTCTGGATGAAGGAAGGCGTGGACGCGAGCCGCGTGGTGATCAACGGCGGGGCCCATACCGGGCTCTATTTTGTCACGCATGGGCCCGATGGTCACCAGTTCTCATACATGCGCGCGGGATCGGCGGCGAGCCGGATCGGCGAGAGCGACCTTCCGATCGATCGGATCAAGGCGACCCAGATTTTACACGTCTCGGGCATCAGCCAGGCGATCTCGTCTTCCGCCGCCGACGCCGTGTTCGCCGCGATCGACATCGCCCGCGGGGCAAAGAGGCTCGTATCCTATGATCCGAACTTACGCCTGAAACTTTGGCCGCTGCGGCGGGCGCGCGCGGTCATCCACGAGGCGATGCGCGCCTGCGACATCGCCCTGCCGGGGCTCGACGACGCCAACGAGCTTGCAGGCCTCGTCGATCCCGACGCCATAGCCGACTTTTACTTGACGCTGGGCGCGCGCCTCGTCGTGGTGAAGCTCGGCAAGGCCGGCGCGCTCGTAGCAAACGGGGTGCGGCGCGAGCGCATCGCGCCCTTCGAGGTGAAGCCGGTGGATGCGACTGGCGCGGGCGACTGTTTCGACGGCGCTTTCCTGGCGGAATTCCTCCGCGCCGCAGACCCGTTCGCCGCCGCGCGCTTCGCCAACGTCGCCGCGGCGCTGTCAACACAGGGCTACGGCGCCGTCGCTCCGCTTCCGGCCAGGTCGCAGGTCGAGGCCATGCTGGCGAAGCCGCCCCGTCCGTCCTAAAGGAGCTCTGCGGAGGGCTTGCGAGCGCGTAGAGGTTGCTATTAGGCTTCCAGGCGGACGCCGGCGAGCGCGGCGTCCGACAAGATCGCTCGCGGGGAGGGGGTGGGCCTTGGCAAAGCGTCTCTTTGCGACCTTCGCGGTCGTGTTAGCGCTGGCGCCCGCCGCCGCCCGAGATTGGTGGGGCGCGAAGCTGGGAAACCAGCCGACGCAGTTCATTTTCGGCTACGGGTCGCTAATCAACTCCGTCTCGCGCAGTTCGACCGCCGGCGCATCCGTCCCAGCGATTCCAGTTCGCGTCTCGGCCGCGTTCGGATATTACAGGACCTGGAACGACCGCTCTGCGTCAGGCTTCACTGCGCTTGGCCTTAGCAAGTCGGGCTCTGGCGAGAAGCCTTCGACGATCAACGGCGTGCTCTACGCGGTCACGGACGACGACATGGCCAAGTACGACGCCCGCGAGCAGGGCTACGCGCGCTTGGAAGTGCCGCGCGACGAGATCGAGGCGGTCTCCTGGCAACGGCTTCCGGAGACCGGGACAATCTGGGTCTATGTTCCGGTAGGGCCTAACGGAGAGGCCGGTGTCGGGCTGCCTCCGCCCGATGCGCAATATCCGCTGCTTCAGTCCTATATTGACGTGGTGGTCGAGGGCGGCCTCGAATATGGCGAAGAGTTCGCGCGGGAGACGCTCGAGACGACCGGAGGGTGGACTGACACCTGGCTCAACGACCGCGAACTCGCCCGCCGTCCGTGGGTGCGCGACCCGGACTCGGCTGCAGTTGATTCGCTGCTCGCCTCCGCGCCCGCGGCGGCGGCGAAGCTGAAGTCGCGGCTCTTTTCCGAACCGTACGCGATCCGTTGGGGGGCGCAGAAGGCGCAGTAGCGGCCGGCGGCAGGAGGGCGTTAAGTCAGCGCGCCTTCCGGCAGCTCGTCGGCGTGCGGCCCTGCATGCGAAAGGTCGCCGTCGAGCCCTTGGCGCGGAGTTCGCCATAGGGGGAGCCGTACCATAGGCCGGAGGCGGGATGGCGGTTCTGCAGCCGAAGGGCGCCGCCGGCGATCATGACGAGCCCTGTTCCTTGGCTTTCGAATATCAACGTTATTTTCGACCCGTCGACGCAGGCGAAATTGACGTAAGACTCGGCGCGGGCGGGCGCCGCGAGCAGAACGGCGGCGAACGCCAGCACAAAGATTTTGGTCGACATTGCAAAAGCCCCTTTGCCTGAAGGTGCGCCGTTATTGTTGGCCGTCGCCCTCGAACACGATCTGGTCGGCCCATTTCCGCGCCAACTCGCGCTGACCAGCCGTCCTGACCGTCCAGGTCATGACAGGCAGGGCAAAGAACGCCTTCTGGAAGAACGGAGTCTTGTGCGGCAGGTCCTTCACGTTCCAAGACAGGAAGTCGGGCTCGCTGCGGGCGCGGTGGTCGAAACTTTCGCAGACCCGCTTCTGGTCCGGGGTGAGAAACGCCCAAGAGGGGTCGTCGTATGTAGCCTCGGCGACCACCCCGACCGGGCAGGGACGTCCAGGCGGCCCGAGTAGGGGATAGCGCAGGCGGAGATACGCGATCAGGTCCGGATCAAAGCTCTTCAACGCCAGCGGTCCCTCATAGGCCGCGGCGAGTGAAGCGACCCGGTCGCCGATCCGCCAGTCGCCGTCGAACCGGCTCTTGAGCTCGCAGACGATCGGAACGCGGCCGTCGACCAGGGCGAGGAACTCGGGGAGCGTGGGGATCTGCGCTCCCTCTCCCCGTCGACCGGGAGAAGGCGTCAGGATTCGCGCCCGCAAAATTTGCGCTGCGCTCTTGTCGATCAGCTCGCCGGTCGCGTCGGTCAGCCGGTCCAGCGTATCGTCGTGAAAGACGAACACCTGCTCGTCGCGGCTCAGCTGGACGTCACACTCGATCGCGAAGGCTTCGGCGACCGCCGCCTCGGCCGCAGCGAGCGTGTTCTCCACGATTCCCCGTGTCGCGTCGTGCAATCCGCGATGGGCGATCGGGCGAGCGATGAGCCACGCCGGCGCCTCCAAAGCCCTCAAAACGTCACCAGGAACACGGCCTCCACTTCGGCGAGCGCATTCAGCGGAAGATGGGCGACGCCGACCGTTGTCCGGGCATGCTTTCCACGCTCGCCGAAAACCTCGACCATCAGGTCTGAGGCGCCGTTCATCGCCTGGGGCAGGGGATCGAAGGCGCCTTCGACGTTGAAATAGCCGCCCAGCCTCACGGCCCGGACGATCTTGTCGAGATCGCCGAGCGCGGCGTGCGCTTGAGCGAGAACGTTGATGGCGCACATTCGCGCGGCCTCGCGCGCGGCGTCGACAGTCGAATCTGGGCCGAGCTTGCCCTTGTGGCGCTCGGCCAGCGCGCCGTCAGGACCGAGCGGGAGCTGTCCTGAGATCCACAGCTGAGGGACGGCGTTTGGCGGCATGCCGCTGGTGCGAACGGTCGGGACATAGTTCGCGACCGGCGCGGCCGGTGTCGGCAGGACGATTCCGAGCTCGGCGAGGCGACTGGCGATCTGGCTCATGGAGTTTGCTCCCTTTCGGCGGCGGCCGAGGTCTGGAGTTCCTTCGCCGCTTCCGGCGATGCTATGCACGACAAGGCTCCGCCCGCGCAATCGCCGGGTCGAGTATCGTCGACGTTAGGAAGAAGCCGGCGGTCGCGCTTGTTTTTGCCATTTCTCCCGCTTAGGTATGGGCCGAACGAAGATTGCGCCGCCGGCTCGTCACGGCTGGGCGGCGCCGACGCACCGGGAAGACGGCCATGGGTAGCTTCAGCATTTGGCATTGGATGTTGTTTCTTGCGGTCGCCCTCCTGCTGTTCGGGGGCAAGGGCAAGATTTCCGACATCATGGGTGATGTCGCGAAGGGTGTGAAATCCTTCAAGAAGGGCCTGAGCGACGACGACGAGAAGCCGGCTGAGACCGCCGCCGCAACGCCTGTTGCTCCCGCCGTCGCTCGCACGATCGAAAACCGGGTCGGCGTCGACGCGAACGACGTTCACAAGGTCGGCTAAACGAATCGCACCTAGCGCTCGCGTGACGGGGCCGCGCGTCCGCGCCGTTCCCGCGTTCGTTCCGCTGGAGCCTCGATGCTGGATTTCGACATAGGCAAGATGCTGGTGGTTGCGATCGTCGCGCTTGCGGTGATTCCGCCTAAGGATTTGCCGCGGGTGATGCGGACGGTCGGACAAGCGATGGGCCGCATGCGCCGCATGGCCGCCGAATTCCAGGGCCAGTTCATGGACGCGATGCGCGAGGTCGAACTGGAAAGCGTTCGCAAGGAACTCGCCGATCTCAAGCAGCAGGCGACCGCCGCGAGCTTCGATCCGGCGGCGCTGATCAAAGATGAGATGACCAGAGCGTCCGAGCCTATGGTCCACCTCCCGGCGCCCGCGCCTGAGGGCGGGAGTGTCGGGACTTCTGAGATCGCGCTGGTCGCGCCGCCGCCTCCCGTGCCGATGCCATCTGAGCCGCCAGACGGGCAAGCGGTCGCTCCGCGGGAGACCGATCCGCAAGAAGTCGCTCCGAAAGACGCTGCGCCGCACCTTAAATCGAGCGCAGCCGAATGAGCCAAGAGGACATCGACGCCACCAAGGCGCCGTTGATGGATCACATCATCGAGCTGAGAGCCCGGCTAATCCGGTCGCTCTATGCTTTTTTCGCCGCCTTCATCGTCTGCTTCTACTTCTCACGCTCGATCTACAACATTCTGACGTATCCGTATGTCCGGGTCGTCGGTGCTGAGAAGGCGACGCTGATCGCCACCCATTTCCTCGAGCAGTTCTACACCAACGTCAAACTCAGCATGTTCGGGGCCGGGGTGATCGCATTTCCGGTGATCGCCACCCAGCTCTACAAGTTCATCGCGCCCGGGCTCTACAAGCACGAGCGGCAGGCATTTCGGCCCTATCTGATCGCAACCCCGATCTTCTTCCTCGCGGGCGCGTTGCTCGTCTACTTTGTGGTGATGCCGCTCTTGATCCGCTTTTCGGTTTCGTTGCAGCAGGTCGACACGCCGGGCGAAGCGACGATCGAACTCCTGCCGAAGGTCAGCGAGTACCTTTCGTTGATCATGACGCTGATCTTCGCCTTTGGCATCGCCTTCCAGCTTCCCGTGATCCTGACGCTGCTTGGCCAAGTCGGGATCATTGATTCCGCCTGGCTGGTGAAAATGCGCCGCTACGCGATTGTGGCGGTGGTCGGAATTGCAGCGATTCTGACCCCTCCGGACCTAATCAGCATGACCTCGCTGGCCCTGCCGATGCTGCTGCTTTACGAGGGCTCGGTGATTGCGGTCCGTTGGGTGGAAAAACGCCGGAGGGACGCCGAAGCGACCGCCGGCAAGACGGGGACGTGACCCCGCGCGACACGCTCGCGGCGATTAGCGTCGCGGTCGTTTGGGGCTTGGTGTTCATCGCCATCAAGGTTGGAGTAGGCGAGACCTCGCCGCTGATGCTCTCGGCGCTGCGGTTTGTGTTTGCGAGTCTCCCCGCGGTCCTTTTTGTCTCCCCTCCGAAGGCGCCGGCCTGGAAGGTCGCGCTCTATGGCCTCCTGATCGGCGTCGGCCAGTTCGGCCTTCTATTCATCGCGATGGGCAAGGGCTTTCCAGTCGGACTGACCTCGTTGGTCATTCAAGCACAGGTCTATTTCACGATCCTGATCGCTTGGCTCGTTCTCGGCGAGCGGCCGAGGCGGATGCAAGCGATCGGCGCAGGCATTGCCTTCGCCGGCATGGCCGTGATCGGCTCGGACCGACTTGGCGGGGCGGGGGTCGGACCGTTCCTCCTGGTGGTGCTCGCGGCGCTGTTCTGGGGAGCGGGCAACGTGGTCGCCAAGACCACGGGGAAGATCGACGCGCTCGCCCTGACCGTCTGGTCCAGTCTCGCCGCGCCGCTGCCCCTCCTAGCGCTCTCGCTCGTGTTCGACGGGACGGAGCCGCTGATCGGCCTTGCCCATCCGAGTTGGAGGCTCGTTCTGACTGTGCTCATTATCGCCTATGCTGGAACCCTTTTCGGATTCGGTCTCTGGGCGCGGCTTCTCTCCCATTATTCGGCGGCGACTGTGGGGCCTTTCGCTCTGCTGGTTCCCGTTGTGGGCATGGCCGCGGGCGTAATCGTGTTCGGCGAACCGTTGCGGGCGGTTGAGCTTTCCGGCGCGCTTCTGGTAATGGCGGGCCTCGCGCTCAACGTGTTCGGCGACCGCTGGTTGCGCCGCGCGTCCAGTATCAGGTGATTCATGCACGATATCAAGGCGATTCGCGATAATCCGAATGCGTTCGATGAGGGACTCGCGCGGCGCGGACTTAAGCCATGCGCGCAATCGCTGATCGCGCTCGACGACAAGCGCCGCGCCGCCATCCTCGACTTGCAACGCGCTCAGGAGCGCCGCAACGCCGTTTCCAAGGAGATCGGCGCGGCGATGGCGCGAAGGGACAGCGATGCGGCCAACGACCTCAAGGCCGAGGTCGCCGGCCTGAAGGCGACCATGCCTGAACTGGAAGCGCTCGAGCGCGAGACCGGGGCGGCGCTGGACACCGCCCTCGCTGAAATCCCGAACCTCCCGTTCGAGGACGTTCCCTACGGCGGGGACGAGAGAGACAATGTCGAGGTGCGCCGTCATGGCTCACCGCCCGCCCTCGGCGGGATCAACAAGCCCCGTGAGCACTTCGAAGTCGGCGAGGCGCTGGGATTGATGGATTTCGACGTCGCAGCGAAGCTCTCGGGGTCCCGATTCGTGGTCCTCAAAGGGGCGCTCGCGCGGCTTTCCCGCGCGCTCGAGCAGTTCATGCTCGACCTGCACACGACGGAGCACGGCTATACCGAGATCGAGCCGCCGGTGCTGGTGCGAGACGAAGCGATGTTCGGCACGGCGCAACTCCCGAAATTCGAGGAGGATCAGTTCTGGACCCTCGCTGGCGACGCCATGAGGGCGGTCACAGAGGGAGCGGACCTGCTCGCGGCGATCAAGGCCAACCGTTTCGGCCTAATTCCGACCGCAGAGGTGCCGATGACCAACCTCGTGCGCGAAAGTATCGTCGACGAAAAGGCGCTACCGCTGCGTTTCACCGCCGGCACGCTCTGCTTCCGGGCCGAAGCGGGGGCGGCGGGCAAGGACACGCGCGGCATGATCCGCCAGCACCAGTTCCGCAAGGTCGAACTGGTCTCGATCACCACGCCAGAACAGGCGCGCGAGGAGCACGAGCGCATGACTGCCTGCGCCGAGGAGGTCCTAAAGCGGCTCGGTCTGCACTTCCGGACCATGGCGCTCTGCACCGGCGACATGGGCTTCGCGTCGCGAAAGACCTACGACATCGAAGTCTGGTTGCCAGGGCAGGGGCGGTTCCGCGAAATTTCCTCATGCTCGGTTTGTGGCGACTTCCAGGCTCGCCGGATGAACGCGCGCTCCAAGGCGGCCGACGCCAAGTCGACCCGGTTTGTCCATACGCTGAACGGCTCGGGCGTCGCGGTCGGTCGGGCGCTGATCGCGGTGATGGAGAACTATCAGGAGGCGGACGGGTCGATCGCAATTCCCGAGGTGCTGCGACCTTACATGGGCGGACAGACGCGGATCGAGGCGCACATCTAGCCGGCGCGCGTGCCGACCGAGCACAATCAGAGGCGCAACTCACCCGTAAGAAGATCCGCTGATCCCGGCGCTTTGAACGGCCGGTTGCATTCCCGGCCAAGCCTCCAGTCCCGGAATTGCTTTTCGGGGCGCCGCGTCGTTTCGCCTCGTCGTTGATGCCTTTGTTTACAAGAGAGATAGGCGTCACAGGGGTACGGGCTCAAGCGAATCTGAAACGATGACGCGCTCGCGATGCCACGACTCTCGCGGAAGCCAGCGTAAAGGAGCCCAACAACCCCGCGCGTGCGGTTGTGCAAGCTGTAGAAAAACATATCACGCGTGGCGAACTTTGGCTTGCTTTTAGATACTGAACTGGTGTTCTCATGTCCTGGCGACAGTCCGCAACCTCAAAGCGGAAGTCGCGGTGCATTTAAAAGAGGGGTACAGCAATGAATGCAACTATCAAAGGTTCTGGTGTAGCGGTACTGATTTACAGTGCTTACATCTTATCGTCGCCGAGTGCTATGGCGGGGGTGACATTCATCAAACTCGGGGTGGACGCCTCGGGCGCCGCTGCGGTCTACAACGACCTTAGCGCCAATCTCCCGAAAACGAGTAGCCCCAGCAAGACGTCTAGCACTGGCAGCCTCGCGACCGCTGAGGGCGGCATCGTGGCCGCCGTGCTCGGAAAGACACTTTCTCAGGGGTCATCCACCGATAAGAAAGCGTCCACCGCGTTGTCGGAGACGACATCCGCATTAGCGAATTCCGCAGGCAGCGTCGACATTAGCTTCAGCGGCGCCACCAGTGCGACTCTCGGCAAAAAGGTCGGCGCGAGTGCGTACGCGAATGACGAAGACGACGGGTCGTCCAGCACGTACAAGTTCAAGACGACGACTAACGATATGGAGTTGACGATCAATTGGGACACGTTTGGGTCCAACACGAGCAGCGATGCGTATGTCGTGGAACTCTATAACGTCACCGCGGCGAATATCGTGGGGCAATTCGACGTCGCGTCTACAGATGACGGCTCCATGACGTTCGATCTTCCCAAGGCCACTTGGCTCGTCACCATAACGGAAGCCAGTGGAACCAGCGCTCCTGACTATGTCTCGGCCGAAATCGGAGCCACCGCCAACGGAAGTTCGGTCGGCGATTTCACGTTGACTGTGGGCGTCCCGGAGATTCCGTCGTGGGCGATGCTGGGGCTCGGCTTCGGCGTGCTGGGTTTCTCTTGGCGTCGCGCGAGCCGCCAGAGCGTTTCGCTTTCGATCTGACGGCGAAATTCCATCCAACCAGATTGAGGGCGGCCATAAGTGGCCGCCCTC
>CAVVJO010000049.1:0-9218 GCA_963748545.1 uncultured Alphaproteobacteria bacterium
CGCAACGCCGAATATGAACTCCGCCGCCATCAGCACGATGAACACTGGGATTGCGTAGACGATGACGTTCAACCGTTTCCTCTTCCAAAATTGATTGGCGCGAGATTAGGCGCGAAGCTGGCGAAGTCAAACGCCGGAACTTGGGAACGCGCGGCGGCGTCTGGCTGGTATTGCCCCGGTTTCCTTTGGTTCTGTGACGGGGGCGCGGATGCGCCTGCTACAGACGGGCCTCGTGGTTCAGATGAGGCCGACGATCCCGCCCGCAACGCCGAGCGCCGACACGACGGCGCAGATCCCGACCGTGAGCGCGAGCCGCGCGCCACGAAGCCGATAAGGCTCGGGCAAGGCGCCCGCGGCGAGCGCGACCAAAAACCCCACGACGAGCGGCATCAGGAACGCGTTCAGCACCTGCGCTGCGACGTTCAGCCAAACCAAGTCGGACGCCGTCCAGACAGCGAAGGCGGCGCCGACGATGCAGAGCGGGTATACGCACGCGAACCAGCCCGTGGCGAAGGGACGGCGCTCCAGCGACCGCTTGTAGCCGGCGATCTCGCCGACGCCCCACGCCAGCGCGAGGGAGGCGACGATCGCCGCCACCATCGAGGCTCCGAGCACGCCCGCACCAAACACGACTTTGCCGGCCACGACCCCAAGCGCCGGAGTCAGCGCCGCGCTGATCGCTCCAACGCTGTCGAGACCCTGCGGCTGGGCGCCGTAGGCGAAGGCAGCCGCGGCTGCGATCAGCACCGCGCCGGTCAGGCACTGGGTGAGGATCGCGCCGAGCGCGGTGTCGAGTCGGGCATGGCCGAGATCGGTAGGTTGCAGGCGCTTATCCACCGTCGCCGACTGCTGGTAAAAAACCATCCACGGGTTGAAGGTCGCGCCAATGATGGCGGCGAGCATCCAGAGAAACGATCGGTCGCCGAACGGCATATGGATCGCGTCGCTCGCGATCTCGGCTAGGTTCGGCTTCGCCGCCCATGCGACTGCGAAGAACGCCAGCTCGAATAGGCCGATGACGATCGCCGCTCGTTCGACCCGCCGATAGGAGCCAGTGCCGACGATCGCAAGCAGGGTCGCGGCGGCGAGCGGCAGCGTAACGCTGCGCGATAAGCCGAACAGCTCGCCGATGCCCGCGACGCCAGTGAATTCGGTGACCAACGATCCGACCGCCGCTGCGACAAGGCTGGCGACCGCGACGAGGGCCCAGCTTAAACCGTAGCGCTCGCGGATGAGCTCCGCATGGCCACGTCCGGTGAAAACTCCGAGCCGGACGGTCAGCTCCTGAATCAGATAAAGCACCGGAACGAGGATCAGCACCGGCAAAAGCAAGCGATAGCCCCATTTCGCGCCGGCCTGCGCGGCGGTCACGACATTGCCGGCGTCGGTGTCGGCCAGCATCACCAGAAGGCCCGGTCCCCACACGGCGAGCGCCCGAACGACAGAGGCCGACTTGACGCCGTTCGCCCGCGTCATGTCGTTCATAACAATCCCATTTCGAGGGGGATCTCCAGTCCGCCTTTCGGCCTCGCGCGGAGTAAAGGGGCCGGCGACTGGAAGTCAATCGGATAATACGCGCGGTCCGACGCTACGGCGGGTCCGCCTCGGCGGAGGCGGACGCGCGCTCAAGCCCACCTAGCCCCTTCTGACGTCACCGCCGCCGGGGTCCGCTTCGCGTCCGGCGGCTACGCGATCGGGCAGGGTTTCGCGCCCCAAATCTCGGTTGCGTATTCATGGATGGTGCGATCGCTCGAAAATTTGCCGGAGGCTGAGATGTTGAGGATGACCTTGCGAGCCCATTCGTCCGGCTTGCGATAGGTCCCGCAGACCTCTGAGTCGGCGTGCAGGTAGGAGGTCAGGTCGGCGAGGTGCATGAAGGGGTCGCCGTGGGTCAAGAGCGCCCCACGCAAAGGCTCGAAAATGCCGGGCTCCTCCCGGCTGAAGTGATTGGAAAAGATCAAGTCGAGCGCCTTGCGCGTTTCCGGCTCGTTCTCGTAGTGCCAGTACGGGCTGTACCAGGGGCGGCTGTCGGCGACCTGGGCGGCCGTAAGGCCGAACAGGAAGAAGTTTTCCTCTCCGGCCTCCTCCGCCATCTCGATGGTCGCGCCGTCGCGCGTTCCGAGCGTCAGCGCGCCATTCATCATGAACTTCATGTTGCTGGTGCCGCTCGCTTCATATCCGGCGGTCGAGATCTGGTTCGAAACGTCCGCGGCCGGTATGCAGCGCTCGGCGAGCGTGACGTTATATTCCGGCAGGAAAACCACTTTAAGCCGGCCGCGAACCGACGGATCGGCGTCGAGCGTCCGACCGAGATTGTTGATGAACTTGATGATGACCTTCGCCAGGTAGTAAGCCGGGGCGGCCTTGCCGGCGAAAAAGAACGTGCGCGGGGCGATGTCGAGGTTCGGGTTCTCGCGCAGCCGCTCGTATAGGATAACGATCCTCAGCGCATTGAGCAGCTGCCGCTTGTATTCGTGAATGCGCTTGATCTGGCAGTCGAAGATCGTATCCGGATCGACGGAGACGTCGGTGTGCCGCTTGACCCAATCGGCGAACCGGGCCTTGCATGCGCGTTGCGCCTTGAGAAGGTCCTGCCGAAACACCTTTTCGTCCGCCAGCGGCCTGAGCCTCTTCAGTTGGGAGAGGTCGGTGATCCATCCGTCACCAAGCCTGGCCGAGATGGCGTCTGCAAGCCACGGATTTGCCAGGCGAAGCCAACGCCTCGGCGTGACGCCGTTGGTCTTGTTGTTGAAGCGTTCGGGGAACGCCTCTGCGAGGTCTCGCACGGTCGTCGTGCGCAGGAGCTTGGAATGGATCGCGGCCACGCCGTTGGTGCTGTGGGAGCCGACGATTGCGAGGTTCGCCATGCGGATGTGCTTCACCTGGCCTTCCTCGACCAGGCTCGCGCGCGCGGCGAGTCCATCGTCGCCCGGGAAGCGAGCCCGAATGTCCTCGAGGAGCCGCCGGTTGATCTCGTAAATGATTTCGAGATGGCGCGGAATAAGGAGTTGCATCCAGTCGACTGGCCAGCGCTCCAGCGCCTCGGGCAGCAGCGTGTGATTGGTGTAGGCGAGCGTCCGCCGCGTGATGTCCCACGCCTCGTCCCAGGCGAGCTTCGCCTCGTCGAGCAGAATCCGCATGAGTTCCGGCACCGCCAGGGTCGGATGCGTGTCGTTCATCTGGATCGCCGCCTTATCCGGTAGCGTCCGCCAATCGGAATTGGTCTCGCGAAACCGCCGTACGATATCGCCGAGCGAACACGCGACCAGGAAATACTCCTGCATGAGTCGCAGTTCGCGCCCCTGCACCGTCGTGTCATCCGGATAGAGCACACGAGTCAGCGATTCGGCGTTAAGCGCCTCGGCGATCGAGGCGACGAAATCGCCGCCGCTGAACCGCTGGAAATCGAACGCGTGCAAGGCGGTCGCGCTCCAAAGCCGGAGCGAGTTCACGGTCTTGCCGCCGTAGCCGATCACCGGGCGGTCATAAGGGACGCCGAACAGAGACGAGGGGCTGTTCGGAATCATGCGCAGCGCGCCGCCGCGCAATTCAAACGTGCAGCCGAAGGTCACCTCGACGCTTTCGCTCGGTCGCACCACTTCCCAAGGGTCGGGGTGGCGCAGCCAGTTGTCGGGGCGTTCCTCCTGCCACCCGTTACGTATCTTCTGCCGGAAAATGCCGTGCTCGTAACGCAGGCCGTAGCCCATCGCCGGCAGCTGCAGCGTGGCCATCAAGTCGAGGAAGCAGGCCGCCAAGCGGCCGAGGCCCCCATTACCCAGCCCCGCGTCGGGCTCCTCGTGGATGATCTCCGCCCACTGATGGCCGTGTTCGTCGAAAGTCAGCTCGACGACCGGATCAAGCATGAGATTCATCACGTTGTTGCCGAGCGAGCGTCCGATGAGAAACTCGATCGAAACGTAGTAGACGCGCTTCGGATTTTCGCGGGCGTAGGTCTCGTCGGTGCGAAGCCAGCGGTCTGCAACGATGTCTCGCACCGCGCGGGCTGCGGCTTCGTACCGCTCCCTCGAATCCGGCGAAGTCGGCTCCACGACATTGTCGAACTTCAGATGCCGCTCATAGAGCGCGTCGGGCGCTCCGGCGAAGCGCATCGCACCCTCTCCGTAACTCTTCAAAATTCTGAGCTGAATCCGTCGCCTGTCGTTTGGGCTCGCTGGTCGCGCTCGCTTGCGCCATCGGTTCGCACTCCCTGATGGTTAACACGTGACTGTGGTGGTCGCCCTTAGCTCACGGCGCGCCCCATCAGCCGTCGACGCGACAAAGATTTGGTTCAGACGTTGTCGCCGCCGGTGGCGGCCGCTCCGTGGACAACTTGTCCGCCGATGCCGCCTCCCCACACCCAATCTTTGATCTCCGGCATGTCATCCCCATGACGGATGATGTACTGATGATGCTCGATCAGCTTGTCGCGGATCGCCTGCTTGGCGTAGGCGGCGCGCGCGGCGAGGCCGGGTACGCGGTCGAGCGCGTCGTTGACGAGATGAAATCGGTCGATGTCGTTCAGCACGCACATGTCGAACGGCGTGGTCGTCGTCCCCTCCTCCTTGTAACCGCGGACATGGATGTTGTCGTGATCATGGCGCCGGTAGGTCAGACGGTGGATCAGCCAGGGATAGCCGTGAAACGCAAAGATGATCGGCTTGTCGACGGTGAACAGCGCGTCGAAATCGTGATCCGACATTCCATGCGGATGCTCGTTCGGGGGCTGAAGGCGCATCAGATCGACGACGTTGATCACCCGAACTTTGAGTTCGGGCGCGTGCTCGCGGAGGATTTCGACGGCGGCGAGGGTCTCGAGCGTCGGCACGTCTCCGCAGCAAGCCATCACGAGGTCCGGTTCGGCGCCGCGATCGTTGCTCGCCCACTCCCAAATTCCGAGACCGGCCGAGCAGTGCTTGATCGCCTGGTCCATGGTCAGCCATTGCGGCGCGGGCTGTTTGCCGGCGACGACACGTTGACGTATTCGCGGCTACGCAAGCAGTGGTCGGTGATCGAAAGCAGGGTGTTGGCGTCCGGCGGCAGATAGACGCGTACGACTTCAGCCTTCTTGTTCATAACATGGTCGATGAAGCCGGGGTCCTGGTGGTGAAAAGCCGTTATGATCCTGTCGCCAGACCAGGCTTGAAAGGAGATAGTTGAGCGAAGCGATCGGCCTCCGCCATGCGATGTCCCCGCACACCTTCAGCCACTTGGCGTGCTGATTGAACATGGAATCGATGATGTGGATAAAGGCTTCGTAGCACGAGAAGAAACCGTGCCTGCCGGTCAGCAGATATCCCTCGAGCCAACCCTGGCATTGGTGCTCGGACAGCATCTCCATCACCCGACCATCCGGCGCAAGATGATCGTCGTAGTCGACGGTCTCGGCCACCCAGGCGCGGTTGGTGACTTCGAGCACATCCTGCCAGCGGTTGGAATTGCTCTCGTCGGGGCTGAAGAGGCGGAAATTGCGCGATTCCAGATTAAGCTTCATCACGTCGCGCAGGTAGGTCCCCATCACCCGGGTCGTCTCGGCATTGACGGCGCCGGGGGCGGTGACCTTGATGGCGTAGTCGCGAAAGTCCGGCAGCCTCAGTTCATGCAACAGAAGGCCGCCGTTGGCGTGCGGATTGGCGCTCATCCGGCGCGTTCCTTCCGGCGCTAGCGCGGCGATCTCCGGCAGGAGCTTGCCGCTGTCGTCAAACAGCTCGCGCGGCCGATAGCTTTCCATCCACTCTTGGAGAATGCGGACGTGCTCCGGCTTCGTCCATGTCGCCCATGGGCACCTGGTGGGCGCGCCAGTAGCCTTCTTCGCGCTTGCCGTCGATGAACTTCGGGCAGGTCCAGCCCTTTGGCGTGCGCATGACGATCATCGGCCATTTGGGCCGCGCCTTGAACCCGTTGGTCCGCGCATCGTTCTGGATGTTGCGGATGTCGTTCACGACTTTCTCGAGCGTTTCCGCCATCAGCTCGTGCATCGTCGCCGGATCGTCGCCCTCGACAAAATGGGGATCGTAGCCGTAGCCGCGGAACAGCGCCTCGAGCTCGTCGTGCGGGATGCGCGCGAGAACGGTCGGATTGGCGATCTTGTAGCCGTTGAGATGGAGGATCGGCAGCACCGCGCCGTCGCCCACGGGATTGAGGAATTTGTTGCGAGTGCCAACTCGTCGCCATCGGGCCGGTCTCGGCCTCGCCGTCGCCGACGACGCAGGCGACGATGAGGTCGGGTTGTCGAAAGCCGCGCCGTGGGCGTGCGACATCGCGTAGCCGAGCTCGCCGCCCTCGTGAATCGATCCGGGCGTCTCCGGCGCGACATGGCTCGGGATGCCGCCCGGAAACGAGAACTGGGTGAAGAGGCGTTTCATCCCCGCCTCGTCCTCGGATACGTTCGGATAAACCTCGCTGTAGGTCCCCTCGAGATAGGCGTTCGCGACCAGCGCCGGTCCGCCGTGACCGGGACCGGTGATGTAAATCATATCGAGATCGTGTTTCTTGATCAGCCGATTGAGGTGAGCGTAAATAAAGTTGAGGCCGGGCGTGGTGCCCCAATGGCCGAGGAGACGCGGCTTGACATGCTCCTTCAGGAGCGGAGCCTTCAGAAGCGGATTGTCGAACAGATATATCTGGCCGACCGAAAGGTAGTTCGCCGCGCGCCAATAGGCGTCGATCAGACCCAATTCCTCTTCCGACAACACTTTCGGCATACGCTTTCCCTCCAGATTCCTATCGGCAGGGGCTCAAGCCCTCAGTCCGATTCGCTCAGGGATGTGATTTCCCCCGCCGCTCGCCTCATCTCTGCGGCTTCGGCGAACTCCTGCTTCGCCTGAAGCCAATGGTCGAGATCGCGGCCCTCCGGCCGACCCTCTTCAAGCCATAGTTCGTATGCGCGCTGGCGGAGGCGCACGTCCACATGCTCCTCGTGCTCTTTCTCTTCCGCCATGACATCCATCTCCTTGACGAAAAGGGTGGCCGGCCCGGCCGAAACATCCGGTTGCAATGTGACACTGTCGTAACGCCAGCGGAGGCGTTACCCCGGCGCAAGCCGTTACTCGAGGCCTGCCTCGCGTTCGAGTTCGCGCCGCGCCCGCATCCAATGATCGACCTCGCGCCCCTCGGGCATGCCGTCGGCGAGCCAGATGGCGTGCGCGCGCTCGCGCACCTCCGCTTCCGTCGGCGCCCGCTTCATCAGGTCGTCGTGATCGTCGTCAAGCGGGGGGCTGTTAGCGGCCTTCGATCTCTTCGCCATATTCCAACCTCTGAAAGTTGACTTAAAGCTCGGCCGTTCCCTTCAATCGACTGTGACCGATTGGCGGCGGTTGGGCAACTTGCAACATGACGGCGTCGTCGCGCCTTCATCCTTTCGTCGCCAGCCGCATTCCCCCTTCGACCCGGCTAAAGCCTATGAATGGCCTTGCGCGGCTGAGAAAACTCCGCTCAAATAACGGGACGCGGGCGCAAAGACCGGCACACCTGGAGGGAGCATGCAGGAGGACCTCGAGTCCCGAACGCTAAACAAGATCGCGTGGCGGTTTATTCCGTTCCTGATCGTCTGCTATTTCGTGGCCTATCTCGACCGGGTGAACGTCGGCTTCGCCAAGCTCACCATGGACGCCGACCTGGGTCTGTCTGAGACTGCGTTCGGTTTCGGCGCCGGCGTGTTCTTCCTGGCCTATTTCCTGTTCGAGGTGCCCTCAAACATCATCATGGACAAGGTCGGCGCTCGGCGCTGGATCGCCCGCATCATGCTGACCTGGGGCCTCGTCTCCGGGGCGACAGCCTTCACCCGCGAGATCGCTTCGGCTCTCGGGTTGAGCGCGGAGCACACGTTCTACCTCTTGCGCGTGCTGCTCGGCTTCGCCGAGGCCGGCTTCTTCCCCGGCATCATCTTTTTTCTCACGCTCTGGTTTCCCGCCTCGCACCGCGCGCGCATCGTCGGATATTTCATGGCGGCGATCCCGTTGTCGTCAGCGCTGGGCTCGCCCGTTTCCGCAAACCTGATGGGCTTCGACGGCGCTTGGGGCCTGCGCGGCTGGCAGTGGTTGTTCATCGTCGAAGCCCTGCCCTCGATCGTCCTCGCCTTTGTCACATTCTTCTACTTGACCGACCGGCCCGCCGAAGCGACCTGGCTCGACCCGGAGGGTCGCGATTGGCTGCAGCGGCGGCTCGCGCTCGAGAACCAGCGGCGGGAGCACGTGTCGCCGGCGAGCGCGCTCGCGAGCCTCGCAGACGCCCGCGTGCTGGCGTTGTCGCTGGTCTATTTCGGCGCCGTAGCCTGCCTTTATGGCATCGGCTCTGGATGCCGACGATCATCAAGGGCTTTGGCGTGTCGATCGCGCTGACCGGCTGGATCAATGCGATCCCTTACGTCGTCGGTTTCCTCGGCATGATTTGGTGGGGCCTGCGCTCCGATCGAACGGGCGAGAGGACGATGCATTTGGCGACGGCGCTGGCGCTCGCCGCGATCGGCATTGGCGGCTCGGCCTTTCTGGGCGATCCCGTCTTCAAAATGATCGCGCTGACCGTCGGGGCTTTCGGCGTGTTCGCTTCGCTCCCGATCTTCTGGACCCTCCCGACCGCTTTCCTCGCCGGCGCGGCGGTCGCGCCGGGCATCGCGGCGATCAATGCGATCGGCAATCTTTCGGGTTACTTCGGCCCGTTTGCGATCGGCTGGATCAAGGACGCGACCGGCAGTTTCGCCTGGGGTCTCGTCACCATCGCGGGCTGCGCGGTCGTCGCGCTCGGCATCACGCTGGCGCTTGGCCACGACCCTCATCTCGAACGGGCGCCAGAGGCGGCGGAATGACGTTTTGAAGGAGCGGCTTGAAACGGAGGAGAACGGCATGCTGACGCGACGCGCTTTCGCAGCCTGCGCTCTCTGCGCGGCGGGCGGACTTTGGGCCACCGGCGTCGATGCGCAGGGCGCCGCGACCGGCGGTCTGAAGCGGACAATTCTCAGCCAGATCGACGGCCCGATCGAGGGCTACGTGACCGTCGAAGTGCATGTCGACATCGAGCCGGGCGCCGCAATCGCCCGCCATACTCACCCGGGCATCGAAACCGGTTACCTCGTCGAGGGGGGAACCGAGCTTGCCATCGATGGGCTCGGCAACTTTAATCTCAAGCCGGGCGACGGTTTCCAGGTCCCGACCGGGACGCCGCACGGCGGCAAGAACGGGCCGACCAAAACTGTCATCATCTCCACTTACGTGGTCGAAAAGGGC
>CAVVJO010000050.1:0-20875 GCA_963748545.1 uncultured Alphaproteobacteria bacterium
CGGAGCCGTCGGTCGGAATGAGAATATGTTGGAACATGACGTCCTCATGTTTTGTTAACCGAGACGTTAGGCGAACCAAGGCGTTGACGCCATACGCAGCGTCAACGCGCCCAAGCGGGGTTAGCCGCTGTGACAATACGCCGCATATCGCGGTTGCGGCCTCGATGGGCCCCAGCTAAACTTCGCGCTCCGACAGGGCCTTTGTCCCTTCGAGCCTCCGAATTCGCTTTCCTGACCGATTCTTCCAAGGAGCCGTCGCATGAGTTTCTCGCTGCCCGATCTGCCCTACGCCTATGACGCTTTCGGCCCGTATATGTCGCGCGAAACGCTCGAATACCATCACGACAAGCACCACCTCGCGTACGTCAACAACGGCAACGCCGCGCTCAAGGGCACGGAATGGGAAGGCAAGTCGCTCGACGAGATCGTCAAGGGCTCGTTCGGCAAGAACGCCGCGGTGTTCAACAACGCCGGACAGCACTTCAACCACCTTCATTTCTGGAAGTGGATGAAGCCCAATGGCGGCGGCGCGATCCCAGGCGAACTGGAAAAGGCGCTCAACGACTCCTTCGGCTCGATCGAGAAGGCGAAGGAAGCCTTGGTTCAGGCGGGCGTGACCCAGTTCGGCTCAGGCTGGGCGTGGCTCACCCTCAAGGACGGCAAGATCGAAGCGACCAAGACGCAGAACGGCGAAAATCCGCTCGTCCATGGCGGCAAGCCGATTTTCGGCATCGACGTGTGGGAGCACTCCTACTACATCGACTACCGCAACCGTCGGCCCGATTATCTCAAGGCCTTCGTCGACAACCTCGTCAACTGGGAATACGTCGCGGAATTGTTCGGCCACAAGTAAGCCGAGCGTCGAGAAAACGCCCTCCGGGCTGCGCCGGAGGGCTTGCGACGCGCGTCAGTCGGTGAGGTTCAGGATTTTTTGCGTGCAGACGTCGACGCCCGTCGCTTCGGTCGTCTCGCCGTCCGCGAAGGTCGCATGCAGGTCGATCCGGCAATCCTTGCCCTTCGCAACCGTCGCGCCCGCCTTTTGTCCCGCCTTTAGTTTACCGAGCACTTTCATGAACTTATCCGACCCGCTAGCCGCCGCCTGAAGCTCGGTGAGGTCGACCGCCCGGGAATTCATGATCGTCACCGCGAGGCCCGAGGACGCCTTCCTCTTGGCTTTCTTTGGCGCCGGCGCGGCGTCGACGGGGGCCGTCGCGGTCGGCTGCGCAGCCGCCGGGGCATCCGGGGCGGCGGTCTGAGCCTTGCCCGCGCCTGCAGCGACCAGACTTGCGAGCGCCGCCCCGACGAGCGCCGTCGTCCAGGTCCATCTTTTCATCGTCACACAACGCCTCCCAATTCTCGCGCTCAAGGGCGCCGCCCCGTCCCGGACGCCCATCGGCGCTACGTCCGCAAGTATGGGAAATGGGGCGCGACGGCGCGAGGCGGATTGTCGCAGCCGCCTCGCGCGCCGGCTTTCCGTCACATCCTCTGGGCGGTCTCGGTCTCGCGTGGGGGGCCGGACCTGGCGGCCGCTGCTCGCAGCATGGGTACGATATCCTCGATCTTCTCCGCCACGCTATAGCGCAGCTCGAAACCGCGGCGGATGAACCCTGACGTGTTCATGTGAGCGAAAAGCGCGAGCAGGGGGCGCCAGAACCCCTCGACGTCGGCGATCAGAATCGGCTTCTCGTGGCGGTCGAGCTGCGCCCAGGTCATCTGCTCGACCAGTTCCTCGAGCGTGCCGATTCCGCCCGGCAGCGCGACGAAGGCGTCTGCGCGATCGAACATCGCCTGCTTGCGTTCGTGCATGTTCTCGACCACGAGCAATTCCTGCGCGTTGGTGAGCGCATGTTCTTTGCGCACCAGAAAATTGGGAATAATCCCGGTCACGAAGCCGCCGCCAGCGAGCGTGGCGCGGGCCACGCGGCCCATCAGCCCCTCGCCCCCGCCGCCGTAGACCAGGCCGATCCCCTCCTTCGCAAGCGCGAGGCCAAGGGCGTCGGCCGCCTCCCCGAAGCGCGGGTCGTCGCCATCGCCCGAACCGCAATACACGCAAACGTTTCGAATCGAAGTCATGCGCTCCTCATGCTCTCTCGCCGGATTTGGCGGCGCCCGGCGAACCCCGTCAAGGCGTCGGCTGTTCCGGTCGGTCGAGTCCGATTTCCGCGAGGACCTCGGCCTGGTGTTCGCCGAGCGTCGGGGATCGGCGCTCGAGCGCGAGCGCGCTCTCGCTCATGACGATCGGGGTTCGCAGGCCCGGCGTTCCCTGCGGGGCGATGCGCATGCCGCGCGCGATGAATTGCGGATCGGCGAAGAGGTCCGCGATGGAGTTGATCGGACCAGCCGGGACGACGGCCTTTTCCAGCGCCGCCAGCAGCGCGTCGCGCTTCCAACAGCGCGTCGCGGCGGAGAGTTCGCCCGCAAGCTCCGGGCGGTTTGCGTTTCGGGCCGGGTTGGTCGCAAAGCGCGCGTCGCTTGCGAGCGCGTCGAGGCCGAGCACGCCGCAGAGGCGGCCGAACTGGCCGTCGTTGCCGACCGCGATGATGATCCAGCCGTCCTCGACCGGAAAGGTCTGATAGGGCGCAAGGTTCGGATGAGCCGCGCCCGTGCGCCCGGGCGTGACGCCTGAGGCGAGGTAGTTCATCGCCTGGTTGGCGAGGATGGCGGCCGTGGCGTCGAGGAGCGCGAGGTCGATGAACTGGCCGCGCCCGGTCTTCTCCCGCGCAATCAGCGCCGACTTGATCGCCACGACCCCGTAGAGGCCGGTGAAGAGGTCGCTGATCGCGACGCCCGCCCGCGTCGGCGGACCGTCGGTCTCGCCGGTGATATCCATGAAGCCGGACATGCCCTGGGTCAGGTAATCGTAGCCGGCGCGCTCGGCGTACGGCCCCGTCTGGCCGAAGCCGGTGACCGAGCAATAAATAAGGCGCGGGTTGAGCGCCCGGAGGCTCTCGAAGTCGAGGCCGTACTTCTTCAAGCCCCCGACCTTGAAATTCTCGATCAGCACGTCGGCGCGAGCCGCAAGCCTCCGCACGATCTCGCGTCCGTTTGTCGTGGTGAAGTCGGCGACGACGCCGCGCTTGCCGCGGTTGCACGCGTGGAAGTAGGCGGCCGCCGTTTCGCCGTTGGTCTCGATGAAAGGCGGACCCCAGCGGCGGGTGTCGTCGCCTTCGGGGCTCTCGACCTTGATCACGTCGGCGCCGAGGTCGGCCAGAGTTTGGCCGATCCAGGGGCCGGCGAGAATGCGGGCGAGTTCGACGACCCGCACGCCGGAAAGCGGGCTCATGGGAGGGCCTTTCATCTTTGGCGTTGAAGAGATTTCTTAGGGAACGGCGAGGGCGCCGTCGAGCCGCATTCTGCGTGCGGGCCGGCCGCTGGCGTCAATCGCCATTGGCGAAGCGACGCCTGCCGGCCTATCGTTCGCGAACGCCCTCGAAAACGGAAAAGGCATGCAGAACGATCCTCTGACGCACGGTCTTTGGGAAAGGACGGCTCCGCCCGCGCCCGCGACGACGCCGCTTATGGCCGACATCAAGGCCGACGTCGCGGTGGTCGGATGCGGGTACACCGGACTTTCGGCGGCCCTCCATCTCGCGGAAGGGGGCGCGAAGGTCGCCGCCCTCGAAGCGGTCGAGGTCGGATACGGCGGGGCCGGGCGCAATGTCGGACTCGTCAATGCGGGAATGTGGGTTCTGCCGAACGACATGATCGAGGCCCTCGGCGCGGACTACGGCGAGCGCGCGCTCGACCTGCTCGGAAACGCGCCGGCCGCGGTCTGGGAAATGATCGCCAAGCACGGAATCGATTGCGATCCGGTCCACAATGGCACGCTCCATTGCGCCGTGGGCCGCGCCGGCGCCGCCGAAATCGCCGAGCGCGCTCGCCAGTGGGGCGCGCGCGGGGCGCCTGTGAAACCGCTCTCGTCGGAAGAGACGGCGCGGCGGGTCGGCTCGGCCGCCTATTCCGGCGCGCTTCTCGACATGCGCGCCGGCACGATCCAGCCGCTCGGCTACGTCCGCGGCCTCGCCCGGGCGGCGATCGGAGCGGGCGCGGCGATCCATACGCAGAGCGCGGTCCGGATGGCCGAGCGGGCGGCCGCAGGCTGGCGGCTCGCGACGGATCGCGGGTCGGTTACGGCCGACTGGGTCATCGTCGCGACCGACGCTTACGGCGGGGCGCCCTGGCCGCAGCCTCGGCGCGAGCAGATCCATCTGCCCTATTTCAATTTCGCGACGCCGCCGTTGAGCGCCGAGCTCCAGGCCGCGATCCTGCCTGGCCGCGAAGGCTGCTGGGACACGAAATCCATCTTGAGCTCGTTCCGGCGCGATCGCGCCGGGCGGCTTGTTTTCGGCAGCGTCGGCGCGCTGCGCGGGACGGGGCTCGCCATCCACGAAGCCTGGGCGAGACGGGCGCTTCGAAAACTCTTTCCGCGAATTGGCAAGGTCGTGTTCGAAGCGCAATGGTACGGGATGATCGGCATGACGCGCGACGCCGTGCCGCGCTTCCACCGCCTTGACGACCGGGTGGTCGCCTTCTGCGGTTACAACGGCCGCGGCATCGGGCCGGGAACCGTATTCGGCCGCACGCTTGCCGACCATGTCCTCGGACGATTGGCGGAAAAGGACCTGCCGCTGCCGGTCACGGCGCCGGGTTCTCCTGCGTTGCCAAGTCTTCGCGAGGCCTATTACGAGGCGGGCGCGCAGATCGCGCACGCAGCGGGCGCGTGGATGTGAAGGCGACGCGTTGGTCTCGATGTCCGCCGCCGGGCGCCGGCGGGGAACGTCTATGTTTCAGAACGCATAGTAAATCGGATGAATGATTTTCGGCGGACCTAGGACATTGCAAGGCGGTCTTAAGACCGCGGCCCAACTCGGCCCGGTCTATCGTCCACTTGATTAGAAACGCGGTCCGGCGCCAAATGTCCTCGCCATGAAGATCTTGGTTGTCGACGATCATCCCGTTGTCCGCGAGGGACTTGCCACGCTGCTGCGGCAGATCGGGCCGGACGCCGCCGTCCTCGAAGCCTGCGACGCCGAGCAGGCTCTGATGCTGGTGGCTCAGCATCCCGATCTCGACGTCGTCGTCCTGGACATCGTGATGCCGGGCCTGGACGGGCTTGCGGCCATCGGCGAGTTCGGCCGGGTGCGCGCGGAATTGCCGGTCATCGTGCTGTCCTCTTCCGAGGACGCCCAGACCGTGCGTCAGGCTCTGGCGTTGGGCGCGCTCGGCTATGTCCCGAAATCCGCCAGCCGCCGCACCCTGCTGTCTGCGATTCGGCTCGTTGTCAGCGGGGAGCTCTACGTGCCTGCGCTGGTCCTGAACGACGCCCCGACCCCGCAGGCGCCGACGCTCTCGGTCGAGGCGACCCGCGGCGCGTCGCCGCTCACCGATCGTCAACTCGCTGTCCTGCGCTTGATCGCCGAGGGGCGGACGAACACGTCGATCGCGTTCGACCTCGGCCTTTCGGAGAAAACGGTGAAGGCGCACATCACCGCGATCTTCAAGGCCCTGAATGTGTTCAACCGCACCCAAGCCGCGGCGGCGGCTCGGGACGGCGGCCTCATCTGAGGATCGGGGGCGCCTCCTCGACCCGGCCGGCCCGTCTCGCTCTCGCCATCAGGTTGACGATCGCCGCACGCAACTTGGCGTTGGGGACGGGCTTGTGCATCAGCAGAAGGCCGCTCGCCTGCGCCTCCGCGAGGCGGTCGGGCGCCGTGTCCCCTGTGATCAGGATCGCGGGGATGGCTTTGCTGCACTGGGCGCGCAGCCGCTCGACGAGCGTGACGCCGTTCTCGCCATCCCGAAGGCGATAGTCGCAGATGATGAGCGCCGGCGTTACGGGGCGCGCGGAGAGGCGGGCGATCGCCTCGTCGCCGGAGCCGACCGCGATCACCTCGTGCCCCCACCCCGACAAGAGGCTGAGCGTGGCCTCACGGATCGCCGCCTCGTCGTCGATGACGAGGATGAGGCCCTGAGTCGGAACGCCCAAGGGCGTCTCCGGGGACGGCTCGGCGATCAGCGATCCGGCCTCCGCAATCGGGACCGTCACCTCGAAGCAGGACCCCCGCCCCGGCTGGGAACGCAAGGCGAGTTTGCAATCCAGCAAATCGGTCAGGCGGCGGACGATGGCGAGCCCAAGGCCCAGGCCCTTCGTTCGGTCGCGCTCGGAGTTGCCGAGCTGGAAATACTCCTGGAACACGCGCTCCTGCTGTTCGAGCGGAATTCCGCGGCCCGTGTCCCAGACCTGCAACGACAGGGCCGGCCCGCGGCGGCGGCAGCCGACCACGATCCGTCCGCGATCGGTGTAGCGCACGGCGTTGGACACGAGATTGCGCACAATCCGTTCGATCAGGACCGGGTCGGACAGGACGATGGCGGCGCAGGGCGCCCGCACGAGGAAGACGCCTTTCTCCTTGGCTTCTTCGCGGTATTCGCGGCAGATGCGATCGAGTATGGGCCCGATGGCGAACGCCCTTCGTTGCACGGCCACGACCCCCGCATCGAGGCGCGAAATGTCGAGCAAGGCAGAGAAAAGACCGTCAATGGCGGTGGTCGACGCCTCGATCTGCTCGACAATTCGCCGGCCTTCGGGCGGCAGGGAAACGCCATGCAGGGCGCCGACGAAAATTCCCAGCGCGTGGACAGGTTGCCGAAGATCGTGACTCGCCGCGGCGAGAAAGGCCGACTTGGCGCGATTGGCCTGTTCGGCGATCTCCCTTTGCCGCTCCGCGATTTCCTTCTGCCTCTGTAGGCCCGCCGCCAGTTCCTCGGTTCGGATTCGCAGGCGAACGAGCTGCGTGAACGACCGGTTGGTGGTGATGGCGAGGCCCCCAAGGCCACTGATGAAGACCAGCATCAGGATGCAGCTCACGCGCTGGAGCGGCTCGTCGGAGCCGGCGCTGACGATCGTGAACGGAATTGTGGCGGGGAGAAACAAGGCGAAGAAGGCCGGCAGATACGGGCCGAAAGCGACCATCGCGCCCTCGGCCACGGCAAGGGTCACAAGCAGCACGAGAAGCTCGACGTCGAACCGGCCTACGGTCCCGAGCCCGATCGGGGCCCAACCCCAGGCGATCCCCTCCGCAAGCGCGATCGCGGTAAACCACGCCCGCCAGCCCCGCCATCGGGCGCGGTCCTTCGGAGCTTGCCGATATGCGGCCCAGAGGACCATGTGGGCGGCGGCGCAACCGACGACGCCGGCGCTCCAGGCGAGCCCCGTGTCGGCTTTGACCAATCCGTAGCGCCACAGGGCGACGACAAGCACAAACGACGCGATCGCGGCCGAAGTGACTCCGACCGGGACGGCGTCGAACACGGCGTCGATTTGCGCCGTCGCAACCCGTCGATCCATATCCGCGGTTTCGGACGGCCTCGCCGTGATCGCTGGATCCATCCGTAAACGCCATGCTCGCCCGGGGGGCGGTCAATCTATCATTGGGGACCGGGGAATGGGAATTGGCGCCTTTCGCCTCGCCCCCGGGGTCAAAGAGGGTTCGCGCCACGACCTTAAGTCGCATGGCTTTTTGCGAACGCCCGGCGACAGTTCCGCGGCTTTGCGATAAGGGATTTCCCGAATTGAAAGGATTCTGACGGCCATGACCGAACGCGCTGAACAAACCTATCTCGGACTCGACATCGGGACGTCCTCGGTGAAGGCGCTGCTGGTGGACGCGGACCAGCGCGTGGTCGCCGAGGCCTCCCCGTCGCTGAGCGTCTCGCGCCCCCGCCCGCTGTGGAGCGAGCAGGACCCGGACGACTGGGTGCGCGGCGTCGAGGCCGGGGTCGCGGCGATCCGCGCCGAGGCGCCGGAGGCGTTCGGTCGGCTCGCCGGGATCGGCCTCTCCGGGCAGATGCACGGGGCGACGCTGCTCGACGCGCATGACAAGCCGCTCCGCCCGGCGATCCTGTGGAACGACGGCCGCTCGTTCGCCGAATGCGCGGAACTCAAGCGCCGCGTTCCAGAGGTCGAAAAAATCACCGGAAACCTGGTGATGCCGGGCTTCACCGCGCCGAAGATGCTGTGGGTCGCCGCTCACGAGCCGGAGATCGCCAAGGCGACGAAGCGCGTGCTGCTCCCCAAGGATTACGTGCGCCTGCGGCTCTCGGGCGAAGCGGTGTCGGAGATGTCCGACGCGTCGGGAACGTCGTGGCTCGACGTCGGCAAGCGCCGATGGGACGAGCGCCTGCTCGAGGCCACCGGGCTCACGCTCGCCGCCATGCCGAGTCTCGTCGAGGGGTCCGAGGTCTCGGCTCATCTTTCGCCTGCCGTCGCCAAGGCCTGGGGCCTCGACGGCCGCAAGATCCCGATCGCGGGCGGCGGGGGCGACAATGCGGCCTCCGCCATCGGCGTCGGCGCGACCGAGGCCGGGGCGGGCTTCGTCTCGCTCGGCACCTCGGGCGTCGTGTTCTCGGTCACCGACCGCTACGTCAGCCTGCCCGAGCGCACGCTTCACGCCTTTTGCCACGCGCTGCCGAACCGCTGGCATGGCATGTCGGTGATGTTGTCGGCGGCGTCCTCGCTCGCCTGGATCGCCGCCGTCCTTGGGCGCGAGGACGAGGTCGGCGCGCTGGTGTCGGCGGCGCAGGCCTTCGCGCAATCGAAGGCGGCCGTCGCCGCGGCGCCGGTGTTCCTGCCCTATCTCAGCGGCGAGCGCACCCCGCACAACGACGCCGAGGCGACCGGCATGTTCGCGGGCCTTCGCGCCAGTCACGGCGCCGACGCGCTGATCTTCGCGGTGATGGAGGGCGTCGCGTTCTCGTTCGCCGACGGCGTCGACGTGCTCGACGCCGCCGGAGCGCGGCCGGTCCGGCCGCTCATCGTCGGGGGCGGAGCCCGCTCGGAGTTCTGGGGCCAGATGATCGCCGACGTGACCGGTCTCACGATCGACGTGGCGCAGGGGGCGGAAGCGGGCGCGGCGCTCGGCGCCGCCCGGCTCGGCATGCTGGCCGCCGACGCCGGATCGGTCGAGGCGGTCTGCACGCGCCCGCCGGTCCAGGGCAGTTTTGCGCCGAACGCTGAAAGCGCGGCTCTCCACGCGCCGCGGCTCAAGCGCTACCGCGCCCTCTATCCGGCCGAGAAGGCGGCGCGGTAGCCGGGAGGGGCGGCGTCTCGCCGCCCAATAGGGCGTCTGGAGGGGCGGCGTCTTGCCGCCCGAAAGGGCGTCCGGACGGACGCCCGTCCTCCGACGGGCTATGGGTGCGCGAGACGCGCACCCTCCGACGTTGCTTCGCGACTAGCCCGGCCGCCACTTCATGACCAGGTCGCCGACGGCGGTGACGAGAATCTGCACGCCGATGCACATCAGCAAGAAGGCCGATAGGCGCACGACGACCTGCCGCGCGGTCGCCCCCATGGCCGCCGTCAGCCGGTCGGCGAAGCGGTAGGCGATCCAGATGATCGCCGCATTGGCGATCGCCGCGACCGTAACCCCGAGAAAAAAAGCGAGCGCCTTGACCCCGCCCACGGGACGCTCCGCGCCGAGCGTGATCGCCACCGCGATCGTGCCCGGTCCGGTGGTGAAGGGCAGGGTGAGCGGGAAGAAGGCGACCTGCTTCGGGTCGTCGTCGGCCTGGCCGGTCGCGGGCTGCTGTTCGCCGGTCTTGCGGTCGGGGTGCTGCTCCCCCGAGTTGAGAAGATGCCAGCCGCTCAGCGCCACGACCGTGCCTCCGGCGATGCGCAGGGCGTCGATCGACACGCCGAAGAAGCTGAGCACGTAGGCGCCGGCCCACAGCGCGCAGAACATGATGATCAGCGAATAGAGGCCGACGAGCCCAGCAGTTTTGACGCGGTCGGGATGAGAGAAAGCGCGCGTGTAGAGGCTGAAGATCAGCGCGCCGCCGATCGGGTTGATGATCGAAAACAGCGACGGGAACGCCAGCAGGAAAGCGACGTTCGCCGTCATTGCGATGTCTTTGAAGTCTCCGCCGAACATGGTTCGTTCCCCAACGAGCCTGCGAGGCCTTACACCGGGCGAAGCTCGGGGCGCAACGCTCGAGCCGGGCCGGGTTTGGCGCGCGCCGTGCAAGCCTCTATCATCGTCCTCTGCTCCCAGAAGCGAACCGGAGGCTTTCCCGTGGCGGGCGAGAAGTCCACACGCCGTCGCGGCGTGTTGCTGGTGCTGATCGCGACCGTGATGTGGAGCATGGCGGGATTGTTTGCGCGCCTCCTCGGCCATCTCGATCTCTGGACCGTGATGGGCTGGCGGGCGATGCTCGGCGCCGCCTCGATCTCGGTTGTCGGCGTCGTCGAGTGGCGCCGCGGTCGGATGGAAAATTCGTTTGGCTTCGGCTGGCTCTCGCCGCTGGTCGTGGCCCTGGCGCTGATCGCCATCTCAGCCTACACGGCCGCTGTGATGACGACGACCATCGCCGACGTCATGATCATCTACGCGACCCTCCCTTTTGTCGCGGCAGGGATCGGCTGGCTCGTCAACCGCGAGGCGGTTTCGCAGAGGACGCTCGTCGCAGGCGCGCTGGCGTTCGCCGGAATTGTCGATCATGGTCGCCAACGGCCTCGGATCGGGTCGTCTGCTCGGACAGGCGCTCTCGGCGCTGATGACCGTCGCCTTCGCTGGCATGGTCGTGCTGCAACGCCGCAGTCCCAGGGCGTCGAGCATCGCCGTCAACGCCATTGGCGCCTTCGGCTCCGGTCTCGTCGGATTCGCGCTCTCGCCCCATCCGCCGATCGGCCTCTACGAGTTCGGCGTGCTCTTCCTGTTCGGCCTGACGACGATCGGGCTCGCCTTCGTCCTGTTCATGGAAGGGGCGAAGCTGCATTCCGTCCGCCGAAGCCGGGCTGATCAGCCTGCTCGATGTTGTGCTGGGCCCGGTCTGGGTGTTTGTTGCCTTCGGCGAGAACCCCGGCGCGATGACTCTGCTCGGCGGGGCGATCGTGCTGGCGGCCGCGTTCTGGCGCATGGCGCCGGATCTTCGGCGCGAGCGCTTGCGGTAAGGGAGGACGCATGGACGGCGAAAAATTTGCACTGGTGACCGGCGCCGGCGCCGGGATCGGCAGGGCCTCGGCGCTGGCGCTGGCTCGCGCGGGCTGGACGGTCGCGCTCGCCGGACGGCGCAAGGAGAAACTTGTCGAAACAGCGCGCGAGATCGGCCATATCGGCCGGCGCGCCATCGTCGCCCCCTGCGACATCGGCGACCCCCAGGCGGTCAAGGCGACGTTTCAGACGATCGAGCAGGGCTTCGGCCGGCTCGACCTGCTGTTCAACAACGCCGGCCAGGGCGCGCCCGCCGTGCCGATTGACGAACTGACCTACGCACAGTGGAAGGCGGTGGTCGACGTCAACCTCAACGGCGCTTTCCTCTGCGCGCAGGCCGCCTTCGGCCTGATGAAGCGGCAGACGCCGCGGGGCGGCCGGATCATCAACAACGGCTCGATCTCCGCACACGTCCCCAGACCGATGTCGGCGCCCTATACGGCGACCAAGCACGCCATCACGGGTCTCACCAAGTCGCTGGCGCTCGACGGGCGGACGCACGACATCGCCTGCGGCCAGATCGACATCGGCAACGCGCTGACCGAGATGGCCTACAAGATGACCCAGGGCGTCCCGCAGGCCGACGGCCGGATCGCGGTCGAGCCGACGATGGACGTCGAGGAGGTCGCCGCCGCGATCGTCCACATGGCGAGCCTGCCGCTCTCGACCAACGTGCTGACCATGACGATCATGGCCACCAAGATGCCGTTCGTCGGGCGGGGTTAGGGCTCGCGAAAGCCGGCGCCGACGCCGTCATTGCGAGCGAAGCAAAGCTTTCCATGACGCAGCAGCGTCCTCTGAGAGAGATCGCTTCGCCTTCGGCTGGCAAGGACGGCTGCTGGACCCCTTCTACGGCTTCATCATTCGCTCCGGGTCGATCAGCCGGTCGAACTCATCCTCCGTGACATGCCCAAGCTTCAGCGCGGCGTGCTTCAGCGGCAGGTTGTGATGCACGGCGTAGTGGGCGACTTCCGCCGCCTTGTCGTAGCCGATCGCCGGCGAGAGCGCGGTCACCAACATCAGCGACCGGCCGACGTCGTCGGCGAGCTTCTTCAGGTTGGGCTTGCGCGCCTTCGATCAGGTATTTGCGGAAGTTGGTCGCCCCGTCGGAGAGGATCGAGATCGAGTTGGCGATGTTGTGGATCAGGAGCGGTTTGTAGACGTTCATCTCCAGTTCGCCGCTCGCCCCGCCAAATCCGACCGCGACGTCGTTCGCCATCGCCTGGACCGCGATCATCGCCAGCGCCTCGGCCTGGGTCGGGATTGACCTTTCCCGGCATGATCGAGGAGCCGGGCTCGTTGGCGGGCAGCTCGAGCTCTGCGAAGCCGGCGCGCGGGCCGCTGGCCAGCAGGCGAATGTCATTGGCGATCTTGTAGAGCGACACGCTGAGCGTGCGCAGCGCGCCAGAAAGATGCACCAGCGCGTCATGGGCGCCCTGCGACCGCGAACTTGTTCGGGGCGGAAACGAACGGCAACCGCGTCAGCCTTGCGATCTCCGCGGTCGCGGCCTCGGCGAAGCCCGGCGCCGAATTGACGCCGGTGCCGACGGCCGTGCCGCCGAGCGCGAGCCGATAGACGCCGGCCGAGCGCGGACTCGATCCGCTCGATGTCGTCCGCAAGCATCGCCGCGTAGCCCGAGAATTCCTGGCCCAGCGTCAAGGGCGTCGCGTCCTGGAGATGGGTGCGCCCGATCTTGACGATGTCGCTCCATTCCTCCGCTTTCGCGGCGATGGCGCGCTCGAGCGCCGCGACCGCAGGGACGAGCCACGCCTTGGCGTTGACCGCCGCGGCGATCGACATGGCCGAGGGAAAGGTGTCGTTGGTCGACTGCGCCATATTCACGTGATCGTTGGGGTGCACGGGACGCTTGCTCCCGAGCGGCTCGCCGGCGAGCTCCGAGCAGCGGTTGGCGATCACCTCGTTGACGTTCATGTTGAACTGGGTGCCGCTCCCGGTCATCCAGCACATGCAGCGGGAACATGGCGTCGTGCCGGCCTTCGAGGATCTCGTCGCAGACCTCGACGATCAGCCGGCAGGTCTCGTCGGAGAGCCGGCCCCCCTCGTGGTTGGCGGTGGCCGCGGCGCGCTTCAGGATCGCATAGGCCGCGATCATCTCGCGCGGCATCAGGTCTCTTCCGATGCTGAAGTAATCGAGCGAGCGCTGGGTCTGCGCCCCCCACAATTTGTCCGCGGGCACGCGGACCTCGCCCAGGCTGTCTTTCTCGACTCGAAATTCGGTCATTCGCCGCTCCCTGCCGCCGCTCCCTGCTGGTCAAAACCGAGAATTTAGCCGCAAAATCAGGACGAATTGGGCCGTCGGGCGCGAGCGCTGTGACGCGCGTCACGGCGTGGACGTCGATTTGGCGCGATCGGGAACTGCAGGTGCGACGTCGCGTTGTCGGAATAGGGACACGCTTTCGCCACGACAAAGGCGGCGCGCGCTCGAGAGGGCGTCATGCTTAGGATACTTGTTCTTCTGGTGGCTGTGACGGCGAGCTGCGGATTCGCTACGGCCGTGACGGTTATACACGCGCCTGCTCCTACGCTCGCGGTCGAGCGGGGATATTGAGCCGGCGGCCGGGGCGAGGGAGCGCGTCGATAGGACGCCCGTGTCGCGACGGGCTGGGGAGCGGGCCCTATGCGCCGACGGCCTCGGCGATCAGTTCGAACGACTTCAGCCGCGTCGGGTGGTCGTAGACGTCGGAGACGATGATCAGTTCGTCCGCCTGCGTCTCCGCGACCAGCGCGTCGACGCCTTCGCGCACCGTCTCGGGAGAGCCGACGATCGAGCGGGCCAGCATGCGCTTCGCTTGCGCCTTTTCCATCGGCGACCAATAGGTCTCGATGTCGTCGATCGGCGGTTGGCTCAATCCGCGCGCGCCGCGAAAGATATTGGTGAAGGCCATCTGCTGCGTCGTCGCAAGGCGCCGCGCCTTCGCCGTCCGTCCCGGCGGCGACGATGTTGACCCCGACCATGGCGTAGGGGCGCTCGAGCTCGCGCGGACGGCTTGAAGCGGCTGCGGTAGATCTCGAGCGCGGAGAGCAACTCGCCCGGCGCGAAATGGGAGGCGAACGCATAGGGCAGCCCGAGTTCGGCCGCCAGCATCGCGCCGAAATGGCTCGATCCGAGAATCCAGACCGGGACCTCGGTCCCGGCGGCCGGGACCGCCTGGATGCGCTGGCCGTGCGCGACGGGGGCGAAATAGGCCATCAGTTCGAGAACGTCCTGCGGAAAGGTCTCCGCCGCCTCGTTGGTGCGGCGCAGCGCCCGCAGCGTCAGTTGATCCGTGCCCGGCGCGCGGCCGAGGCCGAGGTCGATGCGGCCGGGAAACAGGCGCGCCAGCGTCCCGAACTGCTCGGCGATCACATAGGGCGCGTGGTTCGGCAGCATGATTCCGCCGGCGCCGACGCGGATGGTGTTGCTGCCCGCGGCGAGATGGGCGAGCACCACCGAGGTCGCGGCGCTGGCGATGCCGGGCATGTTGTGGTGCTCGGCGACCCAGATGCGGCGATAGCCCCATGCCTCCGCATGAGCCGCGAGGTCGCGCGCGTTCATCAGCGCGCCGCGCGCGTCCACCGCTTCGGTGACGCGGACGAGCTCGAGAATGGAGAGCGGGATCCGGCTCATAGGACGAGAAGCCCGCCGTCCGGCGCCGGCCGGGCGCGCTGGTTATAGAGCAGCTTCTGGCGCCGATCCTTCTCCGCCTGGGGCAGGCTGTCGACGTCCTCAGGCGCGCCGGCTGTGACCGCGAGGCCGCGCTGCACGGCGGGACGCGCCGAAAGCTCGTCGAACCAGCGCTTGAAATACTTGAACTCCGAGATGTCCTGGCCCTGACCTTGCCAGTTCACGGTCCAGGGGTAGCTGATCATGTCGGCGATGGTGTAGGCGTCGCCGGCCAGGTAGCGCCGGTCAAAAAGGCGGTTGTTGAGGACGCCGTACAGGCGATTCACCTCGTCGGTGAAGCGGCGGACGGCGTAGGACTGATCGCCCTGCTTGTCGCCGAGCCGGCGGAAATGCCCGCACTCGCCCGACTTCGGCCCCTGGTTGGCCATCTGCCAGATGACCCACTGGTTCACCTCGTAGCGGCCGCGAAGATCCTGCGGATAGAAGCGCCCGGCTTTCTCGGCGAGATACATCATGATGGCGCCGGACTCGAACACGGCTATCGGGTCCCCGCCGCCCGCCGGTTCGTCGTCGACCATCGCCGGCATCCGGTTGTTGGGACCGATCTTGAGGAAAGCGTCGGTGAACTGGTCGCCCTTGCCGATGTGCACGGGAACGATCCTGTAGGGCATGCCCAGCTCTTCGAGAAGGATCGTGACCTTCTTGCCGTTCGGGGTCGGCCAATAGTGCAGCTGGATCATGAGGGGCTCCTACGCAGTGGATGAACTTAGGGCGGTTTTCCGTCATTGCGAGCGCAGCGAAGCCATCCATGCCGTAGGCGCAGGGGCGGCATGGATGGCTTCGTCGTTTCACTCCTCGCAATGACGGCCCGGAGCGCTCAAGGCTTCGGCTTGTCCTGCGCCGGCAACGCCTGGACCGGCGAGCCTGGTCCGAGTTTCTGAAGATTGCCGACGATGATCCGGTCGCCTTCTCCAAGGCCCTTGACCACATTGACCATGGGCCCGGCGCTCGGGCCCAGCGTGACCAGACGCATTTCCGCTTTGTCGTTGGCGCCGACCACATACACGAACTTGCCCAACTGGCTCGATCCCAGCGCCGCCTCCGGCGCCATCAGCGCGTCCGGCTCGTCCCGGATGTGCAGCCGCACCCGGACATATTGGCCCGGCAGCAAGGCGAAATCAGGATTGGCGATGGTGACGCGCGCGGCGATCGTGCCCGTCGCCTTGTCGACGGAATTGTCGAGGAAGGTCAGCTCGCCCTTTCGGACCGCGCCCGCGCTGTCGGCGAGCGAGATTTCCGCCTCGACCTTCCCCGCCGCCCGCGCCTGCGCGATCGTGCCGAGGTCGGACTCGCTCGGGTTGAAGGACACATAGATCGGGTCGAGTTCGACGAGCGTATTGAGCGCGCCGGTCGAGGGCCCGACCAGCGCGCCCTTCGAGGCCTGATTGCGCCCGAGCCTGCCGGCGAAAGGCGCGCGAATTTCGGCGTGGCTCAGGTTCAGCCGCGCCGCGGCGATCTGGGCGCGGTCGAGCGACAGCGCGGCTTCGGCCTGGCGCATGGCGCTCGACCGCTGATCGTAGACGTCCTTGGTGACGTAGCCGCTCTTCACCAGTTCCTCGCCGCGGCCGAAATTGGCCTTGGCGTAGTCGAGCGAGGCCTGGTCGCGCTCGTATTGCGCCTCGGCCTGATCGAGCGCGGCCTGCATGTCGCGCGGGTCGATCTGGTAGAGCAGGTCGCCGCTCTTCACGTCCGCCCCGTCCTGGGCCGGCTGGGATTCGATGTAGCCGGAGATCCGCGCATCGAGGGCGATGCTGCGAATCGCTTCGATCCGTCCGGGATAATCGAGGTAGATCGGCAGCGTCGTCTTGACGACCGGCGCGACCGGGACCGGCATCGCCATCATCGCCGGCGCGGGCGCCGAGGCCTTCGCCCCGCCAAAGTAGTGACCGGCGATCTGGACGCCGGCTATTCCGGCCGCGCCGAGGGCGACGAGCGCGGCGAGGGTTGCGGTCAGGAGGCGCATTTCTAGGGAACTCCGGCAATCATTCCGCCGCTTCGGGCCGCGGCTCGAGATGGGGCGGCGGGACGTGACGAGCCGCCGCCGCTTCCGTCCGGCCCTCGCGCGCGCGTTCGATCAGCGCGTAGAAGACCGGCACGAAGATCAGGGTGAGCGCGGTCGCGGCGACCATGCCGCCGAACACCGTGGTGCCGAGCGACTGTCGGCTTGCGGCGCCGGCGCCGGTGGCGAACATCAAGGGGATGACGCCGAAGATGAAGGCGAAGGCGGTCATCAGGATCGGCCGCAGCCGGAGCCGCCCCGCCTCCATCGCCGCGTCGACGACGCTCAAGCCCGCCTCGCGCCGGCGCCTCGCGAACTCGACGATCAGGATCGCGTTCTTGGCGGCGAGCCCGATCAGCATGACGAAGCCGATCTGCGAATAGACGTCGATCTGCATGCTCCGCACCCACAGCGCGCCGAGCGCGCCGATCAGCGCGAGCGGAGCGGACGACAGCACCATGAACGGCATCGTCCAGCTTTCGTATTGCGCCGCCAGGATCAGGAAGACGAACACGATCGCCAGCGCCAGCACCACGGTCGCGATCGAGCCGGCGCTGAGCTCCTGATAGGTCACGCCCGTCCATTCGAAGCCGAAGTCGCGCGGCAGGGTCTCGGCGGCGGCGCGCTGCATGGCGACGACGGCCTGACCCGAGCTGAACCCCGGCGCGGGCGCGCCGTTGATCAGCGCCGAGGGGTAGGTGTTGTAATGGGGAACCGTCTCCGGCCCGACGATCGGCTTGAGCGCGCCGAGGGCGCTCAAGGGAATCGAGCCGCCGGTCGCGTTGCGCACATAGAGCTTGCTCAGATCAGACGCCGAAGCCCGCGCCGCGCTGTCGGCCTGCAAGGTGACGCGGAACGTGCGGCCGAATAGGTTGAAGTCGTTGACGTAGAGCGATCCGAGATCGATCTGCAGGGTGTTGAAGATGTCAGGCAGGCTAAGGCCCAGGAGCTTCGCCTTGGTGCGGTCGAGGTCGTAGAAGAGCTGCGGGGTCGAAGCCGAGAACGAGGTGAACAGCGACTGCGGGTTGAGCTCGGGCTGTTTGCGCGCGGCGGCGATCAACGCCTGGGTCGCCTCGTTCAGGGCGGGCCCGCCCTTGCCGGCGAAATCCTCGACCTCGAACTCGAATCCGCCGGTCGTGCCGAGGCCGTTGACCGAGGGCGGATCGAAGCTCAGCGCGAACGCCTCGGGAATCGCCGAGAAGCTTCGGCCGCACCTTGGCGACGAGGGCCGAGGCGCTCTCGTCCGGGCCGCGCTCGTCCCAAGGCTTCAGCACCGCGAACTCGACGGCCGAGTTCGACTGCGCGGCGTTGGTGAGAAAATTGAGGCCGCTGATGAAGCCGGCGATCTGCGACGCCGGGCGTCGCCTGCAGGATGTCGCGCACTTTTTGCGCGACCGCGTCGGTGCGTTCGAGCGACGCGCCGTCCGGACCCTGGATCACGACGAAGAAATAGCCCTGGTCCTCCACCGGCAGGAAGGTGCTCGAAATGTTGCGGGAGAGCCCGTAGGCGCCGACGACGATCAGGACGAACACGCCGACCAGCGCCCAGCCGAAACGGATGAACTGCCGGACCGATCGGGCGTAGGCGTGCGAGAGCGCGTCGAAGCCCGTGTTGAACCAGCGGAACAGAAAGAACGTGCCCTTGGGGCCGTGGCGCAGCATCGCGGCGCTCAGCGCCGGGCTCAAGGTCAGCGAGTTGAACGCGGATATGCCGACCGAGATCGCGACGGTCAGGGCGAACTGATTGTAGAGCCGGCCCGCGACGCCGGGAATGAAGGCGACCGGCACGAACACCGCCATCAGCACCGCGGTCGTCGCGATGATCGGCCCGGTCACCTCGGCCATCGCCGCCTTGGCGGCCGCAAGCGGCGGAAGCCCCGCCTCGAGCTGGCGCTCGACGTTCTCCACCACCACGATCGCGTCGTCGACCACGAGGCCGATCGCCAGCACCATGCCGAGCAGGCTCAGCATGTTGAGCGAGAAGCCGAAGACCTCCATCACCGCGAGCGTCGCGATCAGCGAGACGGGAATGGCGATCGTCGGGATGAGCGTCGTGCGCCAGCTCTGCAGGAAGATGAAAACCACGAACACGACGAGCGCGAGCGCCTCGATCAGCGTCACCACGACGTCCCGCATCGCGGCCGAGACGAAGCGCGTGGTGTCGTAGTGCATCGCGTAGGCGATCCCGTGCGGGAAACGCGTCGCGAGCTCGTCCATCTTGTCCTTGACCCGGCGCTCGAGATCGAGCGCGTTCGAGCCCGGCATCTGGAAGATGCCGAGGACGACCGTCGGATCCTTGCCGAAATAGGCGGACGAGGAATATTGCAGCGCGCCGAGTTCTACCCGCGCAACGTCGCGCAGCCGCACGACGGCGCCGCTGGCCGGGTCCGCGCGCACGACGATGTCGGAGAACTGCTCCGGGTCGGAGAGCCGTCCGGCCGCGTTGACCTGCAATTCGAACGGGGTTCCGGGCGGCGCGGGCGACTGCCCGACCTTGCCCGCGGCGACCTGGACATTCTGCTCGGCGATGGCGTTCTGGACGTCGACCGCGGTCACGCCGAGATTGGCGAGCTTGTCCGGATCGAGCCAGACGCGCATCGAATAGCGCCGCTCGCCGAACATCTGGACGTCGCCGACGCCCGGCAGCCGCTTCAGCTGATCGACGATCTGCAAATACGCGTAGTTCGACAGCGTCACCGAATTGACGGACTTGTCGGGCGAGGTCAGGTTGACGATCAGGACGAAGTTCGGATTCTGCTTCTTGATCGTCACCCCGCCCTGATTGACGATCGCCGGAAGCGACGACGCCGCCTGCGACACGCGGTTCTGGACGTCGACCGCGGCGATGTTCAGGGGATAGCCGACATTGAACGTCACGGTGATGGTCGAGGAGCCGTCGTTCGAACTCGCCGAGGACATGTAGGTCATCCCCTCGACGCCGTTGATCTGCTCCTCGAGCGGCGTGGTGACCGTGTCCGCCACCACTTGCGCGCTCGCGCCCGGATAATTGGCGCTGACGACAATCTGCGGCGGGGTGATTTCGGGAAACTGCGAGACCGGCAGGGCGAAGAAACAGATCGCCCCGGCGAGCACCATGATCGCGGCGATCGCCGAGGCGAAGATCGGACGCTGAATAAAAAAGTTGACCATGGGCCTTGATCGTCGCCGGCTTCAGCTCAGCAGCAGATCGCCGACCCGCAAGGGCCGGCAACCTGCGCCGGCCTCATGCGCTGGGGCGGCGCGAGCAAGCGGGGCGCGGCGCGCCGGTCGATCGGCGGCCTCGAGAAAAAGACGCTCGCAGGTTTGGGTTCGCCCTCGCGGCAGGCCGCGATGCGGCCGGCCGTTTCGGCGAACAACGTCCTCAGGGCCTGCGGCTCGACGTTGTCGGCTCGCATGACGGCCTGGATCAGCGAATCTCCGAGGAGTTCGTCGAGGGTCGGGGTCAGGCGCTGCGACATGGCGCTTCCTTTCGGCGTTGCGGCAAAACGTCTCGCGCGGGACAAGCCGTCTTCGGTTGACTTCCGCCGCGAGGGGGTGTTACCGATCGGTAACGATCCCTAGATACCGATCGGTAACATCGCAGTCAAGGGCCATGACGAAGGAAAGTTCAAAACGGGAGCGCGGCGAGGTCGCCCAAGAGCCGCCAGAGAATGCGCGCGAGAGGCAAGAGCCGCCGCGCGAGAGGCAAGAGCCGCCGCGCGATCGAATCGTGGCCTGCGCTCAGGATCTCTTTCACCGCCACGGCATTCGCGGCGTCGGGGTCGAGGCGATCGCCGAGGCGGCCGGCACCAACAAGATGACGCTCTACCGGCACTTCGGCTCGAAGGACGATCTGATCCTCGAATATCTCAATTACAAGGGGCGAAAGGCCGACGAGATCTGGGCGGAAATCGAGGCGACGAGCCCGGGCGACCCGGTCGGCCAGCTTTACGGCTATATCGGACAAGCGGCGAAGTTCATCGCCGAGGACGAGCGCGGCTGCGACCTGGCGAACGCGGCCGTCGAACTGACGCAGGAGGGCCATCCCGGACTTCGGGTGATCGAAGAGTTCAAGATCCGCCAGCGCCAGCGTCTCGAAGCGCTGTGCGAAGCGGCCGGCGCGACCGCCGCCCGGCCTGCTCGCCGACGCGCTCGTTCTCCTGATCGAGGGCGCGCGGGTCAGCCGCCGCAGCGTCGGGACGCGAGGGCCCGAGCGCCAATCT
>CAVVJO010000051.1:0-307099 GCA_963748545.1 uncultured Alphaproteobacteria bacterium
CACGCCGTGCGCGGCAACGCGCGCGACCGCTACGACTTGTTCGCCAAGATGCTCAACGACCAGAGCGCGCAGTTGCTTACCGTCCGCGGTCTCTTCCGCATCAAGTCGGCCGAGGAGGACGGACGCAAGCCCGTCCCGCTCGAAGAGGTCGAGCCGGCGTCCGAGATCGTCAAGCGGTTCGCGACCGGCGCCAGTCGTTCGGCTCGATCTCGCGCGAGGCGCACACGACCCTCGCCATCGCGATGAACCGGATCGGCGGCAAGTCGAACACCGGCGAAGGCGGCGAGGAGCCGGATCGCTTCAAGCCGATGGCGAACGGCGATTCGATGCGCAGCGCCATCAAGCAGGTGGCGTCAGGCCGCTTCGGGGTCACGGCGGAGTACCTCGCCAACTCCGACATGATGCAGATCAAGATGGCGCAGGGCGCAAAGCCCGGCGAAGGCGGGCAGTTGCCCGGCCACAAGGTGGACGCGGTGATCGCCAAGGTGCGCCACTCGACCCAGGGCGTGGGCCTGATCTCGCCGCCGCCGCACCACGACATATATTCGATCGAGGACCTGAAGCAGCTCGTCTACGACCTCAAGAACGTCAATCCGGACGCCGCCGTCTCGGTCAAGCTCGTCTCCGAGGTCGGCGTCGGCACGGTCGCGGCGGGCGTCGCCAAGTGCAAGGCCGATCACGTCACGATCTCCGGCTACGAAGGCGGAACCGGCGCGTCGCCGCTGACCTCGATCAAGCACGCCGGCAGCCCCTGGGAGATCGGCCTCGCCGAAACACACCAGACGCTGGTCATGAACGGCTTGCGCTCGCGCATCGCCGTACAGGTCGACGGCGGCTTGCGCACCGGCCGCGACGTCGTGATCGGAGCGCTGCTCGGGGCCGACGAATTCGGCTTCGCCACCGCGCCGCTGATCGCCGCCGGCTGCATCATGATGCGCAAGTGCCACCTCAACACCTGCCCGGTCGGCGTCGCGACCCAGGATCCGGTCCTGCGCAAGCGCTTCGTCGGCCAGCCGGAACACGTCATCAACTTCTTCTTCTTCGTCGCGGAAGAAGTGCGTGAGCTGATGGCTTCGCTCGGCTACCGCAAGGTCGACGAGATGATCGGGCAGCGGCAGATGCTCGACAAGGCGGAGCTGATCGCCCACGCCAAGGCTCAGGGGCTCGACTTCTCCAAACTGTTCCTGATGCCCGAGCCGTGGCCCGGCGACATGATCTACCACAGCGTCGTTCAGGACCACGAGATCGACCATGTCCTCGACCGCCGCCTGATCGCCGAAGCCGCGGACGCCATCGAACGCGGCAAGCATGTCCGCCTCGACCTTTCGATCCGCAACTCGGACCGGTCGACCGGCGCCATGCTGTCGGGCGTGATCGCCAAGCGCTACGGTCATTCCGGCCTTCGCGACGAGGCGATCCACGTCAAGTTCAAGGGCACCGCCGGCCAGGGCTTCGGCGCCTTCCTCGCCAAGGGCGTGACGCTCGAGCTCGAGGGCGAGGCCAACGACTATGTCGGCAAGGGCCTCTCGGGCGGGCGCCTCGTCGTCTATCCGCCGCAGGAAGCCAAACAGATCGTGGCCAAGAACTCGATCATCGTCGGCAACACCGTGCTCTACGGCGCGATCGCGGGCAAGTGCTACTTCCGCGGCGTCGCCGGCGAGCGCTTCGGAGTGCGCAACTCCGGCGCGGTCGCGGTCGTCGAGGGCGTCGGGCGACCACGGTTGCGAGTACATGACCGGCGGCGTCGTGGTCGTGATCGGCTCGACCGGCCGCAATTTCGCCGCGGGCATGTCGGGCGGCATCGCCTACGTGCTCGACGAGGACGGCACCTTCGCCCAACGCTGCAACCTGGCGATGGTCGAACTCGAGCCGGTGGCGGCCGAGGAGGAGATGATGCTCCGCCACCTGCATTCGGGCGGCGATCTGCAGTCGCATGGCCGGGTCGACGTGATGAGCGACATGAGCCGGTTCGACGGCGAGCGCCTCCATCAGCTGGTCGCCAACCACGCCCGGGCGACGGGATCGACGCGCGCGCGTCATATCCTGGAGAACTGGGAGACCTATCTGCCCAAGTTCCGCAAGGTCATGCCGGTCGAGTACCGGCGCGCGCTGGCGGAGCTCGCGGCGCGCAGCGACGGCGTGATGCTGGCGGCCGGCGAGTAGAGCGGGGGCGGGCGAGGGTCCGCGGACCCAAAAGGTATTGGTTTGGTCGAAGCCGAGGACGGCGGACGTGCGCAGCGCGCTGGCCTCCTGTGGCGGACCTTTAGGGCTTGGGGTAAGGACGAGGTATGGGCAAGGTCACGGGATTCATGGAAATCGATCGCGCAGATCGGCGCTATGCGCCTGCCTCCGACCGAATTCGCCATTATCGCGAATTCATTCTCCCCTTGAGCGAAAATCGACCCGCAATCAGGCGGCGCGCTGCATGAACTGCGGCATTCCCTATTGTCACAACGGCTGTCCGGTCAACAACCAGATCCCCGACTGGAACGACCTCGCCTATCGCGGCGAGTGGGAGGAAGCCGCGCGCAACCTGCTGTCGACCAACAACTTCCCGGAATTCACCGGCCGCGTCTGCCCGGCGCCCTGCGAAGCGTCCTGCACGCTCAACATCCAGGACACGCCGGTGACGATCAAGACGATCGAGTGCGCGATCATCGACCGCGCCTTCGCCGAAGGCTGGGTCAAGCCCGAGCCGCCGTCGCAAAAAACCGGCAAGTCGGTCGCCGTCGTCGGCTCGGGGCCGGCGGGCCTCGCCTGCGCCCAGCAGCTCGCCCGCGCGGGCCACGACGTTCACGTCTACGAAAAGCACGCCAAGGCCGGCGGCCTGCTGCGCTACGGCATCCCCGACTTCAAGCTCGAGAAGCGTCATGTCGAGCGGCGCGTCGAGCAGATGGAGGCCGAGGGCGTCACGTTCCACTACAACGCCAACGTCGGCCAGACGGTCAGCGCCAGGGAGCTTCTCGACCGCCACGACGCGATCGCGCTCGCCGGCGGGGCCGAGACCTCCCGCGACCTGCCCGTGCCCGGCCGCGAGCTCGGCGGCGTCCATTTCGCGATGGACTTCCTGCCGCAGCAGAACCGTCGCGTGTCCGGCGAGCCCGTCGGGACCAACCAGCCGATCCTGGCCGCGGGCAAGAATGTGGTGGTGATCGGCGGCGGCGACACCGGCTCCGACTGCATCGGCACCTCGATCCGCCAGGGCGCGCTCAAGGTGACGCAGCTCGAAATCCTGCCCATTCCGCCCAAGCAGGAGGACAAGCTCCTGACCTGGCCGAACTGGCCGTTGAAGCTGAGAACGTCGTCGAGCCACGAGGAAGGCGCAGAGCGCGAGTTCGCCGTGACCACGACCGCGTTCGAGGGCGAAAACGGCGTCGTGACGGGCCTCAAGTGCAGCCGCGTCGACGACAAGCTGAAGCCCGTCCCGGGCACCGAGTTCACCATCAAGGCCGATCTCGTTCTCCTGGCGATGGGCTTCGTCTCCCCGGTGAAGGAGGGGCTTCTGGCCGAACTCGGCGTCGCGCTCGACAGGCGCGGCAACGTCGCCGCCGACACGTCGGCTTATGCGACCTCGCTGCCAAAGGTGTTCGCCTGCGGCGACATGCGCCGCGGCCAGTCGCTGGTGGTCTGGGCGATCCGGGAAGGGCGCCAATGCGCCGCCGCCATCGACGAGACGCTGATGGGCGCGACGACCCTGCCGCGGTAGTCGACGAACGCGGCTCGCGCATCCGCTTCTCCCCTTGCGGGAGAAGGTGGCGCAGCGGCGGATAAGGGGTTCCCCCGCAAGGGGAGAATGCGGAGGCGAGCCTCTCGATGACGCCGATACGCGCGCGACAGCGCTTCACTCGCCCGCCGTCCTAGAGAACCGGCTGGAAGCCGATGAAGGCGTCGCGGATTTTTCCCATGCCCCCAACCTGCTGCCCGGCCTCATAAGCGCTGAATTATTTGAGGGTGATCAGCGAGCCGAGTTTCTCGGGGTTCAGTTCCGCGTCGCCGGCGCGGACATATTCACGAGGACAAAATCGAGGAAGGCGCCGATTTGAAGATTGGGCTTGCGCTTCGCGATCGGCTCAAACAGCTGAATCGCTCGCTCGGCGAGCGGAGGTAAGGCGACGACGGACCGGAATGGCGACCATCCGGAATTTCGTCTTACCGAGCGGCTAAGACCAACGTCGTGATTATGGTAATTAGCAGCCACCACCACGACCACGTAACAGACATTATTTCGCCAATGATAAAGTAAGACCAGCCTACATATCCATTAGACGCATCTCCTAATTGCCATGAATTGTATATGTGCATAGGAATCAAAGGAAGATATAAGACACGCCACAGCCAATATGTAATAAATAATCCGGCCACGTCGTTCATGGAAGATTGATTGCCAGCGCGGACGGCTTCCGCTATTCTTACTTGTTCGTCGTCTAGGCCACGGTATTTCATCATTATCCCTCGCCAACATGCTCAAAAACCGCTCGCGTCCTCCTGGGAAGTTGTCACGGAATGGCCTCGCAGCCAGAACCTTATCAGCATTTGCTTGACGAGGGGGATCGGATTGTTCTATCTTTGTTCTTATCGACTCCTTTGCCTGCTTTCTCGCACACGCGGCAGGCAGGGCGAAGCCGACGCTTGCGGGAACGCGCCATCAGTCTGGGCCCGAGGGCTTGGGACTGGAAGCAGTAATGGGACTTTGCTTGGGAGTTGGTATGAACTCGGGATCGGCGCCCTTCTGGCTGGGATGCGCGCGGTCGCGCTCACCGTCTCTTCGCGGCCCGGAACGTCGGACTCGCGTTTCAATAGCGCGACCGCGGGCGACGCCATCGCAAGGTCGTCCCTGCGATTTCCCGCGGCGCCGGGGCGAGGGATCCTCGGGACCTGGGGACTGCTGGCGGCTTGGGCGCTATATCCGCCCGGAAAATCTGTCGTAAGGACTTGAAAAGGTTCAAAACCGGATCGGGATTTTGGGGCGGCGATCCGGTTCTCGCCTTGCGCTGGCGATCCCGAACCGTCGCCTCCTCCCCTTGGACCCAACTCGATGCCGTTGCGACCGTTCGGGATCGCCGGGGACTTGGTCAGGGTTCAGATGAACGCCTCGAGGCCGAAAGGAGCGGCTCGGTGGTGATCGTCGCCCGGGAAATCCGCCGGAAGCCGTTGGAAAGGCTCAAAACCGGCTCGCGATTTCCCGCCGACGCGCGGTTACGCGGTGATGCGGTCCTCGTTGGGCGAGGGTTCGCGCAGCACGTAGCCGCGGCCCCAGACCGTCTCGATGTAGTTGCGGCCGTTGGAGGCCATCGCCAGTTTCTTGCGCAGCTTGCAGATGAACACGTCGATGATCTTGAGCTCGGGCTCGTCCATCCCGCCGTAGAGGTGGTTGAGGAACATCTCCTTGGTCAGGGTCGTCCCCTTGCGCAGCGAGAGAAGCTCCAGCATCTGGTATTCCTTGCCGGTCAGATGCACGCGGGCGCCGTCGACCTCGACCGTCTTTTGGTCGAGATTGACCGTGAGATCGCCGGTCACGATGATCGATTGGGCGTGTCCCTTCGAGCGGCGCACGATGGCGTGGATGCGCGCGATCAACTCGTCCTTGTGGAAGGGCTTGGTCAGGTAATCGTCGGCGCCGTGGCCTAGCCCCTTCACCTTGTCCTCGATGCCCGCCATGCCCGAGAGGATAAGGATCGGGGTCTTGATCTTGGTCACCCGGAGCGAACGAAGCACCTCGTAACCCGACATGTCCGGCAGATTGAGGTCGAGCAGGATGATGTCGTAATCATACAGCTTACCCAGATCGATGCCTTCCTCGCCAAGGTCGGTCGCGTAGACGTTGAAGTTCTCCGACTTCAGCATCAGCTCGATGCTTTGCGCGGTCGCCGCATCGTCCTCGATCAATAATACGCGCATGTCAGGCTCCCCGCCTCGCCTTGCTTTTTGACCGCGGTTCGTACGTCGCTTGCACAGCAGCCCTCTCGGGCGCGCAGCCGGACCCAAGTCCAAACTGAATTCGATCGAAGAGTGGCCGCCATTGGTTAACAAACCCTAATTCCTTTTTGCAAGTCCCAGCCCCGACAGCCCACGGTATCGCCTAAGTCCTTGACGTAACGGAACATATTGGCTTCTCATTATTTGAAGTGATACTTTAACAAATTGCCTCCAACGGATTCATCGGACTCGCAGTTCGGGCGTCGCCGGCGGGCGCGTCCGATCCCTTGAGAAACACGTGAAAAACTTCCGGGTCCGGCCAAATTTCCACCCCGATCGTTAACGAGGTCCCGTAAACGAACTGATAACGCCGCAAAAAAGCCGCGGCCTCCGCCCCGGCGCGTAAAAGCTCCGCGGCGCCGAGCAGAGGTAAGAAAAGCGAAACCTTCCGGCGCCAATGTCGCAGCGTCTCGTGGTTTAGCGTTGAGGGTTTGCGCCCTTCCCCAGGGCGCTGTTCTAGGGAGCGTTCTGGAATGAAGTCGCGAGACACGGTGATCCGTCTGAAACGCTTTCAGCTCGAAGAAAAGCGCCGTCGCGTCCGCCAGATCGAACTGATGGTGGCCGAATTCGCCCGCATCTCCGGGGAGCTCGACCGCGAGATCGCCAACGAGGAAAAACGAGCCGGAATCAGCGACCCCCGCCATTTCGCCTATCCGACCTACGCGCGGGCGGCGTCGGCGCGGCGCGACAACCTCAAGAGCTCGATCGCGGAACTGACGGCGCAGCTCGAGGACGCCAGAGACGCGCAAGACGAGGCGCAGGCCGACCTCGTCAAGGTCGAAGCCCTCGAGAGCCGGGACAAGGGGAACGAGCGCCCGATCGACGCCGCCGCCCGCGCCTGAACGGCCGGCGCCTGCGGCGATCTGCGCGGGGTCGCCGACATTGCGGCGGGTCCGTCAATGATCTATGGAACGCAGCGCCGCAGCGCCTGCCGCCTCCACCGACACTGACGTCGGCAAAGCAAGGCGGCGCCGCAAAGCGGAGTCGGTCTTGGGGAAAGTTTCATGCTGATCGGAGTGGCCGCGGAGACGGACCCGGTTGAGACGCGAGTCGCAGCGACTGCGGAGACGGTGAAGAAATTTATCGCCCTCGGCGCTGAAGTGGCGGTTGTACACGGCGCAGGAATAAAGGCCGGAGTGGCCGACGCCGAGTATCAGTCCGCCGGCGCCCGGATCGTCTCCGCGGCTGAGGCGCTCGGCGCGGACGTCGTGCTCAAAGTGCGCCGACCCAGCGCGGAGGAGATCTCCGCCCTCAAGAGCGGCGCGCTCGTCATCGCGACGATGGACCCCTATGGCCATGCCGACGCGGTTGAGGCGATCGCGAAGTCCGGCGCGTCCGCCTTCGCGATGGAACTGCTGCCGCGCATCACGCGCGCGCAAGTCATGGACGTCCTGTCCAGCCAGGCCAATCTCGCGGGCTATCGCGCGGTGATCGACGCGACGACGGAATACGGCCGCGCGATTCCGATGATGATGACGCCAGCGGGCACCGTGCCGGCGGCGAAGATTTTCATCATGGGCGTCGGAGTCGCGGGGCTCCAGGCGATCGCCACCGCCCGGCGCCTCGGGGGCATCGTGACCGCCACCGACGTCCGCCCGGCGACCAAGGAGCAAGTCAAGTCGCTCGGCGCCAAGTTCGTCGCGGTCGAGGACGAGGAGTTCAAGCAGGCTGAAACTTCGGGCGGTTACGCGAAGGAGATGTCGGACGCCTACAAGGCCAAGCAGGCCGCGCTGGTCGCCGCGCACATCGCCAAGCAGGACATCGTCATCACGACAGCGCTGATCCCCGGCCGTCCCGCGCCGCGGCTTGTCAGCGCCGAAATGATCAATTCCATGCGTCCGGGCTCTGTGATCGTTGATTTGGCCGTCGAACGCGGCGGCAACGTCGAATTGGCCAAGGCCGGCGAACTCGTAACCACCGACAACGGCGTGAAGATCGTGGGTTATTCGAGCGTCACCCGTCTCGCCGCCACCGCCTCCGCGCTCTATTCGCGCAACCTTTACGCCTTTGTCGAAACCCTGATCGACAAGGCCAACAAGGCGCTCGCGGTCAACTGGGACGACGAGCTCGTCAAGGCGACCTGCCTCACCCGCGGCGGGGCGATCGTTCATCCCAACTTCCTGCCCAAATAGGCCCCGCCCCGCGGCCCCGATCCTGACTACCGGAGAACCGGATGGACAACCTCGACGCTGCCATCGCCAAACTCAGAGCCGCAACGGACGCCGCGCAGCAGGCCGCCCAGTCGGTGCAGGCCTACGGCGACCAGATCGGCGCCGCCGGCCATGCCGCTTCGGGCGGCGCGATTGATCCCTTCGTGTTCCGGCTGGCGATCTTCGCCCTCGCGGTGTTCGTCGGCTATTACGTCGTCTGGTCGGTCACACCCGCTCTTCACACCCCGCTGATGTCGGTCACCAACGCCATCTCGTCCGTCATCGTCGTGGGCGCGCTTTTGTCGGTCGGCGTCGCCGGGGTCGACAGCGGCTCGGGCTTCGCCAAATTGGTCGGGTTCCTCGCCCTCATCCTCGCATCGGTCAATATCTTCGGCGGCTTCCTCGTCACTGAGCGCATGCTGGCGATGTACAAGAAGAAGGGCTGAGGGCCTATGAACGCCAACTTCGCCGCCATCCTCTACCTCGTCGCAGGCGTCCTTTTCATCCTGGCGCTGCGGGGGCTGTCGTCGCCCGCATCGTCCCGGCAGGGCAACCGCTACGGCATGATCGGCATGGGCGTCGCCGTGCTGACCACCCTGGCGCTGAGGCCGCCCGCCGGCCTCCTCTCCTGGGTGCTCGTCATCCTCGGATTCGCCATCGGCGGCAGCATCGGCGCCTGGCGCGCCCGCACCGTGCAGATGACGGCGATGCCGCAGCTTGTGGCGATGTTCCACTCGCTCGTCGGTCTGGCGGCGGTTCTGGTCGCGGCCGGCGCCCTTTATGCGCCGGACGCCTTCGGCATAGCGGAAGGCGCGGGCATCCATCCGGCCAGCATCATCGAGATGTCGCTTGGCCTCGCCATCGGCGCGATCACCTTCACCGGCTCGATCATCGCCTTCCTGAAGCTCGACGGCCGCATGTCGGGCGCGCCGATCATGCTGCCGCAGCGCCATGTCATCAACATCGGCCTCGGCGTGTTTCTGCTTCTGTTCATCGTGCTCTTCTACGCGACCCAGTCGGCGGCCTTCTTTTGGCTGATCGCCCTCGTCTCGCTCGCGCTCGGCGTGCTCCTGATCGTCCCGATCGGCGGCGCGGACATGCCGGTCGTCATCTCGATGCTGAACTCCTATTCCGGCTGGGCGGCGGCGGGCATCGGCTTCACGCTCGGCAATCTGGCGCTGATCATCACGGGCGCGCTGGTCGGCTCCTCGGGCGCGATCCTGTCCTACATCATGTGCAAGGGCATGAACCGCTCGTTCATCTCGGTGATCCTCGGCGGATTCGGCGGCGAAACGGCGGGGCCCGCAGGCGCCAAGGAGACGCGGCCGGTCAAGCAGGGTTCGGCCGACGACGCGGCCTTCATGATGAAGAACGCCTCGAAGGTCATCATCGTGCCGGGCTACGGCATGGCGGTGGCGCAGGCGCAGCACAGCTTGCGCGAGATGGGCGACCTCCTCAAGAAGGAGGGCGTCGAGGTCAAGTACGCCATCCATCCGGTCGCGGGCCGCATGCCCGGCCACATGAACGTGCTGCTCGCCGAAGCGAGCGTCCCCTACGACGAGGTGTTCGAGCTCGAGGACATCAACAGCGAGTTCGCTCAGGCCGACGTCGCCTACGTCATCGGCGCGAACGACGTGACCAATCCGGCCGCCAAGACCGACCCGAAGTCGCCGATCGCGGGCATGCCGATCCTCGACGTCGAGAAGGCCAAGACCGTTCTCTTCGTCAAGCGCGGCATGGGCTCCGGCTACGCCGGCGTCGAGAACGAACTCTTCTTCCGCGACAACACGCTGATGCTGTTCGGCGACGCCAAGAAGATGACCGACTCGATCGTCAAGGCGCTCGCAAACTGAGGAGCGCCATGAGCGCGGCCCGCTTCGCAAGGCGCGGCCTCGCCGCTCTCCTTCTCACCGGGGGTCTCGCAGGCGCAGCGTCCGCCCAGGACGCTTCGACCGCGCCGCCGCTCGAGCGCGAGAAATTCCGCTGGCCGTTGCGGGGCGCGATCGTCCAGCCGTTCAAGGCCGGCGCCAACGATGGCATCGACATCGCCGCGCCGGTCGGCGAGCCGGTCCACGCGGCCGCTGACGGCATCTGCATCGCGGCGAACGAAGAGATCGAGACCTACGGCAAGCTCGTCGTGATCCGGCACGACAACGGCTACGTCACCGTCTATGCCGACAATGACGAGCTTCTGGTCAAGGAGGGCGACAAAGTCCGGCGCGGGCAGATCATCGCCAAGTCCGGCCAGACCGGGGGCGCCCCGTCTCCGCGCCTGCATTTCGAACTGCGCAAGGACGGCCACGCGGTCGATCCCGTAAGGTCCCTCGTCCCCCTTTAGCCGGCCAGCCAATTCCAGTTCGGTTTTCAACCTAGCATTTCTTCCGATTACCAGCAGGCCTTTGTTGGCTAGATCGTAATTCCAACTGGTCTGTCCCGAGGCGATTTGGCGCCTGTCCCCCGCTGGGAACGCGGCGGCTTTCGCGATATGAAGCGCCCCGGGCGCCCGAGAGCGGCGTCGCTCTTGACCCAAGGACACCGGACAATGGGGCTGAAACTCAGTGAGGCGCAGGCGATCGTGGCGGCGGCGCTCAACTACGCAAGGGCGAAGAGCCTGAAGCCGATGGGCTTCGTCGTGCTCGACGAGCGGGGCGCGCTGCGTGCTGCGGCGGTCGAGGACGAGACCAGCCTCGCGCGCTGGAAGGTGGCCTTTGGCAAGGCGAATGGCGCGCTCAGCATGGGCGTCAGCTCGCGCAAACTGCACGATATGGCGATCGAGCGCCCGCACTTCGTGGCTTCGTTGGCGAGCGTGTTCAGCGAGGGCGTCGTGCCCGTTCCCGGCGGCGTGCTGATCCGCGACGCCGACGGCGCCGTGATCGGGGCGGCCGGCGCGTCGGGCGACACCTCCGACAACGACGAAGCAGCCCTCCTCGCGGCGATCGCCGAGGCCGGGCTCAAGAGCTAGCAAAACACGGGGCGTCTGCAACGCCCTGTGGGTTATGGCCGGCGATTGGCGCCGCAGCTCGTCGCCCGCGCCGCTCATCCTGACCTTCTCCCTGCGAGCGGGGAGAAGGGACGCGCATCTACCGAAGAGCAGACGGGTTCGTCAATCGAGCGTCCGTCTGAACCTGAGCAGCGCCAGGATCGAGAAGGCGGGCACGAAGGCTGCGAGCATCGCGAACTCGAAGCCGATCTCGCTCCAGTTCGCGCCCTTGAGCATCACCGCGCGCACCACGCGCAGGAAATGCGTCATCGGCAGAAGGCTGCCCAGGTCCTGCGCCCAGTCCGGCATGCCGCGGAACGGGAACATGAAGCCCGACATCAGGATCGAGGGCAGGAAGAAGAAGAAGGTGAACTGCATCGCCTGCATCTGGGTACGCGCGATGGTCGAGAACGTGTAGCCGAGCAGCACCATCGCCAGCACGAAGATCAGCACGCCCAAAAGCAGCATGGCCAGATTGCCGACGAACGGCACGTGGAACAGCACCCTCGCCGCCGTCAGGATCACCGTGACCTGCACAGCGCCGACGATGAAGAACGGCAGCACCTTGCCGAGCATGATCTCGAACCCGTTGGCCGGCATCGCCAGCAGGTTCTCCATCGTACCGCGCTCGATTTCGCGGGTGAGCGCGATCGAGGTCATCATGACCATGGTCATCTGCAGGACGACGCCGAGCAGACCCGGCACGATGAAATACTGCGAAATGCCGTCGGGGTTGTAGCGCTTGTGCACGACGATCGCGAGCTGCTGGTCCTGCGTTTCCGACGCCTCCCGCTCCTCACCCTGCTCGCGCAGCAGCGCGCGGCTCGCGAGCTGATCGAGCGCGCCGATCGCGTTGCTGGCCGCGGCCGGATCGGTGGCGTCGGCCTCGATCAGGATTTGCGGCTTGTCGCCGCGATCGACGCGCGCGCCGAAATCGCTGGGTATGATGACCAGGAAAGCGACCGCGCCGCTCTGGATCAGGCCCTCGGCCTCGGCGTCGGTCTTCGGCCGGGCGACGAAGCGATAATAGTCGCTGACCTCGAGCGCCGAAACGATGGCGCGCGAATAATGGTCCTGGCCGGTCGCGAGCAGCGCGGCGTCGAGCCGCTTCGGGTCGGTGTTGATGGCGAAGCCGAACAGGATCAGCAGCAAGAGCGGGATGCCGAGCATCATCCCGAAGGTCACCCGGTCGCGCCGCATCTGGACGAATTCCTTCGCCAGAACTGCGCCGAGACGGACGAAGAACAGTCGAATCATGCCGCTTTCGCCTTCGCCGCCGCGGTGGATGCGGCCATGAAGTGGATGAACACGTCCTCGAGGCTGGTCAGGCCGGGTTCGATCGAAAGCCCGTGCGCGGCCGCGTAAGCCCCGAGCTCCTGAGCCATCGCTTCGTGGTCGAGGCCGACCACATGCAGCGTCGCGCCGAACGGGGCGACCTGGCTGACGGACTTCAGGCCAAGCAGCGCGTTCATCAGTTCGGCGGTCGGATTGGCCGCGGACGACGAAGGTGGCCAGGCCCGACTGGGACACGACCTCGTCGACCGTGCCGGTCGCCAGCATGTGCCCATAGGAGATGTAGCTGATGCGATGGCAGCGCTCGGCCTCGTCCATGTAATGGGTCGAGACCAGAACCGTGAGGCCCGGTCGCCGCGAGGCGATGGATCTCGTCCCAGAATTCGCGCCGCGCCTTCGGATCGACGCCGGCGGTCGGCTCGTCGAGCAGCAAGAGTTTTGGCTTGTGCATGATGCAGGCGGCGAGCGCGAGGCGCTGCTTCCAGCCGCCCGAGAGCGTGCCCGCGAGCTGATGGCGGCGCGAGGTGAGGCCGAGGTCTTCGAGCGTCCGCGCCACCGACTCGCGCCGCGGCTCGAGATCGTAGAGCCGGGCGACGAAGTAGAGGTTCTCCTCGATCGTCAGGTCCTCGTAAAACGAAAACCGCTGCGTCATGTAGCCGACCTGGGCCTTGATGCGGCGGCTGTCGCGGATGACGTCATAGCCGAGCACGGTCCCCTCGCCGGCGTCCGGGGTGAGCAAGCCGCAGATCATGCGGATCGTGGTGGTCTTGCCCGAGCCGTTGGGGCCGAGAAAGCCGACGATCTCGCCCGCCGCCACCTTCAGCGAGATGTGGTCGACCACCGTCGCCTTGCCGAAGCGCTTGGTCAGGTTTCTGACGTCGATGACGTTCATCGGGGCGCCGGTCACGATCGCGGGGCCGGCAGGTCGACGTCGACGATCTGCCCGGGCTGGAGCTTGAGCGGCTTGTCGTTCGCCGGGCGCGCTTCGATCAGATAGACGAGCGTCTGCCGGCTCTCGAGCGAGTAGATGACCGGCGGGGTGAACTCAGGTTCGCGGGCGATGTAGGTGATCGCCGCGGTCAGGCCCTTCTCGCAGCCGTCGCAGCGCACGGTGAGCGTCTGCCCGAGCGCAAGCGACGACAGCGACGCCTCGGGGACATAGACTTTCACCTTGACCGCATTGTCCGGCAGGAACGAGACGACTGGCGCCGACGGCCCGGCCACGTCGCCGACGCGACGGACGATGTCCGAAACATAGCCGGCCGACGGCGCGACGAGCTGCCTCTGCCCAAGCCGCCAGCAGGCGCTGTCGAGCGCCGCCTGCGCCTGAGCGACCTTGTTGCGGGCCGCAAGAATTTCCTCGTCGCGGGCCGGAAGCCTTGCGACCGCCAGATTGGCGGAGGCCGAGTTCACGTGCGACGCGGCGACGTCGAAGGCGGTCTGCGCCGAGTCGAGATCGGCCTGAGGGGAGAAGCCGCGGGCGTTCAGCTCCTTGCGCCGATCCAGCGTCCGCTGGGCGTCGTCCTGCTGCACCTGAGCCGCCTTGAGGTCGGCTTCGATCGCGGCGATCTCCTCGGGACGGCGGCCATAAAGAATGTTGGCGAGCTCGGCCTGGGCTTCGGCCAGCGCCGCCTCGCCGTTGTGGACAGCGATCTCGGCGTCGGCCGTCTCGAGCGTCGCGATCCGGTCGCCGGCCTTCAGCTTGTCGCCGCGCCGGATATATTCGCCGGCAATCCGCGCGACCTCGATCGGCGCGACGTTGACGTATTCGCCCTCGATGTAGCCGACGACGGCGGTCGAGGGCGCGACGCAGGCCGGCAGGATTTTGGCGATCAGGGCGACGGCGCAGATCGTATCGAGGATCATGGGCTTGTCTTTCGAGACACGTGTGCGGCGTCGAGGGCGGCGTCGAGATTGGACAGAAGGACGCGCTTGATCGCCGCGGCTTCGGACGGTCCGATGTCGCGCCAGTCCATGCGCCGCAGAACCGCCGGGCGGGCGAGGCGGAAGTAGAGGATCTGCGCGATCATCGCGAACACGGCGAGCCGCGTCCCCTCGTCTTCGGCCGGCGCGCCGGTCGCGCGCGCCCAGACCGAGGAGGCCTTGACGTGCATCGGCCCCATCACGCCCGCGAACATCCGCTCGAAGGCGGCGGACGGCTCGAACATCTCCCGCAGGACGAACCGGGCGACGGGCCGCGCCGCGTCGCGCGCGACGATGCCGTCGATCATGGCGCCGACCGCGCGCGCGAGCAGAGCCCGCGCCGCCTCGGGCGACAAAGTTTCGAATTGCCCGTCGCCGCCGAGCGCGCCGGCGAAGACTTCGCTCAAGCTCGCGACCACGAAGTCGGCGCAGGCGAGACGCAGCCCGTCCTTGCCGCCGAAGTGATAGGCGATCGCCGCGATGTTCGCGCCCGCCGCGGCGGCGATCTCGCGGGTCGAGGTGGCCTCGTAGCCCTTGTCGCCGAAGAGATCGAGCGCCGCCCGGACGAGCGCCGAACGCGTCGATTCGGAGCGGGCCGATGGGAGCGTTGCGCGGGCGCCGGTGTGCATTCCGGTTTCCTACGCCGGCTGAAGAAAGCAATCAATCGATTGATTGAATTACGCCCGCGGCCGACCGTCGCAGGCAAGCCGTGCTCCGGTCGCGCTTATCGCGCCTGATCGCGAACGCCCTCGCCCCAGCGACGAGGGTCTCACGCGGTTGCGACGTCCATGACGGCAATCCCCGCCCGATTGACCGCGCCCTTCGGCGATGCGAAAGCCGGGCGCCAAACAATGCGAGCGGGGCGATGACGACAACGATCGAAGTTCTGGGCCTGGGCAATTCGCTGGTCGACATTCTCGCCCATGCCGACGACGCCTATCTCGACGCGCAGGACATGGTGAAGGGCGCCATGACCCTGATCGACGAGGACCGCGCCGAGCAGCTTTACGCCGCCCGCGTCGATCCGATCGTCGTCTCGGGCGGTTCGGCCGCCAACACCATCGTCGGGGTCGCTTCGCTCGGCGTCTCCGCCGCCTACATCGGCAAGGTCAAGCGCGACGCGCTTGGGCAGGCGTTCATCGCCGACATCCGCTCGACCGGGGTTACGTTCCAGACCAGCCAGGCCGAGCACGGGCCGGCGACCGGGCGCTGCTTCGTCTATGTGACGCCCGACGGCGAGCGCACCATGAACACCTTTCTCGGCGCGAGCACCTACCTCGCGCCGCATGACGTCGACGAGGATCTCGTCCGCGGCGCGAAGGTCGTCTATCTCGAAGGCTACATGTGGGACCGGCCGGCGGCGAAATCCGCCTTCCAGAAGGCCGGAGCGCTCGCCCACGCGGCGGGGCGGCGGGTCGCGCTGACGCTGTCGGATTCGTTCTGCGTCGATCGTTTCCGCGGCGAGTTCATCGATCTCATGCGATCGAAGACGGTCGACACGATCTTCGCCAACACCGACGAACTCCTGTCGCTGTACGAGACGCCGCATTTCGACGAGGCGCTCGATGCGCTGCGCGCCGAGGGCGTGCTCGGGATCGTCACCCGCTCGGCCGCCGGCTGCGTGGTGGTCGAAGGCGATGGCGCCTGGGAGGCGCCCGCCTTCCCGATCGACAGGCTCGTCGACACGACTGGCGCGGGCGACATGTTCGCGGCCGGGTTTCTGGCGGGCCTGGCGCGAGAACGCGACATGACGACCTGCGGGCGGCTCGGCGCGCTGGCGGCAGCCGAAATCATCCAGCACCTTGGCGCCCGCCCGCAGGTTTCGCTGAAGGCGCTGGCGGCGGAAAACGACCTCACCGTCTAAACGACTGGGGCGCGTCTGTGTCCAACCTATACGATCGCGTCCGCTATCCGCCCGGCGTCTACGTTCAGACCCATCCGGCCATGATCGGTGCGCTTGCCACGCTGCACGGCCGTCAAGTCGCGCCGTTTGGCGCGTCGCGCGTGCTGGAGATCGGCTGCGGCGAAGGCCTCAACCTGATCAACATGGCGCTCGGGGCCCCCGGGGCCGAATTCGTCGGCGTCGATCTTGCAGAGACGGCGATTGCGGCCGCGCGCGAGATGGCTGCGCGCACGGGCGTCGCCAACGTCCACTTTCGAGCCCTTGATCTGGCGGCGATCGACGGCGCCTTCGGCGAGTTCGACACCATTATAGCCCATGGCGTCTACGCCTGGACCCCTGAACCTGTCCGTAACGCCCTGATGCGCGTCATGAGCGAGCGCCTTTCGGCGGATGGACTCGCATTTGTTAGCTTCAACGCGCTCCCCGGCGCCCGCTTCCAGCAGGCCCTTCGCGACATGCTCGTTTTCCTCACGGAGGAAGTCGAGGACCCCAAAGCGGCGCTCGACCTCGCCTGGGCGTTTCTCGGCGAGCAGATCGAGACTTGGTCGGATAAGGAAGCCGATCAGGCTCTGATGAAGGGCCGCGCCAAGCACATGCTCGCCTACAAGGCGGAAGTCCTTTACCACGACGAACTCAGCGCACATTCGGGCGCCCGAGCTTCTCAGTCAGGTCGTCGCGCGCGCGGCGGCTTTCGGCCTGTCTTATGTCTGCGACGCGCGGCCGAAGCTGAACACTCAGGCGTTTTTTCCGACGGAGGCCTACGCGTCGATTCGCGCCAGGGCGAACGGCGACTGGGCGAGGTTCGAGCAGCTCGCCGATTTCCGGGAACTGCGTACGTTCAAGAACTCGGTCTTCGCCCGCGGGGGCGCGGTGGACCAGCGGCGTGCGCCCGCGCGATTGCGCGGCCTATGGGCGTCCGCCGACCTGTGGATCGAGGAGCCAGACCCCGACGCACAGGACGGCGCACTGCTGCTCTCGCAGGACGGGGTCAAGCTGCGAAGCAACAACCCGGAGCTCGTCGGCCTGCTGACGAGGCTCACTGAGGCTTACCCGCTCAGCCTGCCGCTCGCCGACACGCCTGGCCTGGACTCGCTTGCCGATCATCTGTTTGGGCTGTTCGTCTCGGGAGTCGTTCAGCTTTACTCCGCGCCGCTGGCGCTGGCGCGCGTCCCCGGCGAACGACCGGCAGCGAGCCGAACTCGCCCTCGAGCAGGCGGCGCGCGGCGAAACCGTCCTTCCGTCTCTCCTGCAGTCGATGGTAGAGCTGGAAGACCGGACGTGGCTCGCCATGTTTCCGCTGATGGACGGAACCCGCACGCGCGCAGAGTTGGCGGAGAACCTGCGCCAAGTGTCGAGCGTCCCGCCCGGCGAGGCCATGCAGGCGCTCGATGAGCTTGTCGCGGGATTGGCGCGGGTCGGGCTGATGGCCGGGTAGCGGGCGGCGCCCCCGCTCATCCGCTGGCTCTGAGAAACAGCGCGCCGTTCGCCGGGATCGTCAGCGACGTCGATTGGCCGAAACCGTCGAGGGGCGGTCCGTAGGCGAAGACCGCGCCGTCGTTGCCGACGGGCGAGGGATTGGGAAAGCCTTCGTAGACGTCGGAATTGAACAGCTCAACCCATTGGCCGCTCTGCGGCAGCCCGATCTCATAGGCATATTTCGCCTTTTCGTCGAAGCTGAGCACCGCCACGATGTCGTCGCCGGGGCCGCCGTCCGCCACCCAGCGATGGATGACGATCACCCGGTCATAATCGTTGACGCGCGAGACGCGCACGCCCTCGGCGCCGAGCGCCTGTTCGCCGCGTCTCAGCGCGACGAGGTCGCGCATGAAGCGGCGGAAATCCGCCCGAACGGAATCGGACTTGAGGCCGTCCCACCAGATCAGATGGCCGGGGTTATCCTTCTCGTCGTCGCACCAGAGCTTGTCCTCGAGGATCTCCTGGCCCATGAACAGCGCGGGAATGCCGGGCGCCGCAAACAGCAGCGCCGTTGCGGCCCGGGCGCGGCTGCGGGCGTACCAGGAGTTCCGGTCGGCCGGATCGGCGAGCATGGCGACCCGCGCGGCGCCGTCGTGGTTCGCGTAGGTGATATCGTGATTTTCGAGGCATTGCACGAGCCGCCACGCGGCGTCGTATCCGGCGGGCTTATAGAGCGCGGCGGCGACCGGATCGAGCTGAAGCTGAGCCGCTTCGCCGCCGGCGGCTTGCGTCAGCAGGCTGCGGGTCGAGTCCCGGAATGCGTCGCCGAGCGCGGCGTCGAATCCGAGCCCGCCGGGCGTCGGGGTGACCGGGAAGGCGCGATCCCAGTCCCAATATTCTGCGATCTGGATCGCGGAAGCGCGGATGAAGCGCAGCGTGTCGGTCATGTTCTGGCAAAGCGTGACGCCGGAGGGACGATTGTCGGAGATGACGCGCACCTCGTCGTAGCGAATGCCGTCGATGCGATACTCCTTGAAGAAGCCCGTGGCGTTGTCGATCAGGAACTGCCGGACGTTGGCGTTCCAGTAAGCGAACACGAGGCCGCCCGCCCAACCCTCGTCGGTGAAGTACAGGCTGTCGTTCTGGTTCCCGTAGACGAGGCGGTCGTAGAAATAGAGGCTGTGGTCGTCGAACCCGCCGCCAGCGTGGTTGTAGACGAGGTCGAAGATCACCGCGACGCCCTTGAGGTGGGCGAGGTCGATCAGGCACTTGAGCTGGTTGATTCCCGGCCGGATCTGATCGAGCGTCAGCGGCGCGGCGCCTGTGGCCGTGAGGGTCGCGTTGATCGCGCCGAGATAGGCAAGGCAATCCGCGTCGCTCGCGGCCTGATAGAGCTGCTCGGGCGAGAAGTAATCGACGCCGTTGTAGCCTTCGCTGAACTCGGTCGCGAACTCCTGGATCGGCAGGAGCTGGATCGCGTTGACGCCGAGGTCGACGAGGTAATCGAGCCGGGTCGCAACGTCGAGGAACCGGCCGCCGCGCGCGGCGCGCACGTCGGCGCCGTTCGCGTCGACCGCCCACCACGTGCCGACATGCAGCTGATAGATGACGAGCCTGCTGAAGTCGGGCGCGGTCCAGGCCGCGTCATGCCAGGGATAGGAGTCCGGATCGCGCAGGACGGCGTAGGAGTCCGGGAAGGCTGGCGTCACCGTCAATTCGCGGGCGTAAGGGTCGCGCTTCGGCCCCTCCCCGGCAGGCCCGTCGATCCAGAAAAGATATTCGAGCCCGTCGGCGGCGCCGGGCAGGAAGCCGCCCCAGGTCCCGTCGCCGAGCGGGGTCAGCCGGAAGTTGGCGGCGGGCGCGTAGCCGGCGGCGGCAGAGGCGGCGAGCGCGGTTCCCGTCAGAAGGTACACCCCGATGGCTCGCGGCGCCCAGGTTCGGAAGGTCGCGCCGCCCTCGGCGAGATTCGCGCCCATCGGCGTCGAGCGGCTGACGGTGTCGAACAGGACGGTCATCGCCGGGGCTCCGGAGGCCGGACAATCTCGGTTAAGCGATAGTGCTTCGGGCGGCGCGTCACGGTCAAGCGGGGCGCCCGGGGCGCGCCCAGGGCACAGAAGATCATCCCGAGCGGGCAGCGTCCGCGGTCACGTCTTGCCGGCGCCACGGTCCAGCAGGAATTTCTTGAAGTCGCCCATCGACGCGAACTTGAAAGCGCCCTCGTCGGTCTCCGCTTCGATCGAGCCGTCGGAGAAGATCATGTAGTTGGCGCCGCCGGACGTGTAGCGGCCAATCAGGGTTGGCGGCCGCTCCGGCGTCTCGATGGCGCGTTCGATCTCGCTCAGCGTCGGCAGTCGCCCGGCGCGGTTCTCGTTGACGGGGTCCTCGAGTTCCTCCGCCAAGTCGAACTCACGCGCCTCTTCGAAGTCCCGCGCCTTGTCGGCTGCAAGCGCCGGTTCAGCCTCGGCGGCGGCCGCCTCGTTGGCTTCCGACCCTGGCTCGGGTTCCGGCGACGGCTCGACATCGACCGGCTCGCCTTCGAATTCCTGCGCCTCGACGGGTTCGGCTCCGGCTTCGCCCTGATCGGCTTCCCCGGCGCCCGACGCAAGCTCGGCCGGCTCATCGGCCAGCGCGAGCGGGGCGGCGGCCGAAATCGCCGCAGCCGCGGCCTGCTCGCGCACCGCACTCGTCAGCCGGCCGACCCGCACGATCAGGAGCCCGAGGACGAAGACGACGATCGCCCCGACCACCGAGACGACGCCCGCGAAGGCGTCGAGCATCCCCGGCGCCGTCGGCAGCAGGTCGAGGCTCAGATAGCCCGCGCCGAGGCCGGCGACCAGCAGGGCCACGCTGAGGACAAAGATCACGGACGCCATAAACCCTCTTTGGCTCTGTAAGGATGGGACCGGGGCGCCGCGTCAGCGCGGCGTGCGGGCGCCGAAAATTGCGCTCCCGACCCGGATCGCGGTCGCGCCGAGTTGCACCGCCAGCGGCCAGTCCGCGCTCATGCCCATCGACAGTTGCTGAAGTCCGTTGCGTTTCGCGATCACGGCGACGAGCGCGAAATGCGGCGAGGCCTGCTCGCCGACCGGCGGGATCGCCATCAGCCCGTCGATCGTCAGGCCGTAGGCGTCGCGGCAGAGCGCGAGAAAGCGGTCCGCGTCTTCCGGCAGGACGCCCGCTTTCTGCGGCTCGGCCCCGGTGTTGATTTCGACGTAAAGGCGCGGATGCTTGCCGAGCCGCTGGATCTCGTGGGCGAGGCTCGATGCGATCTTCTCCCGGTCGACGGTTTCAATCACGTCGAAATGCTCCACCGCCTCGCGCGCCTTGTTGCTTTGCAGCGGCCCGATAAGATGCAGTTCGATTGGCGTCTTGATGGCGCCTGGACCAGTCTTGCCGAGCGCTTCCGCGCGGGCGCGCAGATCCCGCCATTTGGGGACCGCCTCCTGCACCCGGTTCTCGCCGAACACGGCCTGGCCGCCGCCCGCGATCGTCGGCCAGACCTCGTCGGCGGAAAAGGTCTTGGAGACGGCGACGAGCGTGATCTCCCGGGGATCGCGGCCGCAGTCGCGGGCGCGCCGCGCGATCGCCGCGCGCAACGCCTCGAGACGCGCGACGGCGTCGAGCGGGCCGGCGGGATCAGCGATGTCGGTCAAGGTCCTCTCCAAATCGCAGCGCGTGCGCGCCTTGCCAGAAGTTTCGCCGATGCACAACTTGACGCGGAAAATCCCTTCCCCTATAGAGCCGCGACATAACACGCTAGGGCCGGATCGACCGGCGGGACGCTTCTGACAGAGGCGGCCCGCTTTTTGTTTGTCAGGCCCGGCGTTGCCAATCTATGCGAAGGATTCAAGCGCGATGTCACGCCGCTGCGAGTTGACCGGCAAAGCCGTCCAGTACGGCAACAAGGTCAGCCACTCGAACCGCAAGACGCGGACCCGCTTCTTGCCCAACCTCGTCCAGGTCACGCTGCTTTCCGACTCGCTCGAGCGCGCCGTGCGCATGCGCATCACCGCGGCGGCGCTGCGTTCGGTCGAGCATCGCGGCGGCCTCGACAATTTTCTCGTCAAGGCGCGCGACGCGGAACTCTCCGACGGCGCCCTGAGCCTCAAGCGCGAGGTCGAGAAGAAGCGCGCCGAGGCCGCTCCGGAAGCCCAGGCGGCTTAAGAAAAGCATGGAACCTCGGCGCCGAGTTCGCTGGTGCTGAGCTGGGTGCTTGACGGTTGGCGGTTGCCGTGCGTGGAGACGGACCGCCCTTGACAACAGCCGTACGGCTCCGTACAGTGTTATTCATGCCAGACGTCGTAGAAACCAAAGGCGCCGAGGAAGCGCGCAGCACGCTTCCTGCGCTGCTAGAGTTAGCTGAGCGCGGAATCCCCACAATTGTTTCGAGGCACGGCCGTCGCGTGGCCGCGATAGTGCCGATTGCCATCTACGAGGCTTACGAGTTCCAGTCTCCGTTCTCGACGGCTCTCTCCACTTTCGCTTGTCGGGTCTGGTCATAAGCTGTGGGGTGAAGACAGCACCCAAACCATCCGCGAGCTTCGGGACGAATGGAGCCGTTGAACATCGAGGATCTGCCCAAGAACGCCTTACTCTTGGTAGATACCGCGCCGATCATTTACACGTTCGAAGGGCGCCTCGAATTCGTAGAGCGGTTCAAGCCTGTCTTCAAAGCCTATGAGGATGGAGCGGTGCAACTCGCGGTAACTACAGTGACGATTGCCGAAGTGCTAACCGGCCCGATGCAGGCTGACGATGACTTTCTGGTCAGTCAATACCGCAACATTCTCGAGTCGTGGCGCGTCGTTCCGCTTGACGCCGATATCGCGCTTCGCGTCGCGAGCATACGCGGCGCCTATCGCCTAAAGCTCCCGGATGCTGTCCAGGCCGCCAGCGCAATAGCCATAAACGCAGACGCCTTGGTGACGCACGATCGTGACTTTTCGCGGGTCCGTTCGCTGCGCGTCATCCGATAAAGAGCATCACGCCGCTCGCCGAGCGATCCCTATGCCGTCTTCCGCGTCAGCCCCGCCGCCTCGCGGGCGAGCCTTTCCACCGTCGCATAATCGCCCTTCGCCAGCGCGTCCTTCGGCAGCATCCAGGAGCCGCCGACGCAGGCGACATTGCCGAGCTTGAGATAGTCCGGCGCCTTGGCGAGATCGATGCCGCCGGTCGGGCAGAAGCGAAGATCCGGGAGCGGCGCAAACAGCGAGGCGAGGAGCCTCGCGCCCCCGACCGCTTCCGCCGGAAACAGTTTTAGCGCGCGAAACCCGCGTTCGCGCAGCGCCATCGCCTCCGAGACCGTGGCGCAGCCGGGCAGGAACGGAACCGGCGCTTCGGCAGCGGCTTCCGCGAGGGCGGGCGTCGCGCCCGGGCTCACCAGAAAGCGCGCGCCCGCCGCGACCGCTTCGGCGATTTGCGCCGGAGAGGTGATCGTGCCCGCGCCGACGACGGCGCCTGGAACCTGCTTGGCGATCGCCGCGATGGCCGCGAGCGCGCTCGCGGTGCGCAACGTCACTTCGATGGCGAAAAGTCCGCCCGCCACCAGCGCTTTCGCCTGACCGAGGCCGTCCTCGACGCTCTCGACCGTCAGCACCGGAATGACCGGCGCGAGCGCCATGATCGCCGCGGATTCCGCGTCGCGGGAATATTGCGCCATTCGCTTGGCTCCTCACGTTCGGCCGAAACTCTCACCAACGCCATAGCACGCCCCGGGTCGCCGCCGCGATAGTCGCGCCGCCGTTCAAATCGACTAAGGTCGTCGGACGCAGGCCGCGTTGGACCCCCCGGCAGCCCTTGAACGAGACGTTGGACCTTCCCCTCTACAGAGAGGCGCTGCTGTTCCTGGCGATGGCCGGCGGCGTGGCGCCGCTGTTCTTTCGTCTGCGCCTCAGTCCCGTCTATGGCTACCTGCTCGGGGGCGTTGCGCTCGGGCCCTATGGCCTCGGCGCGCTGCACGACAAGGCGCCGTGGCTCAGCGCGGTCGGCATCAGCAATGTCGAAACGATCGACCGGATCGCGGGCTTCGGCGTCGTCGTCCTCCTGTTCACCATGGGCCTCGAACTGTCGTTCGAGCGCATCCGGCTGATGCGGCGGCTGGTGTTCGGGCTGGGCCTCGGCCAGGTCGCCCTCACCATCCTCGCGCTGACCGCGATCGCAGCGGCGTTCGGCCTTCCCCCGACCTCCGCCCTGATTGTCGCGGCAGCGCTGAGCGTGTCGTCGACCGCGATCGTCATCCCGGTCCTCATCGAGGGCAAGCGGCTCAAGGCCCCGGTCGGGCGAGCGAGTTTCGCCGTGCTCTTGTTCCAGGACCTCGCGGTTGCGCCGCTCCTCGTCATGGCGTCCGTCTTTTCCGGCGGCGGCGGCCGTGGATTCGGAGTGGCGCTGATCGAGACGCTCGTGCCTGCAGCGTTGGCGCTGGCAGGACTGATCGCGTTCGGCCGGCTGGCGCTGAGGCCGTTCTTCCATTTCATCGCGGAGACCCGAAGCTCGGAGTTCTTCATGGCCGCCTGTCTCCTGGTCGTTCTCGGCGACGGCCTGCTGGCCGCGGCGAGCCACCTGTCGATGGCGCTCGGCGCCTTCGTCGCCGGGCTCCTCTTGGCGGAGACCGAGTACCGGCGCGAGATCGAGGTGACGATCGAGCCGTTCAAGGGCCTGCTGCTCGGGCTCTATTTCGTCTCTGTCGGCGCCGGGATCAATCCGGCTCTGATTGTCGCCCGCCCCGGCCTGATCCTCGGCCTCGCCGCCGCTTTCGTCGCTGTCAAGGTCGTGGTCCTCTTTGGACTGGCCCGCGCCTTCCGGCTGCCGGCCCGGGTCAGCGCGGAAATGGCGCTGCTGCTCGGGCCGGGCGGCGAGTTCGGCTTCGTGATGGTCGGCGCGGCGCTCGCCGGAGGCCTGATCGACCGGGCGCTTTCGACGACGCTGGTGACCTCCATTGCGATATCGATGGTGGCGATCCCGGCGCTCGCCAAGGCCGGCGCGCTGATCGACCCGCTGATCCGGGCGCGGTCCGACGCCCCTCCCGAGGAGGCGCCGCCCGACAGCGACGCGCCGCGCGTCATCATCGTAGGCTATGGCCGGGTCGGCGCGCTGATCGGCGACATGCTCGACATCCACGCGATCCCGTTCGTCGCCGTCGATTCCGATCCGCGCCTCGTCGCCCGCGCCCGCGAGGCGGGCAAGCCGGTTTACTATGGCGACGCTTCGCGCGCGGAATATTTGCGCCGCAGCGGCGTCGAGACGGCGCGCGCGGTGGTGGTGACGATGGATTCGTCCGGCGCCAACGAGACGGTGGTCGAGACCACGCGAAAGCTCCGCCCCGACGTGACGCTGGTGGCGCGCGCCCGCGACGCCGAGCACGCCCATAAGCTCTACGATCTCGGCGTCACCGACGCGGTGCCGGAAACGGTCGAGGCGAGCCTCCAGCTCGCCGAGGCGACGCTGGTCGACCTCGGCGTGCCCATGGGCTTCGTGATCGCCTCGATCCACGAGAAGCGCGACGAATTCCGCAGGATTTTGGCCGCGGCCGGGCGCCGCCGCGCGAGCGGTCGACCCGCAGAACGAAACGGCGCTGAACGGCCCCTTGGAGCGAGATGCGATTCGGTCGAATCGCATCCCGCTCTAGCGCTTCCGTCTGGCCGCGAACCCCGCATAGATCGCCATCGCCGCGCTCGCGATCACGTCCCAGCCGGCAAGCGAAAGGCCGAGGATGCGCAGCTGCACCTCGTCGCAGTTGACGACGCGGACGGCGTTCAGCGACTTCATCAGGTCGCTGGCGTCGACGGGTCCGCTGAGCGAGCCGGTGCAGGCGGTCGGACCCGCCCACCAGTGCTGCTCGACGCCGACGTGATAGAAGGCGAAGCCGGCGTTGGCGACAAACATCAGCGCCAGCAGAGCGAACAGCGCCCGCGCAACCCCGGGCAAACCGCGGCTCGCGAGATAGGCCGTCAGCGCCGAGAGGGGCGCGCCAGCATAGAAGGCGTAGCGCTCCGCAAGGCAGAGTTCGCAGGGCGCATAGCCGAGCGCCTCGAAGGTCCACACCGCCGCCAGGATCGCCAGCGCGGCGGCAAGCAGCCACAGCGCGCGCGCCGCCTGCGAGGGCGGCAGGACGAGCCGGACCAGATCCATCAGAAGACCTTGACCGCGACGACGAAGCCCGCGATCACGAGCGCCGCGAACCCGCCGAGCACGAGGGCGAAATTGCGTTCCATCGCTTTGCGCAGCGGCTCGCCGAAAAAGTTGAGCGCACCGGCGACCAGAAAGAACCGCGCTCCCCGCGTTATGATCGAGAGGGCGATAAACAGAGGGAAATTGTAGCCGAGTAGACCGCTGGTGATGGTGACGAGCTTGTATGGGATCGGCGTCACGCCCTTGACCAGGATCACGAGCCAGCCCCACTCGGCGTAGGTCGCTCTCAGCGCGTCCATCTTGGCGCCGTAACCGTAGAGATTGATGAGCCACTGCCCGACCGTGTCGTAAAGACCCGCGCCGATGGCGTAGCCCAGAACGCCGCCGAAAACGGAAGCGATGGTCGCCACCAGCGCGAACCGCCACGCGCGGGCCGGATGGGCGAGCGCCATCGGCGCGAGCAGAATATCGGGCGGAATGGGAAAGAAGGAGCTTTCCGCGAAAGCGATCCCCGCCAGCGCCGCCTCGGCGTGCCGGCTTTGCGCGAGCGTTTTGACGCGGCCGTACAACGTGTCAAACATGGCGAACCCCATTGGCTGCGCGCAGCTTTACCCAGTTCCCGGCTGGGCGTCCACCGCCGACGACCGCGGGGAACGACGACGCGCGCCATGACTCGGATTGGCTTCGAGCAAGAACCGCGCCGGCCGCGACCTGCAACGGGCGCGACACAGCGCCGACGTTGGGAGAAAGCCGCAAGGCGGCGTTGACCCTCCGCACCGCGCCAGTTTATACCGCCGCCATCCGCTTCCCGCGGGCCCCTATGGCGGAACTGGTAGACGCGTCCGACTCAAAATCGGATTCCGCAAGGAGTGCTGGTTCGATTCCGGCTAGGGGCACCATCAAGCCGATGATCCTCTTCGCTTCGTCGATACTCCCGTTCTTCGCTCGCCGCTTCAGCGATGACCTTCTTCGCCTTGAGCGCGGCGCGAGCCCTCCAAGAGGCCCGCAGGTGCGGCATTTGTGTCACTACCGCTTGAAGCCGCATGCGTTTACCATGCGCTCCATTAGGAGCAGTCATGACCTATCGCAGTAATAAATGGATGACGAACAGCGTTGGCGCTGTGCTCGCGGTTGCAATTTTTGCGTTGGCGTGTACCCGTGGCGACTTGGTGACCGCGCTCTGCGCAATCGCGGCGTTGGGTGTGCTCGCGTTCCTGTCGTTGGTCTAGTCGGGTTGTAGCTCGGCTTCTCTGCACCGGTTCCACCGGCCAAGGACGGCCAGGGAGGGCGACCCGAACCCGCAAGCTCCCGGACATGAAAACTATTCCGGTCCCGCCTTCCCTCGCAACGCCTTGACCTCTCCGCGTCGGCTCTTTTGATCGAGGCGGCGGACCTTCGAGGCGTGGGTCGGGCGGGTCGGACGGCGCGGCTTTTCCCTCTCCTGCGCCTTTTCGATCAGGGCGACGAGACGGGCGCGGGCGTCCTCGCGGTTGCGCGGCTGGCTGGAAAACCGCTGGGCGAAAATGACGATGACGCCGTCCTGCGTCGCCCGCGCGCCGGCGAGCCGGATCACTTTGGTGGCCACGTCGTCGGGCAGACTCGGGCTGCGGCGGGCGTCGAAGCGCAGTTCGACCGCGCTCGCCACCTTGTTGACGTTCTGGCCGCCGGGCCCGGAGGCGCGGACGAAGTTTTCGACGATCTCGCTCTCGTCAATGCGTAGGTCGCCGGCTTTCACGAGAATGCGCCCCCGTTACGTCATTGCGAGGAGCGAAGCGACGAAGCAATCCACCAGCGCGCCGCGACCTCTGGATTGCCTCGCTTCGCTCGCAATGACGTCAGTGTTCTACCGCCACGTCCTCACATCGACGAACCGCCCCGCGATCGCCGCCGCCGCGGCCATCGCCGGCGACACCAGATGGGTGCGCCCCTTGTAGCCCTGGCGGCCCTCGAAGTTGCGGTTCGAGGTCGAGGCGCAGCGCTCGCCCGGCAGGAGCTTGTCCGGGTTCATCGCGAGGCACATCGAGCAGCCGGGCTCGCGCCATTCGAAGCCGGCCGCGAGGAAGACCTTGTCCAGCCCCTCGGCCTCGGCCTGCGCCTTGACCAGCCCCGAGCCGGGCACGACCATCGCATTGACCCGCTCGCTGACCTCGTCGCCCCTCGGCGATCTTCGCCGCCGCGCGCAAGTCCTCGATGCGGCCGTTGGTGCAGGAGCCTATGAACACGCGGTCGATTTCGAGGTCGGTGATCTTCTCGCCGCCCCTGAGGCCCATGTAGTCGAGCGCGCGCTGGATCGAGGCGCGCTTCTGCTCGCTCTGGGCGTCCTCGACCCGCGGCACGGCGCCGAGAATCGTGGCGACGTCCTGCGGGCTCGTTCCCCAGGTGACGACCGGCGGCAGATCGGCGGCATCCAGCCGCACCTCGGCGTCGAAGTGCGCGCCCTTGTCAGTCTGTAGCGTCTCCCAATAGCGAAGCGCCTGATCCCATAAAGGACCCTTCGGCGACTTCGGCCGGTCCTTGAGATAGGCGAAGGTCTTGGCGTCCGGCGCGATCATGCCGGCGCGCGCGCCGCCCTCGATCGACATGTTGCAAACCGTCATGCGGCCTTCGATCGAAAGCGCCTCGATCGCCGAGCCGCAATATTCGATGACGTGGCCGGTGCCGCCGGCCGTGCCGATCTCGCCGATGATGGCGAGAATGATGTCCTTGGCGGTGACGCCCTGCCCAAGCGCGCCGTCGACCTGCACCCGCATATTCTTGGCCTTGCTCTGGATCAGCGTCTGCGTCGCCAGCACGTGCTCGACCTCGGAGGTGCCGATGCCATGGGCGAGCGCGCCGAACGCCCCGTGGGTCGAGGTATGGCTGTCGCCGCAGACGATGGTCGTGCCCGGCAGGGTGAAGCCCTGCTCCGGCCCGATGATGTGCACGACGCCCTGCCTCGGATCGAATTCGTTGTAATATTCGATGCCGAATTCCTTGGCGTTGGCGGCGAGCGTCTCGACCTGCTGGCGGCTCTCGGGATCGGCGATGCCCTGGCTGCGGTCGGTCGTCTGGATGTTGTGGTCGACGACGGCGAGCGTCTTCTCCGGCGCGCGCACCTTGCGACCGGACATGCGCAGGCCCTCGAAGGCCTGCGGGCTCGTCACCTCGTGGACAAGATGGCGGTCGATGTAGATGAGGCTGGAGCCGGCCGCCGTCTCGATGACATGGTCGTCCCAGATCTTGTCGTACAGCGTACGCGACTTGGCCATGAAGGGTCTCCGGCGCCGGTTGTCGGCGCAAATGGCGGCAGGTTAAGGTCGGCGCGCCTTTTATGCCGATTGTGACGACAACGGAAGGGGGACGGCGACGCCGGTCGAAGCCGCCCTTCCGCGGTAAGCCCGAGCTTGTTGACCTTGTGAAAACCAACCCCGGCGTGTCCGCCGGGCTCGTCCGGTTCGAGCAGATCTTCGACGCCTGCATGATCGAGACGCCGGGAGATTTCGTCGGCAAGCGCAAGGCGCTCCTCGACGCGTTTCAGGCCCGGAGCCAAGACGAATTGGCCGACCTCTTCGCAGACAAACTCGGCGGCATGCCCTGACGCGGGGTCACGCTAAAGCGTTTTTTCACCCGCTGGCCCCAGAATCGTCGTATGAGTTCCTCAAAGCAAGCCCTTGGGGACGGGGCGACAGGGAGAAGCGCCGTCGTGCGGGCGACTGACATCAGCGATCCGGATTATTTCCACAAGGTGGTCGATTGCCAGTGGGCCTGCCCGGCCCACACGCCGGTCCCCGAATACATCCGCCGCATCGCCCAGGGCGACTATCAGGGCGCCTACCTGATCAACTGGAAGTCGAACGTCTTCCCCGGCATCCTCGGCCGCACCTGCGACCGCCCTTGCGAGCCGGCCTGCCGGCGCGGGCGGCTCGAGGAGCAGCCGATCGCGATCTGCCGCCTGAAGCGCGTCGCCGCCGACCTCAAGGACGAGGTCGCGGGCCTGCTGCCAAAAGCGCCGCGGGAGCGCAACGGCAAGCGCGTCGCCTGCGTCGGCGCCGGTCCGGCCTCGCTCACCGTCGCCCGCGACCTCGCGGCGATCGGCTACGAGGTGGCGGTGTTCGACTCGGATGCGCGCGCCGGCGGCATGATGCGCAGCCAGATTCCCAAATTCCGGCTGCCCGACGAGGTGATCGACGAGGAAGTCGGCTTTGCGCTCTCGACCGGGGCGACCTTCGTCGCCGCCCGCCGCATCTCCAGCCTCAGGGCGCTCATCGCGGAGGGCTATGACGCCATTTTCGTCGGCTGCGGCGCGCCGCATGGGCGCGACCTCGACATTCCCGGCCGCGACCAGGCGTTGCGCAACATCCGCATCGGCATCGAGTGGCTGGCCAGCGTGTTCTTCGGCCACACCCATACGGTCGGCAAGCGCGTCGTGGTGCTCGGCGGCGGCAACACCGCGATGGATTGCTGCCGCACCGCCAGGCGCCTGGGCGGCGAGGTCGTCAAGGTCGTGGTGCGTTCCGGCTACGCCGAAATGAAGGCCTCGCCTTGGGAGAAGGAGGACGCCGTCCACGAGGGCGTCGAGATCCTGAACTGGCTTGCGCCGAAAGCCTTCGAACACGAGTCCGGCCGGCTCACCGGCGTGACGTTCGAAAAGGTGCGGCCCGAGAAGGACGAGCGCGGCCGCCGCCAGCTCGTGCCCACCGGCGAGCCCGACGTCTTCATTCCCTGCGACGACGTGCTGATCGCGGTCGGCCAGGAAAACGCCTTTCCCTGGATCGAAAAGGATCTCGGGATGAAGCTCAATCGCGACGGGCATCCCGCGGTCGATCCGGTCACCTTCGCCTCCAGCCTGCCCGGCGTCTTCTTCGGCGGCGACGCGGCCTTCGGGCCCAAGAACATCATCACCGCGGTCGCGCAGGGCCACGAGGCCGCGATCTCGATCGACGCCCTCTGCCAGGGACGGAGCCTCGGCGACCGTCCGCCGCCGATGACCAATCTCATCAGCCAGAAGATGGGCCTGCACGAATGGTCCTATGACAGCGCCATCACGCTCGAGCGGCGCCATGTCGTGCCGCAGGTCGAGCGCGCCGCGGCGCTGCGCAACCTGCGCACCGAGGTCGAGCTCGGCTTCACCCTCGAGCAGGCGCTTGGCGAGGCGCGGCGCTGCCTCAACTGCGACGTTCAGACCGTCTTCTCCGCCCCGGCCTGCATCGAATGCGACGCCTGCGTCGACGTCTGTCCGATCGACTGCATCTCGTTCGTGCCGAACGCGCCGGAGGACGAACTGCGCCGGTCGCTCAACGCGCCGGCGATCAACCTCGATCAGCCGATCCTCGTCTCCGAGCCGGTGAAGAGCCTGCGGGTGATGGTCAAGGACGAGGACCTCTGCCTGCACTGCGGCCTGTGCGCCGACCGTTGTCCGACCGGCGCCTGGGACATGCAGAAATTCGCCATCGAGATCGCCCAAGCGGGTCCATCATGCCAATCGAAGCCACGAACGATTTCGTAATCCGGTTCGCCAACGTCAACGGCTCCGGCTCCGCGAGCGCCAACCTCCTGTTCGCGCGGGCGATCCTGCGCATGGGCGTGCCGATCGCGCCGCGCAACATCTTCCCGTCCAACATCCAGGGCCTGCCGACCTGGTACGAGGTCAGGGTGAGCGAGCGGGGCTGGCTCGGCGCCCGCGGCGGCGCCGACCTGCTCGTGGCGATGAACCCGCAGACCTTCGCCCAGGACGTGGCCGCGCTCGCGCCCGGCGGCTATCTCTTCTACAATTCGACCCGGCCGCTGCCCTTGAAGATGAACCGCGGCGACATCGCCGTCATCGGCATGCCGCTGACCGAAATCTGCGCAACCCAATATTCCGAGCCGCGGCAGCGCCAGCTCTACCGCAACATGGTCTATGTGGGCGCGCTCGCCGCCCTGCTCGACATCGACATCGCCGTGCTCGAGGAGCTCGTCGCCGAACGGTTCAAGGGCAAGGACAAGCTGATCGAGGCCAACAATCGCGCGCTGCGGCTGGGCTACGAGGACGCGCGAGGTTCGCTTCGCCTGCCCGCTCGGCATCCGCGTCGAGCGCTCCGAGGCGGTCGGCGACCGGATCCTGGTCGAGGGGAATTACGCCGCCGCGCTCGGCGCGCTCTACGGCGGCGCCACCGTCTGCGCATGGTATCCGATCACGCCCTCGACCTCGGTCGCCGAGGCGTTCGAGCGCCTCGCCGGCCGCTATCGGGTCGATCCCGCCACGGGCAAGAAAAACTTCGCAATCGTCCAGGCGGAGGACGAGATCGCGGCGATCGGCATGGTGGTCGGCGCCGGCTGGAACGGCGCCCGCGCCTTCACCGCCACCTCCGGCCCCGGCGTGTCGCTGATGCAGGAGTTCTTCGGCCTCGCCTATTTCGCCGAGGTGCCGGTGGTCGTCGTCGACGTGCAGCGGGGCGGCCCCTCGACCGGCATGCCGACCCGCACGCAGCAGTCCGACCTCCTGCTCTGCGCCTTCGCCTCGCACGGCGACACCAAGCACGTCCTCCTGATCCCGGACGGCCCCGGAGAGGCGTTCGAATTCTCCGCGATGGCGTTCGACCTCGCCGAACGACTGCAGACGCCGGTGTTCGTCATGCTCGACCTCGACATCGGCATGAATTCGCACCTCACCGCGCCGTTTCAGTGGGACGAGCAGCGGACTTACGACCGCGGCAAGGTGCTGAGCCCGAGAAAGCTCGAAGAAGCGGCCGAGCTGGCTGAGTTCGGCCGCTACAAGGACGTCGACGGCGACGGCGTGCCCTACCGCACCCTGCCCGGCGCGCATCCGACGCTCGGCGCCTATTTCACCCGCGGCACCAGCCGCGACCGCTACGCCCGCTACACCGAAGACCCCGCGCCCTACGTCGACAACATGGAGCGATTGGCGCTCAAGTTCGAAACGGCGCGCAAGCTGCTGCCCCGGCCGGTCATGAAGCCGGCGGCTGAGCCGACCCCGATCGGCGTCGTCTATTTCGGCTCGACCGCCGCCGCCATGGATGAAGCGATCGTGCGCCTCGCCGAGCGGGAGATTCCCGTCGACGCGCTGCGCATTCGCGCGTTTCCGCTGGGTGAGGAGGTCAGCCGCGTTCGTCGCGGCGCACGAGCGCGTGTTCGTCGTCGAACAGAACCGCGACGCCCAGATGCGCACGCTGATGGCGAGCGATCTCTCGCTCGATCCGGCGAAGCTCCTATCCGATCCTCCACTACGGCGGCGCCCCGATCACCGCGACCGTGATCGCCGACGCGATCGCCGCGCGGCTCAGGCCCGCAAGCCCGCCCTTATCCCTCGTCGAGGCCGTGTCATGACCTTTCAAGGCAAGCCGAAGTTCCGGCATCCCTCGATCCCGACCAACGCGCTCGGCTTCACCCGGCGCGACTACGAAGGGTCGATGTCGACGCTCTGCGCGGGATGCGGCCACGATTCGATCACGTCGGCGATCATGCACGCCTGCTTCGAACTCGCCGTGCCGCCGCATCGGGTCGCCAAGCTCAGCGGCATCGGCTGCTCGTCGAAGACGCCGACCTACATGCTCGGCCAGAGCCACGGCTTCAACTCGGTTCACGGCCGCATGCCCTCGGTGCTGACCGGCGCCTATCTCGCCAACCGCGACCTCGTCTATCTCGGCGTCTCCGGCGACGGCGACACCGCGTCCATAGGCCTCGGGCAGTTCTGCCACGTCATGCGGCGCGGCGTGCGCATGGTCTACATCGTCGAGAACAACGGGGTCTACGGCCTGACCAAGGGCCAATTCTCGGCGACCGCCGACCGCGGCTCGAAGAGCAAGAAGGGGGCGCACGCCGCCGACGAGCCGATCGATCTCGCCGCGCTGGCGATCCAGCTCGGCGCGACCTTCGTCGCGCGCTCATTTTCAGGCGACAAGGGCCAGCTCGTGCCGCTGATCAAGGCCGCGTTCGAGCATCGCGGCGCGGCGTTCATCGACGTGATCTCGCCCTGCGTCACCTTCAACAACCACGAGGGCTCGACCAAGAGCTACGACTACGTGCGCGAGCACAACATCGCCGTCAGCGCGCTCGACTTCATCACCGGGCGCGAGCCGATCGAGATCGACTACGCCGAGGGCGCGGCCCAGGCGGTGACGCTGCACGACGGCTCGACCATCCACCTGCGCAAGCTCGACGCCGAGCACGATTTCTCCGACCGCGCCGTGGCGCTGACCCTGCTCCAGCGCTGCCAGGAGACGGGCGAGATCCCGACCGGCCTCCTCTATCTCGACAAGGACGTCGACGAGTTGCACGACACGCTCGGCACCACCGTCCGCCCGCTGAACGAACTGACGGAAGCCCAGCTCTGCCCGGGGCCGAAGGCGCTGGCGGCGATCAACCGGGCGCTGAGGTAGGGTCTCGGGGAGGCCCTTATCCGGACGAGAAAATGGCTGAAAAACGTTGAGTTCCTTCGATCTGAACACGACCGCCGGGTTCCCTGAACCTGGCGTTGCGGGGGTCTTGGATTTCAACACGACCAACGACACGCAAGGCGACAACGCTTTTGCCGTCGACATTTCCCCATCCTCGACGATCCATCGGGTCGACTGCACGGGACGGCCGCGTGAACAAGATCCCGCAGCGAACCGCGGCCGATGCGCTCGCGCCAAAGCCCGAACTCTTCCCGATTATCGACGCAGGCGAGTTCCTGCAGCATGATCGACGCCCTTTTCGCTTCCAATTCCAACGGAACCGCCGACGATGTGTTCCTATTGACAGGGGCGTGGGGGAAGTCGCTATATGCGAGCGGATATATCGTCGCGCGATCGCGCCGGCCGCAATCTCCGGGCGGCTGACGAACGCGTCCGGCGCGGACGGGCGCGGCAAAGGGGGCCGAGCCCGCCAAGAGCCGGACGACGGCGGCGCCGCGTTTCTCCAGAGCGCGGCGCCGCCTCCTCCTTCCTTCGAAGAGCCGGGACGAACGCGGGCGCCCGTGCGACGGCAAGCGGCGTTGCGGCGCCGAGCCGCTGACGCTCGCAATCCAAATGCGCTCGTACTTGAACGGCGGGACTCTGCGGAACCGGCACGGCCGCTGGACAAGACGACCCGGCTCTGATAATGGCCTCGCAACTGGACGGGTCGCCTTTCGGGGCGGCGCGCGTCTGCGCTTTTCGTCAAATCACAGGTCTTTGTGAGGCCCGGCCTCAAAACACAGGATAGCCCGTGCAAGTACTCGTCCGCGACAACAACGTTGATCAGGCCCTCAAAGCGCTCAAGAAGAAGATGCAGCGTGAGGGGATCTTCCGCGAGATGAAGCTCCGCGGCCACTATGAGAAGCCTTCCGAGAAGCGGGCGCGGGAAAAGGCCGAGGCGGTCCGCCGCGCGCGCAAGCTCGCCCGCAAGAAGCTCCAGCGCGAGGGGCTGCTTCCGATGAAGCCCAAGCCGGTGCCGGGCGCTCCGCGGTCGTCGTCGACCGGTTGATCCCGGCGTCGTCGCTTCTCGACGCGCGGAGGCGCGGCCTACGGTTCGACCCCGCCGGAGCCGGCGGGGTTTTTGCTTTTCCGCTCTTTGTTTGAGGGGATGAAGAATTCGCGTCGGCGTTCGGGACGCGGCGGAGTTGATGATGATGAACGGCAAGTTTGCCCCGGGAAAACCGTGGACCCAGGCTGGGTTGGCGCTCGCTCTTGCGCTGGCGCTCGGCGCCTGCAGCGAGACCATGAGCGGGTCCACCAAGGTCGCGGAAGTCGAAGCGGGGCCGAAGGCGCAAGAGACGAACGCGGGCAACATCGATTCGCTGACCGAGGTCATCCAGCGCAATCCGAGCGATCCGGCCGCCTATAACACCCGCGGCGTCGTCTACGCCAAGCTCGGCCGCTACTCGAACGCGGTCGACGACTTCTCCCACGCGATCGCGCTCGATCCGCACTTTTCCGGCGCCTACACGAATCGGGCGCTCGCCTATCGCCAGCAGAAGCAGGACGATCTGGCGATGGCGGACTTCAATCAGGCGATCGCCGCCAACCCGAACGACGCGGCGGCCTACCTCGGGCGCGGCAACCTCGAGCGGGCGCATGACAACTACGACGCCGCGATGTCGGACCTCAATTCTGCGATCCGGCTCAATCCCGAAGGCGCGCAGGCCTATCACGCGCGCGGCCTCATCTATCAGCGCCAAGGCAACAACGCTCTCGCGATCACCGACTTCAACAACGCCATCGACCGCGACCCGTTCGCCGGCGCGCCCTATCAGGCGCGCGGCCAAAGCTTCATGGCGACCGGCCAGTGGCAGAAGGCGGTCGACGACTTCAACGCCGCGCTCAACGTCGACGACCACAATTCCGACGCCTGGGCGAGCCTCGGCCAGGCCTACGAGAAGCTCGGCAACCGCGCCAAGGCGGCCGAAGCCTACCGCAGCGCCTCCTCGCTCAACCCCAACAACGCCGAGGCGAGGGCGGGGCTCGCGCGCGTCAGCGCGGGGTGAGGGGCGGCGGAGTGTGCGCGCGGCGGCTTAGGGGCCCTCTGGCTTGACGTTTGCCTTGGCTACACGGCAAGAGTTGACGTAGAGCGTCCGTCGCGGATCGAAATCGAGAGCGCGACGAATGGGGAGCTAGGCAGGCATTGCTTCCAGAGACGCTTCCCCCGCTTTGCAGGCGACGGCTTGGCGCCGGTAAGGACCTCGCGAAGCCGGTTGGGATCATTCGATGCCGGCGTTAAGGGCGACGGCAATCGACGCGGTCAGTCGCCTAAGATTTTGCCGAAATCGATTCAGTTCACCGGTCGAGGCTTTGGGAACATCCAAGATCCAGTCAGAATTTCCGGGCGCGGACGGTATAGCCGCACCAGATAATTCCATCCGAAGGGTGTCGGGAGGCAATTTGCGATCTTTTGGTCGCAGCCGCCGAACTGGATAGCGATTGAACCGTCGGGGCTCGGCTTCGCCGTGATGTTGTTGAGCGTATAGGCGTTCAAGGGATTAGGTTCGAAGTACCCCTTCGCATTGTAGACGCTTACGGACCAGAAGCCTTCTACGGGTACGTCCTTGACGTCGAGCCGGTAGATGGTTCGGCCGTCGTTCTTTGTCGGAGTGAAGTTGAGATAGAGGGCGTCCTTTTCGGGGTTGCCTCCCCAGGCAGACGCCGATCCGATCAGGTGCCTAACCGGGTCGACCTCGCCCCTCGGCCCGAACATCCCCTTGGTATCGGGAAGCATCGAGGCAAGGGCCAGCAAGTGCTCGCGCACCTTGGCCTGGCTCCCCTGATCCCAATTCGGCGTTTCGAACGTTCCAGGCCCCCCTGGCTGGTCGACCTTTATGGCATCCTGGAGGGCATGGACGGCTTCGACGTCCTTCGGATTGTTCGGGTCGATCAGCGTCCGGACGGCCGCGATGACATAGCGAGTCCCGATATCCCCCTTCGTGACGGTTGTGCTTCCGGCGTCGTAGACGACCTTCGGCGTGTACTGGTCCTCGTCGATGATTTGCATCGACATGAAACGCTTGCCTGCCCCAGGAAGGGTGATCGTGACCGGCCCAGCGTCGAGATCGAAGACCGCCGCGGAATAGAGCGTGTCGCGATTGAGACGGATGACCGTCTGATTGTCGATCGCCGCCGGCTCGCGGCGATGAAGGAACTTGCCGAAGCCGCCGTCCCGGACGATGTTGTGGAAATAGAGGTCGCTCTCGGCGCGGACGAAGTTGTCTGGATTGACGGCGACTTCCGCGGATGGCTCGGATGTACCGGACGCGCTCACGACAACCAGCGGCGGCGCCTTCCACCGACCATCAAGCGCCTCTGGCTTCGGCCAATAAAGACGCATCACCAAAATGAAGGGCCCGCTCGGCGCCGGTAGCCAGTTCGCCTCCTCTTCGCCGCCGGGCGAGTTCTGCTGCACGGTCAGCGTCACGCCGCCGTCAGCGTCGCGCTTGAGGTTTGGGAGCATTGGCGAATTGATCAAGTAGCGGTTTAGCGGATTGGCGGAGAGAAGGCTTGACGGCAGTTCGTAGAGCGTGAGCGACCAGAAGGCGTTAACAGGTGGAAGCTGGCCGGGGCCGAAGCGGAGGGTATACCGGTCGGCGCCGCTGAGCGGCCTCTTGTGGTCGTCGACGAAGTAGACCGGGTAGATCGCCTCGTCCTTCGAGTTGCCATAGATGCCTAGCACTGCGGCGGACAGCCGGGCCATATAGTCGCCGTTGAGGAACGCGCGCGTTCCGAAGGCGTCGGCGCTGGTCCTCTTGCCGGTGTCGAGTTCAGTCTCCTTGTAACTCTTGAACGTCGCCCAGGCGTCGGCCATGCCATCGGCAACGGCCTGCGCAAATCTCCGGCGACAACGCCTTGGCATCGAAGCCCGCATGCGCGCCCAACCCGAGCTTGGCGAAGCGCGCCATGAGTTCGCGCTCCGACGGGTTAGCCGGGCAGAACTGAAGGACGAAGTCCAGGACGTTGAAAAACTCGGGTGAAGTCTTCTCGGCGTCGACATCGAGGGGCTTGATGAAGTCCACGGCGGGCGGCGCGGGGGGCGATGGCTCGCCGAGGAACTGCGACAAAGGCTCGACTTTGTACCCCGCCTGAATTGCCTTGACGTTGTTGATGTCAGCGGGATCGAAAAGCTGTGTCCGGTAGAGGACGAAGGCGAACTCGGTTTCCGAGCGGATGACGCCCTTGACGCCGGGCGGCGTCTCGCCCTTCCAGTCCGGACCGGCCAAGAGGAAGCGCCCCGCGTCATTGCCAGTCGTTCGGCTTCCGACGTACGCGAAGTCGAACGTGTACATGTCGATAAACTGTAGAGAGTAGTAGCGCCCCTTTTCGATCGCCGGCACGGTGAGGACGAGCGGCTCCGCCCTGAGATCGGCCCCCAGGAACGAGTACGGCGTGTCGGAGTTCGGCGTCTGGATCGCCTTGTCGTCCGGGGTGAAGACGCGCGCGGTGTTGCTAAGCGTGTTCCACGGCGCCTTGAACTCCGAGCCACTGCGGTCGACAAAGTAGGAGTACTGAATGCGATAGCTGTCGACGAGCGGGAAGCCATAGATCGTGGCTTCCTTGGCGATGGCGCGGGCCTCGGACGGAGAGAGCCGTTGCGCCTGCGCACAAACCGTGGATGCGGCAAGGAAAGCGGGAGCCAAGAGGAAAAACCTCCAGAGCACGGCGCCGATGCGGCTAACCTAAGTCGGATGTCCTTGAGCAAACCAAAGCCGACTTAAGTTTGTTGTTATCGGCATATCGTCGTTGCTCCTTCGACAGCTTCGCGGTCGAAGACTGAGGATAGGAAGGCGGCTATTGCGAGGCGCGATCTTACGCCCCGGACGCTTGCGATCCACGAAGGGGCGAAGGCCAATATGGCACTACAAACGAGACGCGGCCCGGTTAGGAGCCGACACGCTGTGCAGTCAAGCCGCCTTTGCATCGACGAGCCATCGAAACATCGAGCGGGCCCGGCTCCGGGTTTTGCACACGCAGGCGGAGTGGACGGGGCAATGGCAGGTGTCCGCGCGGGCTGGTAGGAATTGACCGGGCGGACGCTGCTACTCCCCTCGGCCTGAGAGGAAAATTCGGTTGCCGTCCGGATCCCGCACGATGAAGTTCGTGCGCCCCAAGGCTCCGTCTTGGAGCCTGGTGGAATTCGACACCCGCCGCTTGAAACTCGAGAAAAAGCGGCTTCGCGTCACCGAGGGTGATCGAAGCGGAGAGCAGATGTTCGCTGTCGCGAAGTTGCGGATCGATCCCGGCCTCGGAACGCAACGAAAATACAGCCTCGCCCCGTCCCGGAACACCTGTCCGTAAAACGGGGGTTTCCCATAGATGAAGATGACAGAAAATCCCATTTCTCGGTATAAAACTCGGTTGAGGAAGCAATGTCAGTGACAAAAAGTTGCGGCTCTGCGGCGAGCAATGAGGGTTTGGACACCTTTTCAGCTTGAACGTCGGTCATGGTCTGAACTCCTGCGCGGAGCGCCTCCCAGCTTTCGAACCCGGTTTTCCTAGCCACCAATTCCTGTGCGTCCGACAGTTTAAAGCTGCGCGCCAGAACCTCGTGGTCGCTCAGATTTTCGAAGCGCGGCAACACCGCCCGAATTCGCGCCGCGACCGGAAAATGCTGGTCACGATGCCAACGCAGATAGAGCTTTGCTTGCTTCTTCAGGTTCTCAAGATTGGGCATAGGGCGCGGTTCAGTTGAGTATCCGTAGGCGGGCATTGCCCGTCCGGCCCTGAGCTCGTTGCGCCCTACAGCACAAGTCTCAAGACTAGATATGCCGCGAGCCTAGATCAATGCTGCTTCCGACCATTGCCAGGTTCCCAAAGCCTGCGGCTATGGGGCGTTTTTGGCTCCGTTTCATATATCTTGACTTTTGCAGCAGCGGCAATGACCGCTCAGGATTCGATTTGGCCTATTCGCCGACGCAACAGCGAAGGACCGCTCCTTGCGCAATCCTGCCGCACCAGAACGTTCGTTCTCCCTCCGGCCGCCGCGACCGGGCAGGCCGTAAGTCGGGCGAGAGCGCGGCGAAACATTTTCTTTCCAATCGCCGGGCACGACGCTATTCTCTGATTTTCCGCAAGACAGCGGGCAGAAGGGGCTTTTCCATGAACGCGACGACAGTCACTGGGCTCGTTCGGTCCGTCTTGCGGGCCTTTTCGGCGCCCGAAATTTTTTTCCCCGGAACTTCGCCGCAAGTCTCTGAAAATGCGAAAAACACGGTCGAATAAGCGCCGGTTTTCGGCTGCTGAACGGGGGCCGAACGAACCGCGAACGAACTCCGAGCGGCGCGGAAGAATCGAACGCCGCGCGAAAAGGGTCGCCTGGGCTACTCGTCCTCCTCCATCGGAGGTTCGGTCTTCAGGAACGCCTCGAGCCAGTGAATGTCGTACTGGCCGTTCTGCACGTCGGCGTTGCGAACCAGCGCTCGGAACAGCGGCAGCGTCGTATTGATGCCGTCGACGACGAACTCGTCGAGCGCACGCCTCAGCCGCATCAGCGCCTCGGTGCGCGTGCGGCCGTGGACGATCAGCTTCCCGACCAGCAAATCGTAGTAGGGCGGGATCACGTAGCCCTGGTAGGCCGAGGAATCGACGCGCACGCCGAGGCCGCCCGGCGGGTGGAAATAGGTGATCCGGCCGGGTGAGGGGATGAAGGTGCGGGCGTGCTCGGCGTTGACGCGGCATTCGATTGCGGCGCCCAGGATCCGGACGTCCTCCTGGGCGAAGGACAGCGGCGAACCGGCCGCGATCTTGATCTGCTCGTTGACGATATCGATGCCGGTGATCATCTCGGTGACCGGATGCTCGACCTGGATGCGCGTGTTCATCTCGATGAAGTAGAACCGGCCGTCCTCGTACAGGAACTCGACCGTGCCGGCGCCGGCATAGCCGAGCTCGGCCACGGCTCGGGCGACGACGCCGCCGATCTCCTCGCGCTGCTCCGCGTTGAGCGCGGGGGAGGGGCCCTCTTCCCAGACCTTCTGATGGCGACGCTGCAGCGAGCAGTCGCGCTCGCCGAGGTGGACGGCGTGGCCCTGGCCGTCCCCGAGCACCTGAATCTCGATGTGGCGCGGCTTGACCAGATACTTCTCCAGATAGACCGCGTCGTCGCCGAAGGCGGACTTGGCTTCAAGGCGCGCATTGCCCAGCGCATTGGCCAGCTCCTCGGGAGTGTTGGCGACCTTCATGCCGCGGCCGCCCCCGCCCGCCGCGGCTTTGACGATCACCGGGTAGCCGATCGCCTCCGCGGTCCGCAGCGCGTCCGCCTCGTCCTCGACCGCGCCCTCGGAGCCGGGCACGCAGGGGATGCCGAGCCGAGCCGCGGTGCGCTTGGCTTCGATCTTGTCGCCCATCAGGCGGATATGTTCGGGCTTCGGGCCGATGAAGGCGATCTGATGCTCTTCGAGGATGTCCGCGAAGCGCGCGTTTTCCGAGAGGAACCCGTAGCCGGGGTGGACGGCGTCGGCGCCGGTGATCTCACAGGCGGCGACGATGGCGGGAATGTTGAGATAGCTGTCCTTGGCGGCGGGAGGTCCGATGCAGACGCTTTCGTCCGCGAGCTTGACGTGCATCGCCTCCTTGTCGGCGGTCGAATAGACGGCGACGGTGGCGATGCCGAGCTCCTTGGCCGCGCGCATGACCCGCAGGGCGATTTCGCCCCGGTTGGCGATCAAAATCTTGTCGAACATCAAGGCCGCGGTCCGATCACTCGATAAGCATGAGCGGCTGGCCGTACTCGACCGGGGAGCCGTCGGAAACGAGGATGCTGACGATCTTGCCGCCGCGATGGGCGACGATGTCGTTAAACGTCTTCATCGCCTCGACCAGCAGCAGCTTTTCGCCCGCCTTCACCGTCGCGCCCAATTCGACGAAAGGCTTGGCCTCAGGGCTCGGGCGCAGGTAGGCCGTCCCGACCATCGGCGATTTCACTGCGTCCGCGAGGTCGACGACGGGATCGGCTGCGCGTTCGGCCGACGGCTCGGGCGACATGGCGGGGGCGGCCTGCGGCGCGCCGACCGGCGCAGCGGCGATCGCCGGCGCCGCGCGATCGCGCGCCAACCGGACCCGGAATTCGCCGATGTCGATCTCGACTTCGCTCAGATCGTATTTCGAGACGATTTGCGCGAGCTGGTTGATGGCCGCGATATCGACAAGGCTGTCCGCAAACTCGTCGGTTCGCGCGCCGGTCGGCTTCTTCATGGGACTCTGCTCGGATGGGGAATGATGACGACCTCGAGGGTTCGAGGCTCCCTATATCCTGCCCCTCCAGGCAAATAAAGGGCAGGAGGAGGGGCAGGCTCTCAGGCGCGGCGCGCCCAGACCGCAACGTCGTGAAAGGCGACGCCGCCGAACGGCGCCACGCTGTCGTCGCCGACCAGCACGTTGATCCCCCAGCCGTCGAGGAAGGCGGAGGGCGGCCATACGCCCTCGCTGATCAGCACCCCCGATCGCGCGCCGGCGAAAAGGCGCGCGTGCAGGCGGGTGCGCCCACGGTCGTTGCCGATCTCGACGACCTCGCCGTCCCCGACCCCGAGACTCGCCGCATCCTCAGGGCTGATCAAGAGTTCGGGCCGCCGCTGTTTCGCGAGCGAGGTCGGGGTCTGGGTGAAAGAGGAGTTGAGGAAATTGTGGGCCGGCGAGGTCGCGAGCTTGAACGGGCGCCGCGCGTCGACCGTTTCGTTGACCGGCCAGTGGTCCGGCAGGCGCGGCATCTCCCGCCAGGCGCCGCGCGGGCCATCGTTGTTTAGGGGCGTGCGGGTCCAATCCGGTTTGAACCGGAACTTGCCGTCCGGAAAGCCGAAGCCGTCGACGAAATGGGCCTCCTCGAACGGCGGCTGAAGATCGAGCCAGCGCGCCGCCTCGAGCGTTGCGAGGTCGCCGTAGCCGGATTCCTTCAGCGTCCAGTCGATGATCTCGCGCGGGCTCATGGCGAAGGCGCGGTGCTCTGCGCCGACGCGGCGGGCGAGCGCCGTGACCACCTCGTGATTCGAGCGGCACCCAGGCGGCGGGTCGATCGCCTTCGGGGCGAACTGGAGATGCTGTTGGCCCCCGCCGGTGTAGAGATCGTCGTGCTCGAGGAACATGGTCGCCGGCAAGACGACGTCGGCGTAGCGCGCAGTGTCGGTCATGAACTGCTCGTGCACGCAGACGAACAGATCCTCGCGGGAAAACCCCCGCCGCACCTTCTCCTGATGCGGGGCGACCGCGAGCGGATTGGTGTTCTGGATCAGCATGGCTTTCACCGGCGGCCCGTTTTTTAGCGCTTCCCGCTCGCCGGTAAGGATGGCGCCGACTTTGGATTGATCGAGGCGGCGGACGCGCGAATCGCGGACGTCCAGACCCTCGATCATTGTCTTCTTCAGCGCGAAGATTCCGCTGTTGTTGTGGAAAGCCCCGCCGCCCTCGTGCGCCCACGCCCCGCTGACGGCCGGGATAGAGAGCGCGGCGTGCATGTTGACGGCGCCGTTACGCTGCCGTGAAAAGCCGAAGCCGAGGCGGAAGAAGGTCCGCTTGGTCGTCCCCACTAGCGCGGCGAACGCCTCGATCTCGGCGACCTCGAGGCCGGTGATCGCCGCCGCCCAGGACGGACTCCGCGTCTGCAAATGAGCCTCGAGTTCAGCCGGCGCGTCGGTGTAGCGCTCGAGATAGGCGCGATCCGCCAGGCCATCGCGAAACAGCACGTGCATCACCGCGCAGGCCAGCGCGCCGTCGGTTCCCGGCCGAAGGCGCAGGGCGAGATCGGCCTGCCGCATCGTCTCGGTCTCGTAGATGTCGATGGCCACGATCTTGGCGCCGCGCTCCTTGCGGGCGCGGATGGCGTGGGTCATCACGTTGACCTGGGTCGCAACCGCGTTGGTCCCCCAGATCACGACGCAGTCCGACTTCGCCATCTCGCGCGGGTCGGCGCCCATCAGCTTCCCGGTTCCGGCGACGTAGCCCGGCCAGGCGATGCCGACGCAGATCGTGCCGTAGAACCGGGAGTAGCGCTTGGCGTGGGTCAGGCGCTCGATCCCGTCGCGCATCACGAGGCCCATCGTGCCGGCGTAAAAATAGGGCCAGACGCTTTCGGCCCCGAACTCCCGTTCCGCGGCCAGGAAGGCGTCCGCCACGCGGTCAAGCGCCTCGTCCCAGCCGATCGGCGCGAATTGACCGGAGCCCTTGGGACCGACTCGCATCAACGGCTCTCTCAGCCGGTCGGGGTGGTGGATGCGCTCGGCGTAGCGGGCGACCTTGGCGCAGACAACTCCGGACGTGTAGGTCTGCTCGGGCGCGCCGCGAATGCGGCCGATCCGCGCGCCGCCGACCACCTCGACGTCGAGGGCGCAGACCGACGGGCAGTCGTGCGGGCAAACCGAGGCTTTCCGGACGATTTCGGCGGAGACGTTCATACAAGGCTCCGCGGGCGCACCGCCAATTCCGCCGTCGCGCGAGCGGTCGGTATCGGGGCTGGACTACAACCTATAGAAACCCTAGGTTGTATAGCGATGGGCTCGAATCGGCGAAAAATACGGATTCTCCTGGCGGTCGCAGCCTTCGTGCTCGCAACCCCTTCCCTTGCAGAAGCCGGTCCGATCGCGCGTGCGGAGATTCATTATGCCCCGGAAGAGAACCTGGAGCTAGTGGACGGCCGGGTCATCGACGGCGCGGAATTCTCAATCGACATGGCCGCTTATGTCCTGTCGGATCGGCGGATCATCGAGGCGTTGACCGCGGCTGCGGAGCGGGACGTCTGCGTGCGGCTTTATTTCGACAAGTCGCAGTTTTCCCAGCACGGGCTCAGGGTCAACGCCCCGATCGAGGCGCTCCTCGCCCATCCCAACGTCGCGGCGCGGGTCAAGGGGGCGGGCGTGCTGATGCACCTCAAGGCTTACGCCGTCGACGGCAAGCTGTTGCGCACCGGCTCCGGCAACTTCTCGCGCCCCGGCCTCGCCGAGCAGGACAACGATCTCGTGCTGATCTCCGACCCGACGGCTATCGACGCCTTCGAGCGGACGTTCGAGGGGATCTGGTCGCGGGCGCAAAACATCGACGCGCTGGACACGCCCGAATCGGGCGCCCGACCGTAGCGGCGGCCCGGCGCGGCCGACAGCGCTCAAGCGCGCCCAGAACCGTCGCACCCGTCGGGGCTTGCGGCGGCGCATCTATCCGCTTCGTCGTCCGCGCCGCCGCGACCGCTCCGCTCAGATTTGGGTCATGCCCCCGTCGACGAATAGTTCGGCGCCGTTGACGAAGCTTGCATCGTCCGACGCGAGGTAGAGGACGGCGCGCGCCACGTCCTCCGGCTGGCCGACGCGGCCGGCGGGGATGTTGGCGATAACCCCCGTCTTGACGCCCTCGGCCTCAGCGCCGCCGCCGAACAACCCGTCGAAGCCGGGCGTGTCGATCACGCCGGGACTGACGACATTCACCCGGATCCGCCGATCCTTGAGGTCGACAATCCAGTTGCGGGCGAAGTTGCGGACCGCGGCCTTGGTCGCGCTGTACACGCTGAAGGCGGGCGCGCCTGTTGAGCCCGTGACCGAACCGGTCAGGACGACCGCGCCGCCGTCGCGCAGGAGCGCAGCGCCTTCTGCACAGTGAAGAGCACGCCCTTGACGTTGGTCGCGAAGGTCTCGTCGAAATGCGCCTCGTCGATGGCGCCGAGCGGGGCGAAGCGGCCGCCGCCGGCGTTGGCGACCAAAACGTCGATCTGAGCGTGGCGCTGCTTAACGGCGTCATAGAGCCGGTCGATGTCGGCAAGCCGCGCCATGTCTGCGCGCACGGCCGAAACCCGGCCGCCGATCGCCCGTACGGCCGCATCCAGCGCCTCTTGCCGGCGGCCGGTGATGAAGACGGACGCGCCTGCGCTTGCGAAGGCTTTCGCGGTCGCAAGCCCGATGCCGCTGCTTCCGCCCGTGACCACGACAACCTTGTCGTCGAACTTGCCCATCGTCGCTCTCCAGAAATGCGGCGGACCCGTGTCCGCCTCGCCCCGGAGATGTATTCGGAACGACGATGGGGCAAAGTGGCCAGAATCGGCAACCAGCGTTTCATATACAGGACGATGACGCATGGCGGATTTCAACGACTACGCCTATTTCGCCGGGGTGGTGCGCTACGGCGGGTTCGCCCCTGCGGGACGCGCCATGCGTACGCCAAGCTCAGCCGACGGGTCGCGGCGCTCGAGGCGCGGCTCGGCGTCCGTCTGATCGAGCGATCCTCGCGCCGGTTCCGCGTCACGGAGGTCGGCGAGGCCTTTTACGCGCGCTGCCGCGCCATGGTCGAGGAGGCCGAGCAGGCCGAAGCGGCGGCGTCGCGCGCCCAGGCGGAACCGCAGGGACGCGTCCGCTTCGCCCTGCCGCGCGGCATGGTCGACGTGCTTGCGCCGGGCGTCCCCGTCTTTCTGGCGCGCCATCCCAAGGTCAGGCTCCAAATGGTCGCCGCCGATCAGCCGGTGGATCTGATTTCGGAACGGATCGACGTCGCCCTGCGCGTGCGGGTGGACCTTGCCGCCGACGCGTCCTTGACCATGCGCACGCTCGCCCGTTCGAGGCGCATTCTCGTGGCGGGCCCGGCGCTCGCGAAGGCGGTCGAAGGCGCGCAGGTCTCGGAGCTCGCCGGATTGCCGACGCTCAGCTCCGCCGACGAACCGGGCGAAATCGTCTGGGATCTGTACGGCCCCGGCGGCGCGCGTTTCAGCATGAGGCGCGAGCCGCGTCGGACCTGCGAGGATTTCACGGCGCTGTGCGAGGCGGCCGCGGCGGACCTCGGCGTCGCCCTCCTGCCTGAGCATGCCTGCCGCGCCGACCTTGCCGGCGGCCGGCTTGCGCGGCTCTTTCCCGGATGGGGCGGCCAGGTCGGGATCGTCCACATCGTCTTCACCACCCGCCGCGGTCTCTCGCCGGCGGTCAGGGCCTTGATCGACCATCTCGCCGAAACCTTCAGGGTCTTGGATCTCAACGAGGGATAGGGAGCCCAGAGCGCAATCGACGCCATCAATCAGGGTAGCAAGAGCCGAGGCTCGGCCGCCATTCGACCGTCGCCTTCAGCCGGCGGCGCGTTCACGATCGCCACGCGGGCGAGGCGGCGGCGCAGATCGCAAGCGCCTCCCTGACTTCAGGAAATTGCGACGACGGCGCAAATCCTTCGAGCGGGGACGCCAGAAGGGCGCGGGCGCCGGCCGAGCGGCCGGTCGCGGCGTAAAGCCTAGCTAGCGACAGCGCCGCGCGCAGTTCGAAGCTCCGTGCGCCCTGCTGCTTGGCGACCGCGATCGCGGCTGCAAAGGCCTCTTCCGCGCGCGCGGGATGGGCGGGGTCGCGCTGCAGCAGAACCTCTCCCCGCGCCCGATGCAGTTCGGCCTCGAACGTCCGGCAGCCCGCGCGCTCGTCCGTCGCCAGCGCGTCGTCGAGGAGTTCCCCGGCCCGGACCAGATCGCCGGCGCGCGCTTCGGCCGTCGCCAGCGTGATGCTGCCGAGGTCAAGGAAGGTGAGAACCTTCTGCCCACGCACCAGCTCAATGGCGCGGCGCATGTCTTCGAGGCCGCGGGGCTCGCCGCTGCGCTCCGAAACCCAGCCCCCGAGAAAGACTGCGGCTGCGCCGTGGAAAGGAAGCTTATGCTCGCGCGCCAGCCGCGCGAGCTCGGACACGTTCGGCGCGGCGCGCTCGGGGTCTCCGCGCATCAGTTCGAACAGGGCCGCCTGCAATCTCGCAAACGCCAGCGAGCCGGCATGGGAGATGTCCGCGATCCGCCCCTGCATGCGCTCGATCAGCGAAATCGCCTGATCGACCTCGCCGAGCGGCCACATCGTAAACGCGAGGTAGCCCATCGCGCCGACGCCCGGGTCGAATCCGAAGCGGAAGGCGAGGTCGTCGTCACGGCCCGGCTGGAACACGGCGAGCGCTTGCTCGAAGTGAGCGCGCGCCTCGCGATACCCGCCCGCGAACCAGCTGGTTATGCCGGCAATGCGATGCCCGACCGCGGCTTCGGGGGCATGGGGTCGCGCCGCGACGTTGTCGAGGAACGCCTTTGCGTGGGTTCTCATGGCCGCGAGATCGCCGGTGACGTAACCGCCAAGCCAGAGACCGTAGGCGGCCGCCAATTGTTCGGTCGCATTCTTGTCCCCCGACGCGGACTCTTGCGCTCTGGCGAAGGCTTCAGTCGTTTCCGGCGCCGCATAGCCGCGCGCCGCGATCATCGCGTTGCCGTAGGCGACGTGAAGTTGGGTCAGGCGCTGATTGGCCGACGGGAGGCCGCCTCCCGAAGCCCGCGCCAAGGCCAGCGCCTTGTCCGCCATGGCGATCGCCTTGCCGAGATGAGCGATCGCTTCCTGGAAGGCCGAGCGCCGCAACGCCTGGTCGCCGGCCTTGCCCCACCACTCGATCGCGAGATCGTCGAGGCCGGCTTCGGTGAAATGTCGGGCGATCGCCTCCGGTTCGGCGGCTGCGCGCTCGGCGTTGTCGCGCAGGAGTTCGGCGGCGCGCTGATGCAGCGTTCGCCGGCGGCTCTTCAACACGCTCTCGTAGGCCGCGTCCTGGATCAGCGCGTGCTTGAAGCGGTAGTTCGCCCTCGCGCCCTCGCGCTCGACAAACAGGATGCCGGCCTCAGCAAGCCGCTCCAGCGCGGTCTGAAGTTCGTCCTCGTCGAGTTCGGCGACAGCCTGGAGCAGCGCGTGCGAAAAGGCCCGCCCCAGCACGGCTCCGATCTGCGCAATTTCCCGAGCGGGCCCCAGACGGTCGAGGCGGGCGGCGAGCGACTGCCGCAGAGTGGGGGGGATCGCAGGCGCGCCATCCGCGCCGCCCTGCTCCAGGAGGAGACGCGTGACCTCTTCGACGAACAGGGGCACGCCGCCGCTGCGTTCGCTCACGCCCTCGATCACCTCTGCGGACAGCGAGGCGAGCCCCCGGATCATGCGCGAGATTTGCGAGCGATCGAGCGGGGACAGAGAGATGACGCTGTGATGGGGGCTTACGCCCCAGGGCGCGCGAAACTCCGGGCGCGCGGTCGCGATGATCAGGAGCGGGGCCTGCCCACCACGCTCGGCGAGCGCTTTCATGAGATCGAGCGAGGTCGGATCGGCCCACTGCAAATCCTCGAATGCGACGACGATCGGCTGCACCCGGGCGCCGGCCAGAATCCAGGACGCTATCGCCGCCAGTTGCCGACGCCGCAATTCCTCCGGCGCAAATCGCGCCAGGCGGTCCTTGGTCATCGGGCCCTCGACCAGGAGCGCCGTCAGCGGGGCGAATTCGGAGGCGTCCAGCCCGAGCGGCCGGAGCGCATTTTCCAGATCGGCAAGCCGCTGTTCGTCGGACGCGTCTGCGCCTCCGAACCGCAGGCGACCCCATTCCACGATCGGATGCAGCGGCGTATTTTGCAGAAGCTGTGACGACGACCATTCCACCCAGGTGTGAGGCGTTTCGCCGATCTGGTGGTGAAACTCCTGCACCAACCGCGACTTGCCGATGCCCGGCTCGCCGACGAGGAGGACAAGTCGGCCGTCGCCGTCACGCGCGCGGCCCCACCGTCTTCCCAGAAGTTCGAGCTCCTCTTCGCGTCCGACCAGCGGCGTCAGCGCGCCCGCGCGGCGCCGGCCGCCGCCGCTCGCGCGAAGGATCCGATAGAGCGCGACCGGATCCGGCATGCCCTTGAGTTCATGCAAGCCACGGTCTTCGGCGACGAACAGCCCCGCCACCTGGCGCTGGACGCTTGCGGTGACAACGATTGCCCCGGGCTCGGCGAGGGCTTGCACGCGCGCAGCGATGTTGGGGGCCTCGCCGAACACGGCGCCGGTCGCGTCCACCACAACCTGACCGGAGTCCAGGCCGAAGCGCGCCACCAGTTGCGGCGCGCTTTTGTCGGCGTTCCTGTCGTTGAGCGCGTCAAGCTCTCGCTTGATGGCGAGCGCCGCGCGCACCGCGCGCTCGGCGTCGTTCTCCTGGGCGTGCGGATAACCGAACAGGACCATGATTCCGTCGCCGAATTTGTCCTGGACACGGCCGCCAAGCCCCGTCACAGCGGCCGAGGCCGCATCGAGATAGGATCCGACGAGATTGCGCCAATCTTCGGCGTCGAGCTTGGCCGCGATGCTGGTCGAACCGACAAGGTCGCAGAACAGCACCGTGATCGGGCGACGCTCCGCTTCGCCTTTGAACGAAGGCTGGGGCAGGGGAGGGTCGGCGGAGCGCAGCCTTGCGATCGCTTTGAGCAGCCGCTTGCGGTCCCCGAGATTCACGCCGAGCCGGATCAGGTCGGCGTCGGTCAAATCGTGCAGGACGTCGGCGCCGATCGAACTCGTCGCCGAAAACGGCCTCATACCGGCTGAGACCGAGGCTCCGCAGCCAAGCTGCGACGTCCAATGTCGGACCAGGACGCATTGTTTGACTTGACCACTTTCAAGGCCATTGGGCAATGGCCGCTGCTCAAGCGTTGTTGTACATTCGGGGCGCCGAGCGTGTCGATGGCCTCTACGCCGGCTGGTCCTCCTCCCCTTCCGCCCCCTCCCGCAAAACCTCCGCCGCCATCGCGCGAGTCACCCGCCGCCCCTGCGCCAGCGCCTCGCGGTCGAGGGCTGCGACGATGGCGCGGGCGGCGGCGAGGGAGCGCTCGATGTGGAGCGCGATGAAGGCCACCACCCTCGGCTCGACAACGAGCTGGCGGTCGCTGAAGAGCTTGAAGAGCACGGCTTCGGTCAGTTCCTCGTCCGGCGCGCTCAAGCGGACGATTGGCGCGAGGCGCAGGCGAGACAGGAGGTCGGGGGTGCGAAGGCTCCAGGCGTCGGGCGGAGCGCGAGCGGTGATCAGGGTCCAGGTCTCAGCTTGCATCGCGGCGTTGACGATGTGGAACAGGCGCGACTCCGCCTCTCCGACCCTGTCGGCGTCCTCGATCAGGAGCGCCGAACTCTTGGCGGGCGCGCCGATGACCGCCTCGGCGAGGTTCGGCGCCTCGACCACGGTCGCCGCAGCTCTCTCGGCCCAGAGGGCGCCGAGATGGCTTTTCCCGGACCCTTCCGGGCCGATCATCAGCAGCATGCGGCCGGTCCAGTCCGGCCAGCGATGGATCGCCGCGAGCGCCTCGCGGTTCGAGGCCGCGGGCAGGAAATCCTCGGCCGCGTAGCTCGGGCGATGCGGCCAGTCGAGCGTCAGCTGGCGAGGCGGCCCGGTCATTTGGCCTCTTTGGCCGCGCGGCCGAGATAGAAGGGGCTCGCCAGGTAAAGCCCGATCAGATGCCGGACGATGACCCCGATCGCCGCCGCCGCCGGCACGGCGACCACGAGGCCGACGAAGCCGAAGAGCTGGCCGAACGCCAGAAGCGCGAACATCAGCCAGACCGGATGAAGGCCGACCGATCCGCCGACCAGTTTTGGCGAGACGACATAGGCTTCAAGAAACTGACCGGACACCACCACAGCGAGGGCCATGAAAAGCAGCTTCAGGCTCGGCCAACCCTGAACCAGCGAGATCGCGATCGACAGGACGAGCGCCACCAGCGAGCCGACATAAGGGATGAAGCCCAGAATTCCCCCGATCGCGCCGATCAGGAAGCCGAAGTCGAGCCCGATCAGCGTCAGGCCGATGCCGTACCACAGAGCGTCAAACAGGCAGACCAAAGACTGGCCGCGGATGAAGCCTGCGAGCGCGCGATCGATCTCGCGCGCGATCTTGCGCAGATGATCGCGATGGTCGAGCGGCAGCCAACTGTCGATCTCGGCGACCATCCGCTCCCAATCGATCAGGATGTAGAAGGCGACGACCGGCGTGATGATCAGGAGCGAGAAGAAGCTGAAGACCGCGGCGCCTCCCGATACGAGCCCCTTCAGGAAGTTGACGAGCCATTGCGCGCCCTGGCCGACGAAATCGCCGATCGACTTCTGGATCTGATCGGACGAGAGCTCGCCGCCGAGCCCCAGGGTGTCGATCCAGCGTCCGAGGTACTTGTTGACCAGCGCCACGCCCTCGCCGAGCGCCAGCGCCTGAAGCTTTGTGACATAGCCGGGCAGCTTCTCAGCAAACGCGATGAACTGGTTGCCGAGGATCGGCACGACCACGACAAGCGTCACGATGAACGTCGCCGCGAACGCGACGAGGATGATCAGCGCCGCGCCAAGGCGGTTCAAGCCCAGCTTCTCCATGTGGCTGACCAGAGGGTCGAGCAGGTAGCCGAGCGCGATGCCGGCGGCGAAGGGCGCGACCGTCGTCCCGAGCAGTTGCAGGATGAAGCCGAGGGCCCCCAGCACGAGGGCCCAGAAGATGATCTGGCGCTCGATGCTCATGGCGTCTCACTCATGGCGCGGATCACGTTTACGAATCGTTCGCGCCGCTCGGCTGGATAAGGTCCCACTTGGCCCCCCAAGGGTCGGAAAAGACGGCGACGGTTCCGTAAGGCTCGCGGCGCGGCGTTTCAAGGAACCGCACGCCGCGCTGCGTCAGCGCGTGATAGTCCCGGTCGAAGTCGTCCGTTTCGAGAAAATAGCCGACCCGGCCGCCGGTCTGGTCGCCGACGCGCGCCCGCTGCCGGTCGTCGCCCGGGACGGCGAGCACGATGCGGGCGCCCGCGCCTCCCGCCGGCGCGACCACGACCCACCGTTTGCCGTCCCCAAGGGGCGTGTCCTCGACGACCGTGAAGCCGAGCGCGTCGCGAAAGAACGCCAGACCCTCTTCGTAAGCGGGAACAAGAACGGTGAAGGCGGCGACAGCACGCTGTGTCATGGGCGCTCCGCCCGGGTCATGTGATCGAGCCATTGGGCGACATAGACCAGACCCGAGGCAACGGTGGTGGCGGCGACCGTCCATTCGAACACGGTCTGGAGCATGTGCAGATCGAGGCCAAAGGCGCGCACGCCGAGCGCGAAGCCCGCGAGCCCGATCTGGGCGGCGGTGTTCAGCTTCGACACGAACACCGGGCGAATGGCCACCGGCTTGTCGAGCAGCCACGACACCAGCACGGCGAAGAGGATCATCACATCACGCGAGACGACCGCGATCGCGACCCAGACCGGCAGAGCGCCATAGATCGCGAGCGTGACATAGATCGAGATCAGCAGCGCCTTGTCCGCCAGCGGATCGAGGTAAGCGCCGAGCTCGGTGCGCAAGTCGTAATGACGGGCGATGAACCCGTCGACCCCGTCCGAGACGCCCGCAAGCAGAAAGGTCAGGAACGCCTCGAGATAGCGTTCCGAAACGATCATCATGATCGCGACCGGGGTCATCACCATTCGGGCAAGCGTGATGAGATTGGGAATATTATTGATGATTTGAGAGAAATTCATGAATTCCTGTCAATTTCCGCGCCCGCGCCGCCGCCTGTCGATCTGGCGCTTCGCCCTTTGAAATCGCCCCCAACTCCTCGCTCGCGCGCTCGAACCCCCGTCCTTGTCGAGAGGAGGCCGGCGAAAAGACGCTAACATGCTGGGGCGGGACATGGGAAACCGCGCGGTTCACGGCGCTTGCGCCCGCCCGGCCGAGCGATTAGGCCGATCGCCCAAACGGATGACATGAAACTCCGGGTCCTGGAGCCGCAATGCCCGATAGCGCGAAACCCCTCACCTACGCCGACGCCGGGGTCGACATCGACGCCGGCAACCGGCTGGTGGATCGGATCAAGCCGCTGGCGCGCGCGACCCGCAGGCCGGGGGCGGATGCGGAACTCGGCGGCTTCGGCGGCCTCTTCGATCTGAAGGCCGCGGGTTTCGTCGATCCGATCCTCGTCGCCGCCAACGACGGCGTCGGCACCAAGGTCAAGATCGCGATCGAGAGCGGGATCTGCGACACGATCGGGATCGACCTCGTGGCGATGTGCGTCAACGACATCGTCGTCCAGGGCGCCGAGCCGCTGCTGTTCCTCGACTATTTCGCCGCCGGCAAGCTCGACGAGCGGGCGGCCGAGGCGGTCGTCCGGGGGATCGCTGCGGGATGCGCCGAATCCGGCTGCGCGCTGATCGGCGGCGAAACCGCCGAGATGCCAGGCCTCTACGCCGACGGCGACTTCGACCTTGCGGGCTTTGCGGTCGGCGCAGCCGAACGGGGAACGCTCCTGCCGCGGGGCGGTCTCAAGGCCGGAGACGTGGTGTTCGGGCTGCCGTCGTCCGGCGTCCACTCCAACGGCTATTCGCTTGTGCGGCGGATCGTGTCGGCCTCCGGGCTCGGCTGGGACGCGCCGGCGCCGTTCGAACCGTCGCGGTCGCTCGCGGAAGCGCTACTGACGCCGACCCGGCTCTATGTGCGGCCGCTGCTCGCGGTCCTGAAGCAGACCTCGGCCGTGCTTGCGCTCGCGCACATCACAGGCGGCGGCTATCCCGACAATCTGCCGCGCGTGCTGCCGGACGGGCTCATGGTCGATCTCGATCTCGCCGCCTTCGCGCCGCCCCCGGTCTTTGGCTGGCTGGCGGCGGTCGGGGGCGTGTCGGAAGCCGAAATGCTGAGAACCTTCAACTGCGGCTTCGGCATGGCGGCGTTCGTCGCGGCCGAGCGCGAGGACGAGGCGAAGGCGGCGCTGGCCGCGGCCGGGCTTCAGCCGGCGCTGATCGGGCGGCTGCAAGGGTCCGACGGCGCGCGCGTCGTCATGCGGGGGCGGCTCGCGCTATGATGGCGAGGGTCAAAACCGCCGTCCTGATCTCGGGCCGCGGCTCCAACATGAGCGCGCTGATCGAGGCCGCGCGGGACGAGGCGTTTCCAGCCAAAATCGCGCTCGTCCTGTCCGACAAGCCGCACGCCGCCGGGCTGGAGGCCGCGCGCGCGGCGGGCGTCGCGGCCCGCGGGCTCGACGCCAGGGCGTTCGCCGGCAAGCCGGAATTCGAGGCGGCGATGACGGCCGCGCTGGTCGCCGCCGAGGCGGAGCTCATCTGTCTCGCCGGCTTCATGCGCATCCTGACCCCCGTTTTCGTGGACCGCTGGCGCGGGCGGATTCTCAATATCCACCCTTCGCTCCTGCCCGACCTCAGGGGTCTGCACACCCACGAGCGCGCGCTCGCGGACAAGCGCGCCGAGCACGGCTGCACGGTCCACTTCGTCACGGCCGACCTCGATGCGGGGCCGATCGTCGCTCAGGCGCGGGCGCCGGTGCTTCCCGGCGACGACGCCGATCGGCTCGCGGCGCGTGTGCTGATCGAGGAGCACCGGATCTACCCGCAGGCGCTGGGCTTGGTCGCGCAGGCGGTCCGGGCGAGCCGCAGCGCCTAGCCGGAGCGGCGGCGTCTCGCCGCCGGCTTTTCATCGCGGAGCGGCGGCGTCTCGCCGCCGGCTTTTCGGCGGCTAAGGGTGCAAGAGACGCGACGCTCTCCTCGAGGCGCCTCGGATCCCATGGCGCGTGGGCCGCGGCGCGCGAATTGATTCCCATTTGGTTTCGTTTAAAGCTTGCCCGTTCGTTCGAGACCTGGAGACCCCCTTGGCGCGAAGCCTTGCGACGCATGCGTTGGAATTGGAGCCGGCCGAGGCGCCGTTGGAGCCGGCGAACCCTGCGCCGCACACGCCCGCGCCGATCAGGGCGTCGCTCGACCGCTTCATCAACCGCGAATTGTCTTGGCTCGAATTCAATCGGCGCGTGCTCGAGGAATCCGCCAATCCCAACCATCCGCTGCTCGAGCGGCTGCGATTTCTGTCGATCTCGGCCAACAACCTCGACGAGTTCTTCATGGTCCGCGTGGCGGGCCTCGTCGGGCAGGTGCTGACGGGCGTCTCCGAAATTTCCGAGGACGGCCGGACGGCGGCCGAGCAACTTGAGTGCATCGGCGAGAAGGTCGCCGCCCTGGTCGCCTCGCAACAGGAGCGGTGGCGGGCGCTGCGCAAGGAGCTGGCCTCGGCGGGCATCGTCATTCTCGACGTCGCAGACCTGACCCGCAAGGAGCGCGACTGGCTGCAGGAACACTTCCTGCAGCAGATCTTCCCGATCCTGACGCCGCTCGCCGTCGACCCGGCGCATCCCTTCCCGTTCATCCCGAATCTCGGCTTCACGCTGGCGCTCGAACTGCTCAATCCCGAGGACAGGCGGATGATGAGCGCGCTGGTGCGCATTCCCAACAGCGTCGAGCGCTTCGTCCGCCTCCCGGAGAGCCCGCTCGGCATGACCGCGCGCTACGTCTCGCTCGACCGCCTGATCGTCGCCTTCATCGGCCTCCTGTTCCCCGGCTACGAGGTGTTCGGCGAGGGGGCGTTCCGGGTCATTCGCGACAGCGACATCGAGGTCGAGGAGGAGGCGGAGGATCTGGTGCGCTTGTACGAGAGCGCCCTCAAGCGACGGCGCCGCGGTTCGGTGATCCGGCTCGAGATCGAGGCGAGCATGCCCGAAGCGCTGCAGGCCTTCGTCACCGGCGACGTGGACGTGGTGCCCTCCGGCATCGTGCGGATCGACGGCATGCTGGCGCTGAACGAACTGTCGCAACTCGTCGCGATCGATCGGCCGGAGCTGAAGTTCCCTCCCTACACCCCGCGCTTTCCCGAACGGGTGAAGGAGCATGGGGGCGATTGCTTCGCCGCCATCCGGCAGAAGGATCTCGTCGTCCATCACCCCTATGAGTTGTTCGACGTCGTCGTCCAGTTCCTCAATCAGGCGGCGCACGATCCCACGGTCGTGGCGATCAAGCAGACGCTCTATCGCACCTCGGCCGACAGCCCGATCGTGCGGGCGCTGGTCGAGGCGGCGGAACTCGGCAAGTCGGTGACCGCGCTGGTCGAGCTCAAGGCGCGCTTCGACGAGGAGGCCAACATTCGCTGGGCGCGCGACCTCGAGCGCGCCGGCGTGCAGGTGGTCTACGGCTTCATCGAGCTCAAGACCCACGCCAAGCTCTCGATGGTGGTCCGCCGCGAGGGGGGCGCGCTGGTCAGCTACTGCCACCTCGGCACCGGAAATTACCACCCCGTCACCGCCAAGATCTACACCGACATCTCGCTCTTCACCGCGGAGCCCGCGATCGGCCGCGACGTCGCGCGGATCTTCAACTTCATCACCGGCTACGCCGAGCCGGACGGGCTCGAGGAGATGGCGATCTCCCCGATCGCGCTGAAGGCGACGCTGCTGCGGCTGATCGACGAAGAACGCGATCACGCCCGGGCGGGAAAGCCAGCGCGGATCTGGATGAAATGCAACGCGCTGGTCGATCCGCAGATCATCGACGCGCTCTATCTCGCGAGCGAGGCGGGGGTGGAGATCGACATCGTGGCGCGCGGCATCTGCTGCCTTCGCCCCGGCGTGCCCGGGCTCTCCGAGAACATCCGGGTGAAGTCGATCGTCGGGCGGTTCCTGGAGCACGCGCGGATCTACGCCTTCGGCGCCGGCCACGGCCTGCCGCATCCGAAGGCGCGGGTGTTCATCTCGTCCGCCGACCTCATGCAACGCAATCTCGACCGGCGCGTCGAGGCCCTGGTTCCCCTGCTCAATCCGACGGTGCACGAGCAGGTCCTGAACCAGATCATGGAGGCGAATCTGCGCGACAACGAGCAGAGCTTTAAGATCCTGCCGGACGGGACGAGCGTCCGCATTGTCCCGCGCGAAGGCGAGGAGCCGTTCAACGCCCACCGGTTCTTCCAGACCAATCCCAGCCTTTCCGGCCGCGGACAGGCGCTGAACGACGCCTTCCCGGTGGCGCCGCGCGGGCGCGCCTGATAAACGAGCGCCGTCGTTGGGGGCGCCGGGGTCGTTCATGTCGGACAGTCAAGCGCAGGGTCGGTTGCCCGGGACGCCGGTCGCCATCGTGGACATCGGCTCGAACTCCGTGCGGCTCGTCGCCTACGAGCAGCATTCGCGCGCGCCCACGCCGACCTTCAACGAGAAGGCGCTCTGCGGCCTGGGGCGCGGCGTCGCCACGACCGGCCTCCTGCCGGAGGACGCGGTCGCCAAGGCGCTCGCCGCCTTGCAACGGTTCCGGGTGCTCTGCGACACCATGGGCATCCGCGACGTCCGCTGCCTAGCGACGGCCGCGGTCCGCGACGCCGCCAACGGCCCGCAGTTCCGCGCGCTCGCCGAGCGCGCGATCGGCGCCCCGATCGAACTCCTGAGCGGGACGCAGGAAGCCAGCCTCTCGGCGCTCGGCGTGATCAGCTCAGTTCATCAGGCGGAGGGGGTCGTCGGCGACCTCGGCGGCGGTTCGTTGGAGCTGACCGACGTCCACGACGGCGCGGTCGCTTCCGGCCTCACGCTGCCGCTCGGCGGCCTGTCGCTGATGGACCTGTCCGAGCGATCGCCGAAGAAGGCGGCCCGGATCGTGCGCGAGACGCTCGCCGGCGTCAAAATGCTGCAAGGGCTCTCGGGGCGGACGTTCTATGCGGTCGGGGGGACCTGGCGGGCGCTCGCGCGGCTGCACATGCGCCAGCGCCAGTATCCGATGAACGTCATGCACAATTACGTTATCCCGACCGCCGACGCGCTCGACTTCGCCAGGCTCGTCGAGCGGATCGAAGTGGACGCGCTGATGGCGATCGAAGCCGTCTCGGCCGCGCGCCGTCCGCTGCTCGCCTACGGCGCCGCGGTGCTCGAGGAGATCATCCGGGTCGCGGCCCCGAAGGAGATCGTGGTCTCGGTGCTCGGGGTCCGCGAGGGGCTGCTTTATTCCCAGTTGCCTCCGGAAATCCAGGCTGAAGACCCGCTGATCGTGTCGGCGCGGGAGTTCAACCGCCTGAGGTCGCGCGCGCCCGAGCATGGGGAGGAGCTGTTCGCCTGGACGACCCGGCTGCTCGACTCGTCGCATCTCGAGGAAACCGACGAGGACCGCCGGTTGCGACACGCGGCCTGTCTCCTTTCCGACATTTCCTGGCGCTCGCACCCGGATTATCGCGGAGCCCAGGCCTACGATCTCGTCGCCAACGGGGCCTTCATAGGGGTCGACCATCCCTCGCGCGCTTTTCTCGCGCTCGCCGGCGCCTATCGCCACCAGTCGAACGAGGATTTCATCACGCCGCAGTCGCGCTCCCTGGTCAGCGCGCGTCAGCTCGACCGGGCGCGCATTCTCGGCGCGGCGATACGCGTCGCCTTTAACATCTCGGCGGGGATGCCGGGCGTGCTTCCGCGCTCCCCGATGGTTTGCGAGAAAGGCCAGGTGGTGCTGACGCTTCCGGCCGAGCTTGCGCCGCTGAGCGGCGAGCGGCTGCAGTCGCGGATCCGGCAGTTTGCGCGCCTGATCGGCGGCGATCCGGAGATTCGGGCGTCGATGGCTCGATAACGCCGGACGAAACGGCATAAACCAGGTGGAACGCCGTCGAGCCGGACAAATGCGCGGCCTTATTTGCAAAAGGCGGCGGGGGGGACCATATTGTTGCTGTCTTGTCGGGACGCCACCCGGGCAGGAATCTTGCATGATCCCCACCGGCGGTCCTTGAAACCGCCAAGGCGAGGAGAAGTCGATTATGGCGGCTGTCCAGGAGACGGTCGATCGCGTTCGCTCGATCGACGTCGACGCGTATAAATATGGGTTCGTCAGCGAAATCGAATCCGATGTCCTGCCCAAAGGGCTCAACGAAGACATCGTCCGGTTCATCTCGGCGAAGAAGGAAGAGCCGGAGTGGCTGCTCGCCTGGCGGCTCGACGCCTATCGTCGCTGGCTGACCATGACCGAGCCGAAGTGGGCGCGCGTCGACTATCCGCCGATCGACTTTCAGGACCTGCACTATTTCGCCGCCCCGAAGACCGCAGCCGCGCCGAAGTCGCTCGACGAGGTCGATCCTGAGCTCCTGCGGACCTACGCCAAGCTCGGCATACCCTTGGTCGAGCAGGAGATTCTGGCCGGCGTCGAGAGGCCGAGAGTCGCCGTCGACGCGGTGTTCGATTCGGTTTCGGTCGCGACCACCTTCAAGGCGGAGCTGGCGAAGGCCGGCGTGATCTTCTGCTCGTTCTCGGAAGCGGTCCGCAATCACCCGGATCTCGTCCGCCGCTACCTCGGAACGGTCGTGCCGGCGACGGACAACTTCTACGCCACGCTGAACTCCGCGGTGTTCTCCGACGGCTCGTTTGTCTACGTGCCGCCTGGGGTCCGCTGCCCGATGGAGCTGTCGACCTATTTCCGCATCAACGAGAAGAACACCGGCCAGTTCGAGCGGACGCTGATTATCGCCGACAAGGGCGCCTACGTCAGCTATCTCGAGGGCTGCACTGCGCCGAAACGCGACGAGAACCAGCTTCACGCCGCGGTCGTCGAGCTTGTCACGCTCGATGACGCCGAGATCAAATACTCGACGGTGCAGAACTGGTATCCGGGCGATTCCGAGGGCCGTGGCGGCATCTACAACTTCGTCACCAAGCGCGGCGACTGCCGCGGCGCGCGATCGAAGATTTCCTGGACCCAGGTCGAGACCGGCTCGGCGATCACCTGGAAATACCCATCCTGCATCTTGCGCGGCAACTCCTCGCGCGGCGAGTTCTACTCGATCGCGATCTCCAACGGCCGCCAGCAGGTCGACAGCGGCACCAAGATGATCCACCTCGGCCGCAACACGACGAGCCGGATCATCTCCAAGGGCGTGTCGGCGGGTCGGTCGCAGAATACCTATCGCGGCCAGGTCTCGGCGCATCAACTCGCGACCGGCGCGCGCAATTACACTAATTGCAATTCGCTGCTGATCGGTTCCGAGTGCGGCGCGCATACGGTACCCTACATCGAAGCGAAGAACGCTTCCGCAGTGATCGAGCATGAGGCGACAACGTCGAAGGTCTCGGAGGAGCAGCTTTTCTACTGTCAGCAGAGAGGTTTGTCGGCTGAGGAGGCGACCGCGCTGATCGTCAACGGATTCGTCCGCGACGTTCTGCAGCAGTTGCCGATGGAGTTCGCGGTCGAGGCGCAGAAGCTGATTGCGATCAGCCTGGAGGGGAGCGTCGGATGACGGCCGCCTCGATCCTTCGCCCTCGCCGCCCTTTTCGATAAGGCTTTCCCCGATGCTTGAGATCAAGAACCTCCACGTTTCCATTCACGGGACCCAAATCCTCGATGGCCTGAGTCTCACGGTCAGGCCCGGCGAAGTGGCTGCGATCATGGGCCCGAACGGCTCCGGCAAGTCGACCCTGTCCTACGTCATCGCCGGTAAGCCCGATTACGAAGTGACGGCCGGAGAGATCCTGCTCGACGGCGAGAACCTCCTGGAGATGGCGGCCGACGAGCGCGCGCAGAAGGGCATTTTCCTCGCCTTCCAGTATCCGATCGAGATTCCCGGCGTCGCCACCATGACCTTCCTCAAGGCCTCGCTGAATGCGCAGCGCCGCGCGCGCGGCGAGGCCGATCTCACGACGCCCGAGTTCATGCGCCGGGTGCGCGAGGCGTCGCAGCGCCTGAAGGTCGATCAGGAGATGCTGCGCCGGCCGCTGAACGTGGGATTTTCGGGCGGCGAGAAGAAGCGGATCGAGATCTTGCAGATGACGCTTCTGAACCCGCGCTACGGCGTGCTCGACGAAACCGATTCCGGGCTCGACATCGACGCGCTGAGGATCGTCTCGGAAGGCGTCAACGCTTTGCGCAGCGAGAGCCGCGGCTTCCTCGTCATCACCCACTATCAGCGGCTGCTCGATCACATCAAGCCGGACATCGTGCACGTGATGGCCAAGGGCCGGATCGTCGCGTCGGGCGGCCCCGAGCTCGCGCTCGAGCTGGAGAAGAACGGCTACCGCGATTACGCGGTCGAGGCGGCGTGATGGCCGCTTTCGCGCCCTCCCGGTCGGCGGCGGAAGCCACGATCGTCAAACAGTTCGAGGCGCTGAGGGCTGAGGCTTCGTGGCCGCTCCGCGCCGCGGCCTTCGAGCGCTTCGCCGCGTCGGGGTTGCCGACCCGGCGGATCGAAGTCCTGGCACTACACCGACCTGCGCGCGGCGATGAACGACGCCGCGCCGATTGCGCCCGCTCCCGATCGCGCGGCGATCGAGGCGGCGCGCGCTCTGCTCGCACTCCGCGAGAAGGCCGGCGCTATCCGGCTCGTCACGGTGAATGGCCGGTTCGTCCCCGAACTCAGCGACGCCTTGCCGGAGGGAGCCGCGATTGCGAGGCGCGAGGCGCTCGCGCTCGCAACCGACGACGCGATGGCGTCGTTGGTCGCGGCGATGTCGCCCGACAGCTTGACGGTCGAGATCGCAGCAGGAGCCGACCTCTCCGGGTCGATCGAGATCGCCCACCTGGTGGTCGGCGACGGCGCCTTTTCGCTCTATTCCTGGACCGAGCTTTTGCTTGCCGAGCGCTCGCGCGCGACGGTGGTCGAGACCTTCCTCGGCGCCACGCCGGCCGTGCAGCGTCACGCGGCGACAACGGTGAAGCTCGCCAAGGGCGCGAAGCTCAGGCACGCCGCCGCGATCGCCGACGCGCCGGAGCTTCATCTCGAAAGCCAGCTGATTGAACTGGAGGCGGGGTCGGAGCTGAATGCGTTCGGCTTGGTGTCGGGCGGCGCGCTGTCGCGCCGGCAGATCTTCGCCAGGCTGATCGGCCCGGATGTGAAGATTGCGCTCGGGGGACTGGCGCTGATCGAGGGGACGCGCCGGGCCGACACGACGCTCGAGGTCGTCCACGCCGCGCCGCGCGGAGCGAGCCGGGAATTCTATCGCGCGATCGTCGCCGACGAGGCGGTCGGGGTTTTCCAGGGCAAGATCGTCGTCCAGCCGGGGGCCCAGAAGACCGACGGCGCGATGAAGTCGCAGGCGGTGCTCCTGTCGCCGCAGGCGCAGATGAACGCCAAGCCCGAGCTCGAGATCTTTGCCGACGACGTTGTCTGCGGCCACGGGGCGACCGTGGCCTCGATCGACCCGGAGATGATCTTCTATCTGCAGAGCCGCGGGATTCCGAAACCGCAAGCGGAAGCGATGCTGCTCGAGGCCTTCGGAACCGAGGCGATCGCCCGCGTCGACGACGAGGCGCTCGCGGAGAGACTGGGGACGTCGCTCACCGCGTGGCTCGCGGGCCGTCAGGCGCCGGAAACGATTCGAAGCGACACGGCGGAGGCGCACACGTGAACGACATGGTCCGCCCCGCCGAACCCTATGACGTCGCGAAAATTCGTGGCGACTTCCCGATCCTCGCCGAGCGACCCTATGGCAAGCCGCTGGTCTATCTCGACAACGCCGCCTCGGCCCAAAAGCCGAAGGCCGTGCTCGACCGGCTGACCTACGCCTACGAGCACGAGTACGCCAACGTCCATCGCGGGCTTCACTATCTCGCCAATGCGGCGACCGAAGCCTATGAGGCGGCGCGAGAGACGGTGCGGCGCTTCCTCAACGCGGAAAGCACCGACGAGATCGTCTTCACCCGCTCGGCCACCGAGGCGATCAATTGCGCCGCCGCGAGCTTCGGCTTGAAGCACATCGGCGCCGGCGACGAGATCGTGCTGAGCGTTATGGAGCATCACTCCAACATCGTTCCGTGGCACTTCCATCGCGAGCGCAAGGGCGCGATCCTGAAATGGATTGAGATCGGCGACGACGGCTCGTTTTCGATCGACGCCTTCGAAAAGACGCTCAGCGATCGCACCAAGATCGTCGCCATCACCCAGATGTCGAACGTCGTCGGCACCGCGCCCCCGATCAAAGAGATCATCAAGATCGCGCACGCGCGGGGGATCCGGGTGCTGGTGGACGGCTCGCAAGGCGCGGTCCATCTCGACGTCGACGTGCGCGACCTCGACGCGGACTTTTACGTCGTCACCGGCCACAAGCTCTATGGGCCGACCGGAATCGGCGTGCTCTATGGCAAGCGTGAACTGCTCGAGTCCCTGCCGCCTTTCATGGGCGGCGGCGAGATGATCGAAGAAGTGACGCGCGACATGGTCACCTACAATCATCCTCCGCATCGCTTCGAGGCGGGAACGCCGCCGATCGTCCAGGCGATCGGCCTCGGCGCGGCGCTCGACTACATGGAGGGGATCGGCCGGCCCCGCATTCGCGCCCACGAGGAGGCGCTGAGCCGCTACGCGCACGAGCGGCTGTCGAAGATCAACTCGCTCACCATCATCGGCACCGCGCCCGGTAAGGGGCCGATCCTGTCCTTCACCATGCAGGGCGCGCACGCGCATGACGTCGCAACGCTGATCGACCGGTCGGGCGTGGCGGTGCGGGCGGGGACGCATTGCGCGATGCCGCTGTTGCAGCGGTTCGGCGTCACCTCGACTTGCCGGGCGTCGTTCGCGCTCTACAATACCTTTGAAGAAATCGACGCGCTTGCGGATGCGCTCGAGCGCGCGCAGAAGCTCTTCGTGTAAGGGAAAAACGCTGGACATGTCCGACGCGCCTTCCACCACCGCCCCCGAGCAGCAGGCCTCTCTGAAGCCGCCGTCGCAGATGGCTCCAGAGGAGCTGCAGGGTCTGACCGAATCGATCGTGGCGGCTCTGAAGACCGTGTACGATCCGGAGATTCCGGCCGACATCTACGAACTTGGGCTCATCTACAATGTCGATATCGACGACAGCCGCTTTGTCACGATCGACATGACGCTGACCGCGCCGGCCTGCCCGGTCGCCGGAGAGATGCCGATCTGGGTGGAGAACGCGGTCGGCGTGCTTCCGGGCGTGGCGGGCGTCAAGGTGAATATGGTTTTCGACCCGCCGTGGGATCAGAGCCGCATGTCGGACGAAGCCCGCGTCGCGCTCGACATGTGGTGAGCGGCGATGCCGCGACCGCTGTGTCGCAGATGCAAGCCTTGGACGCCGCGGTCCAGTTCATCGATGTCCACAAGTGGTACGGCGCTTTTCATGCGCTGAGGGGCATCAATCTGACGGTGCAGCGAGGGGAGCGGATCGTCATCTGCGGCCCGTCCGGCTCGGGCAAGTCGACGCTGATCCGCTGCGTCAATCGGCTCGAGGAGCACCAGCGCGGATCGATTGTGGTCGACGGTGTCGAGCTGACGGAAAACGTCAAGCGCATCGACGAAGTGCGCCGCGACGTCGGCATGGTGTTCCAGAGCTTCAACCTGTTTCCGCACCTGACGGTTCTCGAAAACTGCACGCTTGCGCCGATCTGGGTGCGCCGCATGAGCAAAACGGACGCCGAGGCGCTGGCGATGAAGCTCCTCGACCGCGTGAAGATTCCCGAGCAGGCCGGGAAATATCCCGGCCAGCTCTCCGGAGGCCAGCAGCAGCGCGTCGCGATCGCCCGCGCGCTTTGCATGAGTTCGAAGATCATGCTGTTCGACGAGCCGACCTCGTCGCTCGATCCCGAGATGGTGAAGGAAGTGCTCGACACCATGACCGCGCTCGCCGAGGAGGGCATGACCATGATCGTCGTAACGCACGAGATGGGGTTCGCCCGTCAGGTGGCTGACCGGGTGGTGTTCATGGACAACGGCGAGATCGTCGAGATCAATGCGCCGGACGCGTTCTTCAGTCACCCCGAGCACGAGCGGACGAAACTGTTCTTGCGTCAGATCCTGCGCTGAGCGGCTTCGGTTTCATATTCACCACAACGACCACAAACGGACACGAAGCGATCTTCGTGTCCCTCGCGATGAAAAAACGCCGCCTCAGAGAACGTGCGCGCCTTCGGCCGAGCGCTTGGCCGCCTTCTGGAACTTCTTGATCACCCGGTCGCGCTTGAGCTTGGAAATGTGGTCGATGAACAGCACGCCGTCGAGGTGGTCGATCTCATGCTGGATCACGGTCGCGAGCAGCCCCTCGGCCAGCACCTCGCGGTCTTGTCCGTCCCGGTCGAGGCCCCGCACGCGCACGGACGCGGGACGCTCGACCTCGGCGTAATATTCGGGGATCGACAGGCAGCCCTCTTCGTACGTGTTGCGGTCGTCAGCCCGCCATAGGATCTCCGGGTTGATGAACACCTGCGGCGCGGGCGGCTCGTTCTTGTCTTTCTGGGCGACGTCGACCACGAGCAGCCGGATCGGCTCGGCGATCTGGATCGCCGCGAGCCCGATGCCCGGCGCGTCGTGCATCGTCTCGATCATGTCGTCGATAAGCTTCCGCAGGGGGTCGTCGACTCGCTCGATCGGCTTGCTGACGAGGCGAAGTTTGGGGTCGGGCAGGATGATGATGTGACGAAGGGACATGCGAGCAGGAAACCGTTCTCTCGTGGCGCGCCCCCCAACCGCTCCGCGTATTGGTAGGGGAGGGACCGCCGCCGAATTGGACGATCGCCCTCTGACGAACAGTTAATCGGCTGGACGGCTGCGGTCAAACGTGTTCTAGTTTTGTTCGTTTCATTGCGCCGAATCGCCTGTGCAGGTCCCCAACGTCCCTTTCGCCGTCCTCGACGGCGTGCCGATCTTCCTGCCCGAGGCGCTCGGCGCGGCGCTGGTCGCGCTTGGCCTGATGCTGCTCGTGACGCTGATCGCGCTCTGGCGCGCAAGCCGAGCGCGGGCGCGCGAAGCGGAGGTGGCGGACGAGCGGCAGGAGGCGATCGAGGCGCGGTTCGCGGCGCTCGCCAGCGCGAGCGCGGAACTCACCGGCCGCCTGTCCGGCATGACGGAATGGCTGGGCGCGGGCATCGAGAATCAGACGCGGCGGACCGGCGAAAACCTCGGCAGGCTCAACGAGCGCCTCGCGGTGATCGACGCAGCGCAGGCGCGGCTCACCGAAATGACGCGCGAGGTCGTGTCGCTGAAGGACATTCTCGCCAACAAGCAGGCGCGCGGCGCCTTCGGGCAGGGCCGGATGGAGGCGATCGTGCGCGACGGCCTGCCGGCGGCCGCCTACGACTTCCAGTTCACCTTGTCGAACCGCGCGCGGCCCGATTGCGTCATCCGCCTTCCCGGCGACAGCCGCCTGCTCGCGGTCGACGCGAAATTCCCGCTCGAAGGCTTCTCCGCCCTGCGCGCGGCGGGTGACGACGAAACGCGGAAAGTCGCGCTCGCGCGCGTGCGCGGGGACGTGATGAAGCACGTCAAGGATATCGCCGAGCGCTATCTCCTACCCGGCGAAACGCAGGACGTGGCGCTGATGTTCGTGCCGTCGGAGGCGATCTATTCCGACCTCGTCGATCAGTTCGACGACGTCGTGCAGAAGGCGCACCGCGCGAGGGTGGTGATCGTGTCGCCGACCCTGATGATGATGGCGATCAGCGTCGCCCAGGCGATTCTGCGCGATGCGCGCATGCGCGATGAAGCGCAGGCGATCCAGGCCGAGGTCGGCCGGCTCGTCAACGACGTGCGGATGCTGACCGAGCGGGCGGCGAAGCTCGAGACCCACTTTCGTCAGGCGCAGGAGGACCTTTCCGGCATCGGCGCCGCCAGCGCCCGCATCACGCGCCGCGGCGAGCGGATCGAATCGATGGATTTCTCGCGCGAGAGCGAGCCGGGGGACGTGGCGAAGCTCGCGCGCGGGGCGGAATAGGGATCACCCGACCACGTGATATCCGGCGTCCACGTAGGAGATATTTCCGGTCATGCCGCTGGCCGCGTCGCTGACCAGAAATGTCGCGAGCGCGCCGACATCGTCCGGCGTGATCAGCCGATGTTCAGGCGAGAGCCTAGCCGACCGGTCCAGCAATTGGTCGAAATTCTTGAGGCCCGAGGCCGAACGCGTCGCGACCGGGCCGGGAGAAATGGCGTTGACGCGAATGCCCTTGCTCCCGAGCTCGAGCGCCATGTAGGCGATCGCGGTTTCGAGCGCGCCCTTGACCGGACCCATGACGCCGTAGTGCTCCACCGCCTTCTGACCGCCATAGTAGGTGATCGCCAGCAGGCAGCCGCCCGACGGCATCAAGGGCTCGCAAAGCTTCGCCATGCGGAAGAAGGAATGGACCGAAACGTCCATGGCGTGAGCGAAGCCGTCCGCCGAAGAATTGATAACCCGGCCATGCAGGTCCGCCGCGGGCGCGTAGCCGATCGCGTGCAGGGCGAAGTCGAGGCGTCCCCATTTCGACGTGATCTCGTCGAACACGGTTTCGAGTTCGCCGGGAACGCCGACGTCGACAGCCATGGCGATTTCGCACTCGAGCGCCGTCGCGAGCGGCCGGACGTAAGGCTCGGTTTTCTCGCTCAGGTAGGTGATGGCCAGATCGGCGCCGGCGGCGCGAAAGTGGCGCGCGCAGCCGTAGGCGAGGCTGCGCGCGTTCGCCACGCCGACCACGAGCCCCTTTTTGCCCTTCAACGTCATCTTGACCGTCCGCGGCCGGATTCCCCGCCGACGGCTGTAGCACCGGCTGGCTGAACAGGAAACAACGCAGGCTGGCGGCTTGGCACGACGCCGCGGTTCGTGCGACCGTGGTCTTGACCCTTGCTGCCAAGAAGAGGCGCCGATGGACGATCAACCGCGCGTCGAGCCCCTTGTCCTCCACGAGGCCGACGTCCCGCTCGACGGCTGGGACGACCCGATCAGGGGGCGCATTCGCTGGCGGACCCTGTTTTCGCGAGGCGGCACGCCGACTGACGGGATCACCTGCGGCGTCGCCCATCTCGGTCCTGGCGACTGGCTCGGCCTGCATCGCCATGCTCCGCCCGAGATCTACTATGTTCTCGCCGGGAGCGGCGTCGTGTCTCTGAACGGCGCGGAGACGCCGGTGAAGGCAGGCGCCGCCGTCTTCATCCCCGGCATGGCCGAGCACGGCGTGAGGCAGACAGGGACGGACCGCCTGCGGTTCTTCTACGGCTTCCCTGTCGATTCGTTCGACGGCGTCGAATATCTGTTCTCGGCGGAGCGATCGTAGCGGCGGGGCCCCGCCTTGCCAGCTGCGCCGCGCCGCGCTAGCGGTCCGCCCCCCAAGGCTCTGCGATCGAAAACCAAAATGGCTTCAAACCTGCAATTCGTGCCCTTCATGGCGGCGCCGGGCCGCGCCTGCGGCGGCTGCACCCTCTGCTGCAAGGTCTATGCGCTGCCGGAGCTGGAAAAGCCCGCGGGCCAATGGTGCAAACACTGCGCGCCGGGAAACGGCTGCAAGGTGCACGACAATCCGCCGAGCCCGCAGTGCAGTCAGTTCTTCTGCCTGTGGATGACCGACGCCAAGCTGCCGGACGCCTGGCGGCCCGACCGGGCGAAATTCGTGCTGTCGATCTTTCCGCCCAACGGCTTCGTCTATGGCCAAGTCGATCCGGGCTCGCCCGGCGCCTGGCGCAAGGAGCCCTATTTCGCGGGCCTGAAGAGCCTTGCGCGCTCGCTCCTCGAGGAGCGCCGGCATGTGATCATATTCGTGGGCGACGAGGCGACGCTCGTCATGCCGGACGACGCGGTCCCACTCGGCAAGATGACCGCCGCCGACCAGTTCCGCATCGAGCCGGCCTTCGGCCCGAAGGGACCGACCTGGCGCGCCGCAAGAGTGTGAGCGGAGGGCGCGCGTCCCCGCGCGCCGTGGGCGGCGGGACGCTGCCCCTCCGTCGCACTCCTTGTCCGGCGAAGACCGCCTACTACCTGCTGCCGACTGCCTCCTCTGCAGCGTACCATTCGAGTTTCTCGCGCAACGACACGACCGTGCCGATGATCACGATCGACGGGCCCTTGAGCTCGGCCGTGCGCGCCGCCGTCGCGAGCGTCCCGAGCGTCGCGACTACCACGCGCTGGTTGGGCCGAGTGGCGTTGTCGACGACAGCTGCGGGCAGGTCAGGGCTGGCCCCATGGGCCATGAACGCCTCGATCAGGGGCTCGAGATTGCGCAAGCCCATATAGACCGCCACCGTCTGGCGCGGCTGGATCAGCGACGCCCAGTTGAGCGCGATATCGCCGTCCTTGCCATGGCCGGTGACGAACACGCACGCTTGCGCATGATCGCGGTGGGTCAGCGGGATTCCCGCATAGGCCGAGGCCCCGATCGCCGCCGTCACGCCGGGACACACCTGGAAGGGCACGCCATGTTCGGCGAGCGCCTCGATTTCCTCTCCGCCGCGGCCGAACAGGAAGGGATCGCCGCCCTTGAGGCGCAACACCCGCTTGCCCTCGAGCGCGAGCTTCACCAGGAGCGCGCTGATTTCGTCTTGCGGAAGCTCGTGGTTGTCGGGGCGCTTGCCGACGTAGACCCGCTCGGCCTCGCGCCGGACCAGCGTCATGATCCGCGGGTCGGCGAGGCGGTCGTAGAGCACCACGTCCGCCTTCTGCATCAGCCGGAAGGCGCGGAAGGTGACGAGATCGGGATCGCCGGGGCCGGCGCCGACCAGATAGACCTCGCCCTGAGCCGAGGGACGCTCCTCGGCCCAACGCGCGATTTCGGCGGCAAGGTGTGCGCCGGCTGCGGCCTCGTTTCCGGCCAGCGCCGCCTCGGCGATCGGTCCTTCGAGCACGCCCTCCCAGAAACGGCGGCGGAGGGTCTGGGTCGGGATCGCCGCCGCCGCCTGCGCGCGAAAGCCGCTCATCAGCTCGGCCAGCCGGCCATAGGCCGAGGGGATCATCGACTCGAGCCGCGCTTTCAGCATCCGCCCCAGGATCGGCGAGGCGCCGCCGGTCGAGATGGCGATCACGAGCGGACTGCGGTCGACAATCGAGGGCATGCTGAAGTCGGAAAGCTTCGGCCGGTCGGCGACATTGATCAGCGCGCCGGCGCGCTTGGCCGCGGCGCGCGTGCGCTCGATGACAGGCTCGTCTTCGGTTGCGACAAAGCAGAGCGACACGCCGGCGAAATCCTCCAGCTCTGGGTCGCGCGACGCGTGGCGAAAGTTGGTTTCGCCGCGCAAGTCGTCGAACTCATCGCTAAGGTCGGGTGCAAACACGGTGACGCGGGCGCCCGCCCGCACCAGCCGCTCCGCTCGCCGCGCCGCGACGAACCCGCCGCCGACCACGATCGCCGCTCGGTCACGCATGTCCAGTATGATGGGCAGATCGCGCATCGCTCCTTGACCGTAGTTCACGCGGCGCCGCTCGACTCCTCGAGCCGACGCGGAAGCGATGCACTATAAGCGAAATCGACCTGTCCGGCAGGCCCCGTGCATCTCCGGGCCGCGTCTCGCGCCCGGCGCACGTCTGGACGCGAAACCCCCGCGTGGCTATTTTGAACGCGGCCGGCGAGGGGGGCCGCCGCCGCCTTTCGCCATTCGTCAGAGGGACTTTAAGAGTGCGCCGTTTGATCCTTGCCGCAGGCCTTCTCGGCGCCCTGACAGGGCCGTCGCTCGCAGACCCGGCGCTCACCGCCGCGCCCTCCAACATGCGCAGGGCGCCGAACCCTTATTCGCGAATTGTCCAGGCCGTCCCAGCCAACGCTGAGATCGACGTTCAGAGCTGTCGCGGCGGATGGTGCTATGGCTCCTGGCGCGGGCTCAACGGCTTCCTGCCGTCCTTCGCCGTGACTCAGGGCCCGGGCGTCCCCGCGCCGGCCGGTCCGTCCGTCGTCTTCGCCCCGCCTCCGCCGCCGCTCGTCGTAACCGCGCCGGTCCTCGTCGCGCCGCCGGTCCATCCCTGGGGCGGACCCTATGTCGGAGGCGGCTTCGGCGTCGGCTGGAATCGCTGGTGAGCGCGCGAGGCCTACCGCGGCGCGGCCAGCCGTCCTATATGACGAGACGCCCCCATTCTTTCAGGAGATGAACGCGTGAGCGAAGCCCGCGAGCAGGACAAGATTCCAGTCACCGTCCTTACCGGCTATCTCGGCGCCGGAAAGACGACGCTCTTGAACCGCATCCTCAGCGAGAACCACGGCAAGCGCTACGCCGTCGTGGTCAACGAATTCGGCGAGATCGGCATCGACAACGAGCTCGTCATCGGCGCCGACGAGGAGGTGTTCGAGATGAACAACGGCTGCATCTGCTGCACCGTGCGCGGCGACCTCATCCGCATCATCGAGGGGCTTATGCGGCGCAAGGGCCGGTTCGACGCGATTATCGTCGAGACAACCGGGCTCGCCGACCCCGCGCCGGTGGCGCAGACCTTTTTTGTCGACGAGGACGTGCAGAAGGCGGCGCGCCTCGACGCGGTCGTGACCGTCGCCGACGCCAAGTGGCTGTCGCAGCGCCTCCGCGACGCGCCCGAAGCCAAGAGCCAGATCGCCTTCGCCGACGTCATCATCCTCAACAAGGTTGATCTCGTATCGGCGGCCGAATTGCGCGAGGTGGAGGCGCGCATCCGCGGCATCAATCCTTACGCGACGCTCCATCGCGCGCAAAAATGCGACGTCGGGCTCGCTGACGTCCTCGAGCGGCGGGCCTTCGACCTCGACCGCATCCTCGACATCGAGCCGAATTTTCTGGTCGCCGACGATCACGACCATGATCATGACCACGGTCACGATCACGATCACGCCCATGAGCATCACGGCCTGAAGCACTACCACGACGAGGAGATGCAGTCGGTGTCGATACGGCTCGACGGCGACGTCGATCCGAACAAGTTCATGCCCTGGATCAACCGCATCACTCAGGAGCAGGGGCCCAACATCCTGCGTTGCAAGGGTATCGTCGCCATGAAGAACGACCCGAAGCGCTTCGTCTTCCAGGGCGTGCACATGATGCTCGACGGCGATTCGCAGCGCGCGTGGCGCGAGGGCGAGAAGCGCGAATCGAAGGTTGTGTTCATCGGCCGCAACCTCGAGGAAGACGATATCCGTAAGGGGTTTCTCGCGTGCGCGGCTTGACGCCGGGCGGCGCCCATCGCGGGGGCGGCGACTCGCCGCCCTATTTCGACCCGCCAACGGTGCGCGAGACGCGCACCCTTCCGTCGCCTGCACAGGCGGTCATTTCGCGACAAGAGTTTCGGTTCCGCTCGTGACTCCCAACCCGTCCTCGACCTCGCTCACCCAGCATGTTCTCGCTTTCGACGCCGGCGGCCCAGTCGTTGCGGCGACATTCCTGGGCGAGCTGCCGGCGCTGGCGCTCGCTGACGGCGTCGTGCGGATCGGCGAGCCGGACGATGGCAAGCGGATCGCGGCCCACCCCGACGGGGCGATCCTCAGTGCGGTGTCCGACGGCAAGACGCTCGTCACAGGGGGCGACGACGGGCGGGTGGTGTCGATGGGCGCCGACGCCGAGGTCCGGGAGGTCGCCAACGAGCAGGGCCGCTGGATCGACGCGCTCGCGCTGCGCGGCGCCCATATCGCCTGGAGCGCCGGAAAAGCTGTCAAGGCGCGCGACGAGGCGGGCGTGGTGCGGACATGGGCCGCGCCGTCGAGCGTGCGCGGCCTCGCCTTCCAGCCGAAAGGCTATCGCGTCGCCGCGACCCATTACAACGGCGCCGCGCTATGGTTTCCCAAGGTCGAGGGCGCGCCGCAGATCCTCGAATGGAAGGGCGCCCATCTCGACGCGACCTTTTCGCCCGACGGCCGCTTCCTCGTCACCTCGATGCAGGAAAACGCGTTGCATGGCTGGCGGCTCGCCGACTCGCGCAACATGCGGATGACCGGCTATCCCGGCAAGACGCGCTCGCTGTCGTGGTCGCACGACGGCGCTTGGCTTGCGACTTCGGGCGCGGAGGCGTCGGTCGTCTGGCCGTTCAAGGACAAGGACGGCCCGATGGGCAAGGCGCCGCGGGAATGCGGCGTGCGGGAAGCGCGCGTCACTCAGGTCGCTTTCCATCCCCGCGCGCTGGTGCTGGCGATCGGCTACGCCGACGGGATGGTGCTGCTCTGCCGGCTCGCCGACGCGGCGGAAATCTTGGTCCGCGGTCCGGGCGGCGGAGCGATCGGGGCGCTCGCATGGAACGCGCACGGATCGCGGCTTCTCTTCGGGCTCGAGTTGGGCGAGGCGGGGTTGCTGGACCTGCCGGGGTGATCCCGGTTTCCCAACTTTGGCGAGTGTTACGATGAGGCGTACCGAGGCTCAGCGCATTCCGCCCCCTCCTCTTGATACGTGACTGGGCGCTCGTTCCATCAACGGGCGGCACCCGGCGGAGAACGCCATATCGCCGCGAAATCCTGAAAAAAGAAGCGTCGGTTGAAACGGGCTCCGTCATGGTACATTCCGGCCAGCATTCCGTTCGCAAGAATGGTCGGCCGATTGATCTGGGGCGCGCGGTAATAGGAGAGACGATAGGCATCCAGTTCAGCTGCGCGGCGATATTGTTCCGCCACGGTCGCATAGCGACCCGACGCCTCCGCCGGTTGACCGGGCCTCTGGACCAAACTCCGGAAGTAGGCTTCGTGCTCCCGGAATGCCGTGAGCTCGGTTTCGAGCGCCGTCAGTTCGGCGCCGCGGGTCAACGCCTTCAGTTGTCTGATCCTTCGCTCGAGATTGCTGCCCGGATGGTAAAATGACGAGTTTTGGGAGTGCCGCCTATAGAGAACGAGGCTCTTGTGAGAAAAATAAATGCCCCCTTCGGCGTTCGCCAACGCAACGAGCCACGCGTCGTGTTTGGCGGGCGAGTTGGGAAACTGGAGATCTGCAGGGCGGTTCCGCCAATCGTGCTTCGTGATTAAGACGCGAGAAAAACACATGGCGAAGCCCGGCGGACAGTCGAGAAGCTTCCCTGTGAGCGGCGGCTGCAATCGATCCTTTTCAATCTTGGGATGGTTGCTGCCCGTTGACTGGAGCGTTTCGTCCACGACGTCGCCCTGATGGATGAACAGCGAGACCCCCGGCATGGCTGCAATCCACTCGGCGTACAGGCTCAATTTTTCAGGAAGCCAGACGTCGTCTTGATCACAAAGGCAAATGTATCGCTGTGTGGCGAGTTCGCATGCGCTTAGAAAATTCTCTCCGTATCCCAGCTGTGACTGATTTTGTCGCACCGTGAGGGGGAACGGCATCCGACGGCGCATTGCCTCGATGATTTCGACGGTGTTGTCGGTCGAGCAGTCGTCGGAGACAATAAGTTCGGCAGGCTTTGTCGCTTGTTTAATGATTGTGTCGATTTGCTCTTCAATGAAGCGGCTGCCGCTGTAGGTAGCCATCACTATTGAAAACATGCAGATTCTCCATGCGAATGTGGAGGACCGCTTTCGACAGTCGAGCTCGGGGCCTGATGCCTGAAGAAGCCAATCCACAGCCCGCCGCCCGCACATTGTTAACACCGTTTACTCGCCGACACAACTTCTTGTGTCACCCTGTGCAAATCGCCGAGAGGCTGACGCGGGGGATCGATCGTGTTGCGCGACGGGCCCTCCGGCGCAACTCGAGGTCTTTGCACAAGCGCGTCATCGCGTCGGTGGGACGCGCCTCGATCCCGCCGGAAAGGCGAGTCTCCGCCTATTGGAGGGGTCGGCGATCTGTCGGCAAGACCCGCGCGATGAGCGCGAGCGCAATCTTGCGCGGTTCAAATGGCGGCCTCATGCAGCCAAAACTAAATTCAGAGTTTTAGCCCGTCGGGAAAGTTCAACATATTAAATATCATTAACAAAATAGGTCACATCTCGTCTCCGATAAGGAAAACAGTCTTCGTCGTATTTCTGACGTCTTCGCCGGTATGATGGCGGATGTGGTGCAGGCGCAATTTTCGGAATTTGATTTTCAGAATCGTCGTCGAGCGACCCGTTTGTCCTCTCGTCGTCGGACCTCTTGAGCCGCATCCAGAATCGGGCTCCGAGGCGCATCGCCGACCTGCAGGACGGACCTCGGTCGGTTCAGGCGCTGCTTGCCCGACGCTTTCCCGACGCAAAGATCATTTCATTTGACCCGTCGCGGGCGGCCCTAACGAGCGGGAGCGAGTTCGACCTCATCTTTTCCGGCGGCGGTCTCGACCTGCTTCCGACGTTGCACGAAGTGTTGCCGCGGCTCGTGGCGCAACTGGCGGACGGCGGCAGTCTCGCCGTCCAGATCCCCGATAACCTGTACGAACCGAACCGCGTGCTCCTGCGGATGGTCGCCGCGGACGGACCCTGGGCCAGGAAGCTTCTGCCCGTCGCCAAGACGCGCCCGTTCAACGAAACGATGGAGGATCTTTACGGACTTCTCCGCCCGCTTTGCGCTTCCGTCAAAATCTGGCGCACGACCTACCTTTGCGCGCTGAACGGGGTCGGCGCGATCATCGACATCATGAAGGCGAGCAGCCTCCCGCCGTTTCTGCGCCCGCTCGACGAGGCGTCGCGTTGCAGGTTCCTGGATCGCTATGGCGTCGAACTGGCCAAGGCCTACCCGACGCAATCGGACGGCACGGTCCTTCTGCAATTTCCAAGGATTTTTGTGTTGGCGCGCCGGTGAGCCGTTCCGGCTAGCGGCCGAGTCTGTTTGCGCCTCCCTCGCATAAGGCGACGGTACTTTTGACTGGCGCGGAATCGCGGATCGGCCGCGAAGGGCAGTGCGATCTGCGCCCGCGTTGACCCGGTTGGCTCGCGTCTTTAGGGTCCGCCGCCTCGAATTTCCGGACCTTGCCGAACATGCCGCCCGTCTCCGACCCTTCGCTCGACCCGACAAAGTCCTTTCAGGGGCTGATTCTGACGCTGCAGGAATTCTGGGCGCGGCAGGGCTGCGTCGTGCTCCAGCCCTATGACATGGAGGTCGGGGCGGGCACCTTTCACCCGGCGACCACGCTCCGCTCGCTCGGGCCCAAGGCCTGGAACGCCGCCTACGTCCAGCCGTCGCGCCGTCCGAAGGACGGGCGCTACGGCGAGAACCCGAACCGCCTGCAGCATTACTACCAGTATCAGGTGATCCTGAAGCCCTCGCCGGAAAACCTGCAGGACCTCTATCTCGATTCCCTGCGCGCGATCGGGATCGACATGGGTCTGCACGACGTGCGCTTCGTCGAGGACGACTGGGAGAGCCCGACGCTGGGCGCCTGGGGCCTCGGGTGGGAGTGCTGGTGCGACGGGATGGAAGTGTCGCAGTTCACCTACTTTCAGCAGGTGGCGGGCTTCGAGTGCGCGCCGGTCTCCGGCGAACTCACCTATGGCCTCGAGCGCCTCGCCATGTACGTGCAGGGGGTCGAGAACGTCTACGACCTCAATTTCAACGGCCGCGAGGGCGAAGCGCGCGTGACCTACGGCGACGTGTTCAAGCAGGCCGAGCAGGAATATTCCCGCTTCAATTTCGAGCACGCCGACACCGCCATCCTCTTCCAGCACTTCAAGGACGCGGAGGCCGAATGCCGCTCGCTGATCGAGCGCGGCGCCGACGGCGACCGCCATCTCATGGCGCTGCCCGCCTACGACCAGTGCATCAAGGCCAGCCACGCCTTCAATCTGCTCGACGCGCGCGGGGTGATTTCGGTCACCGAGCGGCAGAGCTACATCTTGAGAGTCCGCGAGCTCGCCAAGGCCTGCGGCGCCGCGTGGCTGAAGACCGCAGGAGGCGGGGCGTGAGTCGACTTTCCGCGTTGCGCGCCATTCGGCGCATCCTCCCCCGCCCTGTCCCGTCTCCACAACGGGGACGGGGACGCTAGCCCTGTATCCCGCGGCTGTCCCGGACGTTTCATTCCATGCCCGATCTGCTTCTTGAACTCTTTTCCGAAGAAATCCCCGCCCGCATGCAGCGGCAGGCGGCCGACGACCTGAAGCGGCTGATCACCAATGCGCTGGTCGACCGCAACCTCACCTACGAGGGCGCGCAGGCGTTCGTGACGCCGCGCAGGCTCGCGCTGCATGTGGTGGGGCTGCCCGTGGCGCAGCCGACCCTGCGTGAGGAGCGAAAGGGTCCCCGGGTCGGCGCGCCGGAGGCGGCGGTCCAGGGTTTCTTGAAGGGCGCGGGCCTGGCCCGCATCGAAGACGCAACCATCGAGAACGACCCGAAGAAGGGCGCATTCTATGTCGCGTCGATCGAGAAGCCGGGCCGCCCCACGGCTGAGGCGGTGGCCGAGATCGTGCCGGAGGTCGTGCGCGCCTTCCCCTGGCCGAAGGCGATGCGCTGGGGGAAGGGCTCGATAAACTCCGACGCGCTGCGCTGGGTGCGCCCCTTGCGCGGAATCCTCTGCACGCTCGCAACGCCTCACGACGCCGCCGAAATCGTGCCCTTCGCGATCGACGGGATCGCCTCGAGCGACGTCACCTGGGGCCACCGCTTCCTGGCGCCCGAGCCGATCGCCGTCCGCCGCTACGAGGACTATGTCGATGCGCTCCTGAAAGCCAAGGTCGTGCTCGACGCCGACCGGCGCAAGGCGATCATCCGCGAGGATGCGCGGACGCTGGCCTTCGCCCAAGGTCTGGAGCTGATCGAGGACGAGGGCCTGATCGAAGAGGTCGCGGGCCTGGTCGAGTGGCCCGTCGTGCTGATGGGCGAATTCGAGGCCGATTTTCTCGACATTCCGCCCGAGGTCATCCGCGCCACGATCCGGGCCAACCAGAAGTGCTTCGTGCTGAAACGGCCGGACGGCGGGCTCGCCAACCGCTTCGTCCTGGTCTCGAACCTGATCGCGAGCGACGGCGGGGCTGCGATCGCGGCCGGCAACGCGCGGGTGGTGCGCGCCCGTCTCTCCGACGCCCGCCACTTCTGGCTGACCGATCTGCATGACCTGCATGACTACAAGGACAAGGCCGAGAAGCCGCTCGACCAGCGCCTCGCCAAGCTCGAAGCCCTGGGCATTGTCTTCCACGAGAAGCTCGGCACGCAGGCCGAGCGGATCGAGCGGATCGAGTCGCTCGCGCGCGAGCTCGCTCCGCAGGTCGGCGCCGACGTCGAGCTGGCGGCCCGCGCGGCGCGTCTCGCCAAGGCCGATCTCGTCACCGAAATGGTCGGCGAGTTTCCTGAGCTGCAGGGCCTGATTGGCCGCTATTACGCGCTAGCGCAGGGCGAAGAGCGGAGCGTCGCCGCCGCGATCGAGGATCATTACAAGCCGCAGGGGCCGAGCGACCGAATTCCGGCCTCGCCCGTCTCGATCGCCGTCGCGCTCGCCGACAAGCTCGACACGCTCGGCGGCTTCTGGGCGATCAACGAGAAGCCGACCGGCAGCAAGGATCCGTACGCGCTGAGGCGCGCCGCGCTGGGCGTGATCCGCATCGTGCTGGAGAACGGCTTGCGCCTGCCGCTGACGGGGCCGCTCAACGCCGCGGTCTGGGGCGCGCTGCTCGATGTGGAGTTCGCGCGCGAGGACGAGGCGGGCGCGGTCGTTCAGTCGCTGGAGAAACGCGGCTTTCCCAAGGGGCCGGAGCTGGACGAGATCGTCGGCGTCGTCTCGCGCGCCGCGCGGCGCGCGGAGATTCCCGACGACGCGCGGCTGGCCGCCATCACCAAAAGCCTGATCGACTTCTTCGCCGACCGGCTCAAGGTCTATCTGCGCGACAAGGGCGCGCGGCACGACTTGATCGACGCGGTCTTCGCCCTGCCGGGCCAGGACGATCTCCTGATGGCCGTGTGGCGGGTCGAGGCGCTCGGCCGGCTGCTCGAAACCGAGGACGGCCGCAATCTGCTCGCCGGCTACCGGCGCGCCGCCAACATCCTCAAGGCCGAGGAAAAGAAGGACGGCGTCGACGCCTTCGCAGGTCGCCACGATCCCGCGAAGCTGGCGCTGCCCGCAGAACGGGACCTCGCCGACGCGCTGGCGGCGGCCGGGGCCGCTGCGCGTGAGAAAGTCGGCCGCGAGGATTTCGAGGGGGCGATGCGGGCGCTCGCCAGCTTGCGCGCGCCCGTCGATGCGTTCTTTCTCGACGTGACCGTCAACGCCGACGACCCGGAGCTCCGTCTCAACCGCCTGAGACTGCTTGGCGAGTTGCGCGACGCCGTCCACGCGGTCGCGGACTTCTCCAAGGTCTCCGGATAGCGCGCTCGAAAGGGCGTGACGGACACCCGCGGAGCAGGGCGCCGCCGCGGGACGATCACGTCCGAGCGTTCGGCATTGCCTGCGGCTTCTTTGACGCCGCAATGGGTAAAGCGGCGGCATGGGCGCCGCGTCGCCCGCGCATACGGATCCTGAAGGGCCTATGGCGCGCGGGTCGGAAAGGCTCTAAGAGGCCATCCGGCGCGCGCTTTCCACAGGTCGCCATGTTCGCGCCGCGATCTGGCGTTTTAACCGCCGCGCTTCGCCCGGATATTGGCGGGCGCATCTGGCTCGCGGCGGCCACGAAATCGGTTCCAGACGGTAGAAGAACGGTATGGCAGGCAAGCAACATCCGCGACACCCCCGTAATCTTTCAGCGTTCCGGATGACCATCGCCGCGATCGCGGCGCTTGCGGGTGTGCTGGCGACTGCGGAGGCGTTCGCCGAGAGCGCCGATTGCGCGCGCTTGAGAGCCGCAATCGCCTCTGCGCCGCGCGGCGGCGGACAGAACGCCGGGGCCGCGGCCCGCGCGCGGTCGGAATTGGCCCGCACCAGCGCGTACGCCAATTCGATCGGCTGCAACAACCAGAAGTTTTTGTTCTTCGGCTCTGAACCTCCGCCCCAGTGCGGCGAGATCAAGGGCCAGATCGCCACCATGCAGGCCTCCCTTGCGGAACTGGAAGCGCGCTCCGGGGGCGGCCGCGAGGATCTGATCGCGCGTTACAATTCCCAGTGCGGCGCCGCGGCGGCCCCGCAGCCGGGCAACATTTTCCAGGCCTTGTTCGGCGGCGGCGCAAAGCCGCCGCAGGAGCCCTATCAGCCGGTCGAGACCCTTCCGCCGGATGAGCAGGAGAAGACCATCGAAAAGTCGATCGAGAAGGAAAAGAAGAGCGCCAACGTCTCGGCCGGCTCGTACGCGGTCTGCGTGCGCACCTGCGACGGCGGGTTCTTCCCGGTGTCCTATTCAGGCGCGGGGGAGCAACTCGAGGACGTCTGCCGGTCGCTTTGCCCCGCCGCCGACGTCCAGCTCTACTCCTTCCCGTTCGGAGGGACGATCGAACAGGCGGTGTCTCTCAGTGGAGAGCGCTACGTCGATATGCCGAACGCGCTGAAGTTCCAGCAGTCCTACGATCCGACCTGCTCTTGCCGCCACAAGGGGGAGAGCTGGGCGCAGGCGCTCGCCGCGGCGGAGGCGAAGTACGGGCACGAGGCCCACGACATCTTGGTGACGCCCGAGAAGTCGCTCGAAATGTCGCGCCCGATCATCGCCAAGGTCGCCGCCGACCCGAAGGCGAAGCTTGGCAAGAACGGCAAGCCTGTCGCATCGACTCCGGACGCGACGGGCGCGAGCCCGAGCCCCGCCACCGACCCGAGCCTGACCGGCGCCGGGCAGGGGCTCAACGCCAACGGCGAAGACACGGCGCTCAGCGCAGCCGCGGCGACCGTCAGCCGCGAAGCCTCGGGCATCGCCGGCGGCGCCGCGCAGTCCGGAACGTTCTACACGACGACGCAGGGCAGGACGGTCAGCGAGACGGGTCCGAACGGCGTCAACACGAAGGTGCGAATCGTCGGGCCGGCGCTTTAGCGAGGCGCCCGCTCAACCGGATAGGCGGGCCAGCGCCTTGACGCGCCCGATCAGGGGGAGCAGCGCCGCAAGCTCAGGCCCCGAGTCCCGTCCTGTGAGCGCCAGCCGCAACGGGTGATAGAGGTCCCGGCCTTTGCGGCCGGTCAGCGCTTTCAGCGCATTCGTCCATGCGCTCCAGGTCGTCTGGTCCCAGTCGCCGTCGGGCAAGCGCTCGGCGGCGAGGTCGAGATAGGCCCGGTCCTCGACGACCGGCGCGATGTCGCCCTCGATCACCGCGCGCCATTCGAGGACGTCGGCGAGCCGCGCGACGTTGCCGCGCACCGCGAGCCAGAAGGCCTCGGCGGTCGGGCCGGCGATCCCGAGCGCCGCGAGCCTCTCGGCGACGGCCGGATAGGGCATGGCGTGCAGCGTGCGGGCGGAAAGGGCGTCGAGCTCGGCCTCGTCGAACCGCGCCGCGCCGTGCGACAAATTCTCGAGGTGGACGAGGCCGGAGAGCTCCTCGAGCGAGGCCACCGGCCTCACCGCCTCCGCCGAGCCGACCAGAACCGCGAGCGCGGCGACGGCGAGCGGCTCGACCCCCTTCTCCCGCAACGAGCCGATCGAGAGCGCGCCCGTCCGCTTGGACAACCCCTCGCCGGACGCGTCGGTAAGCAGGTTGTGATGCCCGAACTCGGGCGCCTGGCCGGCGAGCGCTTCGAACAGCTGGAGCTGCACGGCGGTGTTGGTGACGTGGTCCTCGCCGCGAATCACATGGGTGACGCCGAATTCGATGTCGTCGACCACCGAGGGCAGCGTGTAGAGGAAGGTGCCGTCCTCCCTCCGCAAAACCGGATCGGAGAGCGACCCGCAATCGATGTGGCTCTCGCCGCGCACCATGTCAGTCCAGCGGACAGTTCCGGGTCCGAGGCGAAAACGCCAATGCGGCTTGCGTCCGGCGGCTTCGAGCTCGGAGCGCTCGGCCTCGCTCAGGCGGAGCGCCGCTCGGTCGTAGATCGGCGGCCGGCCGAGCGCCTGCTGGCGCTTGCGCCGCCGATCCAGCTCCTCCGGCGTCTCATAGGCCGGATAAAGGAGGCCCAGCGACTTGAGTTTTTCGGCCGCGGCGTCGTAAAAGGCCATCCGCTCCGATTGGCGGCGGACAAGATCGGGTTCAACTCCGAGCCAGCCGAGATCCTCCTCGATCGAGCGGGCGTATTCGGCTCGCGAGCGTTCGACGTCCGTGTCGTCGAATCGGAGGATGAACCGTCCGCCCGTGCGGCGGGCGAACAGCCAGTTGAGCAGGGCCGTACGGGCGTTTCCGATGTGAATCCGCCCGGTCGGCGAGGGGGCAAAACGAACGATCGGAACCGAATTCATGAGCCTTCATAGAAGCGTCGCTCCAGTCCGGCAATACTGCTGGCCTCGATTCGCGAATTGAGTACAATACCGTAATGACAATCAGCGCTCTTGCCGCCGGTATCTGCGTCTCGGCCGGCGGCGTCCACGCCCTGAGTGTGGCCCTCTCAATTCCCCGTTGCAGACGACGAGGTCGCTACTCACCCCCGCCGAAGGACGCTCCGCCCGTCTCCATCGTCCAGCCGTTGTGCGGGGTCAAGTCGTTCTCGCGCGAAACGCTGCGCTCGATCTTCGCCCTCGACTATCCCGATTACGAGATCGTGTTCTGCCTCGCCAGCGGCGACGATCCGATCGCTCCCCTGGTGCGCGGCGCGATCGCGGCGCACCCCGAGCGGCCCGCGCGGCTGCTCATCGGCGACGACCGCGTCAGCGCCAATCCGAAGCTCAACAACGTGGTGAAGGGCTGGAAGGCGTCCCGACATGAGTGGGTGGTGATCGCCGACTCCAACGTGCTGATGCCGCGCGACTACATTCAGCGGCTGCTCGCCCGCTGGCGTCCCAACTCCGGCATTGTCTGCGCGCCGCCGATCGGCTCGCAGCCCGGATCGTTCGGCGCCGAGATCGAGTGCGGCTTCCTCAACACCTACGAGGCCCGTTGGCAATATGCGGCTGAGGCGTTTGGCCTTGGTTTCGCCCAGGGCAAGACAATGCTCTGGCGACGCGACATCCTGGAGGCCGGCGGCGGCATCGAGGCGCTCGGCGCCGAAATCGCCGAGGACGCCGCGTCAACCAAGCTGATCCATGCCCAGGGCTACGACGCCCACCTCGTCAGCGAACCGTTCCAACAGCCGCTTGGCGTGCGCAAGCTGAAGGACGTCTGGGCAAGGCAGGTGCGCTGGGCGCGACTGCGGCGGGTCACCTTTCCCTTGCAATTCGCGCCCGAGATCCTCACGACCAGTCTGGTGACGATCGTGGCGGCGGGGTTTGCGGCGCCGGAATTCGGGGTGAGCCCGTGGACGAGCGTCGCGATCGCGACGGTCTACTGGTATGCGATCGAAGCCCTGCTCGCCCTGGTGGCCGGCTGGCCGCTGAGCTGGCGGAGTCCGTTCGCCTGGATGGCTCGCGACATCCTGTTGCCCATCTTGTGGGCGGAAGGGTGGACCGGCGACAATTTCGTCTGGCGCGGCAACGCCATGAACGTGGAGGAAACCACCCTCCAGGAGATCTCCTCCGGCCCGCTTGGCCCGCCCCCGAAGATCTGATCCCGGGCGCTCGTTCCGATCGCAAAAAAATTAGCCGCCCGGCGCCTTCGCGCGTGCGGGCCGTCTCAATTCTGCTGAAGTGCCGGCGTACCTCGAAGGGAGTAGCTGCGTCAGTCGGTCACGGACCACGTACAACGGGGCATGGTAAGAAGACTGGCGGGGAGGAGAAACCCCAACATGCAATCGCACAGCAACGACGTGAGGATGAGTGTCCTGAACGCTATCCACTGGGATCTCGCGGTGCCTCGGCACCGGGTTACGGTCGAAGTCAGCGACGGCTGGGTGACGATGTCAGGATCGGTCGATCTCCCCTACCAGCGTTCGTGCGCCGAAGCCGACGCCAAGAATGTTCCTGGCGTCGTCGGCGTCATCAACCAGATTGAGCTCGCCGCCGCCGAAGCCGCGAGGAAGACCGAAAGTACGACGCACTGAAGCGATAGCCGCTTCGACCGCGTTAAACGGACTTCAGCCAGCCGCCGTCGACGAAGTAGGTCGAGCCGACCGAGTAGCTCGCGCGCTCGGACGACAGGAAGACGAACATATTCGCGATCTCCGCCGGCGATGCGAAGCGCTTGATCGGGGCGAATTCGCGGGCAATTCCATCGAGATAGCCTTGCCAGTCTCCGCCGGTCTCTGCGGTGAGCTGCTTGGCCGTTTTGATCCAGTCGGGGGTGAGGACCAGTCCGGGATTGACGCAGTTCACTCGGATATTATCTCCGACGAGTTCGGTCGCCAGGCACTTCGAGAACATCATCAGCGCCGCTTTGGTCGTGTTGTAGATCGGCTCGTACCATAGCGGCTGGACCGCGCAGATCGAGGCGTTGTGCAGGATCACCCCGCCGCCGCGCCCCTTCATGAGCGGCGCAATGCCCCGGGCGAGCCGCACCGCCGCCATGACGTGCAACTCCCAATAGGCCTGCCACTTGTCGTCAGCCGCCTCCATCACGGTCTCGTTCGAGCCGGAGCCCGCGTTGTTGATCAGGATGTCGGCGCCCCCGAACGCCGCCTTCGCGGCGTCGATCAGCGCATCTGTCCCCTCCCGCGTCGAAACGTCGCAGGCGACGCCCTCGGCCCGAACGCCATATCGGCCGGCGATCCGCCGCGCCTCGTCTTGAATCCGCTCGGCGCCGCGCGCCGCGAGGACGAGATCGACCCCTTCCGCCGCCAACCCTTCCGCGATCGCCAGACCAATGCCGACGCTGCCTCCGGTCACCACCGCGACCTTACCCTTGAGCTCGAGATCCATGTTGTTCTCCTTCCTGACGCCGGGTCCGGCGTCAGCCCCGATGATCACCGGATCGAAACGGGGTCCGAAACGGGGCCTTCATCGCTCACAGATCGAAGTTGGTCGGCATCATCACGACGTCCCGTATCGTCATCCCGCGCGGTCGCGTCAGCATGAAGATGACGACCTCTCCCACCTCGCTCGGCTCGAGCAAACTGCCGGACTCCCGGGCCTGTTTGAGCTTCTCCGGCGGCCAGTCCTTGAGCAACGCCGTCACGACGGGTCCGGGCGAGATAGCGCCCACGCAAATCCCGTGCTTGAAAACCTGCCGCCGCACCGTCTGGACAAAGCAGTTGATCGCCCATTTGGACGAGGCGTAGACGGGCTCCCAGGGCGTCGGAAAGTGAGCGGCGAGAGAGCTGGTCACGATGATGTCGCCGGTTCCCCGCTCGATCATGTGCGGCAGCGCGTCGCGCACGTTCTTCATCACGACGTTGACGTTCAAATTCAACATCCTGTCGATCGCATCCGTCTCGGCGTCGATCAGGTCTCCGCCGACATAGAGCCCTGCATTGGCGTGGAGAATGTCGAGGCGGCCCGCCGCGTCGAGCACTCTTGGCACGAGCGTCGCGCAGTCCTTGGAATCGAGAAGGTTGATGACCAGCGGCGTCACCGCGGCCCCATGCTTCCGGGATAGCGCGTTCAGCGCCGACTCGTCGCGGTCGATCAACACCACCCGAGCCCCGGCGGCGAGCATCGCTTCGGCGCTCGCCAGTCCGATCCCCGATGCGGCTCCGGTCACCGCGGCGACTTTGCCGTCCAACGCTCCCGCCATCGCCTCAATCCTCGCCGTGGTTGCGGAGAGCCTTCTTGTCCCCGGGCGGACCGCTCTCCTGGGTCTGTTTGTTTACCAGCATGAGTAACCGGCGTCGGCAAGCACGATCGATCCGGTCAGCAGGCTCGCCGCGTCGGATGCGAGGAACAGCACAACCGACGCCACCTCGTCCGGCTCGCCCATGCGTCCCATCGGGGTGCCGTCGATCCACACGTCAAACATCGCCTTGTTGGACTTGCCGAGGGCCGTGAGCGGCGTGTTGATATACGTCGGCGCGACCGCGTTCACGCGCACGCCGCGACCGCCCCATTCGGCGGCCAGGGATTTCGTGAGGTGATGCACCGCGGCCTTGGAGGCATTGTAGTTGGCCTGGGCCTGCGGTTTGTTCACAATGAGGCCCGACATCGAGCCGATGTTGACGATCGAGCCGCGTCCCGCCGTCAGCATCGCCCGCCCGAACGCCCGGCAGCACCAATAGACGCCGTTCAGATTGACGTTGACGACGTCCAGCCAATCTTCGTCGCCGACGTCTTCGGCAGGGGCGGACGGCCGGACGATGCCCGCGTTGCAGACCAGCACGTCGATCCTGCCCTTTTCCGCGAGCACTTTGGCCGCGGCCGCGTCGACGTCAGCCGAGTTCGTCACGTCGACTTCGATCACGTCGACGTCGTAGCCCTTGGCCTTCATTCGCGCCCGGCCGTCTTCGGCGACTTTGGCATTTCGGTCGGCGACGTAGACATGAGCCCCGGCTTCACAAAGCGCCTCCACGCACGCCAACCCGATGCCTTGACCGCCCCCGGTGACGACCGCGACCCTTCCGGTGAGCTTGATACGATCGAGATACATGACCCCTCCTGACGGCGCTGCCGGCCGGAAACGGCTAGGCCGAACAGCATGTGGCCGCCGCCGTCATCGACGCGCCGCATACCCGGCGGCGCGGTTCACCCCGGTCGTCATCGCCCTTTACGCTTCGCCCCTGAGATAGTCGTCGAGCGTAGCGCGAACCCCGTGGGTCCAGAGCGAGCCGAGCGCGCCCGAGAAGGCGGCGACGTAAGTTGAGTCCTCCGCCAGCTCGCCGAAAATATCGCGCATGGCGAGGAACGCGCTCGGATCGGTCCGGGCGGCCTTCGCCGCCGCCTGCAATCGGTCCCAGCTCGGGTCGTTGGGCGGGATCGCCTTGCCGCTCTCCGACACGCCGGCGCAGTAGCGACACCAGAGCGCGGAAACGAGCGCGAGCCCGTTGACGCTCGCGCCGGCGGCGATGCGGTCGCGCACCGTCGGCAGGACGAATTTCGGCTGACGGTTCGAACCGTCGAGACAGAGCCGGCTGACGGTGTCGCCGATCTTGGGGTTGCCGAAGCGTTCGGCGACTTTGCGACGATAGGCCTCGAGGTCGACTTGCGGCGGCGGCGGCACGACCGGGATGATCTCCCGCTTCGTCAGCGTTTCGAGGAACGCGGCGATCTGGCGGTCCTCCATCGCCTCGTGCACGAAGTGGATGTCGAGCAGACCGGCCGGATAAGCGATCGCCGCGTGGCCGCCGTTGAGGATGCGGATCTTCATCAGCTCAAAGGGCGCGACGTCCGCGGTGAAGGTGACGCCGACCAACTCTAGCGCGGGGCGTCCTGACGGGAATTTGTCCTCGACCACCCATTGGCGAAATTCCTCGCAGAACACCGGCCAGGAGTCCTCGACGCCGTAGGTCTCGCTGAGGATGCGACGCTCGCGCTCGCTCGTCGCCGGGGTGATCCGATCGACCATCGAATTGGGAAAGGCGACGTTCGCCCGAATCCATTGCGCGAAGGCGGGATCGGAAAGCTCGGCGAGGCCCGCAACTGCGTTCTCGGTCACATGGCCGTTGCCGGGAATGTTGTCGCAGGACATCACGGTGAAGGGGGGAACGCCAGCCGCGCGTCGGCGCTTAAGGCCAGCTGCGATCAGACCGAAGGCGGTCTTCGGCGCTTCGGGGCGCGCGGCGTCGGCGACGATATCCGGATGACCAGGGTCGAAACGCTGGGTCGCCGGCGAGATGTAATAGCCGCCCTCGGTCACCGTCAGCGAGACGATGCGGATCTCGGGCCGGGCGAGCGCGGCGAGGTTCGCCTCGACGTCGAACGGCGGAACGAAATCGATCATCGCTCCGGTGATGCGCGCCGACGTCGCGCCCGCCTCCTGCTCGACGACCGTGGTCAGCCAGTCCTGCGCCTCGAGCTTCGCGCGCATGTCCACGTCCGGCTCGCGGACGCCCGCCCCCACCAGGGCCCAGTCATGGTCCGCGCCGGTGTTGAAGAGATCATCGAGATAGACGGCCTGGTGGGCGCGATGAAAGTTTCCGACGCCGATATGGACGATCCCAGGCTTGAGGTCCGCGCGCCGATATTTGGGAACCGCGACGTGCGCCGGCGGATGCGCCAGCGCGGCGTTGGAAAGTTTGACGCTCATGAGCTCCTGCCTTGCGTGCTGCTCTTGATGACGTGGGGCGCGGCCCCGGGCGCGCCGTCAGTCGATGCGCCGGCCGTCCTTGTCGAACTTGTGCAAGTTGGCCTCGCGCGGGGTCACGAAGATCCGCTGGTCCGGCTTCAGCGGCGCCTCGCCTTCGAGCCTGAGCGTCAGGGGTCCAATGCCGTCGCCCTCGGCGTGGACGAAGGTGTCGGAGCCCAGGTGCTCGGCGAGCCGCACCGTCGACGGCCACTCTCCGGCGGTGGTTGAAATCTCGACATGCTCGGGCCGAATGCCGATGGTCGCGGCGCCGCGCTTCTCGGCGCTCGCGCCCCGGATCATATTCATGGTCGGCGAGCCGATGAAGCCCGCGACGAACAGGCCGTTCGGCCGGTTGTAGAGTTCGAGCGGCGAGCCGACCTGCGCGACGGAGCCCCGGTCGAGCACCACGATCTTGTCGGCCATCGTCATCGCCTCGACCTGGTCGTGGGTGACGTAGATCATTGTGGTCTTGAGCACGTTATGCAGTTCGCCGATCTCGACCCGCATCTGCACCCGCAGCGCCGCGTCGAGGTTCGAGAGCGGCTCGTCGAACAGAAACGCTTTCGGCTCGCGCACGATCGCGCGGCCGATGGCGACGCGCTGGCGTTGGCCGCCGGAGAGCTGGCGCGGCTTGCGGTCGAGATAGTCCGTGAGGTTCAGCGTGCCCGCCGCCTTGGTCACTTTCCGCTCGATGACGTCGGCCTTCTCGCCCGCCATCTTGAGGGCGAAGGCGATGTTGCCGCGCACGCTCATGTGCGGATAGAGCGCGTAGGACTGGAACACCATGGCGAGTCCGCGCTTGGAAGGGCCGACTTCAGTGACGTCCTTGCCGTCGATCAGCACCTCGCCCGAAGTCACGTCCTCAAGTCCGGCGATCAGGCGCAAGAGCGTCGACTTGCCGCAGCCGGAGGGGCCGACGAACACGGCGAATTCGCCGTTCTTGATGTCGAGGTCGACGCCGTTGATCACATTGACGGCGCCGAACGCCTTGCGGACCGACTTCAGTTGGATGCTTCCCATAGTCGCATTCTCCCTAAATGCCGGCTTACTTGACCGCGCCGAAGGTCAGGCCGCGCACAAGCTGCTTCTGCGAGAACCAGCCGAGGATGAGGATCGGCGCGATAGCGAGGGTCGAAGCCGCCGAAAGCTTCGCCCAGAAGAAGCCTTCCGGCGCCGAGTAGGAGGCGATGAAGGCGGTGAGCGGAGCGGCGTTCGAGGTGGCGAGATTCAGCGTCCAGAACGCCTCGTTCCACGACAGGATGATCGCAAGCAGCATGGTCGAGGCGATACCAGGAACGGCCATCGGCGTCAGCACATAGACAATCTCGTTGAAAAGCGACGCGCCGTCCATACGCGCCGCCTCCAGGATGTCGACCGGTATTTCCTTGAAGTAGGTGTAGAGCATCCAGATCAGCAGCGGCAGGTTGAGAAGCATCAGCACCAGCCCGATGCCCCACAGGCTGTCAAGCAGCCCGAGATTGCGAAAAATGAGATAGATCGGGACGAGCACGCCGACGGCGGGCATCATCTTGGTCGACAGCATCCACATCAAGAGGTCCTTGGTGCGCTTGCCCGGAGCAAACGCCATCGACCAGGCGGCGGGGACCGCGATGATGAGGCCCACGACATTGGCGCCGATCGACAGGGCGATCGAATTGAAGGCGAACTTGAGGTAGTTCGAGCGCTCCTGCACCTCGACGTAATTTTCGAGCGTCCAGTTGAAGAACAGGAACTTGGGCGGCATCGCGATCGCGTCGAGTTCGCTCTTGAAGCTCGTGATGAACGTCCACAGGATCGGAAAGAAGATCAGCAAGGCGACGATCCACGCGGCCGCGGTCACGCCGATCCGTTTGCCGATAGAATGCTTCATCGCCATCGCTTAGCCCTCCAGGTTCCGGCCGATGATTCGCATCAGGAAGATTGCGACAATGTTGGCGAGCACGACCGCGACGATGCCGCCGGCGGACGCCGATCCGACGTCGAAATTGAGCAGCGCGTCTTTGTAGACGAGGAATGGGATGTTGGTGGTTGCGACGCCCGGGCCGCCGGCGGTGGTCACGTAAATCTCGGCGAACACGCTGAGCAGGAAGATCGTCTCGATCAGAATGACCACCGTGATCGCGCGCGCAATGTGGGGCAGCACGATATAGAAGAAGTAGGAGAAGGCGCCTGCGCCGTCGAGTTGCGCCGCCTCCTTCTGCTCCTCGTCGAGCGACTGCAGCGCGGTCAGCAGGATCAGGCTCGCGAACGGCAGCCACTCCCACGATACGACGATGATCACCGACAGCATCGGATAGTTGGTGAACCAGACGATCGGCTCGAAGCCGAACGAGCGCGCGATCCAGGCGAAGAGCCCGGAGTCCGGGTTCATCAACAGGTTCTTCCAGACCAGCGCGCTGACGGTCGGCATGACGAAGAACGGCGCAATCACCATGAGGCGCAGCACGTTCTGCCCGAACACCGGCTGGTCCATCAGCAGCGCGACCAGAATGCCGCCGCCGACGCTGATCGCAAGCACCGACACGACCAGGACCAGCGTGTTGAACAGCGAGGCGAGGAAGTCCGGGTCGGAGAGGAAGGAGACGTAATTCTGAAAGCCGACGAAGGCGGTGTTGTCGGGGTCGAGCAGGCTGTAGCGCAAACTCGAGAAATACAGGGTCATCGCCAGCGGGACGATCATCCACAGGAACAGCAGGATGACCGAGGGCGCGACAAGCAAACGGCCTGCGGCGGAAGTCTGTTGGGTCGCCATCCTTTAGGGCCTCCCGCTGTTTTCCGAACGCGCACGCTATTCGCGCCGGGAATGGACTTATAGCAAAGGGCAAAACCGCGGCTTCAGGCGACGCGTCAACGGCCCCGCTCGCGGCGCGCGCGCCGGTCGATGTCAAAAATTGCGCCCGAAAGCCCCTCCCCGCGGGCGGAGCGGGGAGGGCAGGGACCGGGAGGACGTCCCCAAGGACGCCCCGCGGATGAAACGCCGCGGGGCGAACCGGTCTCAGGCTACTTGATGTAGCCTGCCTTCTTCATTGCGGCTTCCGTGCTCGCCTGCGACTTGGCGAGCGCGTCGTCGACGCTCATCGAGCCTGCAAGCGCGGCCGAGAAGTTCTGACCCACCGTCGTCGCGATTCCCTGGAACTCGGGGATCGCCACGAACTGCACGCCCGTATACGGAACCGGCTTAACCGTCGGATGGTTCGGGTCCGCCGAGTTGATGGAGTCGATCGTCAGCTGGGCGAACGGCGCGGCCTTCAGATAATCGGGGTTCTTGTAGAGCGAGGTCCGGGTCCCCGGAGGAACATGGGCCCAGCCTTCCTTTTCGGCCACGAGGTCGGTGTAGTGTTTGCTTGTCGCCCAGGAGACGAACTTCTCGGCGGCGTCGATCTTGTTCGAGCCGGCCGGGACGGCGAGCGACCACGCCCACAGCCAGTTGCCGCGCTTGCCGAGGCCATCGTCTGGCGCGAGGGCGAAGCCGACCTTGTCGGCGACCTTCGACTGCTTCGGATCCGTCACGAACCCGGCGGCGACCGTGGCGTCGATCCACATGCCGCACTTGCCGTCGTTGAACAGCGCGAGGTTCTCGTTGAAGCCGTTGGACGATGCGCCGGGGGGCCCGTCGGCCTTCATCAGCGGCACGTAGTAGTCGAGCGTCGCTTTCCATTCCGGCGTGTTGAACTGCGGCTGCCACTTCTCGTCGAACCAGCGCGCCCCGAACGAGTTGGCGGTCGCGGTCAGGAACGCCATGTTCTCGCCCCAGCCCGGCTTGCCGCGCAGGCAGACGCCATAGACGCCCGCCGCCTTGTCGGTCATCTTGTCGGCGGCTTCCTTGATGAACGCCCAGGTCGGCTTCTCCGGCATCTTGAGGCCGGCCTTCTCCATCAGGTCCGTGCGGTACATGACGAAGGAGCTTTCGCCGTAGAACGGCGCAGCATAGAGCTTCCCGTCGAGCGAAAGGCCCGCGCGGATCGCCGGCAGAAGATCGTCGACGTCGTAGTCCGCGCCCAGCTTGTCGAGCGGAACGAGCCAACCCTTCTTGGCCCAGATCGGGGTCTCGTAGGTGCCGATGGTCAGCACATCGAACTGGCCTCCCTTGGTGGCGATGTCGGTCGTCACCTTCTGGCGCAGCACGTTCTCTTCGAGCGTGACCCAGTTGAGCTTGATATCCGGGTTGGCTTTAGTGAAATCATCCGTCAGCTTTTGCATCCGGATCATGTCGCCATTGTTGACGGTGGCGATGGTGAGGGTGGTGTCGGCGTAGGCGGGGAGCGCGAAGCCCGAAAGCGCGACGGCCCCCAGCAGGGCCTTCACGAGAACCTTCATGACGTATCCTCCATGTGCAATGCCGCCAGGTGGGCAATTGCTTAGTCAGCGGGCGAATACTCAACAGAGCGAGCCGGCGAAGTCAACGAAAATCGTCGCTGCACTGCACAAATTCTGCAAGTCTTACCGCCAAGCTTATGATAACAGGCAACAATATGGGCTATCTGACGCCTAGCGCTGGAGCAGATGTTCGGCCGTCGACTTGTCTGTGACAAGGCCTGAAATCAGGCCGCCGGTCAGCGCCCCCCGCAGCGGCGCCCGCCGCGAGGGGCCCATCGCCACCCCGATCACCAGACGATTGCCGGCCTTCTTGAGCGGCGCGCCCGCCACAAGCCGATTCACGCCCTCGTCGAGCACCCGGCCGGCCCCGTCGAAGGCCCAGCCGGTGATCTCGCCGACCGCGCCGAGGTTGCGCATCGTCTCGGCCTCCTGTCGGGTGATGATGCCGTCCTGCACCAGGGGCGCCGAATTGCCGATCGAGCCGACGCCGACGAAGGTCACGTCCGTCCGCTCGACCAGGTCGAACAGGCTCTTCACCGAGGCGAGGCTGGTCAGCAACTCGCGCTCCTCGACCGAGCGCGCCACCACCGGCAGCGGCATCGGATAATGGGGCGCGCGCACGGTGTCGGAGACGCGGATGATCACGTCGTAGAACGACGCCGAGCCGTCGATCTTGGTCGTGCCGACCAGCGCCACCAGCCGGTGCTGCGGACATTCCATCGCCGGGAGCTGGTCGGCGACCGCGCGCATGGTGCGGCCGGTGCCGATGCCGATGATCGCGGGCTCGGTCCGTCTCAGCCACCGCTCGAACTCGGCCGCCGCGACCTGGGCGATGCCGAGCGTCGAGGACGCCGAATCCGGATCGGTCGGGGCGACGTCGCAATAGCGCAGGTCGTAGCGGCGCTTCAGGCCCGCCGCCAGCTCCATGCAGCGGGCGATCGGATGGTCGAGCCTGACCTTGATCAGCCGTTCGCTGATGGCGAGCGACACGAGCCGCTGCGCCGCCTGGCGGGAAATGCCGAGCTTCCGCGCAATCTCGTCCTGGGTGTTGCCGGCGACGTAATAGAGCCACCCCGCGCGGGCGGCCTCATCGAGCCTCAGTCCGTCGTGATCCCCCCTGCGCGCCATCATGTCCCCTGCGCGACCGCCGGGCCCTGCTCGGGCGGCCGCCAATTGGCGACAAGCTCCGGCAGCCGCGCCATGTCGTCGAAAATGAGCGCGGCGCCGGCGGCCGTCAATTCGGCGCCCTGAGCGGGCTCGGAAAAGTGGCTCGCGCCGACGAAGCCGAACACGGTCATGTCGGCTGCGCGTGCGGCCGTGACGCCTGCGACGCTGTCCTCGATGACCAGACACTCCTGGGGCGCGGCCCGCATCGCGCGCGCGGCGAACAGGAAGAGATCCGGAAAGGGCTTGCCGCGCTGCACTTCTGCGGACGAGAAGATGTTGGGCGCAAACAGGGACTCGTAATCGGTGACGCGCAGCGCGAAACGGAGGCGCTGGGGGGCGCTCGACGAGGCGACGCAGACGCGGGCGTGCAGCCCGTTGACCGCCTGCCGCACGCCCTCGACGCCTTTGAGCTCACGTTCGAAAGTCGCCAGAATCGCCCGCGCCAAGAGGCCTGAGAAATCCTTCGGCAGCGGCCGGCCGAGCTCCTGTTCGATCTGTCTCAGCACGCCGTCCTGACGCATGCCGAGGAACCGTTCGCGAGTCTCCTCGTCGCTGAGATGCAGCCCCGCTTCCCCCAACATGCGTCGGGTCACGCCCAGCGCGATCAATTCGCTGTCGACCAGCACGCCGTCGCAGTCGAAGATGACGACCTCAGGCCAGCGCGCCGCCCGCATCGCCTTGCGCGCCTCCCGCTCCGCCCGCGCGAGAATTGCGGCGGCGCGGCGTTTTCGCGCGTGGAAGGCGGCGATGTCTCCGCCAGCCGGCTCGACGCCGGCGCCGAGCGCCGACATCGAGGTCATCGCGGACGTCAGGGTTTTGAGCCCCGAGGCGGCGGCGCCGATCATTGCCGAGCCCAGCAGCACCGGTTCCGGCGTCTCGGGCGAGGCGACGGGCAGGCCGGTGACGTCGGCGACGATCTGGCGCACGAGCGGGCTCTGGGCCGGGCCGCCGCTCGCCACGATCCTCTCGAAGGCGTAGCCGGCGCGCTCGTACGCCGCCACGACGTCCGCGACCCCGTAGGCGAGGGCGCACAGGCCCGCGACATAGAGCTCTTCGAGGCTCGCGATGTCGTCGCGCAGATCGAGCCCGACAACGCCGCCGCGCGCTTCGGCGTCCGCGAGCGGCGCGCGCTCGCCGATGAAGGAGGGCAGCGCGTGCAGGCGCTCGGCGAGCAGCGCCGCTTGCGAGAGGCCGCCTGTGCGCGCGGCGATCGCGCGCTCCAACGCTTCGAAACCTTCTGCGGAGACTTCGGCAAAGGCCGGGTGCATGCGGACAAGCCGGTCGATCGCTGCGCCGAACGCCGACTGGCCGCCGTCCATCAGCCATTGGCCGGGAATCAGCCCCGAAAGATGCGGTCCCCACAAGGCGTCGATGAAATGCGGTTCATCCGAAACCGCGAGGCAGCCGGACGAGGTGCCGAGGATGAGCGCCAGGCGCTTGCGCGGATCGCCTGGCGCGCGTCCCTCGCGGGCGCCGAGGGAGGCCAGCGCGCCGGCGTGGGCGTCGATCAGCCCGGCCCCGACCGCAGCGCCGGCGTGCAGTCCCATCTGAGCGGCCGCTTCGGCCGTGAGGCCGATTCCGAGCGGCCTTCCCGGCTCGACGATCTCCGCGCCGAGGCGGGCGAAGTCGTTCGCCGCGAGGGAGCCGAGCCCGATGCTGTCCAAGAACGCCCGCGGCCAGCGCCGCTCGTGCGCCAGATAGCCGAACTTGCAGGCGACCGAGCAAAGCGAGCGGGCGAGCGAGCCGGTCGCGCGGAAGGACAGCCAGTCGGTGAGGCCGAGACAATGGGCGGCCTTGGCGAAGGTTTCCGGTTTCGTGCGGCTGAGCCAGGCGAGCTTCGGCGTCTGCATCTCGGGCGACAGGGCGCCCCCGACATAGCGTAGGACCTCGTGGCCGCCGGCGTTGATGCGCTCGGCGTCCTCGGCCGCGCGATGGTCCATCCACGCCATGACGTCGCGTTCCGGCGCGTCATGGGCGCTGATCGACAGGGGTTTCAACGCCGCGTCGAGCGCGACCAGCGAGCAGGTGGCGGCGAAGCCGACGCCGGCGAAGGCCTCGGGCGGAAAGCCGCTCGCCGCGACCGCCTCGCGCACGGCTTCGGTCGTGGCGGCCCAGATATCGGCCGACGATTGCTCGACCGCGTCGCCCGGCTCGCGCCAGAGCGCGATCGGCCGCCGGGCGCTGGCGAGCAGCCGTCCGTCACAATCGAACGCCCCGGCGCGGGCGCTGCCCGTCCCGACGTCCACGCCAACAAATGCCTTGCTCATTGCTGAGGCCGCCCTCCACGCGCGACCGGGAGATTCGGCCTTTCAGCCGCCCCTGACAAGCGCCGAGACCTGAAACGCCGGAAGTCCTTCCCGGATCATCGAGTTCTCGGTGGTGAATTCGAAACCCACGCGGAGATCGACCCGGCGGGGCGATCTGCCGCATTGTCGAACCGTGCGGCGGGAGAGTGCGCGCGTTGCGCGGCCGCCAAACTGTCGCTAAAGCGGGCCGGACTTCATAAGAGAGGCGACGCCCATGCGACCTTCCAAACGCGCTGCGGACGAAATGCGCAAGGTCAGCTTTGAGCGCGGGGTGGCCCGCTACGCCGAGGGCTCTTGTATCGTCCGCTGCGGCGAAACCCACGTACTGTGCGCCGCCTCGCTCGAGGACAAGCCGCCGCCGTGGCTGAGAGGCCAGGGCAGGGGCTGGGTGACGGCCGAATACGCCATGCTGCCGCGCGCGACCCTGACCCGCACCCGACGCGAATCCTCGACCGGCCGGGTCTCCGGCCGGACCCAGGAAATCCAGCGGCTGATCGGCCGATCGTTGCGCGCCGTCGTCGACCTGCCGAAGCTCGGCGAGCGCCAGATCACCATCGATTGCGACGTGCTGCAGGCCGACGGGGGCACCCGCACCGCCTCCATCACCGGCGCCTGGATCGCCCTGCGCGACTGCATCCAATGGATGGTCCAACGCTCGATCCTGAAGGAGAGCGTGCTCAAGGACCATGTCGCCGCGGTCTCTTGCGGCGTGGTCGCCGGCGAAGCGGTGATCGATCTCGACTACGCCGAGGATTCGACCGCCGAAACCGACGCCAATTTCGTCATGACCGGCCGGGGCGGCCTCGTCGAGGTCCAGGGCTCCGCAGAGGGCGCGCCGTTCAGCGAGGCGGAGCTTTTGAAGATGCTGGCGCTGGCGCGACGCGGGATCGAGGGCCTGGTCGCGCTGCAGAAGGCGGCGATCGGGTAGGGGCGAGGTTCGCAAACGAGGCACGAGCCATTTTCGGCCAATCACAATAGAGCTGGACATGCTCGCAATCTCTATTCGTCAAACTTGGGCGTGGGCCGTCATCCGCGCTGGCAAGGACGTCGAGAACAGAACCTGGAATCTCCTCATGCGCGCCGAACGCGCGCTCGGTCAGTAGCTGTATATCCATGCGGGCAAGTCAGTCCCGAAGTGCGCCGACCTAGATCGGGTGCGCGATTACTTTAACGAACGCCGGGTGACTCTGCCGCCTGCCACAGTCTGGACTATGGCGGTGTTATGGGTGTTGTTACGCTAAAGGACTTCATCTACCTGGACGACAAGGACCGCCCGTGGCTGGCCTATGAGTGTTGATGAGCGTCAACGTAGGCGCGCAGCACGGCGTTCATTCGCGTAAGATGACCTTTGCCCTGCGCCTTGAACCAACTGACAATATCGGCGTCGAGCCTTAAATGCACAGACGTTTTGCCGCTCCGCATGACGACGCGAGCCTTTTTCCAAAAGTCCTCCCCCAGCGATTCCGCCTCGGGCGCATCGGGATGCGTTTGATCTTCGCCCCGCGCTCGCCTGGCTTGGATCTCGCTAAGAGAATATCTCACGGTAGTAGGTTTCTCGCTTATGCTTGTTCGCTTTCTGCGCGGTGATGATCCGAATGACGGTCTCGCTGCGCCACGTGTACGCGACGCGGTATATTTCGGTTTCGACGCGGCCAAGGGCCATGAATCGCAGTTCGCCGTAGTCCTCGCAATCATCGATCCTCTCGAGCGATCGGGTAGGGCCGCTTACGCCCGGTCGAGCGGGGAAACGTCGGGGCAGGGCGCAAGGCGGACCGGGCGGGACCGCCTGGAGCGGCACGCCGGCGGAAAACCGCTGCGGATCTCAACCCTTCGCCGACGGCCCAGCGAAGGGGTGCAAATGGGGCTGTTTGCCGACCTCGCCGTTGGGACACAATCAAGAATTTCGTAGCTTTGCAGTCGTCAAAAGCGCGATGGCGAGCACAGGGCAGAGGATGTCCATATAGAACGGCACGCCCGCATTGCCCGGCGCGAAGTTACCCACGAGCATCATTTGCCTGACATGGCCGACGGCGTCGCCCAAGAGAAAAATCGAAGCGGTAAGGACGGAGGCCGCCTTGAAATTCAGGTCGCGCCAGAAGGCTGCGCAAGCGGTCACGCCTATCGCCAGATCGGCCATCCCGACCTCGAACTGGAACGGACTCACTTCCCAACCGATAAGAGCCGCGGCGGTCGCCGGAAAAAAAACATGAGCAATGCCCGCCCACAGACCCGTGACGCCAATCGGAAGCAGGAGAATCCACGAAAGGAACCGCTCGGCCACAGACCCGTGACCACCACGCGCCGCCGCGACTGCCAGCGCGACGACGAACAGCAGAGCGGGGAGATTGCGCACCAGGACGCCAACGTATTCAGCTATCATTTCGCACCCGCGCAGGCGTAAGCGCCATAGGCGCGAGAACGGCGTCTATCACGGAAAACGTTCGACATGGATTTCAGCGTCGCGACCGAAGTAGACGGCGCGTCGCCCCGTGAACGAAACGATGTAAGCCGCACATCCCGCCGTCATGACTTTCCGGCAGAAACCCGCGTAGGTGTAGCCTGGCGCAAGCTGCTGCGCCTCCCTGATGGCGGATTGAACAGCAGCGGTGTTCAGCGTCGCTGCGATGGGGCTCCCGCCGTGCTGTGTCGGCAACACGACGCTGTCGCCGTCGGGCAAGAAGTAGGTTGCCGTCGAGCGGCGGTAGTCGATCGCATAGCTTTCAAAGCCTGCTTTTATCAGGGTCCCGACAATATCGGGAAAGGTCATGGTATTGTTCTCCGCCCCGTCGAGGCACGTCTGAGCGATCTTGATAAGGTCGTTGTTCATTATGGTCTCCGTTCATTTTGGGACTTGTCAGTCGATCGGTACGGCGGTCAGGCCCAGCCGGGCGACAGTCTCCTTCAGAACGCGCAGCATCGCGCGGCGGTCTGTGTCGGATAGATGGGCGAAGCATTCGGCGTCGTTCTCATCAGCGAGAGCCGCCAGGCCGGGCGCCAAATCTGCGCCTCGCGGAGTCAGGCGAAGAGTGTGCGATCGCCCGTCATCTGGGCTGGCCTCTCGGTCAATCAGCCCCTTGGCGACAAGCCGGTCAGCCAGCTTGGTGATCGCTCCTCGCGTCATGCCCATGTCGTCAGCCAACTGGCTGGGGGATGTCCGCTCGCGGTCGTAAAGCACGCGCATAAGCGCCCATTCGGCGACGGTGACCCCCTTGGCTGCGAGTTTGCGGGCAAAGGCCTGCGACACATGATTGGAGACTTGGCGGAGCCAGTATCCGAGGTGTGCGGTCAGTTCGGAGATCTCAGGCGCCATGAAGGGGATCCATCAAGTTGACTAGGAAACTACCTGCATTTGGTTTCCTAGTCAATTAGATTTTCGCTGGGCAGCTCGGAGAAGCGCCCCGGGGTCGCGGCGGCTTGCCCACAAAATCCACACGCACCCAGCAAGCTGAGATAATGATTGCGGAAAAGCAGAATATGTGGCATACCTATTTGAGGAGCAAGAGAAACCCAGGCGCCCGGCATGTCCGACGAACCCAAACCCCCCTCGAGCGGGCGCACAAGCGCGCGGCGGGGAAGGCGCGACGCGTGTCGCGCGCCTCAACAACGACGCTTTCGTTGCGGAGGCGCCCATCGAGGGGCAGGGGGGTGCAAGCCCCTGAAAAGATTGAAAATGGCAATGGGCTAGCCTTGCCAGCGCTTGGCATGGATTTGGGGTTGGCTGGCATGGATTTGGGTTTCGCGCCACGCCACGCCAGCGGTCATGGGATGCGCTTTGCAGCCCGGACCTCGCCGGCGCCGCCCTCGCCCTGCGGGCGGCCAAGAGTCGCGCTAGGGAGGCCGTAAGCAATTGATTTCAAGAGCTTTCGTAATAAAGTGCGCGGACGCCGGCTACCCCCTCTCCCCTGGCGGATGAAGGGCCGGGAAGAGGGGTCCGCCGCCGACAGGCGCCTGGCGATCGCGCGGGTGTCGGCGCGCGCCGCTCATCCGGCCCAGAGCGGCGCTTCAGGGATAGGCGTGGGAAAAGACATCCATCGCGCCGAAGCCGGCGAGATCGAGGCGCACGCGCTCGGGCAGGTAGGCGAAGGCGGCGCGGGCGAGGCCGTCGCGGCCTTCGCGCTCCAGCATGGCGTCGAGCTTTTCGCGAAGCGCATGCAGATGGAGGACATCGGAGGCGGCGTAGGCGAGCTGGGCGTCGCTCAGCGCGTCTGCGCCCCAGTCGGACGACTGCTGCTGTTTGGAGATCTCGACCCCGAGCAGTTCGCGGGTCAGGTCCTTGAGCCCGTGCCGGTCGGTGTAGGTGCGGGCGAGCTTGGAGGCGATCTTGGTGCAATATACGGGACCGGCCATGATTCCGAAGGACCGGCAGAGCACGGCCAGGTCGAAGCGGCCGAAGTGGAACAGTTTGACGACGGTCTCGTCCGCCAATAGCCTCTCGATGTTGGGCGCCCGCGTCTGGCCGCGCAGGATCTGCACGACCTCCGCGTCGCCGTCGCCCCGCGAGAGCTGCACCACGCACAGCCGGTCGCGGCCAACCTCGAGGCCCAGCGTTTCCGTGTCGATCGCGACGGCGTCGCCAAAGGTCCAGTCGTCGGGCAGGTCGGCGCGGTGGAGGCGGACGGTCAAGGGCGGACTCGTTTTCTCAAAGGGACTGGGGCCGGCACGACGCGGCTTGAGAGCGATAAGGGCGGTTCTCGCCCGCCGTCAACCGGGATTGCAGGAATGACCGCTCGGCCTCCGATCCCGTTTCATGTCGTGACCGGCTTTCTCGGAGCCGGCAAAACGACGCTGATCAACCGGCTCCTGCGGGCGCCCGACCTCGCCGACGCCCTTGTGATGGTCAACGAGTGGGGAGAGATCGGGCTCGACAACCTGCTCTACGAGCGCCTCGCCGGCGACGCGATTCTCGTCAGCGGCGGCTGCGTCTGCTGCGCGCTCCGCGGCGATCTGATCGACGCCTTGCGCGACGCGCTCTCGCGGCGCAACTCCGGGACGCTGCCGCCGTTTGGGCGGATCGTGCTGGAGACGACGGGACTCGCAGAGCCCGCGCCCATCCTCCACGCGCTTTTCGCCGATCCGGACCTTGCGACGCGGCTCACCCTGGCCGGCGTGACCACCGTGGTCGATTCGGTCAACGGCGTCGCGACGGTCGGCGCGCGGCCCGAGAGCGCGCGTCAGGTCGCGCTCGCCGATCGGTTGGTCGTCGCCAAGACCGACCTCTGGCCGCCGGCGGAGCGGGCGGGGCGCTTCCGGGCCACGACCGCCGCGTTGCGCGCCCTCAATCCCGTCGCGCCGATTCTCGACGGCGCAGCCGGGGAGTTTTCAGCGTCCGACTTTCTCGGCTCGACGCGAAGTCTGCCGATCGAGGCGGGCTCCTCGGCCCCGTCCCCGGCGCATCGCGTGAGAACCTTTGTCTTCCGCAGCGAGGCGGCCCTCGATCCCGCCGCCTTCGCTCAGTTCCTGTCGGTCCTCGGCGCGATGCTTGGGCCCAGACTTTTGCGTCTGAAGGGCCTCTTCAAGCTCGTCGACCGGCCGGAGACGCCGATCCTCGTGGACGGCGTGCAGCACGTCTTCCATCCGCCCCGCGCCCTGCCGCGCTGGCCGGACGCGGACCGCTCCTCGCGGGCCGTGCTGATCGTCGAGGGGGTCGCCGCGCGGGAGGCCGAAATCCTTTGGGCGGCCCTGAACCGAACGCCGCAGATCGACGCGCCGGATCTCGCCGCGCTCGCCGACAATCCGCTCGCGCCAAAGGCGGGAGGCTTGCTTGGCTGAGACGAGGCCGGAGGGGCGGCGTGTCGCCGCCCGACACGGTGTGCAGTCACGGCGCGTCGCCGCCCGTCTGCGCCACCGGACCGCAGAACACGTAACCGACCCCGCGCACCGATCGGACGAGCGACGGGGCGCCTGCAGAGTCGATCTTCTTGCGCAGCCGCGCCACCAGCGTGTCGAGCGAACGGTCGAAATAGTCCCACGCCCGACCCCGCAGCGCGCGCGTCAGCTCGGCTCGCGACATCGGCTGCCCGGGCCGGCGGAGCAGGGTATGAAGCAGGTCGAATTCCGAGGCGGTGAGTTCGGCCCGCTGGCCCTGGGGCCCGGTCACGTCCCGGGTCGCGGTGTCGAGAGTCCATCCGAGGAACGCATAGCGGGCGGGGGTCGACGCGGCGGATATCCAGTCGGGCGGCGCCACGACCTCGAACTGGCCCAGCCGAAACGCATTTTCGATCGTCGCCCGGTCGGGATGGCCGTCGCCGAGCACCAGGATCCGCATTCTTCATCCCCAAAGAACCGCGCCCGCTTCGGGCGAATCACCGGCATGGCCTGAGTTCATGACGAACGTCGTTTCTATGTCAAGGAGTGACGCAAGGGGATGATTTAAAAATATATCATAGGATTGTGCAACCGCTTTTATAGTAGTTATAAATATAGAATTTGTAAATGAGCGGAAGTTACTATGAGTTCGTCTAACAAATAATGAGACTTACGTTACGTTTGTTCGGGGCAGCTAGAATCGACCGATGTCGATCGACAACTTCGTTCCGTATTGTGACCCCGGCGTCGGGACCCGCATCGCCCATGAGCGCGTCGCACCGCTTCGGCGCCGGCGTAAAACCATGTATGAGCCGGCGAACTCTGCGGCCGAACGGGATTTGAACTCCAAGCCGATGCGCAGCATTCCGATCGACGTCATCCGGGCCTTCGTCGCTGTCGTCGAAGCGCGCGGCTTCACCCGCGCCGCCGAAGACCTGGGCCGGTCGCAGCCGACGATCAGCTTGCAGGTGAAGCGGCTCGAAGAGCTGGTCGAAGCGCCTCTGTTCGAGAAAGTCGCCCGCTTCGAGCTGACCGCCGTCGGAGCGGTCTGCTTCGACTACGGCAAGCAACTCCTCAGGCTGCACGACGAAATGCTCGACGAGGCCCAGCGCCGGAAGGCGCCCGATCAGCGGCTCAGAATTGGCATGCCGGGCGAGTTGTGCCAGCGGCTCGTCCCACAACTCAACCGGCTGCTCGCGGCGAGGAGCGCCGCGGCGGGCTTCGAGGTGGCCACGGGAGAAGCCGAAACTTTGGGCAAGGCCTTGAGCCAGAATGATCTCGACGTCGTCTTTCTCGTCGCCGCCGAGGCGGAGCCTGAGGCTTGCGGACGCTGGCGCGCCCCGCTTGCCTGGTTTGCCAGCGCCGGCGCGGAGCGGTCGGCAAACCCGCTGCGGCTTGTCCTGCCGCCTAGCGGTTCGACGATCCACGAGGCGGCGGTTGGCGCGCTGCGCGCGGCGGACCGGCCTTTCGAGATCATCTGCGCGAGCTTCGACTTCGCGGTCCAGACCGCCGCGGTCTCGGCAGGCCTCGGAATCGCGCCGATGATCGACGGCCTTCAGCCGGACGGGCTCATTCGTTCCTCCGATCCCAGCCTGCCTGCGCTGCCGCCGCTTGTGCTCTCGCTCGTTGCGCGCAACGAAACGCTGGCCGAGGCGGCCGGGCGCTGGGCGGCTCGGCTTCTCTCGTCGTTTCAGGCTCTCTGAGCGCGGCGTCGCGATTTGTGGCAATTCGTCACATTACACAACCTGTGCACGTGTCACAGTCTGCCCAAAGGCGACGGCTCAAGGCGGCTGCGATGCGCAAACCGGTCAAGTCTACGGAATACGCAGTTGCGAGACGAAACGGATTGCGCGGCGACAACGAGAGGGAGCTGACCCTTCTGGCCGAGTTCACCCGCAGCGCTTCGGTCGAATCCCTTGCCGGCGCGATCGCCGCCAGGCTTGGCTGTCCGACCGGCTCGGACGCCCTCCTGGCGGAGGCTGGTCTCGCCCCGCGTCCCCGCGAAGGCTGACGCAACGAGATTAACAAGGCCGAAGCAATTCCCGGGCAGAGTCTCCGCCGCTTTCCTGGCTCGATTTCGATGACCACGACCACCACGCAGTACCTGACTGTCAGCCAGAACCTCGCGCGCTATCAGGCGATGACCGCTGCGGAGCCGGCGGTGACGTCGGCGACCGCCTATTACGAAGCCAACATCGGCAAGGTGACGTCGATCCAGGACTTTGTCGGCAACTATCGCCTGCTGTCCTACGCTCTTAACGCTTATGGCCTCGGCGATCAGATCCACGACACGGCGCTGATCACGGAGGTGCTGAAAGGAGGCGTCAGCAATTCGAACAGCCTCGCGAATACCCTCTCCGATTCGAACTGGAAGGCTTTCGCTACGGCTTTCAATTTCATCGGCAACGGGGCGGCGTCAGTTTCGACGGCCAGCGCTGTACAAACCACGACCTCCGACTATGTCGAGCAACAGCTCGAGAGCGACCAGGGTGAGCAAAACACCGGCGTTCAGCTCGCGCTCTATTTCCAGCGCGTGGCGCCCACCATCGCCAGCGACTATGGCATCTTGGCCGACAAGAACCTCCTCCAGGTCGCCGAGACGATCTTCGACTTGCCCGTCGCCACGACTGTCGCTGGGGTTGACCATCAGGCCGCGGCGCTCAGTACGGCAATGCCCTTCTCCGACTTGCAGGATCCAACAAAGCTTCAGCAACTCGTCGAGCGGTTCACCGCCGAATACGACGCCAAGTATGGTCCGTCGTCCGGATCGAGTTCCTCCCTCACCGCGTACACCGGCAATTCCAGCTCCGACGCGTCCGGCGCCTCCTCGGTCCTCTCGGAGGTGATCAGCGCCAACGGCGAAACCCTCAGTTCCGCGATGAGCGCTTTCACCGACGCTTCGACCCCGATGTTCTCAACCTCGCTTCTGTCTAGCCTGGCGAGGTTCAAACTGGGTGGGTGAAGCAGAACGAGGGGGCAACCGGCGACACAGGCAATGGGAGGGACGCGCCGACGCCCGGAGTTTAGCGGCCGCCCCGCAGCCTTGCGGCGAGCCATTCCAGGTCGCGGTCGCGCACGCCGATCGCGGACAGGTGGTCGTGGGTCTCGGTGACGTAGGCGGCGTTGTCGCCGGACTGGCCGTGGCCAGCGCGGACAATGGCGAGCATCGCCTCGCGCTCGAGCCGTCCGGCATATTGTTCGTGCAGGCGGTCGGCGACGTAGGTCAGCGCGTTCACTCGCTCGCTGCTCTCCAGCGTGACCGGCGCCACGCGCTCCAGATAGACAGAGGTCGCTTGCTCGCGCTCGCGCAGGTAGCGAATTGTCGGTTCCCTGAGCGAGGCGGCCACGCGGAAAGCGACGCCCGCGCAGGCGCCCCCCCGGTCCAGGCCCAACACGAGCCCAGGTTTTTCACGCGTGCCGCGGTAGACGTGTGAATAGACGCAGAGGCTGCGACGCCACCCGCGCAACATCGCCTTGCTGCGAGAGGCGTAGGCGAATCCTGGCCGCCACATCAGCGAGCCGTAGCCGAATACCCATAAGTCGCCGTGCGGCGTTTGCTCGGGCTCACGCCTCCCAGCATCGCCAGCGCTGTCAAGCGGATCGCGATCGAAAATCGGCTCTTCGGCGCTTGCGGTTTGCGTCGGGATCATGAGCGCTGTCGGGTCTCCTCGCCGCTTGCTGCCCCATTCGCCGACAACACGCAAGCGCTCGGTCCTTGTCGGAGAGTCACCCGGCGAGCGCGCGCGTGGCCAGGTAGCCCGCAGTCGCCGCGACCGCGGAGAGCACGGTTCCCCAGGTGAGATCGGTCAAGGTCAAAAGAGCCGTCCAGTTGCGTAACGTGGCCTGATTGCTGAGATCGTAAGTCGCGTAGGCCAGGAAGCCGAGAAGCGCGCCGTTTCCCGCAGCAAGCCGCAGCGACCCCGCGGCGGCCCCCGGCCTCACCGCGAGGATGACAAGACCTGCGGCGAAGATCAGATAGAAGGCGACGGCCGGCGCGGGACTGAATCCCTCGAGCAGAATGTCCTTGAGCACGGCCCGGTAAATGCGGCTCCCCGCCAGCGACAGCCAGATCATGTCGAGCCCCAGGAAGGCGACGAGGGTCGCGACATAGGCGACGACGATGGCTTTCATAAAATCCCCTCCTGCTGTGGACCGGCGACCGCCAGTGCGCGTCGTCGATCCGGGCCCGAGTTCGTCGACTTGCAGAGCGACCCCGCGAGCCAGCCGCCCTCGGTTGTGATGGTTTGCTGTCTGACCTCCAAGTGAATGGAATAGGTCAGTCGCCGTTGCGAGTCCCAGCCTAGACCCAACAATTCGGACCCCGGCCACTGAACCGATATGGAGCTGGTCGTTGGCTTTCCCGTTAGGGGTCCCGGTACTGATCCAGGTGTTGGTGATGAAGCGGCCGCGATCGCAGGGTTGGATTCTGACGCGCGCTTTGCCGTCGCCCCGCGCCCAATCGCTCAATGGGGAAGGCGCCGAGGCGGTTGCTCCCTCAGACCACGCCCCCGCAACCGCCAAGGCAACACTGCGGATCGCCGCTGATCTCAACATGGGCCGAACGCCTCTCTGTGACGAATCGTCGTCTAAGGGCTTACGCGCGCCGGTCTGATGCGGTTTACCGGCCGGATCAAGAAAACGGGGGGGCTGGCCTCGCCGGGACCCGCAAAAACCGAACTGCGTTCAGTTTCGTATGCCGGTCATGAGTTCGAAAGTCACCCGAGCCGAGGACCCCATTGGCGGGCGCAAGACGGAGACTGCCCGGTCCGACGGACGGACGGAGGCCTGCGTGGCGGTTGCGTGGCTCGTTCTGATTAACAAGCCGCTCTACCCGCTGACCGTCTGGCTCCTGATCGGGGCGGAGGCCGCGACACGCTCTCTCGCGGCGCTGGCGATCGCGCCGCTTTACGCCGCCGTCCTTTGGCTTGCGCCGCGATCTGGCTACGGCGCGCGCGTCGCGCTGCCGCTGATCGGCCTTGCCGACACGGTGATCGCGGCCAAGGCGTTCGGGCGGGCGTCAGGCGCGGAGCTCTACTTCATCGCCTGCGGGGCGCTGGCGGTCGTCGGCTTTTCGGCCCGCGAGGCGATGACGTCGCGGGCGCTCGTTATCGCGGTCTACGCGGCTTTCGTGCTCGTTCAAACTTGGCCGGGCGCGACAGTCGAGTCCTGGCCTCCCGACGATCTGGCGCGGTTCTTCGCTCTGAACGCTTATAGCGCCGCGTCGCTCGCCGCGTTCGTCGCCCTGCGATTCGCAACGGCGCAGTAACGTGGGCGCGACCCGCGTCGCTGCGTCTTCACCTCTGGCCGCGAAAGGCCGGCGCAAGCGCCGAGCCTGATCGTCAGCGCCATGGCGCGATCCCATCTCTCCCAGCGTACTTCGCCTTCTCTCCTGGGCGAAGCCGAAGCGCTCTACGCCGCCGCTTGCCGACTGTGGGAATCCGGCGAGCGCCGGGCCGCCGCGGCGCGCCTCGATGCGGCGCTCCGGCTCGCCCCGTCGTCGCCGGACGCGCTCGCCATGGGTGGCTACATGCTCGGCGAGATGGGAAAGCCGGAGGCGGCGCTGCGCTTCTATCGGCGAGCGCTCGCTCTCGATGCGCGCCTTGCGGTAACCCATAACAACGCTGGCAAAGTGCTGGTTGCGCTTGGACGCCACGACGAGGCTCTTGGCGCTTTCGAGGCGGCAACCGCGCTTCGGCCCGACGACGCGGATGCGTGGAATGGCCGGGCTGGCGCGTTGCGCGAGCTCGGACGGCTGGAGGAGTCGCTTGCCGCCGCGCGCCGGGCGCTGGCGCTCAAGCCCGATTTCGCGGAAGGCGCCGTCAACCTCGGCAACGCGCTTCTGAAGCTCGACCGGATGGAGGAAGCGCTGGAGGCGTATTGCTGCGCTCGCGCCTCGCGGCCCGACTATGCCGCCGCGCTCTGCGGCGAGGCGCTGGCGTTGCGCAATCTCGGCCGATACGATGAGGCGCTCGCGGCGTTTGAAGCGGCCGAGGCGCTCGGCAGCGGCGAAGCGGTCGCCGGCAAGGGTTGCCTGCTCCTGACGCTTGGCGACTTCGAGCGCGGCTTCGAAGGCTATGAGGCGCGCTGGCTTAGCGGAAAATCGCTCGGCGAGGCGCTGGGAACACGCTACCCGACCTGGGCGGGCCCTGCGGGGGGACAAGGCCGCGTCCTCGTGCTCAACGACCACGGCCTCGGCGACACGATCCAGTTCGCCCGGTATCTGCCGCGGATGGCGGCGGCGGGGGTCGAGGCGACGTTCGTCTGCCCGCCGAGGCTGCATCGGCTCCTCAAACCGACGCTCCCGGCGCGCCTCATCGAGGCTCCGCCCGAAGAGCCGTTCGACGCCCAGATTGCGGTCAGCAGCCTTCCGCGCGCCTTCCACACCCGGCTCAACACGATTCCGGCCGACGTGCCCTATCTCGCGGCCGAGCTGAGGCGCACAGCTCGGTGGGGCGAGCGGATCGGGGCGGCCGGGTTCAAGATCGGAATCGTCTGGCAGGGCAACCCCCACCCCGAGGCGGATCGGGCGCGCTCTTTCCCGCTCGCGACGGCCGCACCGCTGGGTTCGCTTGCCGGGGTGCGTCTGATCTCGCTGCAAAAAGGCTTTGGAGAGGAGCAGACCGCCGAACTTCCACGCGGGATGAAAGTCGAAACGCTGGGCGAGGGCTTCGACTCCGGCCCGGACGCGTTCGTCGACGCCGCTGCGGCGATGATGCATTGCGACCTCATCGTGACCTGCGACACCTCGATCGCCCATCTCGCCGGCGCGCTGGCGCGCCCGGTCTGGGTCGCGCTGAAGAGCGACGCGGAATGGCGCTGGATGCTGGAACGCGAGGATTCCCCCTGGTACCCGACGATGCGGCTTTTCCGTCAGCCGGGTCGCGGCGGCTGGGACGAGGTGTTCGCGGCGATGGCGCGCGCCCTGTCCGCCCGGCTCGCCGCCCGAGACTAGCTCTCGCTGTCCGGCGCCCCAGCGGGCCGTTAGCTTGGCGTTAACCATTTATAGAATACATAAAAACATAAGCGCGGCATATTGAGAGGGTCGGCGCACGACATCGGCGACGACAAGGGTGTCAATCGATATCGCTGGCGTCATCGCTTGCCATGTTCGGCATACGTAGAAGTTGAACATAAGTATTAGAATTGTAAGATCGGCGGTCACTTACTGCCGAAAACCTGAGGCGTGCGCGTAATTCGGGCGTTTCCGCGTTCCAACAGGCTTTCGGAGCTGGGGCATGTACATCATTATTGACGATCGAAATATTGTGGCCGGGGGCTACGCGACCGGTCTCGATCGAGAGGGGGTGTCGTCGGCCGGCATCGAGGCGGCCGAGTTTCGCGATTGGATCGGCAAGACGAGCGAAGCGGACATGCACGCCGTCGAGGCCTTTCTGATCGGCGACTGCGGCGAGCGCGAGGGCCTGTCGAGGATGATTCGCGAGCGCTCGAACGCGCCGGTCCTTTGCCTCAACGAACGGCACTCGCTCGATGATACGCTGGGCCTGTTCGCCGCCGGCGTCGACGACGTGGTGCGCAAGCCTGTGCACGTGCGCGAGATCCTCGCCCGCGTCGGCGCGATCAACCGGCGTGTCCATGGGGAGAAGGGTTGTGTCTCTCTCGGCGGGCTGAAGGTCTATTTCGACGGACGCGAGCCGGAAGCGGACAGCGAGCCTTTTCCGCTGCCGCGGCGCGAACGGCGGATCCTTGAATTCCTGCTGCAGTGCCGCGGTCGGCGCGTCACTAAGAACCAGATCTTTAACGCCGTGTATGGCTTGTTCGACGAGAACGTCGACGAGAATGTGATCGAGAGCCATATTAGCAAGCTGCGCAAGAAGCTGAAGCGGAAACTCGGGTTCGATCCGATCGATTCCAAGCGCTTCCTCGGCTACTCCATCGACAAGTGACGTCGCTCGTCCCAAGCCTTTCGCCCAGAAGCCGTTGGGCGCGGGTTCGCTCCGTCCTGCGGCCGTGCTCCGGACGGTCGCTCGCGCTCGGCAAGCTTGGCTGTCGCGCGGTCTCGGTCGCCGCGCTTGAATGGGCGCGCACGATGTTGCTCGCTGAAGCGTTCTCAAGAGCTTGCGACCTCCTTTGCGCAACTCGGCAACATCGAGATCCCTGTCGTTGTGAGTTGCCGCCGGCCTCGACGACCTTCAAACACGCTTAGCGCCGGCGGTCTCGGAATCATCGGGATTGCGAGGATCAGCGCCGGATGGTTAAGTCGGTTTCGAGCCTTCTCAAAGCCTTGCAACGAATTTCCGGCCGACGCATCGGTTGCGGCGGCCGCCGGCGCTGGACACAACGCCTCCCCATTCCCCCGGGCCGCGCGTCGTTCCCCTGGAGCGCAAAACGCCCCGCTTGCGCCCAACCGGAACCACCAGGACCAGCGCGGACACTCCGCGCGCTCGGCGATGACCTGGCCGCGCCGCGCCGCTGCGCCGAGTCTGTTCTCGATGCTCCAAAGAGAAGTCGGGGACGGATGAGGAAGAACGCGAGTGGCATGGCGGAGGTCCGATTTCGACGCAACAGAAAGATCGTAGTCATACTTCTGTAAATGTCAATCTTTTTGTTTCTGCATTTCGCTATGGAGAAACGCGGGGCGAACCGGCCCACCGGCGCTCATCCGACGCCATTCGCCCCAGCCTGCGCGTGGCGCAGACCGGGGCGATTTGCCTTTCACGCTCGGAATTGGGTTTCCCCGCGCGCCTTGAGGCGGGCTTTCCGGGGCTTGGAAAGCGGCGCGCGGGGAGCTCGGATCAGCTGAACAGCTTGAGAATCAGCTGGGAGTTCTGGTTGGCGATCGATAGCGACTGGATGCCGAGCTGCTCCTGGGTCTGCAGCGCCTGCAATTGGGTCGAGGCCGTGTTCATGTTCGCATCGACCAGTCCCGCCACGCCGTTCGAGTAGTCGGTGTTCAAGTCGGAGTTGAAGTTCGAGGCGGCGGTCATCCGGTCCTGGGTGGCGCCGATCGTCGTGGCGTAGTTGGAGACCTCCGTGAGCGCGCTGTTGACCGCGGCAAGCGCGGCGGACGCGAGCGTCTGACCTGACGTCGCGCCCGACGTGACGACATACTCGCCTGCGCTTGTCGAGCCGAGCTGTGTGAGGTCGGTTCCACTCTGGATCAGCATACCCGTACTGGCGGGGGTGTAGACCGACGTCTGCTGAGTGAAGCTTGTCCAGTCGGCCCAATCTGTGGAGCTGGAGCTGCCCCCGGTCCCGGTGTAGATCGTTTGCGTAATCTGGCCGGTAGAGGTGTTTAGGGACTGAGTTTCGTAGACCCCTGCGCCGACGTTTGCGTAAACCGCCGTCGGCTGGCCGCTCGTGACTGAACCGCCTCCGGCGTCGGTTATCGCCGTCTGCTGAGTGGTGTTGTTGCTGGCAGCCGCGATAGCGGCCTCATTCTGGACCAGTGTTGTGGCGGCGACGGCCGCGACTTGAGACGTGGTCGTCGCGAGCGTTCCTGAGCCTGAGGTCGTACCGTACAAAACCTGTGTCGCCATCCCGATGGTGTTGACCGTCCCGCCGTTGGACGTCGCGTTGTACCCGGAGACAAAGTTCACCCCGGTCGCCGAGGTTGATCCGACGGTTGTCGTGACGCTGCCGTTCAAGAGATTGAGCCCGTTGAACGACGCGTTGTTGATGGCGTCGGTGAGCTGCGAGCCGAGCGAGGCGAGCGTGGTGTTGATGGAGGTGAGATTGGCGTTGGGATTCTGCGCCTGGGTGAGCTGGGTCGCCATCGCGTTCAGAGTCGTGATGACCGATTTGATCGCCGATGTCGCGGTCGAGAGCATCGACTGGCCCTCGGTCAAGGCCGTATTCGCGGCCGTGACGACGCCGTTGTCCTGGTTGAGTTGCTGCGAAATCGACCAATAGCCTGCGTTGTCCGAAGCGTTCGCGACGCTGAGGCCGGTCGAGACCTCGTTCTGGACGGTGTTCAGCGACGACTGCGTCATCTGCAGCGATTGCAGCGCGCTGAGAGCCGCGGAGTTATTGAGAATCGACGACATGAAGGGTGCTCCTGATCGGAAATGGCACGAATTTTTTGTGACATTTCGGACTTGCACCGAGACGACGGATTGGCGGCATGCCCTGGGCTTCGCGTCGAGGCCCACCCGTCGTGTTGTTCGAAGGAGCGCGCTCTTCGCGTCAGCCCATCCGACGGTCCGATATCTAGAGCGAAGCCTCTAACGCCCGGTTAATCGGGCTCGATTTCGGCGCATTGGGCAACTCCGCGTCATCCCGGCGCAAGCTCCCGCCCCGAGCATGGCGATCTGCATCCTCAACCGGTCGTGGGCGTGGCAAATCTCCTGGCGCAACTGGAACGGCTCTGGACGAACCTTCGCGGTTTGGGCGTCCGCCGTCTTGTCGCGCTCGGGCTGATCGGGATCGCGGTCGCGGGCGTGACCGCGCTTGCGGGGTACATGCTCAGCCGGCCGACCATGGAGACGCTCTATTCCGGACTCGACCGCGACGATGTCGCGGCGATCGGCGCGGCGTTGCGCGAGGCCGCCGTCCCCTTCGACGTCAACGCCGAAAGCACCATGGTGCTGGTCTCCGCGGGTCAGGCGTCGACGGCGCGGATGGTTCTGGCCGAGAAAGGCCTTCCGCGCGGCGGCGCGGTCGGCAACGAGCTGTTCGACAAGCTGGGTTCGCTGGGCTTGACCTCGTTCATGCAGGACGTCACGCGGCTGCGCGCGCTCGAGGGCGAACTCGCCCGCACCATCCAGATGATGCGTCCGGTGAAAGCGGCCCGCGTGCACATTGTCCTCTCGGACGAGGGTTCGTTCCGGCGCGAACGGCAGCCGCCCTCCGCTTCGGTGGTGATTCGCACCGATGGAGGCGACGACCGGGCGACGGGCGCGGCGATCCGCCATCTCGTCGCTTCAGCCGTACCCGGCATGAAGATCGATGACGTGACCGTGCTCAACGTCGATGGGCGCCTGCTCGCCTCCGGCTCCGATTCGTTGGACAAGTCTCCGGACAATCTCCTCGCGCTCGAGCAGGAAGTGTCGCAGGAGATTCGCGACAGCGTGACGCGCACGCTCACTCCGTACCTTAGCGCGCGCAATTTCCAGATCTCGGTCGCCGCGCGCCTCAACGCCGACAAGACCCAGACGAACGAGACGATCTACAATCCGGACCAGCGCGTCGAACGCTCGGTGCGGGTGACCAAGGAGCAGCAGAGCTCCCAGAACGCGGCAGGGTCTCAGCCGGCCGGCATGGACGCCAACCTTCCCAAACAGAACGGCTCCGGGACCGAGCAAAAGCAATCGAACGACCAGACCCAGAAACGTGAGGAGCTCACCAACTACGAGGTTTCGACGAAGTCGGTCCAGACGACCAGCGCCGGGTTCGTCGTGCAGAACCTGTCGGTCGCGGTGCTCGTCAATCGAACGGCGCTCGCCGCCCCGCTCGGCGACAAACCGGCGCCGGAGGCGGTCGCGTCGCAGGTCAAGGAGATCGAGCAGCTTGTGGCTTCGGCGGCCGGGCTCGATGTCAAGCGCGGCGACGTTGTCAAGATCTCGGTCGTGGACTTCGTCGATTCCGAGCAAGGATCTCGAGCCGGCGGCGGAACCGTCTTTGCTCGAAATCGTCGCGCGGCAGACCGGCTCGATCGTTAACGCCGGCGCCATCGTTCTGGTCGCGGGAATGCTCGTCGGGTTCGGCTTGCGTCCGGGCTTGAAGATGCTGCTCGCGCCGCCGGCGGCCCTAGCGGATCCGAATCCGACAATCGCCTCGCCCGCGTCGCGCCCGATGTCCCGCAGAACCTGCTGATCGAAACCGAGCCCGAGCGCGACGAATTCCTCGAAGCTCTGATCGCCCGGCGGGACAACGGCCCAGAGCGCAAGCTGCTCAGGCTTGTCGAATTCGACGAGCCGCGCGCCGCCACAATTCTCAAGCAATGGATACGTCAGGGAGGCAACGGATGAAGCCAGTGCCGATCGCCGATTATCTCGACAACATCGGACCCGCCCCGGGCGAGCGCCAGTCGCCGCGACGGGAGACCTCGCTGGTTCGTCCGCGCAGCCTTCAAAGCCTTCAGGCGATCGAGCAGCGCTCGCCCGCAGCGTTCGAACGCGCGGGAAATGCCGTGGGAGCGATAAGGTCGGTGGTCCCGGACAAGCCGCCGCGCCCCTGTGGGAGCGAAGGCCCGCGCCGGTCGACGCGGCTCAGCGCGAGTCGCTCGCGGCCCGCGAGGCGGCGAAGGCGGAGGAGATGGCGCAGGACTCGAGGAGGCGCGCGCGCGCGGCTATGACGAGGGCGTCGCGCGGGGACGCGTCGAGGCGGAGGAGCGCTTCGCCGCGGAACGCGCCGCCCTGCAGCAACAGAGCGTGATGGAGCGGCTGGAGTTCCAGCTCAACGAGTACGCCCAGCTCGACGGCGCGATCCGTGCGGGCTTCGCTCAGGTCGAGGTCGAATGTCGGCGCCGCGGTCGCCCGCATTCTCCTGCCGTTCCTGGCGAAAGAGGTCGCCCGATACGCGGCCGTCGAACTCGTCAAAGCCATTACGCGGCTCGCCGAGGGCGCGCCCGGGCCTGATCACGGTGCGAGGCCCGGAGGCGGTCCTGAGCTTGCTGCGCGATCGGCTCGCCGACCTGCCGGCCAAGATCGAGTTCGTCGAAGACGGGGGCGTGGAGGCGACGGTCGATTGCAACGCCACCCGGATCGCCACCGAACTCAAGCCTTGGGCCGACCTGCTCGCCTCGCTTGAAGCCTGAGCCCGATGCACGGCGAACACCCGGAAATCGTCATTGTCCGGCGCAACCGCGCAGCGCACGGGGCTGACCATCACGGCGGAGCGTGGAAGATCGCCTTCGCCGACTTCATGACGGCGATGATGGCCTTCTTCCTGGTTCTGTGGATCATCAGCGCCACCGACAAGAACACCAAGACGCTGATCGCGCGCTACTTCAATCCGGTGAAGGTGGAGGAGCCGGCGAAGGCGCAGAAGGGCATTCGCGGCGCGCCGGAGCAGGACACCGATGCGCCCGGCGCCGATTCCGGGGCCCCCAACGGCGAGAAGTCACGCTCCGACCAGGGCGACGCCGCGCGTGGGAAGGTGCCCGAGACGCCCGAAGCGACGCCCGGCGATCCGCAGATGAAGCACAAGGGAAAGCTCGACCCGAAGGAGCCGCCAGACCCTGCGCATCCCTATCCATCGATGTCGGAGGCGGAGCTGTTCAGCGACCCGCGCGCGAGCCTCGACAAGATCGCCGGCAACCCGCCGCCCGGGCCGCGCGTCGATCCGGACGCGGCGTTGAAGGGGTACGGGGAGGTCGGCCCGAGCGCGGACGAGGCGTTCCGCGATCCGTTCCGGCCGCTGGGCAGCGACAAGGCGATGAACGCCGAGACCATCGATCCCGGCGCGCCGCCGTCGCCGCAAGCCGCCAGCGCCGTGGCCAGCCCGGCGGCGCCGTCGTCAGCGCCGGCGGCCGGCGGTCTTTTGGACGCAGCCAAGCGCGGAGGCGCGGCCCCGGCGCCGAACGCGGGGTTGACCGGCGTCGTTCCGGCGACAGCCGCCAAGGACGAACCCCCGCCAGCAGAGATCAAGCCGCCGACTGCGGCGGCCGCCCGAGCGCGCGCGGCGGCGCTGCTCGCCGAAATCAACAAACGTCTCGGCCCCGAGCTCCAGTCGGTCCCCGGCCCGGAACTCGCCGTCGAGGCGGCCGACGATGGCCTTCTCATCAGCATCACCGACCGGCAGAATTTCTCGATGTTCCCGATCGGCTCGGCCGAGCCGCAGGCGCGAGTCGTGCGGATGATGGACGCGATCGCCATGAGCCTCGAAGCGATCCCCGGCGCCATCGTCGTGCGCGGTCATACCGACGCTCGGCCGTATCGCTCGGGGACCTACGACAACTGGCGACTTTCGGCGGCGCGCGCCCAGATGGCCTATTACATGCTCAATCGCGGCGGGGTTCCGGAGAAACGGTTCGACCGCATCGAAGGCTTTGCCGATCATCGCCTGAAGGATCCGGCCCATCCCCTGGCGGCGGAGAATCGCCGAATCGAGATCCTGGTGCGGGAGGCGAAGCCGTGACGGGGCTGTTGCGCGGAAGGCGCGCGTCTCGCGCGGCTCGTAGCCTCTCCAATGACGGGCGTCCTTCCGGCGCCATAGAGGGCGGCGAGACGCCGCCCCTCCCATTCGTTCTGCGGCTTCTGGGCCTCTGCCTGGCGCTGGGGGTGGTCGAGGTCGCCGCGCCCCTGTCCGCGCGTCCCGAACCGGCGGATCCGCCGGCGCTTTCGGCGATGGCCGAGGACCTGCAGCGCCTCCAGACGCGTATCGCCGAAGGCGACAAGTCCGCCTATCCGGCCGAAATGGCCGAACTGAAGACGATGGCCGACGCGATCGCTGGCGCAAGGCCGGACGCCCTGGCAAGCCGGCGCGAGACCGGCGCGCTGGTCGTCTATATCTTGAGCGGCGGCGCGGTCGCCCCGGTGGTCCAACTCCTGAAAGATCGACGCCCTCGGCGCCTCCGAGCGGACGCTCGCGCGCGGCGCGCTCGCCTATGTCACCAACCACGAGGCCGACGCGCTCGAACTCTTCGCTCCCCTCGACCTCGCCGCTCTGGATGTGCGGATCGCGGGGCCGGTCGCCTTTGCGCGCTCTGTGATCAACACCCAGCGCAACCCGAAGGCTGCGATCGCCGATCTCGACTGGGCGCGCCTCGTGGCGCCGGGCGGCCTCGTCGAGGAGGCCGCGCTAAGGCGCGAGATCATGCTTCTGGCGGACGCGCGCGACGGCCGGCGGGTCGCCCTGCTCACGCGGCAATACGCCGAGCGTTTCTCGTCGTCGCTCTACGCGCCGAATTTCTTTCATGACCTCGCAAAGCAGATCGCCCGAACGGGGCTCGCGGACGACCCCGCAAACTACCGGCTCTTGTCCGACGCCTCGGATCGCCTGACGGCCGACGCCCGGCGCGACTTTCTCTTGACCCTGGCCCGCTCCGCGGCGCTGAACGGCCGGTTCGACGCCGCCGCGGCGACCGCGGGCGAGGTGTTGCGAAGCGTGTCTCCCGGCGGTCCGGACGAGGCGCGCGGCCGCCTCTATCTCGACGCCGGCCGAATCTTTTCTGACGCCTACGACGGGGCGGTTTCCGATCTCCGGGGGATCGCGGTCTCGAAGCTCGAACGCTCCGATGCGGCGCTTTGGGCGGCGGCGCGCAGCGTCGCGGCGCAACTGCGCACGGCCCCGGCCGCCGCGGCGGGCCCCGAGGCGAAGGCGGCGTTTGGAGACGTCAAGCCGGAAGCGGACCCTCCGACGATCGCAGAGGCGGAAGAGGCGTTGCGGCGGACCGTGAGCCTCGCCGCCCCAGGCGCGGGCGAGGGGCCCCCATGACCGCGATCGCCTCCGCCCTTCCGCACGCGGCGCCCGCCGCGACGCCCCCAGTTCCGGGCCACGCTCGGACCCACCCGGCTCGCGGCTTCTCGGCGGCGCTCGACGCGCTGAGAGCCGGCGACGGCCGGGCGCGATCGACCGACGACGACGGCAAATCCGCATCCGGCGATTCCTCGGACGCGGCTCAGACCCAGACGTCGTCCGACTTGCGCGCGGCCCTGATCGGAGGCGCGCTGGCCTCGATGGCGGTCGCGCCGGCGGCCCCGAGCGCGGCTCCGGGACACGAAGTGAGCGCGGCGGGGACGGGCGAAGACGGCTCGCGCAAAATTGCGGCGTCGACCGCATCGAAGAGGACCGAGGCGGATGCGGCGCACCCGGCCCGCGCCGCAACGACGCCTTCTGCAGCTGGGGTCGGCGCGAAACTGTTGGCGGAGCGGTCCTATCTCGCGCCGAGTGCGGCCAGGCCCGCAGCGTTCGCCCCGGCGGGGTTGGCGGACCCGGCCGCTTCAAGCGTCGCCGTTTCGACCGCGGAGACCCCAGTTATCGTAGACAAGCCCGCTTTGACGCCTGGCGAGGCCGAGGCGGCCGTCGATGGGCGATCCGCCGGGGTCTTATCGGAGAGGACCTTGGCGGAGCGGACCTTGGCGGCGTCGCCCGCCAATCCCGCGAATGCGGGCGCTGCGGCCGCAAGGCGGACCGGAGCGGCGGATGGCGCCGCGTCCTCGGACGGCCAGGCCTCCAAGGGGGCGCCTGCCGGCATGGGGCCGTCGAGGGGGGCCGCGACGCGGTCTGGCGCCCCGCAAAGCGCTACGCTCCCACCGTCCGGCGCATCCGGACCCGCGCCTGCTGCAACGGGCCGACCCGCCGGCGCCCCGGCTATCGCGTCGACGTCCGGTCCGATCAAAGCGCATGGCGATTCGGAGCCCGACACGGGCCGCGCCGCGGGGCAGGGACCCGGCCTGTCGCTTGCGGGCGCCCAGCCGGCAGTTCAGGCGGGCGCGGCATCGCTCGGCGGGGCGCCGGCGCAGGTCGCCGCCTTACAGTCCGATACGGCGGCCCAACCGGCGGAGGCGGTCCCTCAGACCCGCGCTTTGGCGTCCTCGCCGCCGCCTGCGGCCGGGAAGGTCCGCGAGATCGACCTCGACCTCGGCCCCGGCGGCCTCAAGGACGTGACGATGACGGTGCGCCTCGCCGGCGACAAGCTCGGGGTCGTCGTCCGCGCGGCGAGCGGCGAGACTGCGGCGACCATCGAAGGGGCGCGAGACGCGATCGCGGAGCGGCTCGCGGCGATCGGCCAGCCGGTGACGAGCCTCATTATCCAGGAGACGGGCGCAAGCGATGCGAAAGGCGCTGCAGGTCAATCCGCAGGCGAGGGCGAGGGCGGCGCGCGACAGGAGGGGCGCGGCGATGCGGGCGATCCGCGCAGCGCTCGCCGCGGGGCTTCTCGCTTCTAGCCTTGTCGAGGCGAGCTGTGCGTCCGCGGGCTCGCTCGCCTGCGAGCGCGAGATGACGCGCGCGGCGGCCGCGACCGGCGTGCCGCTTAACGTCCTCTATTCCGTCGGCCTCACCGAGACGGGGCGCGCGGGCGAGCTTGGCCCCTACGACATGAACGTCGACGGGCGCGAGGTTCATTCGGAGACGCTGGCTGACGCGTTGTCGCGGTTCGCCGCGGCGCGGACGCAAGGCGCACGCTTCATCGACGTCGGCTGCATGCAGATCAACGTGCGCTTCCATGGCGGCCGATTCGCTTCGCTCGCGGACATGTTCGATCCGGCGCAGAACGTCGATTACGCCGCGCGCTTCCTCAAGACCCTCAAGGCCGAGACGGGTTTTTGGACGCTGGCGGTCGCGCGCTACAACGCCGGGCCGGGCAACCCGCAGGCCGAGCGAACCTATGTCTGCGCCGTCATCCGCAACATGGTCGCGAGCGGATTTGGCCGATGGACCCAAAGCGCCCGCGCGCTCTGCCTGTAGCGCGCGGCGTCGGCGCGCAGGCGGTCAGAAGGAACCCCGCCTGCGCGTTCCTCTCGCTTTGGTCAGCGAAGCGCTTCCGCCCACTTTCCGCCGTGCGGCGGGAGCGGTTTCGCTTTGGTGACGTCCCCGTCGAGATCGACGTGAAGCTCAGTCCAGGGACCGTCGCCCTGGCGCGCTAGCACCTCGAAATGCCTGGGACGGCGCTGCGGCTCCCCCTTCGGAGTCCAGCCCGCCGCCTTTGCGGCGCGCAGCGCAAGCTTCGGATCCGCGTCAGGATGATGAGGGTGAGGATGGCCGGGCCCATGATGCGGCGGCGGATGGCCCGGACCATGGTGCGGCTTCTTGTGATGAATCGTAACCGGCGAGACGCCGCGCGCGGCGATTTCGGCGACCTTGATTTCCGAGGGTCGTTGTTCGCCCTTGAGCGTCACCTCGAGCCCCTCGGAGAGGGCGAAGGCCTCCGCGCCTTTGGGTCCGAGATCGGCGAGGCGCACCTTGCCGTCGGACTTCAGGGTGAACCGGTGAGCGAAGACGTTGAGGATGGTCCCCGTGAGGGCGACCGTGTCGTGATGCGGCATGCATTTCTCCGAAGAGCGCCCAACCGCGGGCGCGGAGCGACCATGCCGATGGCATGTGGCGGGCGTTGGACGGGAATCGGGCGCGTCTCGATCGAATGCGGGGCGTTCGAACGGCCGCTCGCCCGGGGCGCGCGCTGCGACGGCTGGTCGCAGCGTCCAATTCCACGGCCCCTCCTGAAATTGAGACGGATCAATTCGCAAGCCTCCTTGCGCCCTTACGATTCGACCTTCCAGACGCCGCATTCGCGAACTCGAAGGCCATGTTTTCGGGGAGGCTGGGCCGTGCGTTCGCGCTCGCGGGGCGAGTGGCGACAAGCGGCTGCGGCGTCGAAAGGGCGATACACGCCTCTCGATCGCAGGTTGAGCGGCATTAGACGGCGTTGTGCGCCTGAAGGGCGCCCCGCGACAATTTGCGCGCCGACGAAAGTCGCAAATGGGGCTATTCCTTCCCGTGGTACGAAGAACCAAAACGAGAAGGAGGAGGACACCGGGGTTCGCACCCACGCTCGCGGGACCAGGACGGTGTGACGATAGGCGTCCCTGCCTGAGCGACGCGCTTGACGTCGGCGCCCCTGATCAAGGGAAGAAAGCTCCGTCGTGGTGAGGATGCGACACGCCGATCCTCAGGGAACACATGACCGCAAAATTTCCAGGCGTTGAGAGCGTCATCAATGGCAATGGCGCTGTAGCCGAAGTTATGAGCCGCGCTTGTGGCGGCGTGATCGGGTATCCGATCACCCCTTCCACCGAGATCTCCGAAATTTATGAGGCGTTCCGCGCCAACGGCGGAATCAACGTCTGGGGCAAGCACCCGTTCTTCTTCGAGCCGGAAGGCGAGCACTCCGCGCAGAGCGGGGCCCTCGGAGCGGCGCTCACCGGCGGCAAGTATGTTTCCAACGCCTCCTCCAGCCAGGGCATCCTCTACGGGATGGAGTTGCACTACGTCACCGTCGGCAAGAAGGTCGGCGGGTTCGTGCTGCAGGTCGCAGCGCGCGTCGTCTCCAAACACTCGCTCAATGTCATGGCCGGCCATGACGACGTCTACGCGCTGCTCCAGTCGGGCTACACCGTGCTGTTCGGCAGCAATCCGCAGGAGGCGGCGGACCTTGCCGCAATTGCCTATCGGCTGAGCGCGCTGTCGCTGATCCCAGTCGCCAACGCCATGGACGGATTTGCCACCAGCCACATGCTGTCGGAAGCGCGGATGCCCGAGCCCGAGCTTCTGCGCGAGTTCCTGGGCGATCCGGCGAGCCGGATCCCATGCCCGACGGTCGCGCAAGCCATGCTGTTCGGCGCCAAGGGCCGAGTCTTCCAGCTGCGCCAGTATCTTGTGCGGACCGCAGACGAATTCGCGCCGGAGGCGATGCGCGGCTTGCGCGATTTCCTCACCGCCAACGAGGCGGCGATCGAGACCGATTCGGCCGGCGCCCTGATCGGCGACACGCTCGCCTTCGTGCCCGAGGAACTGCGCGCGCAGTGGCGCCGCCAGTGGCTGAACGCCCACGAGAAGGGCACGCGCCAGCTCGTTCCGGCGCTCGTCGATGTGCACAACCCCGGCGTCACCGGCGGCGTGCAGAACCAGCCCGACTTCCAGGCGGGGTCCGTCGACCATCGCACCCATTTCGTCAGCGAGGTGCCGCATATCGCCCGCGAGGTGATGAAGGAATACAGCGCGCTCACCGGCCGCGCCTACGCGCCCGTCCTGACCTATATGTGCGACGACGCCGACTACGTGATGGTGGGCCTTGGTTCGGTCACCGACGATGTGCAGGCCGTCGCGACGCATCTCCGCGCTCAAGGCAAGAAGGTCGGCGTCGTCTCGATCAAGCTCCTGCAGCCGTTCCCCGAGGCCGAACTCGTCGCCGCGCTCGCCGGCAAGAAGGCGGTGACCGTCCTCGAGCGCTCGGACGTGACCGCGCTCACCACCTTCGTTCGCGAGGCCCTGTTCAAGGCGCACGAGAACGTCGACAGCGAACGCCACTCCGGCATTCCCCCGCTCGCCAACCCGCCCAAGATCACGACCGCGATTTTCGGCCTCGGCGCGCATGATTTGCAGCCGCGCCACCTCGTTGCGGCGTTCAAGAACATGGAGACCGGCAACGCGCCGTTCGTCTATCTCGGCTCGCAGTTCTACGCCAAGAATCCGACTTCGAAGCTCGCCGAGCTTCAGGCGAAGCTGAGGGCCGCCTATCCCGACACCGAACTGATGGCGCTCGAGACCGAGCCGAACCCGGTGCTGTTGCCGAAGTCGGCGTTCCGCATCCGCTTCCATTCGGTCGGCGGCTACGGCACCATCGCCACCGGCAAGCTCCTCACCGACATTCTCGCCGGCGCGCTCGATCTGCATTCCCGGGCCGCGCCGAAGTACGGCTCGGAAAAGAGCGGCGCCCCGACCAACTATTACATCACGCTGAGCCCGGAGCCGGTGTTGATCACCAACGCCGAGCTCGAGGACGTCGAACTCGTCGTCTCGCCCGACCACAAGGTGTTCAGCCACTCGAACCCGCTCAGGGGCCTTAGCGAAGGCGGCACGTTCATCCTGCAGTCGAACCTCGATCCGGTCACGGTCTGGAAGGAGCTGCCGGAACAGGCGCGCAAGGCGATCCGCGACCGCAAGATCAAGGTCTTCCTCATCGACGCCTTCGAGGTCGCCAAGAAACACGCTCCGAGCGCGGAGCTCGAGACGCGCATGATGGGCATCGCCTTCATCGGCGCGGTTTGCGGAAGCTTCGAGCGCGTCACCGAAGGCGCGACGGAAGAGGCGGTCCTGAACAAGATCCGCTCCCAGATCGCCAAGAAGTTCGGCGCCAAGGGCGGCCCGGTCGTCGAAGGCAATATGGCGGTGATCCGCGACGGCCTGAAGGCGACCCGCCGGCTCGATTACAATCAGCCGGAGTTCGTCGAGGCGGAAAAAGCCGCCGCGCACAAGAGCAACTTCACCGTCGCGCTTTCCGCGGGGATGTGCCGCGCCGGGGGCTCGCCGGCGCCGTCGGGTTTCCTCGACTCCGAGTATTTCGAAGAGGTCATGGGCTCGGCCTTCCGCGATGGGTCGATCGCCGAGGCGCCGGTCCTGCCGGGCACCGGTCTCTTCATACCGGCCGGAAGCGCCGCGCTCAAGGACAAGGGCCTGTTCCGCCGCACCGTGCCGGAGTTCATCGCAGAGCTGTGCACTGGCTGTATGGAATGCGCGCTCGTCTGCCCGGACGCGGCGATTCCCAACACCGTGCATGACTTCCGCGACCTGCTCACGACCGCCATCAAGCAGCTCGACATCGCCGAGAGTCAGAAGGAGGCGCTGCGGCGCGAGGTCTCTCCGATCGCCGACGCGGCGCGCGAAGTCTACCGCAACGAGAAGCGGCCTCCGCCGTTCCACGAGATCGTTCGCAAGGCGGCCGAGTCGCTCGACGTCGAGAGTCCAGTCACCCGCGGCCATCTGGCGCGTCTCGCCAACGCGCTTTCGACTTTCCCGGTGGCCAAGACCCGGCCGTTCTTCGACGCCATGGAGAAAGCCCGTTCCGGAAGCGGCGGCCTCTACTCCGCGACGATCGATCCGTGGAAATGCACCGGCTGCCTCGAATGCATCGACGTTTGCGGCCCGCACGCGCTGGTCGCGCGCGACCAGGACGAGGCGCTTCTCGACACGCTTCAGACGCGCTTCGACTTCCTGAGCCGGCTGCCCAACACGCCGGCGCGATACACCGAAGGCGCGGTCACCGACGACGGCGACACCAAGCGCCTGATGCTCGACCGCAACAATTACTACGCCACCACGGGCGGCCATGGCGCCTGCCGCGGCTGCGGCGAGGTCACGGCGATCCGGCTCGTCACCAGCACCAACCACGCCATCCACAACTCGCGGCGCAAGGGTCACATCCGCGAGGTTGAGAGCCTGATCGAGAAGCTTGGCGTGAAGCTCAAGACGGTCGAGGACACAGAGCGCGATCCGCATCGGAGCGAACGGATCAAGGACGTGATCGCGACGCTCGAGAAGCGCCTCTACCTCCTGGAGAGCGGCCCGCGAGGGCACGGGCCGGCGAGCGCGGTGATCGCCAACGCGACCGGCTGCAGCAGCGTCTACGCCTCGACCTTCCCGTTCACGCCCTACAACGATCCTTGGGTCAACAGCCTGTTCCAGGACACGCCGGCGGTCGCCAAGGGCATATTCGAGGGGCTGGGCGCCGAGGCGAACGGCGACGTTCGCGCGTTGCGCATCGCCCACCTCGAGCTCGAGGACGAGTACGATCCGGAGGTGCACGACCGGTTCTTCCGGACCTTGAGCTGGGCCGACTTCTCGCAGGAGGAGATGGGCCTGATGCCGACCGTGATCAGCATGGGCGGCGACGGCGCGACCTACGACATCGGCTTCGGCGCGCTGTCGCGGGTGCTCAGCACCTCGACCCCGATCAAGGTGGTCGTGCTCAACACCGGCGCCTATTCGAACACCGGCGGGCAGGCCTCGACCGCGAGCCTCACCGCCCAGGACTCGGATCTTGCGCGTTACGGCGGCGCCCACCACGGCAAGCAGGACGAACGCAAGGAGCTCGCGCTCCTCGCCGCCTTCCACCCGAACGTCTATGTGGTGCAGAGCACCGCGGCGCTGCAGGGCCATTTCCTCAAGCATGTGGTCGAGTTCCTCAACCACAACGAGTCGCCCGCCGTGCTCGACGTCTACACGCCGTGCCAGGGCGAGCAGGGGATCGCCGATCCGGAGGCCAGCCGTCATGCGCGGCTCTCGGTGGTGAGCCGCATGAACCCGGTGTTCGTGCATGATCCGCGCCGCGGCGCGAGCCTGCACGAGCGCTTCTCGCTCGAGGGCAACCCAGACGTCGACAAGGACTGGGCGACCGGCACGATCGAGCATGTCGAGAACGGCGCAACCAAGCTGTTCGCCGCGCCGATGACGCCGGCGAGCTTCGCGCTGACGGAGGGACAATTCCGCAAGCACTTCCATCGCCTCGCGTCCGACGCCGTCGGGGTTCCGGTCCATGAGTACATCGACCTCAGCCCGGCGGAGCGCGAGGGCAAGACGCCGTTCGTCTGGTCGACCGACGAGGCGAAAAAGCTGATCAAGGTCGAGGTCTCGCAGGACATCATTCATCTGGTGCGCGAACGTCGGCGCAACTGGCGCAGCCTTCAGGTGCTGGCGGGCCTCGATGTGGAGAAGCTCGACCACGAGCATGATATCGAGCTCAAGGCGCTGCGACTGCAGCTCAAGGACGCGACCGAGGCGCGCGAATCCTCGATCGACTCGATCGCGCGGGCCATGTCCGAGCTCGCCGCCTCGTCCAAGGCGCCGCCGATCGCGGCCTTTGCGCCGGCCGCGCCTTCGGGCCCGGTGACGCGGCTGATCGGCGCCGCGCCGGCGGCCGCCCCCGCCGCAGCGCCCGCTTCGGCGCTGGCGGGGGATGGCGGGCCGCCGGTGTCGCTGGCCGATGAGGACGTCGCCAAGTGCTCCAACTGCAAGACCTGCTACCAGGAGATCCCGGAGCTGTTCGAGAAGGCCCAGATCGTGGTCGAAGGCGAGGCCAAGGAGGTCGGTCGCCTGATCGCCGGCGCGCTGGCGCGCGTCAAGGTCACGCCGGAACTGAGGGCGAGGATCGCCCGCGTCGCCGCCAACTGCGATTCGGAGATCGTCCATGAGCATTGAGACGGGAAGGACCCTCGAGGCCGACCTCGATCGCTACCAGCAGGCGGCAAGTGCGCTCGAGGCGACCCAGAACGAGGTCGAGGAGCTCGAGCACACCGAAGCCTTCGACGTATTCCAGAAGCAGCTCGGGCTCCTGCGCAAGCGGCTGCTCGCGAGCCCCCAGTCGCTGAGGCAGGTGTTCGTCGACGACGGCACCCAGGCGATCGTCTGGGAATTCAAGCAGGACGAACTCGGCCCCGAGTTCGTCAAGACGCTGTGGCGCCTGCTGCTGCGCGACGACGACATGAGCGCGTTGCTGCTGCGCTTCATCTGGAACGTGCCGCTCAAGTTCAAGCGCAAGTTCATCGCGGCGATCGACCGGCATCTCAGCGACCGCTACCCGATGTTCAAGGGCCTGTCGCAGGGCTGGCCCGGGCAGAACGGCATCCCCCCGTACATCCGCTCTCCGGAAGAGCGGGCGCGCGACTTCGAGCTCGTGAACAAGGGCTATCTCGGCTACATGGACCTCGGCTACAGCGCCCGCGAGGTCGACCTTCTGGTGTGGCTGGAGACGCTGCGCGACAAGCAGTGCGAGGACAAGGCCTGCGAGCTCGGCGTGCCGAGGCCCGGCCGCGAGCCCAAGGGCGGCTGCCCGGTCAAGATCCATATTCCCGAGATGCTGCAGCTCGTCGGCACGGGGAAATTCCGCGAGGCGCTGCGGCTGATCAAGTCGCTGAACCCGCTGCCCGACGTCACCGGCCGCGTCTGCCCGCAGGAACTGCAGTGCCAGGGCGTGTGCACGCTCTCCGGCCGGCCGCTGGAGATCGGCCAGCTCGAATGGTTCCTGCCCGAGCGCGAGAAGATCGTTCGCCCCAACGCCGACGCCGAGCGCTGGAAGAACTGGATGAGCCCCTGGACCAAGGCCGAGAAGCCGCCGATCGCGGTGGTCGGCTCGGGTCCTGCCGGCCTCATCAACGCCTATCTCCTGTCGTCGCAGGGCTTCCCGGTCACGGTGTTCGAGGCGTTTCATGATCTCGGCGGGGTGTTGCGCTACGGCATTCCGGAGTTCCGGCTGCCAAACACCCTGATCGACGACGTGGTGCGCAAGATCCGCCTGCTCGGCGGCCGCTTCGTCACCAACTTCGTGGTCGGCAAGACGGCCACCATCGAAGACCTCAAGGAGAACGGCTTCTGGCGCATCTTCGTCGGCACCGGCGCCGGCCTGCCGCGCTTCATGAATGTGCCGGGCGAGCACCTGCTTGGCGTCATGTCGGCGAACGAGTTCTTGACCCGCGTCAATCTCATGCAGGCGCGGCTCGACGACTACGAGACGCCGCTGCCGGAGGTGAAGGACAAGAACGTCATCGTGATCGGCGGCGGCAACACCGCGATGGATGCGGCCCGCACCGCCAAGCGCCTCGGCGGGATCGTCACCATCGTCTATCGCCGTACGCAGTCCGAGATGCCGGCCCGCGTCGAGGAGCTGCATCACGCGCTCGAGGAGGGAATCGCGCTGAAAGTTCTGCGCTCGCCGCGCGCGTTCGAGAGCGAGAAGTCTGCGCATGTCTGCCACGCCATTCTCGACGTGATGGAACTCGGACCGCCCGACGCCTCGGGCCGGCGCGCGCCGGTCGCCACCGACAAGACCGAGACGATGCCGGTCGACCTCGTCGTCATGGCGCTCGGCAACGCCTCAAACCCGCTGATCAAGAACAGCGAGCCGGATCTGAAGACCTCGAAGTGGGGGACGATCACGGTCGACGGCGGATCGCAGAAGACGTCGATCGACGGCGTCTACTCCGGCGGCGACGCCACGCGCGGCGGCGCGACCGCGGTCCTTGCCGCGGGCGACGGCCAGGCGGCCGCGCGGGAGATCGTCGGGGACATCCCGTTCTCGAGATCCGAGATCGCAGTCATGGTCGAGAACGCCTCCCGCTACACCGACTTGAGCGGGGCGCCCCAGACCATTCTCAAGAAGATCAATCTCGCCGAAGGGATCGTCGAGATGCGGATCCGCTCGCCGATGATCGCCAAGGCGGCCAAGGCCGGGCAGTTCGTGCGCGTGCTGCCGACCCCGAAGGGCGAGCTCATTCCGCTGACTCTGGCCGACTGGGACGAGAAGGCCGGCACGATCGACCTCGTGATCCAGGCGGTCGGCGCAAGCTCGATCGGCATCAACGCCATGGAGGTCGGCGAGGCCTTCACCGGCATCGCCGGGCCGCTCGGCCAGCCGAGTAAACTGCACCGCTACGAGGGCGAGCAGACCGTTGTGTTCTGCGCCGGCGGGTTAGGCCTGCCGCCGGTCTATCCGATCCTGAGAAGCCACCTTAAGCTCGGCAACCACGCGACTCTCATCTCCGGCTTCCGCACGGCGGGCGCGCTGTTCTGGACGGGCGAGGGCGAGCGGGTCGACGCGCTGCAAAAAGAGTTCGGCGACCGGCTCCGGGTGATCTACGCCACCAACGACGGCACGTTCGGGGTCAAGGGCTTCGTCACCGGCCCGCTCGAGGAGCTCTTGAGAGAGAACGCCGAGGGCAAGGGCCGCAGGGTCGCGGAAGTGATCGCGATCGGGCCGCCGCTGATGATGCGCGCGATCAGCGACCTCACCAAGCCCTATGGCGTGCCGACGGTCGCGAGCCTGAACGCGATCATGGTCGACGCGACCGGCATGTGCGGCGCGTGCATGGTGCCGGTGACGATCGACGGCAAGATGGTGCGCAAGCACGCCTGCATCGACGGGCCGGAGCTCGAACTCGCACATCATCGACTGGGACAAGTTCCTGCCGCGCTTCATGCAATTCAAGGCGCAGGAGAAGGAAAGCATGGTCAAGCACGGCTTGGCGTGACCTCGAGGGGCGGCGTCTCGCCGCCCATTCTCGTGGGACCGAGAGGCGCGCCAGCTGCGCGCCCGCGCAACCGCATCGGGTTCAACAGCCGCAATTTCGCCCACCCCTTTTTCACACCACCGTAATCCAACAGGCGCAGAGGTCCCCGCGCGGGATCGCCAACGCGCCGTTGAGGGAGACGGCGCGTTCGCGTCAGACGCGGATGGATCGGATGCATCTCTACGACTTCGAAGTGCTGAGGGACGGGACGGTCGTTGCGGCCGAGCGCGCGGTGCGGCTCGTTGACGCGCGCGCCGCCTGGCCGGAGGTCGCCCGTCTCGCGCGGCGCCACGACGCGCCGGGGTGCAAGATCCGGGTCAAGGACGAGACCGGCCGCATCGTCATCCTGACCGGCGTCGCCTCGGTGCTGCGCCACGCACGGGAACAGGCGGCTTAGAGCAAGTGTGCGTTGCCCCTTCTGCCGCCTTAGGGGGCGAGGGGCGCAGGACCGTCAATAGGCGGGCGGATATCCCGGCGGCGGCGGAGGGGCGTTGTAAGCCCGATCGCAGCGGGCGTGGGCCCGTCTCAATTCCTCGAGACTGCCGAAGACCCGGGTCGCGATCCCGGCGCAATAATCGGACGGCGACGCATAGACGTCCGGCCGCCCGGCAACGGGGCCATACGGACCCGGAGGCCCGCCGTAGCCCGGCGCCGGAGGCGCGTCGTAGCCCGGAGCGGGGGGCGTCTCGTACCCCTGAGGGCCGGCGTCGGCGGCGGGACCGTTCGGCCCGGAAGCCTGCCCGGGCGCCGGCTCGCCGGTCGGCTGTCCGGGCGGAACGACGGGCGAATTCTCGAACAGGCCCGGCGGATAAGCCTGATCCGCGCCCGCGGGCGACGCGGCGAGCGCCGCGCCGAGCGCGACGACCGCCGCCCCCAAGGGCTTGGTCCCCGCGCCGCGGCCGACCAGAGAGGAAAACAGGGACGGGAGCGCCTTGGACATGGACGAGCCTGTCTCACAACTCTTGGGGCAAAACGTGGCCGACGCGATCCGCAAAAAAACCCGGAGCATGCTTCACGGGCGAGCGCGGCGGACGGTTCGCACAACGCCCAGAATGAGCGCCGCCGGCAGTGCGACAGTCAGAAAAGCCCCGGCAAACCAGGGCTCCGCGACGCCGGAAAACGCGATCGCCGCGGCGACCGCAACCGCGATCAGGATCGCCGCCGCCAGGAACTCGTCGTCCACGAAAAGACCGATGATTTCCTTGATCATAGCGCCCTCGCGACGTTTGGCCGCAGCAGCGCGACGAGGGCTGCGCCGACGCCCAGGAACATCGCCGCCAGCGCAAGAATTGCGAGATCCGCTCCCGGCCATTCGACCCCGAGGCTCTCGCCGGTCCAGAACACGCCGAAGGCCGACAGCATTACGCCCACCACGAATTTGAGCGTGTTCTCGGGAACGCGCGACAGGGGACGGCGAACCGCCGCGCCGATGAGGACGACCGCGACGCAGGCGGCCAAGGCGCCGGCGATCGCGGGCGCGAGCATGCCGCGGCCGGCCCCGACCGCGAGCACGATGAACACAACCTCGGTCCCCTCGAGCAGCACGGCCTTGAAAGCCGCCGTGGCGGCGATCCCGTCGAGGCCGTTCGCGCCTCGCTCCGGACCAGCGTCGAGCGCGCGCGTCTCCTTGGCGAAGGCCGCCTCTTCGTCATGTTTGGCGATGACGCCGATCTCGCGCAGAATCGCCTTGCGCAGCCACCGCAGGCCGAAGAGCGACAGGAGGACGCCGACGACGAACTGCAAGGCCTGAAGCGGGGCGTAGCCGAGGAGCGGGCCGAAAACGGCGATGAGCAGCGCGAGCGCGGCTAAACCGGCCCCCGCGCCGCCGAGCGCGGACCGCCAGCCTCGCGTGAAGCCGACGGCGAGCACGATGGTCAGCGCTTCGACCGCCTCGACGAAGGAGGCGGCGAACGAGGACGCGACGACGGTGCCGACCGCAGCGAGGTCCGACATGGGGACAATTCCTTGTTCTGGCGCGTGCGGCGCCCGCGCCGGCCGCCGTCCCATACCGGTCAATTATGTCAAGCAAAGGCGAATGTCGCCGCCTGGCCGGACGCCGCTCCTCAGGGCCGACCGTGGGTGTCCCCGATCGCCGCGTAAGTGAATTCTTGCACGCCGACGTCGACCAGCACGTCGCCCTTCACCCGCGCGTTGACCGCACGAATGAGCGCCCTGCTCATCCGGGCGAAATCGAAGCGGTCGATATGGTCGAAGTCGATGGTGTCGTCGTCGTAGACGTAGCGGAACGCCTCGTCGACGAGGATCGAGTCGGGGGCCATTTCGGCTTGTCTCATCGCGCCGAGGTCGACCGTGTAGCTCAGCATCATCACGGCGTAGCCCTTGACGGCGCCGCCCTTGATGCGCGGGACGTTGATCTCGTGGGTCTTGCGCGATTCGGTGGCGCGCGCGGCCGTGGCCGCCGTCCGCTGCTCCTTGAACACCAGCGCCTGGCGCGCGCCGACTTCGCCGGCGACCACCGCGCCCGCGGCGATCCCGGCGATCACGAGCGAGCGGATCATTCCTCGGGCCTCCGCCAGGCCCGGGCAGTGTAGGTTCCGTCGGACTGGCCGTCGCGAATGGCGCGCGCGATGATCTCGGCGACCGCGATCGAGGCCCGGAGCTGCAGGCCGAGGGCGCGCTTGTTGGCCTCGAGGGCGGCGTTCAGGTCGACGAGCGCGGCGCGCAGGCGCTGGGCTCCGTGAGCCCGGGCCAGCGCCGGCGCGAGGCGGTTGAGCTCGATCAGGCCCTGGTTCTTGCGCTGGCCGTAGACCTCATAAGGTGCGGGCCGGCCGGCGGCGATGTCCTCGGTTTCGGCCGCCACGGTACGGGTCAAGCGCTCGACCACCGGCAGCGCGACCGCCGCGGCCGGGTCGGCGGCGCGACGGTCGAGCTTCACGTGCGCCTCCGGGCGGCCGACAAATCGCGCCGTTCACGATGTCAGCGCCGGCCGGCGCGGACAGAATGTTGGCGCTCGATCCGACCGCGGACGCGGCCATTGCGGCGCCTCGCCGCCGCTCCGCGGCGACAAGGTCGTGGGTGGCGAACAACCGCCGGCTGATGCCCAGCGCGCCGGATTTGGCGATCTGCCGAGCGATCTGTTCGCCGAGCATCGAGCGCCAGACGTCGCCTGCGGTTCCCTGGCCGAAGAAAGCGCTGGACTCCTTCGGCAGCATCTCGCCGACAAAGGCGCTTAGCGCCATGGCTTCGAACTCGACCTTCGCCCGCGCCGCAGGGTCGGTCGCGCCGGCGGCGTCGGTAAGAGCATTTCGCGCGTCGGCGAGTTCCGGCTCGGCCGGCGGCGCCTGGGTCGTAGCGGCGGCGGCGGCCCGGTCGAGGTCGGCGGCGAAGTCGTGCGTCGGCGCGCTCGATCCGAGCGCCGCCAGTCGTTCGGCGGCCATGCTGGCGCGCGCCGGATCGGCGGCGTTGAGCACTTCGAGAACCACGTCGGACGTTGGATTGAAGGCCATGGTCTGCATCCCTCGGCGAGAGGCCCGCATCCGGCGCTTCGCGAGGGCAGGCGCGGGAAAGCTTCGGCGCGGCCGCTTACCCCTGGCTTGCGTCCCGTCGCAGGAGCGTGCGCTCGACGAGTTCGGCGAGTTCCTTGCGGGCCTCATGCTCGCGGTAGAGCTTGTCCGCCGTCTCTGCGGCGCGCTCGGCGAGCTTGGTTCGAATCCCATGACCATGCGCGGCCCGCCGGACCCGTTCCGATTCGCTGGCGAGCGCGTCGAGCTTCTTCTGCAGGCTGTGGATTCGGGGGCCGCTCAGCGCCGCCCGCGCTCCATAGCCGAGATCGCCGCGCTCCAGCGCTTCGAAGACGGCGCGGAGGTCCTTGCTGAGGCTCGCCTGTTGCCGCTCGATCGCCGAAAGCCGCCACTTGCCGAGCGCGTGCATTTGCGAGGCCAACTTGCCGATACGCGTCAGCAACTCCACACGCTTCTTCATGCCTCAATCCATTCTACCCTGACGAGAGCCAGGCGCCGAAGCCGATCAGGAAGGCCTCGAGCGCCGGCTTGATGGTGGCGTAGAGCAGCGCCAGCGCGCCCGCGACGACGAACGGCGCGGCGATGAACACGATCTGGATCTGCGGGGTCAGGCGATTGACGAGCGCCATCGCCAGATTGACGATCAGCGCGTAGATCACATAAGGCGACACGACCCTGAGCGAGAGGCGGAAGGATTCGCTGAAGGCGTCGACGACCTGGCGCAGCGCGAGCCGCGAATTGAAGTCGGCGCCGACCGGCATGACGTCGTAGGACGCCGCAAGTCCGCGCAAGAGCTCCCAGTGCAGATCGGCGGCGAACATCAGCGTCATCGCCGCAAGCGAGATCAGGGTCGCGAGCGGCGCCAGCGCTTCGCCGGCTTCGATCTCAACTCCGAACGGATTGGAGAAGCCGAGCATCTGAGCGGCGCCGGACGCCAGCGTCTCGAGCGCGGCGAAAAAGACGCGGGCGAGAAAGCCGATCATTCCGCCGATCAGCGTTTCGACCGCGATCATTCTCAGCGTCAGGACGGGATCGTCTCCGAGCGCGGCGGCGGGAACCTTGTCGATGAGCAGCGGCATCAGCGCCAGCGTCGCCGCGAGCGCGACGAACAGGCGGATCTGCACCGGAATCTGGCTCGCCGAGAATCCCGGCGCCAGCATGAGACAGCCGCCGATCCGGCAGAACAGTAGAAACGCGCCAATCGACAGGCGAGGCGAAAGCGACGCCTGCGCCAGCCCCTGTGCGGCGGCGGCTATCATGCAATTCTCGGCAAGACTTCCCTCTCCCCATGCGGGAAACGGGGTGGGGGCGATCTCACGAGATCGTTCCCAGCGACTTGATCTCGAAGCCGCGCGCGATCTCGAGTTGCGACAGCACCGCCAAGGTCGGGAACATGCGCTCGACGATCATGCGCACATACGGTCGCGCTTCCGGCGCGGTGACGAGGGCGAACTGCCGGCTCGAACTCCATCCGCTTGCGGATCGCGGTCGACGCCTCGGCGGCAAAGTCTTCCATCAGCCGCGGGTCGATGTCGAACTCCACGACGTCGCCCTTTGGGTCGCGCTTCAGCGCCTGGTGAAACACAAGGTCCCAGCGGTTGCCGAGTCTGAGCACGCTCAGCGCGCCGCTCTCGACCAGATCGCCGCAGATCTGCTGCGCCAGGCGGATGCGCACGTGTTCGGCGAGCGCTTCGGGCCGGCGCACGTGCGGCGCGATCTCGGCGACCGCTTCGAGAATGAGGTTCAGGTTGCGGATCGACACGCGCTCGGCGAGCAAGAGCTTCAGCGTCGCCAGCACGCCGGACTGCGAGATCTGCGAGGGACAGATCTCGTCGAGCAGGCGCTTGTATTCCGGTTCGAGCCGGTCGATCAGCGCGCGCATGTCCCTGTAGGACAGGAGCTGGGCGAGATTGTGGTGAATGACCTCGGAGAGATGGGTCAGCAGCGTGGAAACGGGATCGATCGGCTTGAAGCCCGCGCGCCGCGCGTCCTGGACAAAGGCCTCGGGGATGGCGAGAGCGCGCATGCCGAACGCCGGTTCGCGCACCTCCTCGCCCGGCAGGTCGGGCTTCGGACCGTCGCCGAGGATGACGAGCCACTCGCGCACCCGCAATTCCTGGGTCGTCACCGGCGCGCCGTGGATCTTGATCAGGTAGGTCTTGGCGGTCGCCTTGATGTCGTCGGTCAGGCGGATCTCCGGGACGACGAATCCATATGCCCTGGCGAATTTCCGCCGCATCTTGGCGATCCGCGAAGCGATCTCGTCGCGCGACAGGATCAGCGCGGCGTTCAGCTCCTTCGACAGTACGAGCTCGATCTCGAACGCCTTGAGCTGCTCTTTGATCGAGGCGCGCGCCTCGGCCTTGGCCTCAGCGTCCTTCGCCGTCCGGCGCGCGGCCTCCCTCGCCGCGTCCTTGGCGATGCGGCGAGGGATGGCGACGCCGACCGAGGCCATCAGACCCGAGAGCAAGGCGAACGGCAGGAAAGGCAGGCCGGGCACGACGCCGAGCACCGCCATCAGGAGCGCGGCGACGAAGAGCGCGTTGGGATAGCCCGAGAGCTGGTCGATCACCGCCTTGTCGGCCGAGCCGCGCGTGCCGCCCTTGGCGACCAGCAGACCGGCCGCGAGCGAGATGATGAGCGCGGGGATCTGGGTGACGAGGCCGTCGCCGACCGAGAGTTTTGTGAAGACGTCGGCGGCGGAGGCGAGCGGCAGGGCGTGCCGGGTGACGCCGATGACGATGCCGCCGAAGATGTTGACCGCGAGGATGATCAGGCCGGCGATCGCGTCGCCGCGCACGAATTTTGAGGCGCCGTCCATCGAGCCGAAGAAGGCGCTTTCTTCTTCGAGCTCCCGCCTGCGCGCCTGCGCGATCTTCTCGTCGATCAGGCCCGCCGAAAGATCGGCGTCGATCGCCATCTGCTTGCCGGGGATGGCGTCGAGGGTGAAGCGCGCGCCGACTTCCGCGATGCGGGTCGCGCCCTTGGTGATGACGAGGAAGTTGATCGTCACCAGAATGACGAAGACGATGAGGCCGATCAGGAAGTCGCCGCCCATCACCAGATGCGCAAAGCCGCCGATGATGTATCCGGCCGACGTCGGTCCCTCCTCGCCCCTCGAGAGGATGAGGCGCGTGGTCGAAATGTTGAGCGCGAGCCGCAGGATGGTCGCGACCAGGAGCACCGTCGGGAAGGCCGAAAATTCGAGCGGCTTCTGGATCCATAGGCTGACCATCAGGATGAGGACCGAGATCGCGATCGAGAACGCCAGCCCGAAGTCGATCATCGTCGCCGGCACGGGCAGGAAGAACAGGCACAGGATCAGGATGATGCCGACCGCGAAGCCGATGTCCTTGCCGCCGCGGCCTGCGGGCGCTGCTGGCTGTGCCGTGACCGACATGGATTCGCGCTCGCTTCCCCTCTTGCGCCGCAGTCATGGGGCGCGGAGGGAAGGTGGGCGGCCAAGCTTGCGCGAGCGTTGTAGGGTGCACGTTGAAAGGGCGGTCGCCGACCGCGCGGTGGCGGGGTCGGCGTGGAAATTCGAAATCTTTCCGCGTGCTGAGCGATCCTGCGACACGCGGCCTCACGCCGGCGAAATCAGAAGACCCCAGGAAAGTAACCCGCATATCGCCGAGCGTCAGGGGTGAGCAAACCTATGCCAGAGACAACCGCGTGAGCGCCAAATCCGGGAGCGGCGACATCCGAACGCCGCGCCTGCGATATTCCACAAACGCCCGACCTGCGACAAATCCCGCCTCGTAGGGAAGCGGGAGCCTCCACAAGGCGTCGGCGCCGAGGTGACAGTTAAGATCGCTCATCGTGGCGAAGCTGGAGGCGATCTCGGGGTAGACGATGGGGTTGATCGCAACTTCATCACGGTCAGCGGCATCGCTCAGCGCCGCTTCGGACAAATGCAATGTCGTGGCCGGCATTGGTCCAGAGCCGAGGACGTTCCGGCTCCGCCACGAGGACGCATCCCGAATATTCCGGAAGGGGTGGCCATCCGGCGAAGCCCTTCGCTCGTGCCTGATCCGTCGCGGACTTACGCCTTGGCGGCGTTTTGTGCAGCTTGGAACACATCGCGTGCGGAGGTCGTACCCGCGACGTGCTCTGTGCCCTCGACGCCGAGGCTCATCCACCCCGCGTTCACGGCCTCGAACATTTCTTCGGCGGGTCCGGTGTGGCCCTTCGGGACGCCCAATTGTTCGAACACTTCCGCCCATCCTGCACGGGGGACAGCAAAGGCTGTCACGTCGAGATTCAGGACTTCGCCCAATTGCTCCGCGACTTCATCCGCGCTGACCATCGAACCAAGCTCGACGACGCGCCGTCCTGACCATGGCGGCCCTGTCAAAAGGGTTGCGACCTCCGCGCCGATGTCGTTCGTCGCCACCATGGTCGATTTCCGGTTTGTCGGATTGTAGGTCACTGGCAGCGTTCCGCCCTTGGCGACCTGCAAGCCGTAAAGAAAGTTTTCGAAGAAGCCCCCGGCCCGCACAAATGCGATTGGCGAGGTCAGATTTCGAAAACCTTGCTCCAGAAGCGACAACGCGGTGATCATCCCGAGCCCGCCGCTTCTGTTCGCGCCCATCGATGAAAGCGCAACCACTCGCGGCGGCGCCGCCTTGGCGAGCGCCTCGACATAGTTTGCGATCACGCCCCTTGCTTCTTTGTAATCGGGCGAGGGCGCCCAGACGGCCGGCAACATGACGAACGCGCCTTCGACGCCTTTGAGCGCCCGCTCGATGGCCGCCGCATCATTCCAATCGCCGTCCACCAATTCCACGTCCTGATTCGCCCAGCTTGACGCCTTCTCGCGATTGCGGACGAGCGCGCGTACTTTCTTGCCGCGCGCCAACAGATGTTCTGCCGTTGCGCCGCCGACTTTCCCCGTGATTCCCATGACCAAGAACATGTGTCTTCTCCTGAGTACAGGGACAGACGACTGCCCCTGTTGGTTTCAACGGCTGAGCGGCAGAGGGGCCCGGATGCGGGGATCGCGCAGATAGAGGCCGGCCCATGTCATCGCGCCCAGAGCCAAGGAAATGATTTCCGGCGGCGACCCCAGTTCACCGATGCGGACATGAGCGCAGATGGCGCCGCCCAGGAAGCCCGTCGCCAGGATCGCGCCGAGGACAGCGGATGCCGGGATCGCGTAGAGGATGGCGCAGGCGAGGATGATCGGACCCACGACACGGGTCAGCTCCATCGCGAACCCGGTTTCCTGCAACATGCTCGCGACCTGTGCCGGCGCGAAAAGCTGAATCGCGCCGTCTGTCACCAGAGCGACAACGACAATCGCGCTCGTTATCCGGCCGGCCCACTGCGCGGAATGCAAGGTCAACGTTTCGCGCGCGGGATGCAGGTTGATGGTCTCTGACATTGTCATTCTCCGATTGGTTCGGCCAATCCCGAGGCTTAAGTTATTGTGTCTATTCGACACGATAAACTCTCGCCAAACGAACTCACTGTTCTCCATATTGTGAACAATCCTGAGGCACGAAATGCAGAATCTCGAACCCATCCGGATTTTTCTAACGGTCGCGGACATGGGGAGCTTCACCCGCGCGGCCGACAGCCTGGGCCTCCAAAAGGGGAGGGCCTCCATGGCGGTCCGGAAGCTGGAACAAGACGTCGGCGTCAGGCTCCTGCACCGGACGACGCGCAGCGTGCAGTTGACGGAGGATGGACGCGCATTTCATGCCCGTGCTCGCGATCTGCTTGCTGAAGTCGATGACCTGCACGCGATGTTCGCAAGCGATCGCGTGGCGCTTCGCGGGCGTTTGCGGGTCGATCTGCCGACCGAGCTGGCGCGCACGACGATCGTGCCGGCCTTGCCGGAATTCCTGGATACTCATCCCGAGCTAGAGCTGGAGGTGTCGAGCACGGATCGGCAAGTCGATCTGGTTCAAGAGGGGTTCGACTGCGTATTGCGGCTTGGACCCATACGAGACGAGACGCTGATTGTCCGCCCGCTGGGCCTGTTGCGCATGGTAAACGCCGCCAGCCCCGCTTATCTGGCGCGCCATGGCGTTCCGCGATCGCTGGAAGATCTCCAGCGTCAGGGACATCGGACAGTTCAGTTTTCGACGACGCCGGGCGCAAGGCCCATCGGATGGGAATATGGGCACAGCGACAGCTACGCGACGCTTCAGTTGCCGGGTGCGCTCCACGTCAATAGCGTGCAGACCTACGAAGCCGCTGCCCTTGCCGGGCTTGGCCTCATTCAGGCGCCGCTCCTTGGGATCGGCCGATACTTAGAGAGTGGAGGGCTTGTGGAGATCATGCCCGATTTTCGTCGCCGCTCGCTCGCCGTGTCCCTCGTCGTAGCCCATCGGAGCAATCTGTCGCGCCAAGTCCGCGCTTTCATGAAATGGATCGAAGAGGTGCTGACGCCGTATCTAGAATAGCGAGAAAAATATCTTCGTACCCGTGAAACCGACATTTTAGGTTACGTTTGCGGACGTCCGGCAGGATGTATACCGAAAATGGCGATCGCTTGTATTGAGCCATGGTAAGGCATTGATCTACTGTTACAAATTGTCTCCCTCCTCATTCCCGCTCTATCATTCTGCCGCATTCCATCTGATGGATGATCTTGCGATTTTTCGCGTCCCCGAACGATCTCAAACTCAATCATCGAGGCAGTCGGGAAAACCTTCGAGGCGACGTAATGTCATCCTCGCAGCAAGTGATTGATCCGGCAATCGAGGCGACGCGAGATCTTGAAGACACGACCTAGCCTCCACACGCGCTACCGGATAGACACGCTTGGCAGCCCGAAGACGTACCTGTGGGTTGTCATGCTGCAACAGTTCAAGCAGGGACCTTCGTGCAGTGGGGCCGCGAGACTTTAATTCCTTTGTTATCGCGACTTGTATTGCATAATTATTATTGTACGTCTCGCGATCGTCAGTTATGTATGTATTATACTGCTCCAAGCGGGTTTGCTCAAAGCGCTTGATAAGCTCTTGGATAGACATCGCCGAGTATGGTGTTGCGTTCATTTTAAGCCTCACGCAGGACTCAAAATCGACGGAAATGGCCCCCGGGTCTCATCGGAGACCTCGTAAGAAAATATCGTGGGGTCGGGGTATCAAGTAACTGCTGTCGGCCCCGAACTGCGAACTTGTCTCAGGATGTCCTCCATCACATGGATGATCTTGCAACCCTGCAAAGTTTCCCCTGTCTTGTCTTCCGGATCGGCCTCGAACAGCGCCCGCATCCGGTCGGACATCTGCATCAGTTGATGGTAGCGCTCGTCGCCAAGGGTCTGCCGATTGTGGTTGAGCCCCTCGTGCAATTGCCGAAAGACATATTCCAAATTCAAAAATGGCAACCAACCGGTCTTGTCTTTGAACTTTGGCGCCGACAGCAGCATTGAGCTCAAAAGATCCAACAACTCCGGGATGTCTTTTGGAATGCGTAGTTTTGCAGTCCGCATGACTAACCTCTGCAATTAAGGAGACAGCCAAGAGTTCCGTCGGCCGCGGAATCAAGTACGCACCTCCAAGTCGACTTGGACGAACGATCGCTACTGCACGCGGCGACGAGTTTGCCCGAAAGAAAGCGGTCGCACGTCGACGAATACGAACCATTGATTTTACCCCTCGGCTCCCGCCGATCGTGCGCCCACTGAAGGTCCCAGGAGCATCGTAGCCCCTTGCGGAGAAGCAACAGAATCAAAGTCGGCCCAAACGGTCTCGAACGGCTTGTGAATTCAACACGAGGCGCAGTCAGCGCGGTCAGGATGTTCGCCGAACTTGTCTCAGAATGTCCTCCATCTCATGGATGATCTTGCAACCCTGCAAAGTTTCCCCGGTCTTGTCGTCCGGGTCGGCCTCGAACAGCGCCCGCATCCGCTCGGACATTTGCATCAGTTGTTGGTAGCGGTCTTCGCCAAGCGCTTGTCGGGTGTTGTTAAGTCCGCCAGTTAATTGTAAAAAATCCAAGTCTAGGTTGCGATTTGGAAAATACCCGGTCTTGTCCTGAAATTTTGGCGCTCCGAGTAGCATGTGATTCAATTGATCAATGACTTCGTCAACGTTGCCTGGAACGTAAGGTCTTACTTGAGGCATGAATCACCTTCCCAGCAGAAAATCGAATGGCCTCCGTAGCAAGTAAGCGCCGTCACCTCCCAGCTGGCTCGGCCGAACAATGATCACGGCGCGCGGCTGTGAGTCGGAGCGGAAGAAGCCGCGGATCTGCGGAGAGCTAATCGTCTTGGGAGAAAGCGTCCAGTCAAATGCGACATCGCCGAGCCTGGCGTCCGGAATTCTGTAGCTACTGTCGTTTTCTGAGGTCTGGTAGTCACGATTGTTGACCGTCACGCGCTCGCCCGAGCCAAAGGGAATCCCATAGGTGTTGAATAGGCTTTTGAGGTTCTGCCGAACTTCGGCGTCAACCCTGTTGCCAATTGCCTCTTCTCGCGAGAGCCGCGGTTCAAGCCGACCCGCGTCCGCTACGGTCACAGCATCCGCGTACGCGGCGTCGACGGCGCCTTGCAGAAACCGTAGCGTCTCGACCTGAAGCGGCCCAACCTCGCCGAGGACGCGATAATAGTCGGCGGCCCGCTGCATGCGCAGGCCGTTGATGAGGTTCGTGCGTCCTTGCCAACTGAGAGCGGCGATCCCGCCGGACGGTAGCAGTTCCTGGTCGGCGAACGACGGGTCGACCTGTTTAATGTCGGCCATAAGTCGGCGATATTGAGCCATCGTCGCATCGAGATTGGCTTCGTCGGCAAGGGCGCTGGCGCCGAGAAAGCCGTCGACCGGAGCCAAGGGAATTGCCAGGCCGGGCGCGTCGCGAAGGCCGGGGAAGACGTCTTCGAGACGGGTATAGTCGTCCGGCGGCCCGTTTGATCGGCGCGATGGGTCTTCCTCCTCCGCTCCGCCGGTCAAAGTGACTCGCGCGTCGCCGCTCCCGGGTCGATAGACGCCGTCATCGACCGGCGGAGGCTCTTGGCCAGGATTTGGATCTTGTGCGGATCCCCTCGCCGCGGGTTTGGCGCCCACCGCCGGGGGACCGCCGACGTCCCCAGTCGTCGTCCATTGGCCGCCGCCCGTCTGTCCCGCGGGGACGCGCGGCTGATCTTGCCAAGGTGTTCCCCACTTCTCCAGCTTCGCAACTTCCGCCAGCTTTTCCAGCGCGGAGCGCGTCAGGTCCGGCAGTCTGAGCAATACGGTCTCGATGCCCGCTAGACAAAGATCGCCAGCCTCGAACGCCGCAGCGGCACGGCGTAGCCCGCTGTGAAGGCGAAGGACAACGGCTTCCGGCTGGCGGCCGTAGGCGGCGGCCAAAACGCGCTCCAGCGCCGCAGGCGGCGCAACTTCGCAATTCAGCCGTCCCAAACTGTCGACGCCGACGCGCACCAGTTCACCCGCCCCAAGCGTGACCCCAGCCTTGTCGCAGGCGATCCCGCCTCCGCCGCGCGGATGAAGCCGGAAAATCTCGACCAACGGGAGGTTCATTTGGAATCGTTCCCCAACCGAACATTATGATGTTCGTGTTTCGTTCCTTTGTCAAGATATTTCGAACTGTAGGAGTTGGCTGTCAGAAAATCAGGACGAGCGACCGGACATCGAAAGCCCAACGCACACACGATCGCCGCAAAAAGGTGGTCTCGCGGCTGCGCATACTACGGTCCAAGATTTCCTACGCTATTCCTCCCCAAAGCCCTCCAAGGCTTCCGAAACCCCTCACTCCCACTCGATCGTTCCGGGCGGCTTCGAGGTTACGTCGTAGACGACCCGGTTCACGCCCTTGACTTCGTTGATGATCCGGGTCGCGGCGCGGGCGAGGAAGGCCATGTCGTAGGGGTAGAAGTCCGCCGTCATGCCGTCGACCGAGGTGACCGCGCGCAGCGCCACCACGCTGTCGTAGGTCCGTCCGTCGCCCATGACGCCGACGGTGCGCACCGGCAGCAGCACGGCGAAGGCCTGCCAGATCTTGTCGTAGAGCCCGGCCTTGCGGATCTCGTCGAGATAGACCGCGTCGGCCTTACGCAGGATGTCGAGCTTCTCGCGCGTGATCCCGCCGGGGCAGCGGATCGCGAGTCCGGGCCCTGGGAACGGGTGGCGGCCGACGAACTTTTCGGGCAAGCCGAGCTCCCGGCCAAGCGCGCGCACCTCGTCCTTGAACAGCTCGCGCAGCGGCTCGACGAGCTTCATCCGCATCCGCTCCGGCAGGCCGCCGACGTTATGGTGACTCTTGATTGTGACCGAGGGTCCGCCGGTGAAGGAGACGCTCTCGATCACGTCCGGATAGAGCGTGCCCTGCGCCAAAAACTCGACCGGCCCCTTGCCGTCGGTGGCGATCCGGCGCGCCTCGGCCTCGAACGCGTCGATGAACAGGCGCCCGATGGTCTTGCGCTTCGCTTCGGGGTCGTCGACCCCTTCGAGCGCGCCCAAGAATTCCTCCGCGGCGTCGACGTGGACGAGCGGGATGTTGAAATGGCCGCGGAACAGGCCGACCACCTCGTCCGCTTCGCCCTGCCGCATCAGGCCGTGGTCGACGAAGACGCAGGTGAGCTGGTCGCCGATCGCCTCATGGATCAGGACCGCCGCCACCGCCGAATCGACTCCGCCGGACAGGCCGCAGATGACCCGCGCTTTGCCGACCTGAGCGCGGATGCGCAGAATTTCTTCTTCCCGGAAGGCGGCCATGGTCCAGTCGCCCTCGAGTCCCGCAACCTTGTGCAGGAAGTTGGCGATCAGCTTCGCCCCGTCCGGCGTGTGCACGACCTCGGGATGAAACATGGTCGTGTAGTAGCGCCGCTTCTCGTCCGCAGCGACGGCGTAGGGCGCGTTCTCCGAGACGGCGTAGACCTTGAAATCCCTCCGGCAACCGGGTGACCCGGTCGCCGTGGCTCATCCATACCGGATAGCGGCCGCCCTTCTCCCAGACGCCGTCGAACAGCGCGTTGGCCTCGACGATCTCGACGTCGGCGCGGCCGAACTCCGCGGCGTGGCCGCTCTCGACCTTGCCGCCGAGCTGTTCGGCGAGCGTCTGCTGGCCGTAGCAGATGGCGAGAATCGGGACGCCGTCCTTGAAGATCGACTCCGGCGCGCGGGGGCTGCCGGTCTCGGGAACCGAGGCCGGACCGCCGGAGAAAATCACCGCTTTGGGCCTCAAACCCTCGAAGGCCTCGGCCGCCTTCGAGAACGGGTGGATCTCGCAATAGACGCCGGCCTCGCGCACCCGCCGCGCGATCAGCTGAGTCACCTGAGAGCCGAAATCGACGATGAGGACGATGTCGTGATGCATTCCGACCCCTTAGGCCGAAAGCGCGCCGGGGCGCAAGGACGGCGGGCTCACGCCCGGCGAGCCGTCGCGGTCAGCGCCTCGAGGACTTCGGTGAGCCGCCGGGCGCAGGTTGGATCGGCCGCGATCTCTTCCGCGGCGACCGCCTTGCCGGTCAGCGGCAGGGTCACGAAGGCGTCGGTGAGAAACTGCGCCGCCATGGTGGCGAGGATCTCGCGTAAGGCCCCCTGGGCGTGGAAGGCGCGCGGCGAGGCGTTGATCAGCGCCACCGTCTTGCCAGCGAAGGTCTCGCTCGCCACCAGCCAGTCGAGCAGGTTCTTGAGCGCGCCCGGCACGCCGTGGGCATATTCCGGAGCGGCGATCACGATGGCGTCCGAGGCCGCGACGATCGCGCGCAATTCCTCGACCGCCGCGGGCTTCGGCTTGTCCTCCACGTCGTCGTCCGGATTGAATGGCGGCAGCCTCGCGAGGTCGCGATAAACCAGTACGCGGACTCCCTCAGGCGCGAGATGGGCGAGCGCCTCCAGGGCGGCGGTGTTGGTCGAGCCTGTGCGAAGGCTGCCGGAGATTGCGAGCACGCGCATAGTTGAGGCTGCTACCTTTGGGGGCACGGCCATACGACCGCTCGCTCCACGATCTCCGCATACCCATAGGGAAGCGAGGCTGGAAAAGCGTTCAGCGCGAGGCCTGACGCCTCGTCATGCGCGTCCTCGTAGGCCTCGGCCAGCGCCTCATCGAGTCGGGATTGAGCCCAGGAGTTCATGTCCGCGTCTTTCGCCGGCGCTCGGCTCCGTTCTCCGCCGATCGTGCCCCCATCGTTTGGTCCTCGCGCGGGTCAGCTCAGTGCGACGTTGAGCGCGCTCTCCGGCAGATCTTGCCCGAAGCAGCGCTGATAGAACTCGGCGACCAGGGTGCGCTCGAGCTCATCGCACTTGTTGAGGAAGGTGAGCCGGAAGGCGAAGCCGACGTCCTTGAAGATCTCGGCGTTCTCCGCCCAGGTGATCACGGTGCGCGGGCTCATCACCGTCGAGAGATCGCCGTTGATGAAGGCGTTGCGGGTCAGGTCCGCCACTCTCACCATCTTGTTTATGACGTCGCGTCCGTCCTTGCGCCCGCGATAGCCGTGCGCCTTGGCCAGGACGATGTCGACCTCCTTGTCGTGCGGCAGGTAATTCAGCGTCGCCACGATCGACCAGCGGTCCATCTGGCCCTGATTGATCTGCTGCGTGCCGTGATAGAGGCCGGACGTATCGCCCAGGCCCACCGTATTGGCGGTGGCGAACAGGCGAAACGCGGGATGCGGCCGGATCACCCGGCGCTGGTCGAGCAGCGTCAGCTTCCCCGACACTTCGAGCACGCGCTGAATGACGAACATCACATCGGGCCTGCCCGCGTCGTATTCGTCGAAGCACAGCGCAATATTGTTTTGCAGCGCCCAGGGCAGCATGCCGTCGCGGAACTCGGTCACCTGCTTGCCGTCGTGCAGGACGATCGCGTCCTTGCCGACGAGATCGATACGCGAGACGTGGCTGTCGAGATTGATGCGCACGCAAGGCCAGTTGAGCCGGGCGGCGACCTGCTCGATATGCGTGGACTTGCCCGTGCCGTGATAGCCTGTGATCAGGACGCGGCGGTTGTAGGCGAAGCCCGCCAGGATCGCGAGCGTGGTCTCGCGATCGAACAGGTAGTCTGGGTCGAGATCGGGCACATGTTCTTCGGCCGTGGCGTAGGCCGGCGCTTCCATGTCGGAATCAATGCCAAAGGTCTTCCGCACGGAGACGCGGGTATCGGGCACGCCGGGTGTGGCTTCGCCGGGCGCCGGCGTTTCTCTCGAATTCATCGAACCTCCACGCTCCGTCCTCTCGAGCCGGCGCGGCTTTGTCTAAACCAAATCCAGCGTCCTGACCAAAACCAGCCCGCGGCAAAGCCGAACGGTCTGAGCCTTGATGCAGGTCCGCGCGTCACACCAGTTTGTTGGCCCGCAGATAATTATAGGCCTGGATGATCTCGCGCAATTTGTCTTCCGAAGAGCGGTCGCCCCCGTTGGCGTCGGGGTGGTGCCGTTTGACCAGATCCTTGTAGCGCGTCTTGATCCTAGCCTGGGTCGCCTGACCGTCGAGTTCAAGGGTCATCAGCGCCTTGAGGGCGAGCGCGTTGTAGCGCGGGGCCGCCTCGGTCTGAGGCGCCTTGCCCTTCACGCCTCGGCGCCGCGCCGCGCGCGCTTCGGCGAAGACGGTCTCGTCCACATGGCTGGCTGCGGCGCGATCGCCGAGTTTCCAGGTCGGGCGATGGCCGATCGCGTCGTCCTTGCGGAACTTCGCCATCGAAGCGTCGTCCATGCCGCGGAAGTAGTCGTAGGTCGCGTTGTACTCGCGAACGTGGTCCTTGCAGAACGTGAAGTACTCCCCCTCGCGCTCTCGGCCCTTCGGGGCGCGGAAGACGCCTTCCGCCTCGCAGCCCGGGTGGCTGCAGGGAGTCTCTGGCCTTCGGCTTTTCCGCGGCGTGCGCAGTCGGCTTCACCCGAATGCGATCGAACAGGGGAGAATTCAGATCCATGTCATGACCTTTATGAGCGCGGTGGTCATCGGGCAAGCCCCTCTTTCTCCTCTGCGGTCGCTCGCGGCTGACGAGCCGCTCGCGAAAAATGCGTTCTGCCGACCCCCGGCCTAGGGTATCTAGTGTCTCGGTCTGGCTCGCAGGAGTGCGAAAACGTGACTATGGAAGAAAGAATTGTCGCGCGTCTGACACAGGCGCTCGAGCCGCAGCACCTCGCAATCGTGGACGAATCCGACCGACATGCGGGGCACGCCGGGGTCCGGACGGGTCCAGGTCATGCGGCTGGGGTCGGCGGCACGCATTATCGGGTGAAAATCGTCTCGGGCAAGTTTGCGGGTCAAACCCGGGTCCAGCGACATCGCATGGTTTACGATCTCTTGCCGGCGGAGTTCGCCGACGGCCTGCACGCTCTTGCGCTCGACGCCAAGGCGCCCGGCGAGTGACGGCGGACGCGTCCGAATCGTACGGTCCGTTCGTGGTTACGCTGGAGCGAGCCGAGATCGAGGCGGTTGCGGCCCGGTACGGGCTGCGCGCCGCCTTGCGGGGCGGCCTGACGGCCAGCCATCAGGCGCCGCTCGCGGCTTTCATTCTCGTGATGCTGTTCGCCGCCATCCTGGCGCTGACGGGATTCATAACCCGGCGCGCGGCGGAGATCGCGATTCTGATCGCCGCCTCCGCCTTCATGATCCAGCGGCTGGGCGCGCATCATCGAATCTGGCGCGCGCAAAAGCGGGGTCGCCTCGAGATCGAGCGCCGCATGTCCGGTCCGATGACCACGACGATCGAAGCGGACGGGGTGACGCAGACGAGCGCGTCGGAAGCCCGGAGGCTGCTGTTCCTCGACTGCATCGAGGCTGAGGAGTCCGGCGGCCTCATTTATCTGTGGGAGCGCGACGCCGTCCCCGTCGTCCTGCCGAGCCGACTCTTCGCCGAGGGCCAGGCCGCCGCGCTGCTCAAGTCGGTGCGCCGCCGGGTCCAGCGGCCCCTGCGCGTGAGCCAAGCGCGCCGCGCTCAAGGCGCCGGCGTCTGATCGTAATCGGGCGCCAGATGACCGGCGGCCCGCTCCTTTGCGATCACCGCGGCGTGATCGCGCGCCATGAACGTGTAGACCATCGGCGTCACGAACAGGGTGAACAGCGTCCCGATCGACATGCCGGCGAAAATCGTCAGTCCGATGTTGAAGCGCGAGGCCGCGCCCGCGCCCGTGGCCAGGATGAGCGGGATCACGCCGACCACCATGGCTGCCGTGGTCATCAGAATAGGGCGAAGGCGCACCGCGGCCGCATGTTCGATCGCCTCCCGCCTGGACATGCCGCCGTGCTCCTGCATGCGGTTGGCGAAGTCGACCATCAGAATGCCGTGCTTTGAAATCAGGCCGATCAGCGTGACGAGCCCGATCTGCGAATAGATGTTGATGCTCGCAAATCCCAAGAACCCGCCGGCGTTGAGTGGCAGAAGCGCGCCGAAAAGCGCGGTCGGAAGCCCGATGAGGATGATCAGCGGGTCACGGAAGCTCTCGTACTGCGCCGCGAGCACCAGATAGATGACGATCAGCGCGAAGCCGAAGACGTACACGAGCGCGTTGCCCTCCTGCTCGTACTGACGCGAATCGCCGCCGAAGTCATAGGAATAGCCTTCGGGGAAGATCTCCTTCGATTTCGCGGTCAGGAAGTCGAGGGCCTCGCCGAGCGTGTGGCCGGGAAACGGCACGCCGGACAGCGTCGCGGAATTGAGCTGCTGGAAACTCGTCAGCGCATTGGGCTGGATCTCGTCCGAAACGGTCGCGACCGCGGAAAGGGGCGCAAGCTCGCCGTTCCTGGTGCGCAACTGGTAGCGGGTCAGCCAGTCCGGAGTCAGGCGGAATTCGCGCGGGGCCTGCGGGATGACCTGATAGCTGCGGCCGTAAAGGCTGAACAGATTGATGTAGTTGCCGCCGAGCATGGTGGCGAGCGCATTGCCGATGTCGGCCATGTTGATGCCCATGCTGTTGGCCTTGTCGGCGTCGACCTTGAACACGAATTGCGGCGTGTCGAATTTGAGATCGACGTCGGTGAACAGGAAGAGCCCGCTCTCCCGCGCAGCCTGCTGCATCTTCAGCGCGACGCCCGCCAGAGTCTCGTAATCGCCGGTCGTGCGCATGACGAACTGCATTGGCGCGCCGCCGGTCGAACCCGGAAGCGCAGGCGGCGAGAAGGCCTGGACCTGCGCCTGCGGCACCTTGAGAAATCGCGGGCTCATGTCGGCCAGCACCTGCTTCTGGGTGCGCTTGCGTTCGTCCCAGGGCTTGAGCAGGAGCCCCGCGAAGGCCTGCCGCACGCCGCCGGAGCCGTTGATGGTGAAATTGTGCTCCATCTCCGGCACGGACTTGATCTCTTCGAGCAGGCGTTTGGTCGCCTGCTCGGTGTAGTCGAGGTTGCCGACCTGCGGGGTCTTCACGATGGTGATGAGGATGCCCTGGTCTTCTTCGGGCGCCAGCTCCTGCGGCGTCGAAAGATACATGACCGCAGTGAGCGCAAGCACGCCCGCGAGAATAAGCGCGGTCAAGGCGCGGAACTCGAGCGTCGCCCTGAGGCGTCGCTGGTAGGCCTGGCGCAGCCTGTCGAAGGTGCGGTCGACGAAGCGGCCGAACCGTCCTTGAGACTGATCGTGGCGAAGCAGCTTCGAGCACATCATCGGCGAGAGCGTGAGCGCGATGAAGCCCGAGACGATGACCGCGCCGGCGAGGGTGAAGGCGAATTCGCGAAAAAGCGTCCCGGTCACCCCGGCGACGAAGCCGATCGGCGCATAGACGGCCGCAAGCGTGATCGTCATCGCGACGACCGGCAAGGCGATCTCATGCGCGCCGCGGATCGCGGCGTCGAAGGGGGTCATGCCGTCTTCGATATGGCGGTGGATGTTCTCGACCACCACGATCGCATCGTCGACCACGAGCCCGATGCCGAGCACCAGCGCAAGCAGGGTCAGGAGATTGATCGAATAGCCGAGCGCCAGAAGGGCGATCATCACCCCGACCAGCGACAACGGGATGGTGACGATCGGAATGAAAGTTGAGCGCAGGTTGCCGAGAAACAGGAAGATCACCACGATCACGATGATCGCCGCCTCGACCAGCGTCTTGGCGACCTCGCGGATCGAGGCGCGAATGAACTTGGTGGAATCGTAGGCGATGGTCGCGTTCAGCCCCGGAGGCAACTGCTGCTGGATGCTGGGCATGAGCGCCGTAACGCCGTCGATCACGGTCAGCGGGTTGGCTTCCGGCGTGCCGTAGATGCCGATGAACACGGCCTTGAGACCGTCGAACACCGAGGACAAATCCGAGGTCTGCGGTCCAAGCTCGATCTTTTGCGAGACGTCGCCGAGCCTCACCAGCGCGTCGCCGTGGGTCGCGACCACCAGATTGGCGAAGGTTTTCGGGCTGTCGAGCGACGTCAGGGCGTTGACGCTGATCTGGGTGAAATCGCTCTTCACCTCGCCCGCGGCGGTGGTGAAGTTGTTGGCCGCGAGCGCCGCGCGCACATCGTTGGGCGTGACCCCTTGCGCCGCCATGCGCGTGGGATCGAGCCAGATCCGCATCGCGAAAACCTGGCCGCCGAGAAGCTGGGCGTTGGCGACGCCGTCGACCGTCTGCAAACGGGGCTGGACCACGCGCGTGAGATAGTCGGTGATCTGCGAAGGCGTCATCACGCTGGAATTGAAGCTCATGTACATGAGCGCAAAACCCTGTCCGGTCTGCTTGACCACGACGGGATCATTGGCCTCGCGCGGCAGGAGGCCGCGCACCTGATTGACCTTCGACAGCGTATCTGCCATCGCGCGGTCGGGATTGGCGTCGAGCCGCAGGTTGAGCGTGATGGTCGAGACGTTCTGCTGGGAATTCGACACCAGCGTGTCGATGCCCTCCGCGCTCGCCACCGCCTGTTCGATCGGGGTGGTGATGAAGCCCTTGATGACGTCGGCCGCCGCGCCCGGATAGGTCGTGGTGATGGTGATCGTCGTGTTCGACGTCTGCGGGAACTGGCGGACCTGCAGCTTGTAAAGGGACATGAGCCCGATCAGCAGGATGAGCAGGCTCACCACGCTCGCCAGCACCGGCCGGCGGATGAAAAGATCGGTGAAGGCGTTCATCGGGCGCTTGCGCTCACGGCCGCGGCGTCTGGGCCGGCGGCGGAAGCGCCGGGCGGTCGTCGAGGACGACCGGCATGTTCGGCTGCAGCTTGATCTGCCCCGCGATCACCACCCGCTCGCCCTCTTTCACGCCATCGGTGACGGCGATGCGCTCGCCGCGGATCGGGCCGAGCCGGACAAAGCGTCGCTCGACGACAAGGCCGCTCGGCGCAGGCGCCCGGCTGGCGCCGTCGGCGGCGCGCCTTGCGCCGGAGCGCTCTCCTTGGGAGGCTCGGGCTTCGGCGCGGGAACGACGACAAAGATGTTGTCGCCATAGAGGCTGTAGACGATCGCGGTGCGCGGCAGGGTCAGCGCCTCGACGGGCGCTCCGGTCGTCACCATGATGTTGGCGAACATGCCCGGCAGGAGCCGGCGATCGGGATTGGCGAATTGGGCGCGGATGGTGACGTTGCGCAATTCGGCGCTGACGCGGGCGTCGATCGCCTTGATCTTGCCCATGAAGGTCTGGCCCGGGATGGCGCCGACCGTCATCGTCACATCCTGCCCGACCGCGACCGTCGCCAGCAATTCCTCGGTCACCGGGAAATCGGCGTAGATCGGGTCGAGGCGGGTGAGCGTGGCGAGCGACGTTCCCACCGCCGCGAACTGGCCGAGGTCGGCGTTGCGGATGCCGACACGGCCGCTGAAGGGCGCCCGGATCGCCTTCTGGGCGATGACCGCCTGGGTGCGCTGCACCGAGGCCGCGGCGCTGTCGCGCGCCGCAAGGGCCGAAATCGACCGTCGACTGGGGGGTGTTGCCGCCCTGCACCAAGGTCCTCTGCCGCGCGAGGGTCGCGTCGGCGTTCCGCAACTGAGCGATGCCGGCCGCGAGATCCGCCTGCTCGACCGAATCGTCAAGGCTGATCAGGAGGTCGCCCTCGCTTACGTCCTGCCCCAACTCGAAGTGGATCGCGGAGATGACGCCCGCGACCTGCGGGGCGATGAAGATGCCCTGATAGGCGCGCAGCGTCCCGATCGCGCTGAGCTCGGGCGGCCATTTTTCGAACCGGGCCGGCTCGACCGCGACCGTCGTGGGCTTGGGGGCGAAGGCCGCCGAGATGAAGCCCTTCACCATCGGCGGCTTGATGACGAACTGGAAATAGGCGAGCCCCGCGGTGATCGCCGCGAGCAGCCCCAGCGTCACCAGAAAGACGACCGGGCGACGGATATGAAGCGGCAGCGAGCGGATCGCGAGCAGCGCTACGAAGACCGCGGCCGCTACGCCGAACGCGAGGGGAGGGGCGGCGAGATGCAGAACCCCCATCCGCACGGCGACGCCCGCGGCCAGAGCGGCCAGCGCAAGCACCAGCAGTATCCAGTTGATTACGCGTCTCATTGCTGCCCGCGGCTCGTTCGGAATCGCGTCGCAGCGTTCCCGCGCAACGGTGTTTAGCCGTCCGCGACCGGCGACGCCAGTCGTGGGAACGCCGCAGGGCGGAATCGATCCCGCGAGGGGCCGCGCCGTTCGCGTTCTGCAACGGAATAGAGTCGCGTCGTGACGCCGAACCGGCCATGGTCCAAATCGCTGCCCAGGACGTTTATCGCCCGGGATGAAGCGGGGTCTTCACGATGCATGTCCTGATTATCGGCGCCAGCAAGGGGATTGGCCTGGAGACGACGCGCCAGGCGCTTGCGGCCGGCCATCGCGTGCGGGCGTTCGCGCGATCCGCCCCCGAGATCGCGCTCTCGGACGCCAATCTCGAAATCCTGCGCGGTGACGCGCTGCAGGCCAGGGACGTCGAGGCGGCGCTCGCCGGAATCGACGTCGTGATCCAGACGCTCGGGGTCGGCTTCAGCGACTTGTTCCGTCCCGTCCGCCTGTTCTCCGACGCGACCCGCGTGCTGATCCCGGCGATGAACGCCAAGGGGGTCAAGCGGCTGATTTCCGTGACCGGGTTCGGCGCCGGCGACAGTCGCACGAGCATCGGCCCTCTGCAGCGTTTGCCGTTCCAGATTGTCTTTGGCCGCGCCTACGACGACAAGAGCGTGCAGGAGCGCCTGATCGTCGAGAGCGGGCTCGATTGGACGATCGCGCGCCCCGGCGTGCTGATCGGCGGGCCGCGGACCCGTCGCTACAAGGTTTTGGCGGAGCCCTCGCAATGGCGGAACGGGATCATCTCCCGCGCCGACGTGGCGGACTTCCTGGTTCGGCAGATCGAGGATTTGCGCTACGTCCGCAAGGCGCCGGTGCTGGTCGACTGACGATCAAAATCAAGGTTTGCGCGCGACAAATCCGTCGAGCGTGATCCCAATCCGGCGACCACCTAATCCGCCCGCGCCGACCGACGTTCGGCGTTCAATTGCTGCTGCAATTCATCGCGCCCGCATTCGAGATGCTCGATCCCGTGCAGTGCATCGTCGACATGTCGGGCATTTCGGCCTTGGGAATGCCCATGGTCGTCGCGTCGGGGTTATCGACCAGCGTGCCGACGCCGTGGCCGCCGGTATAGGTTCCGCTGGAATCGTAGTTGGCGTTGCCGTAGCGATCGAAGGCCGGTGGCGCCGGCCCAAACTCCGCAGGCGTCGGCCCGGGAGGGGGGCCAAGCGGCGGGGTCGCGGTGACCATGGGCTGCTGGACGGCGATAGCCGACGGCCCGGCGGTCGGACCGCATGCGGCAAGGCCAAACCCGCAAAGAACGAACACGCACGGCGCGCGAAATCTCATGGCGACCCCCCTCATGTTCGCAAGTCGACCGCCGCCGGAGTTCGTGAGGGCGTGACGACCGCAAAAGCGCGTTGCCGATCTTGCACGACGTCAAGAAACCGGCAAGGTCTCTTGTCCATGTTTTCTTTGCTCAAATGCCGACTAGCCCTCCTTCCGCGAACCGCATGCAGACAATGCGCGCGGGCTGAGGTCTGGCCGCTCGGCGCCGCCTAGCGCTGCGCATGGCTCGAGCGCGGAAGCCGCTCAGAGGACCGGCGCCGCGGAGCGATGGGCGCGAGCCTGAAGCGCCTCGGCCAACGGCCGGCCGACCCGCTATAGGCGCAGCGTCAAATCGGCTAGGTTCGAGTTGACCCAAGACGCAGCGCGCGTGCGTTCGCTGAAGCTCCCGAGGAAGCCGCCATGACGATCCGTCCCCCCGTTCCCCCTTTCACCCGCGAAACCGCGATCCAGAAAGTGCGCGCCGCCGAGGACGCCTGGAACACCCGCGACCCCGCGCGCGTGCCGGGCGCCTACACCCCCGACAGCCGCTGGCGGAACCGCGACGAATTCTTTTCCGGGCGCGAGGCGATCGAAACGTTCCTCAAACGCAAGTGGGCGCAAGAGCTCGACTATCGGCTGATCAAGGAGCTGTGGGCGTTCACCGACGACCGCATCGCCGTCCGATTCGTCTACGAGTCGCACGACGCGAGCGGTCAGTGGCGCCGCTCTCACGGCAACGAGAACTGGCTGTTCGACGCCGACGGCTACATGGCGGAGCGGCACGCCAGCATCAATGACGTGCCAATCGCCGAGTCCGAGCGCCTGTTCCGCTGGCCGCAAGGCCGGCGCCCCGACGACCATCCCGGGCTTACGGAACTGGGATTGTGAATCAGGCCTGTGGGGCGGCTCGATGCTCCCCGGCGCGCTCAGCGCGCCCGCCCTGTGGCGTCCCTCACTGAACGATCGGCGCCACGTAAGGCATCGTCAGCCCGAGCGCGAACAGCATGATCAGAACGACCGGCGCCAGGATGATCAACTGCAGGATCGAGTAGCCGGCGAGGTCGCGCGCCTTGACGCCGGTCAGTCCCAGGAGCGGCAGCATCCAGAACGGGTTGATGAAGTTCGGCAGCGCCTCGGCGGCGTTGTAGACCAGAACCATCCAGCCGAGATTGACCTTGAGCTGATTGGCGGCCTCGAGCACGTAGGGCGCCTCGACAATCCATTTGCCGCCGCCCGACGGCAGGAAAAGGCCCAGCACGGCGGAATAGACGCCGATCACGAACGGCAAAGTCTGCTGCGTCGAGATCGACACGAAGAACCTCGCCAGCATGTCGGTCAGGCCGGAGCCGACCAGGACGCCGAAAATTCCTGCGTAAAGCGGAAACTGCAGCAGGACGCCGCTGGTCATCGGAACCGCTTTGCCGGCCGCGCGCAGATAGGAGCGTGGCGTCCAGTGCAACAGCATCCCGGCGATGAGGAAGGCAAAATTGTAGTTGTTGAGATCGACCGCCGCGAGCAGACCCTTCTCCTGGTAGAGATTGAAGAGATAGAGCGCGCCCAGGACCACGATCACCAGCGTCAGGATCGGGCTGAATTCCAGCCATTCGCCTGGCGTCTTCGGCTTTTCGACCAAAACCTCCTCTTCCTTGTAGGAGAGGCCGGCCATCTCGATCGTCTTGGCGCGATCCGCGTCGGGCGCCGAGGCATAGGCGACCCACACCGAGAGCGACATCAGGACGGCGATCATCACGAGATTTTGCCAGGTGAACAGGGTCTCGGTCAGCGGGATGACGCCGCTGATCTTGTAGAGCGCCGGTGGGATCGAGCCCTTGGTGCACATGAGGAGCGCCGCGGAGGACGAGAAGCCGAGCGCCCAGACGCTGCCGAGGCCCACATAGGCCGCCGTGCCGACGGCCCGGTAGTCCACGCCCTTGACCCGCTTGCTGACCTCTCGGCTCAAAATGCCGGCGAAGATCAGGCTGAAGCCCCAGCTCAGGAGCGACGCGGCGATGGCGACGAACGCGACATAGGCGATCGCGCCGCGCGGCGTCTTGGGCACGCGCGCCAGAGCCACGACGAGGCGCTGGACTGGAGGCGCGACCGCCAGGATATAGCCGCCGATCACCACGAAGCTCATCTGCATGGTGAACGGAATCAGGCTCCAGAACGACTTGCCGAAGTCCGTTCCGACCTGCATCGGGCTGCGGCCCATGGCGAGCGCCGCGATGCAGACGATCAGCACCGCGATCGCGGCGAAGATGTAGGCGTCGGGAAACCAGCGCTCGCTCCAGTCCGCCAGCGCCGCGCCGATCCGGGCCAATGCGCCCACGCGCTCGGACCTCGCGCCCCCACTCTGGCCGACGGTCATCACGCGGTTCCTTTCGCAGTCTCGCCATCAAGGCCAAACTGCGTCCGGGCCGAGCCTCTTCCCATGCGACACTGCGGCGCCTGGGAAAGAACCGGAATCCGGGCCGTTGCGACCTTTCAATCGCGGCTTCTCATCCGCCAGGCGGAGCGCGTCAACGCGACCGATCGTCTCGGGCGAGGACCTCGGCGGCGGCGGATGCGTGAGCATCGCAGGCGCGCAAAAGCGCGCTCCGGTTACCCGGAGCGCGCCGATAATGCCAAGGGGAAGCGCGACCGCTGTTCAGGCGCCCACGCGAACGACGCGGGGAAAACGCGAACCGCGGAAGGTTGCGTCCGCCTTACGGGTAGCGCCGACGAAGATGACAGGCGCCGTAGTGCGGGAAGCAATAGATCGGGTAGCCGGCGACCGCGCCGACCGTCCGCACGCCCCCGACCACGTCGTGCGCCACCGCCGCGACCGGACTGCCGTCGTCTCGATATCGGCGCGGGTAGGCGTGGGCGTAGTGGCGCCTGAGGGCGGGATGCTTCGGCATCGTCGCGCCCGTTTCGCTCTCCGCCGCCTTCGGCGGAGGCTCGCTGGACGGAGGCGTGGACGCGCTGTGCACCGGCGCTGGGCTGGGAGGCAAGGGGTTTGTAGGCGCCGTACTTGCGGCCGCCGGCATGTTGGCGGCAGGCGCGTTGGGCGCGGTCGCCGCATTCGCGGGCGCCGCGCTGGCGGCCGCCGGCGGGTTGGCGGCGGGCGCTTTGGGCTCGGTCACGGGCGACGGCGCGGGCTCGGAGAGTGAGGGCGCTGGGGCGTTGGCCGCAGGCGAGGTTGTGGGGTTGGCCGAGGGAGAATCCGCATTCGCCGGGGAGAGCGGGGCGATCCAGGCAAAAGCGGCCACGCCGAGCGCAAAGACCGAAACGCGAAGAGCGTCGTTTGTCATGACGACCTCATTTGTTGTCAGGTGCGGGACTCGGCGCAGTCCGCCACGGAGCGCGCTTCCCCATGCCAATTCAACGCGGACGCCGACCCGATGGTTCCGACCGAATGGGCGCGGGCCGCGCTGGTTCGCTGCCAGGCGCCTGATGCGCCGGACAGGGTTCGCTTCGGCCGACGAGCGGCGCCGCCGCGAACGAAATATGTTTCTATAAATCAGAAGATGTGGTAGACGTTCTTGATGGGCGGAAAGCAGCCCAAAAGGTTTTATACCTTTATGAAATGGATTAATATCGGCGAGGGGTTTTCGCAGATGAAACATCCGGATTCGCGCGTGGGGGCTCGGCCCGGAGCGCCGGCGCTCACGACATGGAAAGCGCTGCCGCGCGCCGATAATCCCTTGAAAAGGTTCAAAACGCCAATGGGAGACCCTTGCAAAGAGTTGGCATGGAGTTGGCTTCGGCAGCCCGTCAGCCCCGTCATCGCGAGCGAAGCGCGGCGATCCAGAGCCCCGGGGCCGAAGCGTTCATGGTCGTGCCGCCTCACGCGCGACGAAAGGGCCGCGGCTCGCTTCGCTCGTGACGACGAGACCGAGGGAACCAACCTTGGAGGGCGTTCCTGCCCGGAAAAGCCGCTGTAAGCCCTTCAAAACGTTCGAAATGGACTCGGGCCAGACAAGGTCGCCGGCTCGTTGCGCGGGCGGCGTTTGGCGCCGCTCGGCGCGCCCGGCTTTCGAACTCGCAAATGGCCGCTGGCGTCGCGCTTCCAATCAGTCCTCCGCGAGGTCCTCGAAAGCGCCCCGGTCGACGCCGTTGCCGACCAGGATCTCGCGTTTCCCGGCGTGGTTGGGCGGGCTGACGACGCCCTCCTTTTCCATCCGTTCGACCAGCGAGGCCGCCTTGTTGTAGCCGACCGACAGGCGGCGCTGGATGTAGCTGGTCGAGACCTTCCGGTCGCGAAGCACGATGTTGACGGCGCGGTCGTAGAAGTCGGCGGATTCCTCGGCGTCCATCGAACCGACCGGGGCGGCCGCATCCTCGTCCTCCTCGGGCTCGTCCTCCTCGGTGATGGCGTGGAGATATTCCGGGCTGCCCTGCTTCTTGAGGTGCGCGACCACCTTCTCGACTTCGGGATCGGAGACGAACGGGCCGTGGACGCGCGAGATGCGACCGCCGCCGGCCATGTAGAGCATGTCGCCCTGGCCGAGCAGTTGCTCGCCGCCCTGTTCGCCCAGGATGGTGCGGCTGTCGATCTTGCTCGTCACCTGAAACGAGATGCGGGTCGGAAAATTCGCCTTGATCGTGCCGGTGACCACATCGACGGAGGGGCGCTGGGTCGCCATGATCAGATGGATCCCGGCCGCGCGCGCCATCTGGGCGAGCCGCTGGATCGCGCCCTCGATGTCTTTGCCGGCGACCATCATGAGATCCGCCATCTCGTCGACGACCAGCACGATGTAGGGCAACTCCTCGAGGGTCAGCTCCTCATGCTCGTAGATCGCCTCGCCGGTCTCGCGGTCGAAGCCGGTCTGGACCGTGCGAGTCAGCGTCTCGCCCTTGGCGCGCGCCTCGGCCACCCGGCCGTTGAAGCCGTCGATGTTGCGCACCCCGACCTTGGACATCTTCTTGTAACGATCCTCCATCTCCCGCACCGCCCATTTCAGCGCGACCACCGCCTTCTTCGGGTCGGTGACGACTGGGGTCAGCAGATGGGGAATGCCGTCGTAGGCCGAGAGCTCGAGCATCTTGGGATCGACCATGATCAGACGGCACTGCTCCGGCTTCAGCCGATAGACGAGCGACAGGATCATGGTGTTGATCGCCACCGACTTGCCGGAGCCGGTGGTGCCCGCGACCAGGAGATGGGGCATGCGGGCGAGGTCGACGATCACCGGCTCGCCGCCGATCGTCTTGCCGAGCGCGATGGCAAGCCGGTGCTTCGACTTCTCGAAGTCCTCGCTGGCGAGGAGCTCGCGCAGAAACACCGTTTCGCGGCGCTGGTTCGGCAACTCGATGCCGATCGCGTTCCGTCCCTGCACGACCGCGACGCGCGCCGAGACCGCCGACATCGAACGGGCGATGTCATCGGCCAGGCCAATGACGCGGGACGACTTGACCCCCGGCGCGGGCTCGAGTTCGTAGAGCGTCACTACCGGACCAGGGCGGACGTTCATGATTTCGCCCTTGACGCCGAAATCGTCGAGGACGCCCTCGAGCATGCGGGCGTTCTGCTCGAGCGCGTCGGTGGAAATCTTTCCCCCGACTTCTTCGGTTCGGCGAGGACCGCGAGCGGCGGCATGGCCCATTCGCCCCGCGGCGAAAAGGCGAACTTGAGTTGCGAGTCCGCGGCGGCGCGCGAGCCGGGCTTCAGCGGGCCGGCCGGCGCCGCCACACGGGGGCTGGGGCTTTCCGGCGTCGCCGCCTGCGCAGGGGCCGTCGTCGCAACGCCCTTTGGGCGCGGGGCGTAGGCGGACGGGCTGGTCACCCCCCGTCGTCGGCTTGGAGGCCCACCCAGGCCGGGCGATTTCCGGAGGCTTGAGTCGTCGTCCCCGCCGGGCGGGCGGCCAAGCGCGTCCGGGCGGGTCGGCGGATCACCCGCTTCAAGGCGGCCTTTGCGGTCAGCAGGGCGTGAATCGCGGCCCCGATCGAAACGATCCCAAAGCCCGGCTCGTCCAAGCCGTCTTCGTCGTCAGAACGCCCTTCGGCTCGCCCGCCGTTCTTGGCTTTCTTCCGATTGTCGTCGGCCTGCGGCCGATGCGCGAAGCCGACCCCTGCCGCCGCGGTGAGGGTGAGGATCGCGATCGCGGCGAAGGCTGCGCCAAAAGCGGCCACCCCCCACGTCGATCCGGACGCCACTCGCCTGGGAAGCGAAAGCAAGGCGTCGCCAACGACGCCCCCGAGCCCTGTGGGAAGGGGCCAGCTTCCGGGCGCAGGAAGCAGCGAGGCCAGCGCCGTGGCCGCCGCGATCCCAAGGACATAGAGACCGAGCTTGATCCGCGGATGGGCGAGTCGCCTTTCTGTGATCAGCCTCCAGCCCCAAAGAGCGGGGGGCGCCAGCGCGGCGATGCAGCCCAGGCCAAGCATCTGCATGACGATGTCGGCTGCGATCGCTCCCGGACCGCCCAGGAGGTTGTGGACCGGCGCGTTGGTCGCGTGATTGAGACTGGGATCCTCGACCGACCAGGTCAGAAGCGCGAGCCCCAGGCCGACAACTCCGGCGAGCGCCGCGACCCCGAGCGATTCGGCCGCCCGGCGCTTGGGAAATTCCCGTACCGCGGTGGGCAGATAGTCGAACACCGAGAATGTCGTAGTACGCATCGCTTACTCGCCCGCTCGAGCCGGCGAGCATCCTGCGCGCCGCTTGGCGACGACCCTAAGCAGGGCAAGTTAATGCGCGCCTAACCATAACCGTTTGCTCGCGTCGCGCCGCGCTTCGCGCGCTGCGGGTCTGCCCTGCAAAGCCAAGAAAAAGGGCGCCCCGAAGGGCGCCCAAGTTCGGGAGGAAAGGAAACCGGCGGCCGCGGCCGCCGGGCGTGGATTATTGCACGACCTCGCCGTGCAGGGCGTAATCGAGACCGTCGCGCTCGACTTCGTCGGAGACGCGCAGGCCGATCGTCGCCTTGATGATGGCGAGAATGATGACGGTGACGATCGCGTCGTAGACGATGACCGTGCCGACGCCGATGCACTGGTTGAGGAACTGGCCCGGGTTGCCTTCGAGCACGCCGGCGGTGCCGCCGTACTGGCTGACAGCAAACACGCCAGTCAAAAGCGCGCCGATGATGCCGCCGACGCCGTGGACGCCGAAGCAGTCGAGCGCGTCATCATAGCCGAACGCCTTTTTGAGCGCGGTTGCGCCGAGGTAGCAGCCCACGCCGCAGGCGACGCCGATCACAAAGGCGCCGACTGGACCGACGAAGCCGGACGCAGGGGTAATCGCCACAAGACCGGCGACCGCCCCCGAGCAGATGCCGATGACTGTCGGCTTGCCGTGGTGCGCCCACTCGATGAACATCCAGGTCAGAGCAGCAACTGCAGTCGCGATCTGCGTCACGGTCATCGCCATGCCGGCCTGCACGCCCGCGCTGACCGCGGAGCCTGCGTTGAAGCCGAACCAGCCGACCCACAGGAGGCCCGCGCCGATAAAGGTCAGGACCATGTTGTGTCCCGGGCCGCTGTCCCGACGCTTGCCAACCATGATCGCCGCAATGAGACCCGCGACGCCCGCGTCGATATGGACGACCGTGCCGCCGGCAAAGTCGAGAACCTTGACCCAGGCGTCGCTGTTGGCCGAGTTGAAGATTCCGTCAGGCCCCCACAGCCAATGGGCGACCGGGGCGTACACCAGGATCGACCACAGACCCATGAACCAGAGCATGGCGGAGAACTTCATGCGCTCCGCGAATGCGCCGGCGATGAGTGCGGGCGTGATGATCGCGAAGGTCATCTGGAAGCACATGTAGACGGTCTCGGGGATCGTCGGAGCGAGCGAATTCGGGTTGCCGATGCCGCCGTTGTTAACGTCGCTGAGAATGCCCTGAAGGAACGCACGGCTAAGGCCGCCGATGAAGGGCGTCCCGCCGGTGAACGAGAGCGAGTACGTGACCACCGCGTAGATGACCGTAACCAGACAAGTGACAGCAAAGCTCGTCATCACTGTGTCGCCGACGTTCTTTTTACGCACCATTCCGCCGTAGAAGAGTCCGAGTCCGGGGATCGTCATCATCAGAACGAGCGCGACCGACGTCAGCATCCATGCGGTGTCGCCCCCGCTCGGGGTGCAGTTGGTCAGAATAGCCGGCACGGCCGGCACGGCCGCAAATTTGTCGGTCTCAGGAATCGCGGCGACAGCCGCAGCGCAGGCCGGCGTCGCGGGCGGGGCGGGTTTGGCCGAAGCAGCGGGAGCAGGGGCGGCGGCCGGAGTGGCGGCGGGCGCTTCGGTCGTCGCGGGCGCGTTCTGCGCATAAGACGCGACAGGCGCCGCGAAGCCGATCAATGCGGCTATCGCCAGCGCCGGAGCGAGGCCAGAGAAAACTCGTTTCAGTCTCATGGTTGGGGAACTCCGGTAGGAAAAGGAAAGGGGTCGCTAGTCAGAGTGCGTCTTTGTCCTTCTCGCCGGTGCGGATGCGCACCGCCGAGTCGAGGCCGTAGACGAAGATCTTGCCGTCGCCGATCTGACCGGTGCGGGCCGCCGCGACGATCGCGTCGACGACCTTGTCGGCCATGTCGGCGTTTACGGCGACTTCAATTTTGAGCTTCGGCAGGAAGCTGACCGCGTATTCCGCGCCGCGGTAGATTTCCGTGTGGCCCTTCTGGCGGCCGTATCCCTTGACTTCTGTGACAGTCAGGCCGTGTACGCCTATGGCGGTAAGCGCGTCGCGCACCTCCTCCAGCTTGAACGGCTTTATGATCGCCATGACAACTTTCATTGGCCTCGCCCCAATTTGACGCGGGACGGCTGATAGATGGCCGCGCCGCTATCTGCGGTGAAGTCGGGGCGCTGAGACGCCCCGCCGGCATCCGTCTTACAAGGGCCATGCCATCGGGCTCGGCGCCCTTAGGCCTCGGAAAGGGCGTCGCTTTTCCGCAATCTGGACGCGCTCCGGCTCATGAAGGGGAGCTGCGTCTCGGCAATGGCTAAGATTTGGGCGCCGACAAAATAGGCTGATGGGCTAGAGATCGCGGCGCTGCCGCAGAAGACCCTCCTGCGCCACGCTGGCCACAAGCGTTCCGTCCCGCGCGTACAGCAACCCACGAACGAGCGCGGTGGCGCCGGAGGCGTTCGGGGTCTCCTGAGAGTAGAGGAGCCAATCGTCCGCTCTCGTTGGGCGATGAAGCCAGAACGCGTGATCAAGGCTCGCGACCTGAACCCGCTGGTCGTGGATCGCAAGTCCGTGGGCCCGCAGCGCAGCGCCGAGCAACGTCATGTCCGAAAGGTAAACGAGCGCCGCGCGGTGCAGCGCAGGGTCGTCGGGCAGGGCGCCCCGACCCGGATCCAGACGCTTTGCCGGGTGTCCGGCTCCGACTTTGGGTTGCGGGGGGCGCCCGGCGCGGCATGGTCGGTTTGCCGCACCTCGATCGGCCAAATCCAATCAAGCGCGCTCAGGGCTCGCAACCTCGCCGGTCCCTCCAGCCTCTCCGCCGCCTCCCGCGGATCGGGGCAGGCGTCGGGCGGCGGCGCCGGGGGCGCGGGGGTCGCGTGTTCAAACCCAGACTCCTTTTCGTGGAACGACGCGGTCATGACGAAGATCGTCGAGTCCTTCTGGCGCGCCACGACTCGCCGCGTCGTGAAGCTGCGCCCGTCCCTCACCCGTTCGACCTCGTACAGAATAGGCTGTTTCGGATCGCCGCCGAGCAGGAAGTAGGCGTGCAGCGAGTGTGGATCACGACCGGATACCGTTCGCTCGGCCGCCACCAAGGCCTGAGCGAGCACTTGGCCGCCGTAGACCCGACGCCACCCGTTATCAGGAGAGAGGCCGGTAAAGCGGTCATCTCCTTCCCGCACAAGGTCAAAGAGGGCGACGAGGTCGAAGACGCTCATAAAGGGGGTTCCCGGTTGGCTGACGATGGTGGTACCCGAAACGCTTGGCGTCAACGAGGGCGGCCAAGCCCGGCGTGAGGGGCGGCCCTAGTCATAGTCGACGCTTCCGGCTCGACCGCGACCGCCGAGCGGCTGGAGGTTGGCCTCGAACGAACGGATTGGCCGACTCTGGAGCGGTAGCGACCCGAGCGGTCATCAATAAGACGGATCAAGACGGGGTCCGACGCCCTCTTGCGCGGGGGGATTTGGACGGGCATGGTGCCGGCCGAAATAGGGCCGTCCGAACGGCCGAGGAGAGTTGGGGCGCAGAATGCGTGTGATCGGCCTTTTGGGCTTGCTGCTGGCGTTGTCGGGCTGCGCGTCCGAGCGTTCCGTGACGTTCATCTACTATCCGAACCATCCGAACGACAGCAAATTCCCGACGCCCGCGCAATTCGCCGCCGAGGCGCAAAAGGAATGCGGCCAATACGGACTCGTCGCCGTTCATGACTGGGAAAGCGTCACCGAATTCCAGCGTGTGCGATCGTTCTGGCGCTGCGTCCCCCGCTGACGCTGGCGCGAACAGCGGCTACTTGCCGTAAGTCAGGCGCAAGGCCTTCGGGTGCCAACCCGGCGGCGCCGGGTAAGGCGCGGCTTCTGCAATAGCGTTCATCACCGCCATGTCCAAGTTGGGCGATCCGCTCGAACTGACGATCTTTCGCTCCAGGAGATTGCCGGTTTCGTCAAGCGCGAACACGATGGCTCCGCCACGAGTAGCATTCGCATCTTTCGGTTGATGCAGATGGGCGCGAATCATTCCGTAGACGATCGTAAAATAACGGACCTCCGCGCTGCCCCCAACAATGGGCGACTCGGTTGCAGCATGAGCGAATTTGTAATCCGGAAGGACCTCTGCAGACGGCGCTGGTGTCCCAGGGGGCGCCTTTGCGGCCGGGGCCGGCGGTGGGACGGGCTTCTCGGCCGGCGCAGGCGGGGCCGGGGGCGAAGCCTCGGCGTCCTTCTCATCTGGCGTCTTTGCTGACCGGGTGTCCGCGTTGTACGGTGGCGACGACTGCTGCGGAATCGGGGCCGCCTGCGCCGTCTGAGGTGTGGCGGCCGGCGGCTCCTTTGACTCCTGGGGCGCGCCGGCCGTTTCGGCCGGCTCCGGTTTTGTTGCGGGCGCCGACGTCTTGGCGTCCGGGGAGTCCCGGTTGGCTTTCTCCGGCGTCAAGACGCTCGGCGCGTCATAAGCCGGCCGCTCGTCGTCGGGCTCGGGCGGAGGTTTGGGCTTCTCCTGGGCCGGTTTCGGCGGCGGAGGCGGGGGGGAGGCTTCTCGACCACCACCTCGATCGGGATTTCTTCGACGGGCGGGGGAGGGCGCGGGGCGAAGGCCAGGATCACAACGATCGCCACCGGAACGAGGAGATGCAGCGCAGCCGCGGCAGTGAGGGCGAGCCTCAGCGCCCGACGCTCGGTTGCGGTCGGCGACGCCGGCGGGGCCACGTGATCGATCGCGTCGGCCTTGAAGGACGCGTCGGACAACGACATGAGCGGAGGCAAGGTCTCGTCGGAAAGCGTTGAGCCCCTCCTTGATGCATCCCCACCGGCCTGGTCAATGGATTTTCGCCAGCTGGCGCGCAGCGGGCGGGCCCAAGCAGGGTCAAGGCTTTGCCGAGCGGCGCTTTTTGGCGTAAGCGGCCCCGGTCCGACTTTTGGGCGACCGTAGGAAGGCATTGCCGGGAATGAGCGTCGGGCCGCGAGCGGTTGTGTTCGATTCGGGACTCGGAGGCCTGACGGTTCTCAGCGCGATCCGGACCCTCCGGCCGGACGTGGGCATCGTCTATGTCGCCGACGATGCGGCGTTTCCTTACGGCCAGCTCAGCGAACCGGCGCTGATCGGGCGCGTCCAGACGGTGATGGCGCGAATTGTCGCGAACTGGCGCCCCGACATTGTGGTCGTCGCCTGCAGCACCGCTTCGACCCTCGCCCTGCCGCATTTGAGAAGCGCCCATCCGGATCTGCCTTTCGTCGGGGTCGTGCCGGCGATCAAGCCGGCCGCTCAGGCCTCGCGCTCGGGGCTCGTCAGCGTGCTGGCGACGCGTGGGACGGTGGCGCGCGACTATACGCATGCGCTGGTCCGCGAGCACGCGGCCGATTGCGAGGTCACCCTGGTCGGCTCGTCGGTCCTCGCCCCGCTCGCCGAGCGGTTCTTGCGCGGCGGCCCAGTCGAAGACGCCGAGATCGCCCAGGAAATCGCGCCCTGTTTCGTCGAGAAGGATGGCCGGCGTACCGACCACCTCGTGCTCGCCTGCACCCATTTTCCGCTGCTGATCGAGTTGTTCGGTCGTCTCGCGCCCTGGCCGGTCGCCTTCGTCGATCCCGCGCCTGCGATTGCGCGCCGGCTAGATTCCCTGCTCGGCGGCGCGCCGAGAGGGCGGGCGAGCCGCACAGGCGCGCTTGTCTTCACCAGCGGCCTGCCGCCAGAGCCCGGCCTTCAAAAAACCTTGCTTCAATACGGATTGGAGTTTACCCCCACGACGGCGATCAGCCTGGCGACCGCGTAAGCGCCGTGACCTCGGGCGGCGTTCGCCGGCAATTGTGCGGCGCAATCGCGTCGTCGTAAGAGGAGCGGCATTCGCTCAGTCGGAAAGGCCAAGCGCCCATGCGAACTGCGGTCGGTCAGCCCGTTCGTCTTGTCGATTACCGCGTTTCAGACTTCCTGATCGATTCCGTCGATCTGGACGTCTCGCTCGATCGAAATGCGACGCGGGTCGTATCGACACTGTCAATCCGCCCGAACCCGGCCGGATCTGCAGGAGCGCCTCTCACTCTCGACGGAGACGAACTGGCGCTCGTTTCGGCGGAGCTCGACGGCGCTGCGCTCAACCCGGGGGCCTTTCAGGCGAGCGGGTCGCAATTCGTGCTGGCCAATCCGCCTAGCCGGCCTTTCACCCTCAAGATCGAGACCCGGCTCGATCCTGCCGCCAACACCAAGTTGATGGGTCTCTATCGGTCAGGCTCGGCCTATTGTACGCAATGCGAGGCGGAAGGCTTCCGCCGGATCACCTATTTCCTCGATCGTCCCGACGTGCTGTCGACCTATCGGGTTCGCCTCGAAGCCGATCGCGACGAAGCGCCGGTGCTGCTGAGCAACGGCAACCGCGAGGGCGAGGGCCTATCGGAAACGAACGGTCGCCACTGGGCGGTTTGGGTCGATCCCCACAAGAAGCCTTGTTATCTTTTCGCCCTTGTCGCCGGCGACCTCGCGCGCATCTCGGATACATTCGTCACTGTGTCGGGCCGCACGGTCGATCTTTCGATTTACACCGAGCACGGCCGCGAGGAGCGAGCCCACTACGCCATGGATTCGCTCAAGCGGGCCATGGCGTGGGACGAGAAGGTCTACGGCCGCGAATATGATCTCGATGTGTTCAATATCGTGGCCGTCTCTGACTTCAATATGGGGGCCATGGAGAACAAGGGCCTTAACGTCTTTAACGACAAATATGTCCTCGCCTCGCAGGAGACTGCGACCGACGACGACTACGCCGGCATCGAAGGCGTCATTGCGCACGAGTATTTCCACAACTGGACAGGCAACCGGGTCACGTGCCGGGACTGGTTTCAACTCTGCTTGAAGGAGGGCCTGACCGTCTTCCGCGACCAGGAGTTCTCGGCGGACATGCGCTCCGCGCCGGTCAAGCGCATCGCAGAGGTGCGTGGCTTGCGGGCGGCGCAGTTTCCGGAGGACGCGGGACCGCTCGCACACAACGTTAGGCCCGAGGTCTACAACGAGATCAGCAACTTCTACACCGCGACGGTCTATCAGAAGGGCGCCGAGGTGATCCGAATGCTCAAGCGCCTGATTGGCGACGACTCCTTTCGGGCAGGGATGGACATGTATTTCCACCGCTATGACGGTCATGCGGCGACGGTGGAGCAGTTTCTCGGTTGCTTCGCGGACGTCTCCGGCCGCGATCTCAGCCGCTTCCTGCGGTGGTATTCGCAAGCCGGCACGCCCAAACTGAAGGTCCGCAGCCTCTACGACCCCGAGGCCCGAACCTTTCGGCTCGACATCGCCCAGTCCCTCGCGCCGACGCCCGGCCAACCGACCAAGCTCCCGCCGACGATGCCGATTGCGCTGGGGCTCGTTGACCCTCAGGGCGGCGATATGCCGCTCATCTCCGGCGACGCCATGGCCGACGAGCTCGCCTCGGGCGTCTTTGTCCTCGACAGCGCAGAGCGCGCGATCGTGTTCCGCGACGTGCCGCGAAGGCCGGCGCTCTCATTCCTGCGCGGCTTCTCCGCTCCGGTGACCGTCGACGACGACGTCACGGAGGACGATCTCGCCGTCCTCTCTCGCCACGACTCCGACAGTTTCAACCGCTGGCAGGCGGTCCAAAGCCTCGTGACTCGCGTGCTGCTGCGTGGGGTGAAGGCTATCCGCGGCGGACGGGCGCCAGAGCGCAACGCCGCCCTGATCGCCGCCTTCGGCGCTTTGATCGATGACGCCCGCTCCGGACGCATCGATCCGGCTTTCGCTGCGCTGACGCTGACCCTTCCGTCGGAGGCCGACATCGCCCGCGAAATCGGCGCCGACGTCGACCCCGACGCGATCTACGCCGCTCGCAAGACGTTGCGCGGAGCGCTCGGCCGCAAGCATGGCGAGGCCTTGGCCGATCTTCACGATTGGCTTGGGGATCATCGGCCATTCAGTCCGGACGCGGAATCGGCCGGGCGGCGGGCGCTGCGCAACGTCGCGCTGGCGCTATACGCCGACGGCAACATCATCGACGGCCTTTCCCGCGCGCACAAACAACTGCGCGACGCGGACAACATGACCGAGCGCTTCGGCGCCTTGACCCAGATCGTGATCAAGCCCAATTCCGCGCGTGAGCACACCTCCGAGGCTTTCAGCCGGCGCTACGCGATGGAGCCGCTGATCCTCGACAAGTGGTTCGCGCTTCAGGCGCAGATTCCGGAGCGCGAGACGCTCGACCGCGTGCGCGGGCTGATGAACCACCGCGGTTTCTCGATCGCCAACCCGAACCGGGTGCGCGCGCTGATCGGCGGTTTCGCCGGCAACCAGACCCAGTTCAACCGCGCGGACGGAGAGGGCTTCAGGTTCCTCGAGGAGATCGTGGTGGAGCTCGATCCGACCAATCCGCAGATCGCCGCGCGGCTGCTCACGACGATGCGATCGTGGCGGTCGCTCGAGGAAACGCGTCGCGAGCATGCGGAGGCGATGCTGAAGCGGATCGCCGCCATGCCGTCGCTGTCGCCGGACGTCCGCGACATCGTCACGCGCAGCCTGGGGTAGTCGACCGCAAGCCGGAGAGCCTTGCGGCGACCGGCCCGCGGGAGCGCGGTTTTCTGAACAAACCTGAACAAGATCAAAGAGTTGCGGCCGGAATCGGCTGACATTCCGACGAGAGATCGTTTGAGATCAAAGGGTTACGCCGACTCGGCGAATTGGCCCCGGCCCCGGCGGGAGATGGGCTTCCGAAGCGGCTGCGCCGCTGGCCTTCGACGGATCCAGCGTGACGCTTCCCCCTCGCGACCAGCCCTCGGCGCCGCGGCTCTTTCGCCCTGGCTTCGCGCTGTCGCGCTTCGCCACAAAAATCCGAGTCGCGTCCCGTCAAGGGGGCTGGACAAAGATTTACACAAGGATTCTTATCTTAGTGATTCGGGCATAGCGGCGTTACCCGAAGATTAAGTTTCGTGATGTTTTGGGGAAAAAACAATGGCGCGTGCGAGCGCGGCACATGCGGAGTCGTGTCTGGACGACGCGGCCTGGCGAATGAGCGCCGGCGGCCTCGGCCGGACCGCAGCCGCACGCCAAGCCGGCGCACGGCGGTCGTGGACTCCCCCGATGGCTTTCGTGGCGGTCGCCGCCGCCATAACAGCCGCGATCCTCCTCACGTTTCTGCATCTGCGCAATGAGCAGGAGTCCGCGTTAAGGGACGCCGCCCATGAGGTCGGGATGCGCGCGACCATTCTCGCGGGTGAGCTCAATGCGGCGCTCCAGGCGGCTCCGAAAGGGTCTCCCGCGGAGGTGTTTCACAGGGCGCTTGGCGCGGCTTCGCTCGAGCGGCTGCCGATTGCGGCGCTGATCGACCGCAACGGGCGCACGGTCGCCGCGGAGCCGCCTGACGCCGGTCCGGACGGCGCGCTTCCCGTGCAAAACGAGCGATCGGACGTCGTGCGCGTCATCGACGATCGCGGCGGCGACCGCTTCGCGGTCACGCGCCTCCTTCCGGCGATCAATGGACGCGTTGTCTTCGCGTCACCGGTATCGACGCATCTGGCCGCGTGGCGGCGGACGACGACCGTGACCGTCGTACTGCTCGGCTCGACGGTCGCGCTGATCCTTGCGGCGGCGGGGCTCTACGCCGCCGATGCAGCCGCCAGGCTGAGGCGGGCCCGCGAGGACAGCGCCCGCCGCGCGCGGGTCAATCTAGCGCTCAATCGCGGCCGTTGCGGCCTGTGGACCTGGGACCTCGCGCGAGGACGGATCGTGTGGTCGGCCTCGATGTTCGGCGTCCTCGATCTGGCCGAGCGATCCGATCACTGGACCGTCGCGGAACTCCAATCGCTGATCCATCCCGAGGACATGTCCCTGGAAGCGATCGCCCGGCTTGCCGCCGAGCGGGCAGGCGACTTCGTCGACATCGAGTTTCGCATGTGCGCAGCCGACGGGCGCTGGGTCTGGCTGCGCAAGCGCGCCGAACTGGTCGAGGACGAAGAGACGCACGAACCGACGCTGATCGGCATCGCGTTCGACGTCACCGAGCGCAAGCGCGAGGCGGAAGCGTCGGCCACCGCCGACCAGCGTCTCCGAGACGCGATCGAAGCCATCTCAGAGGCCTTCGTGCTGTGGGACTCGAATCATGAGCTCGTGCTTTGCAACTCCAAGTACCAACGTCTCCATCATCTCTCCGGGGCCTGCGTCGGCGCTGCCGGCTCTCACATCAGCCGCATACTGACGCAGGAGGCGGGCAAGCCGTTCCTGGCCGGGCGCGAGGCGGGCGCCTATGAGGCGCGGCTGGCGGACGGGCGATGGCTGCAGGTCAATGAACGAAGAACGCGCGACGGCGGATTCGTGTCGGTCGGAACCGACATCACCGCGCTCAAGGAGCATGAAGAGCAATTGATGAATTCCGAGCGCTTGTTGCTCGCCACCGTCGCGCAGTTGCGTCAGTCGCGCCGCTCGCTTGAAGAACAGGCCCAGCAATTGGTCGATCTCGCCGAGCGCTACCACGAGCAGAAAGCGCAGGCTGAAGCGGCCAATCGCGCCAAGGCCGATTTTCTGGCCAACATGAGCCATGAGCTGCGCACGCCGCTCAATGCGGTCATCGGCTTCTCGCAATTGATGAGCAACGAGACCTTCGGCTCGCTGGGATCGGAAAAATACCGCGACTATTGCCAACACATTCTGGCGAGCGGCGAATACCTGCTGCACGTCGTGAGCGACATCCTCGACATGTCCCGTCTCGAGGCCGGCCGCGAGCGTCTGAACTACCGCCGGTTCAAAGCCGACGAGGCGGTCAGCCGCGCGGTTCGTGACGTGGCGACGACGGCGCGGGAGAAACGCGTCTCGATCGCCGTCGGGGTTGAGCCCGAGATCGCGCTTGAAGCGGATCCAGCGGCCGTCGAACGCATTCTGACGACGCTCATGCGCAATGCGGTCAAATTCGCGCCGGAAGGGGGGATGGTCGAGATCGGCGCCGAGGCGATCGCGGACCGAATCTATTTCTACGTCGAGGACGACGGCCCCGGCATCGCGGCCAAGGACATCGAGCGCCTTGGGCGCCCGTTCGAGCAGGCCGACGCCGTCATGGCGAATGGCATGAAGGGCTCGGGCCTCGGTTTGGCCATCGCAAATTCCCTGGTGGAGTTGCACGGGGGCACATTGCGGCTCGCGTCTCGCTCGGGCGAAGGCGCCGTGGCGGTCGTCGCGTTGCCCCGCGTTCCCCACGGGGCGAGGGCGATCGCGCTCGCCAAGGTGGCCTGAGATCGCGTCCGCTTGGGCCTCGATGGCGCCGCCCTTGCGCGGCGCGGCGTTTCCGACGAAAGTTGGGCAGAAATCAGCAGGCCGGAGGGTACGGCGACTGATTGGGGGGCGGCAGGCCTTTGGCGTCCGAGACACAAGAGCTGGGTAACCGACTGGAATGCGTTCGTAATAGGCCCGCTCGCAGCGGCTGGGCTTGCCCCTGCGGGGCGCAACGGGACCCGAACGACGGCGCGGTCGTCAGTTTCGCTATGCGGCTGGCGGCGGAGGGCAGCGACGAATGACTGCGGCGCCGATTGTCTACGTTATCGATGACGACGAAGCCTTGCGGGACTCGATACGAATGTTCCTCATCAACGAGGGGCTGGAGGTGAGGACTTACGCATCCGCCGACGCGTTCCTTGCCAATCTGGGGTCTGACTCGGTCGGTTGCGTCGTCACCGATGTCAGGATGCCCGGAAAGAGCGGCATGGATCTCCTGGTCGAGATCGCGCGCCTCGGGCACGCGCTGCCAGTCATCGTCATTACTGGCCACGCCGACGTTCCGCTTGCGGTGCGGGCCATGAAAACCGGCGCTGTCGATCTTCTGGAGAAGCCGTTCAAGGGCGAGGCCCTTATCGACGCGGTCCAGCGCGCCTTGGCCGTCGGTCGGGATTCGCATCTGAGCGCGACCAGCCAGCAGGAGGCGCAGGCCCGCCTTGCGATGCTCACAGCGCGAGAAAGGGAGGTGCTTGAGCGCCTGGTGCGAGGACAGCCCAACAAGGTCATCGCCTACGAGATGGGAATCAGCCCGAGGACCGTCGAAGTCCACCGCGCAAATGTGATGAAGAAGACCCAGGCGGGAAGCCTGTCGGAATTGGTCCGCATGTTCCTCGATATCGAAAGGCGATGACGCCTCCGCGACCTGAAAGGTGCGCGGGAGATACGTTGCTGGCTAGGTAGAATCCACAATTGCGCCATTTTTCGTCGTTGGCGATCGTAAGCTCAGCGGGGGAGATGGTGTTTACAGAGCCTCTTCCCCCCGAGCGATCCGCGGGCGTCCGAAGGTCAGGCGCCGATTGGGCCAATGAGCGAGGGGCTGACACATGTCGAAGGAGCGCTTGATCGACGCGAGACCTGGCGTCAACGCCGCCGAAATCAGGCGCGGCATGGGGCGTCGGTATGTGGCGCCCTTGATCGTCGCGACCCTTATCGCCGCCGTGCAAATCGCGATTTTGAGGCCTTCGACCGAGATGAACAAGGCTTCGCGCGCCACGACGGAGCCGGCCATCAACGCGCCGGCGTTCGTCCGACCAAAGCGCTCGCCCGACGCTTTGACTGTCCATGTGGTGCGGATCGCGAAGAGGGCGGAGGGGCGCCTCGCATAATCGCCATCACGGCCGCGACGGCCGGAGCGACGCCAGAGCTGTCCGAAACAGCCGACACGCTGGCATGGTGCCTCTCGGGAGACTCGTTGCAGACGGAGCATGACCATGACCGTGAACGTCGCAACTCCTCAGGCCGCTCAGTTTTCGTTCGACGCCGAGAGGGACAGCGAGGAAGCCGCCGACGCCATTGTCGTCGGGGTGGTGAAATGGTTCCGCGAAGACAAGGGCTACGGCTTCGTCGAATGGCCGGGCGGCGGCGCCGACATCTTCCTTCACGCGAAGGTCTTGCGAAGCGCGGGGTTGCATGCCGTTTCGTCCGGCTCGACGCTGCGGGTCGTGGTGGAGTTGGGCGAGCGTGGTCCCCAGGTTCGGCGCGTGGTCGAGGCGGACGTCGCGACCTCGTCGGTCCCTGCGCCCCCCGTCCGTTCACCGCAGGCGCGGGCCCAGCGGGCCGCCAGCGACCCCGGCCTCGCGATCGACCTCACAGGCAAGGTCAAGTTTTTCGACGCCATTCGCGGGTTCGGCTTTGTCGCGAGCGATGACTTCGGCCGCGACGTGTTCGTGCATTGCTCGATACTCGGCGGATCAAAGGCCGCGCGTCTCGTTGTCGGTCAGCCGGTGAAGATGCGCGTGGTCGAGACCTCCAAAGGCCGGGAAGCCGTCGAGCTCACGGCCTAATGCGATCGGATCACCGTCGCCCCGCTGCCGGCCGCCGTCAGACTGCCCTGTTCTGAGCTCTCAGCCGCCGAGCGAGGACTCGAAGGACCTTGAGCGCGAAATAGGGCGTGTGTTTCACGAGGAAGAGGTATTGCTTTTCTGTGATCGGCGCCACGACCGCGTCAGTCTTCGCCACGGCGTCGGCGCTGCGCGGCCCTGCGTCGATCAGCGCCATCTCGCCGAAGATCTCATTTTCGCGGAGCGTTTCGAGCAGCCGGTTTCCCAAGCGGATCTCGATCTCCCCGCGCCGGATGACGAAGAACTCTTCGCCCCGTTCGCCCTCCCGAAAAATAACTTCACCGGCTCCGTAATAGCGCGACGGAACGTCGGGACCAAGGAGAAGACTAAAGTCGTCGGGGTTGCTCGGCATCAGGCGAACCAGGCGCACCATTGTTGAGGGGTTGTGCAGCAAGGGATAGTCGGATTGACGTGTACTGGCAATCACACTTGTTCTACGACGGAAGAGCGCGCGATCCCGGGCATTGGCCTCGCCGCCCTAGCGGATCGTGACCACGACCCGGCCGCGAATTTCTCCCTTGAGGATCTTGCGCCCGGCTTCGAAAACCTCGTCGAAAGGAATTGTATGCGTGATCGCGGCGAGCTTGGCGCGATCGAGTTCGCCCGCAAGGCGCCCCCACGCCACGAGCCGGTCCGGCATCGGGCGCTGCACGCTGTCGACTCCGAGGAGGGCGACGCTACGCAGGATGAACGGCGCGACGGTCGCCGGCAGGTCCATGCCGCCGGCAAGACCGCAGGCGGCGACCGCTCCTCCGTAGCGCGTCTGGGCCAGCACGTTGGCGAGGGTGGTCGATCCGACGCTGTCGACCGCCGCCGCCCATTGTTCCCGGCCGAGCGGCTTGCCAGGCGCCGACAGGGTCGCCCGGTCGATGATCTCGGCCGCGCCGAGGCTCTTGAGATAGTCGGCCTCGCTGGCGCGGCCCGTGGAGGCGATGACCTTCCAGCCCTTGGCCGCGAGCAGCGAGATCGCGGTCGATCCGACGCCGCCGGCTGCGCCCGTCACCAGCACCGGGCCCGCGGCCGGCGTCAGTCCGTGCCGCTCGAGCGCCAGCACGCACAACATCGCCGTGTAGCCTGCGGTGCCGATCGCCATCGCCTCGGCGCAGCTCAAGGCGGGCGGCAGTTTGACGAGCCACTCGCCTTTGACGCGCGCCTTCTCGGCATAGCCGCCGAAATGCGTTTCACTCAGACCATAGCCGTTGAGGATCACCTGGTCGCCAGCCGCAAAGCCCGGATGGGTCAACTCTTCCACCACGCCGGCGAGATCGATCCCGAGCACCATCGGAAAGCGTCGGATCACCGCCGATTTACCGGAGAGCGCCAGTCCGTCCTTGTAGTTGACGGTGGAATGGCTGACGCGGACCGAGACGTCCCCGTCCATCAGCTCCAAGTCCTCCATCGTGACGAAGCGGACGTCCTGTCCGGCGTCGGTCTTGTCGGCTCGCACGGCTTTGAATGGCATGGGATAGCGTCTCACTTTTCGAGGGTCGCGGCCAGGGCGGGTAGGGATCATATCGAGATCGCGCGCCCGGCGAAATCTGCGTTATGGGCCTCCGTTCGGCGAAGGCGCGCTCGCCAACTCGCTTGGGCGACGGACCTATTGGCGCCGGCTGACGGAAAACTCGCCCGACGCCGCGCGGTCGGCGAGCCGCGCGGCGATCTGCGCCGCAGCGTCCTCGCCGTGAACGGCGACCAGTTCGCACATCGCCGCGCAGAGCGCAGCCTCGGCCAAATCCCGAGGCTCGACGCCGTCCAGCGCCGCCAGCGCGAAGGCTTCGCCGACATAGGTCAGCGCGGCCGACATCGCGGCGCCGCGGGCGTCCGCTTCGCTCAGTTCGATCAGCGAGATCCTGGGGTCCATCGTCATCGTGGCCTATTTTAGGACGCCGAACCGGCGAATGCGACGCATACCCTTCAGATAGGTTAATACGGATAGGTTTCCTGCGCGGCCCGGCGGACGACCTCGCCGGACGGAGATGAGAATGTGCGGACGCTACGCGATCACCTTGCCGCCGGAGGCGGTGCGCGCCTATTTCGCTTATGCCGAAGTCGCCGAATTTTCCGCCGCGCTTCAACATCGCGCCGACCCAGCCGATCCCGATCGTCATCGCCGAGCCCCATAGCGGCGGAGCCAGACGGCATTTCCAGCTCGTGCGCTGGGGCTTCCTGCCCGGCTTCGTCAAGGACCCGAAGGCGTTCGCGCTGATCATCAACGCGCGCGCGGAGACGCTCGCCGAAAAGCCGAGCTACCGCGCTGCGCTGAAGCGGCGCCGCTGCCTCGTCATCGCCGACGGCTTCTACGAGTGGCGGACGGTCTCGCACGCCGGCCGCGGCGCGGCGGCCAAGCGGCCCTATCTCATCCGCCGGGTCAGCGGCGAGCCTATCGGTTTCGCCGGCCTATACGAGACGTGGAGCGACCCGAGCGGCGGGGAAATCGACACGGCCTGCATCGTCACCACGGCCGCCAATCCCCTGCTCGGGCGTCTGCATGACCGCATGCCGGCAATCCTCTCGCCGCGAGACCTCTCCGCCTGGCTCGACGTCGATGGGGTGGCCGCGGGTCGCGCGCTCGAACTGCTCAAGCCTGCGCCGGAGTCGGAGTTCGAGCTTGTCGAGGTCGGGCCGTCGGTCAACTGTTCGGCCAACGACGACGCGGGCGTTCAGGCGCCGGTCGCGGCGCCAATTCGCGCCGCCGAAAGCATGACGCTGTTCTGACCTTGCCCCTTGGCGCGGCAAGCGCCAGACTCTCCCCATTCAAGCTGATTCTGCCGAGGGGCCGATGGCTGAGCGAGAAAAGCCGCCGCGCATCGTCGTTGCCGTGCCGCACGCCGACGGGCTGCACCGCTGTCCGTGGCCCGGCGTCGACCCTCTCTACGTCGCCTATCACGACGAGGAATGGGGCGCGCCCGAATACGACGACCGCGCCCTGTTCGAGAAGCTGGTGCTCGACGGCTTCCAGGCCGGGCTGTCGTGGATCACCATTCTGCGCAAGCGCCCCGCGTTCCGGAGCGCGTTCGACGGATTCGACCCCGAGCGGATCGTGCGCTGGGACGACGCCAAGAAGGCGGCGCTGATGGCCGACCCGGGCATCGTGCGCAACCGCGCCAAGATCGAGGCGACCCAGGCGCTCGCGCGCATCACCCTCGACTTGATGGCGAAGGGCGGCTTCGCCCGTCATCTGTGGAGTTTCGTCGACGGGCGGCCGATCCAGCCGGAACGGCTGAGCTTGGCCGACATCCCGGTCGAGAGCCCGGAGTCGCAGGCGATGGCCAAGGACCTGCGCGCGCGGGGCGGCAATTTCGTCGGACCGACGATCGTCTACGCCTTCATGCAGGCGACCGGCATGGTCAACGACCACCTTGTCGACTGCTGCCGGCATGAGACCTGCCGCGCGCTTGCCCGAGATTTCCCCCCATGAGCGAACGCGCTCGCCAGCGCGCCTGGCAGCGCATGCTGTCTGGGCGCCGGCTCGACATCATCGAACCCTCGCCGCTCGACGTCGAGATCGGCGACATCGCCCACGGACTGGCGCGGGTCGCGCGCTGGAACGGCCAGACCCGCGGCCCCGAAATCTTCTCCGTCGCCCAGCACGCGCTCCTGGTCGAAGCCTTGTTTTCCGCGGTCGACCCCGCCCCGCCGGCGCGCGAAAAACTCGTGGCGCTCCTGCACGACGGACCCGAGTATGTGATCGGGGACCTCATCTCTCCCTTCAAGGCGGCGGTCGGCGGGGACTATCGGCGGATCGAAATGCGGCTGATGCGGGCAATTCATATTCGCTTCGGCCTGCCGCCCGAGACATCGCCGGACGTGGCCAGACGGATCAAGACAGCCGACCGGCTCTCGGCGTACCTCGAGGCGACGGCGCTTGCGGGCTTCGCCGAGGGCGAAGCCCGCAAGCTCTTCGGCGCGCCGCCCCTCCCCATTCGCCGCTTCGCCGCCTTCCTCGAGCCGATGCGCCCCGACGAGGCCGAGGCCCGCTTTCTCGCCCGCTTCGCCGAACTCGACGCGGCCGCGGCGAAGGCTTAGAAGGGCCGCCCCCAACAGGAGACGCTCCGATGCCACGCCTGCACGTCTGCTCGCTCGCCCGGATCAGCGAGACGGTCACGCGGACGGGCGCCCGTTCGCTGGTGACGCTGATCAGTCCGGGAACGCCCGTGACGCGCCCGATCGAGATTGCGCCCCACAGACATCGCACCATCGCCGTGTCCGACATTGTCGTGGCCCTGCCCGGGCAGGTGTTGCCGGACCGCGCGCACCTCGACGACCTCATCGAATTCATCGAGGCTTGGGACCGCGCCGAGCCGATGGTGATCCACTGCTACGCCGGCGTCAGCCGCTCGACCGCCGCAGCCTTCATCGCCGCCTGCCTCCTCAATCCGGCGCGCGACGAATTCGCGATCGCCCGCGCGATCCGCGCCGCCTCTCCGACCGCCACGCCGAATGCGCGGCTTGTCGCGCTCGCCGACGAGCGGCTCGGCCGCGGCGGCCGGATGACCGCGGCGATCGCCGAGATCGGCCGCGGCGAAGACTGCTTCGAGGGGACGCCGTTCGCGCTGGAGCTGACGTAGCGCCTCGTGAGGAACGCCATGAGCCGTACGCTTGCCGGACGATGTTATTGCGGAGCCGTGCACTACGCCGTCGAGGACGCGTTCCGCTACGCCGCCAACTGTCATTGTTCGAACTGTCGCCGTGCGACCGGCGCAGCCTATAAGCCGTTCGCGGGCATTGAGCGAGCCAAGCTGACCGTGACGCAAGGCGCTGAGAGCCTGCTGATCTTCGGCGACGATAAGGCTCACGACGCGCGGTGCCGACGATGCGGTTCGCTTCTTTATTCGCAGGTCCGCGACGGCGCCTTCGCTCACGTCGCCATGGGAACGCTGGTCGATGACCCGACCATTCGGCCGGGAAGCCACATCTTTGTGGGATCGAAAGCGCCTTGGTGTACGATCACGGACGACCTGCCGCAATTTCAGGAGCACGCCTTCGTTTCGGGTCCCTCTGAATCGTAGGCGACCGCGCCGCGGGTTCAGGGCGCCGAAATCACGTCTTTCAGGACCGCGCGCGCCGCGCTCTGCTCGAGCCGCCAGATGGCGTCGGCAAAGTCTCGATGGGCTTTGCGCGCTTCGCTTTGGCCGATCATCGTGCGAAGCCGAGCGATCGCGACGGCTTCAAAGATATCCATCACGCCAGGCGGATGATTGAGTGGGGATTTTGATGTTCGCTGGGCCACGAGGTTCCATTGTCTCGAACATGCGCGTTCGCTGCTAAATGAGCCCCGAGCCCTGCTTGAGGAGGCGGCGAAACCGGTAGGTCAGCATAGATACTCATCTTGAACTTGTTATTCTTGGTACTGTTGTTCCATTGCTCTATTCTACTGCACTCGTTTGATCCCGGTTTCGCCGAGACTTAAAGTGCCGCAAAGTAGGGGCGAGAACCATTCGTCATATTGACGCACCCTCCGTCATCGGTCTCTCGGGAGACAGGAAAGGACAGCAAGAAACTGGACTGCGCAGTCCTGCATAACAACACGCCGGGCGCAACTACTCAGCCTGTCCTCCTTCCCATGCCGAACACCCTTGGCTCTGCTCAGCTTACTGCGCCGCCTTCGCCATGGCCTCTTGCTCGGCGGAGGAGGGCGAGCCGAAATAGGCGGGCTCATTGTCTTTGCCGCCGAGCGCCCCATAAGCGCGCGCGCCGCCAGCGTCGAACAGGACGACGAATTTGTGGCTCTCGCAGTCGGTCGGCTTGCAGACGAACGACAGCTCGTAGGGCTTTCCGTCGATGACAAGAGGCACGATCTGACCGGCGACGCCGTCGAAATTCTTGTTGAACTGGACGAGCCAGTCCGGCGTCGGCTGCACGAGCTTCATCAGCCGCTCCCACGAGCCGCGATAGGCGCCGCGCGCCTGAAGCGCGTCGAACAGAAACGGCTGGTCGCCCGCCTGGGCGCCGACCGGGGATGTCGGCCAAGCTGAGGACCGCGAGGGTCAGGAGGAATGCGGGTCGCATGACTAGTCGCATGGCAATTCGGCCGCCTTTTGGGGGAAGGAGGAAACGGGGCTTCGACGCACCTGCCGGGGTCAGAACGCCTTGAACGTGATGATCGTGCGGGTGTCGACGATGCCGGGAATCGTCTGCACCTTCTGGCCGACGAAATGGCCGATGTCGACGTCGCGCTCGACGTAGAATTTGGCCAGAATGTCGAAATCCCCGGCGATCGAATAGATCTCCGAGGCGATCTCTGATTCGGCCAGCGCGCTCGCCACCTCGTAGGTGCGGCCGAGCGCGCATTTGATCTGAACGAAAAAGGTCTGCATCCGCTCAGTCCCCGTCCTTGCCGGCGTCCGCGGGCGCATCCGGGCCCGGCGTCTGGCCAGCGCCTTGCCCGTTCCCCTGGCCGGTCTCTTGTGCAACGACTTCGACGTCGCGGTCCATACCTGTCTGGACCTCGAAGGTCGATTGGTAGGTCTTGCCGTCGTGCCGGGCGATGACCGCGTATTCGCCTTCGGCCAGCACCAGCGACGGAAAGGCGCCCATCAGCTCGCGGATGACGTCCCCGCCGGGAGTAAGCACCGTGAAGGTCGTATTGGCGAGCGCCTCGGCGCCGGCTTTGTTGACCAGCTTGAGGGTCTGCATCGCGCAACGGTGACGCAGCGTGACGTCGGTCAGTTTGCCCGAGGTGACCTTGATGTCGGCGCTGACGATCGAGTTCGACGGCAGCGTCGCGGACGGGGCGGGTGCAGTCGACTTTCCGGAGGTCGGCGGCGATACGCCGGCCAGGAACTGGCCGCCGACCGTATCGAGATAGGTCGAGACGATATGGTAGGCGCCTTCCGGCAATGCGACGATTTCGCCGGCCTTGGCCTTGGCGTCGACCAGCTTGCCCTCAGGATTTCGGCCGACCGGCACGTAGATCGCAAGCGACAGCTTGGAAGGGTCGATCGGCTGATCGCCGAGCACGCCGCCGATCTTCAACCCTCCCGCGGCGATCGACAGGCGTTCGGTGCGGACTTCGGGACCGAGAGTCAGGCGTTTGGCGGCGCTCGCGAGCCCGAACGCGGCGTGCACCACGTAGTCCCCGGGCGGCAGGGTCAGAGTGGGTTCGGCCAGATTCAATTCGACCACGAGCGCATGCGAACCGTCCTCCTCCGTCTTGGCCGAGAACACTCGCCATCGCACGCCGCCGCTCATCGGCGCGGTCTCACCGGTGAGGATCGCCGACAGACTAAGGGTCGCCTGGCCGTTAGCGGCCGGCGGGTCGGCGCGCGCAGCGCTCAGCGGCGCCATCATCGTCAGCGCCGTCAGGATTGCAAAGATTGGTCCGATCGCCCGCATGTGGTCTCGTCTCGCCGGCCAGGTCCCAGCGGAGGCCGCCTCGTGCCGCCCCAATGAGGCGGCACGAAGGCGTGTACACCCCGCCTCAATGGAGTAAAGCTCCGCCGGACGCCAAGGGAACCGCCAATGAACGATACAATCGACTTACTCAAGCGCCGCCGATCCGCGCCGCCCGCCCTCATGACCGGCCCTGGCCCTATGGCCGAGCAACTCGAGACGATCCTCAGCCTCGCCTCGCGCGTCCCCGACCACGGCAAACTCGCGCCGTGGCGTTTCATCGTGTTCGAAGGCGCAGCAAGGGAGCGCGCTGGCCGTCTCGCCCTGACGATCCGGCTCGAGGACAAACCCGACCTCGACGAAAAGGGACGGGCCGACGAACTCGGACGCTTCGCGCGCGCCCCGATGGTGGTCGCGGTCGTGTCGCGCGCGGCGCCCCACGTCAAAGATTCCGGAATGGGAGCAGGTGCTGTCGGCTGGCGCGGCTTGCATGAACCTGATCGTCGCGGCGCGTGCGCTCGGCTTCGCCGCGACCTGGGTGACCGAATGGACCGCCTACGATCGTCGCTTCTGTGCGGCGATCGGGCTCGCCGAGCACGAGCGCGTGGCCGGCTTCATCCACATTGGACGCGCGGCGCCGGTCGAGGATCGGCCACGGCCGGCGCTGGCCGAGATCGTCACAACATTTCCCGGGTGAGGACGGCGATGTTCTACGAGCCGGACAATCGCGACAAGACGGCGCTGCCGCACGACCCGTTCAAAGCGATCGTCGCGCCGCGGCCGATCGGGTGGATCTCGACCCGCGCCCTCGACGGGCGGGTGAACCTTGCCCCCTACAGTTTCTTCAACGGTTTCGCCAGCAATCCGCCGATCGTCGGATTCTCGAGCGACGGCGGCTACAAGGACTCGGCGACGTTTGCGCGCGAAAGCGGCGAGTTCGTCGCCAATCTGGCCACGCTTGCGCTGCGGGACGCCATGAATGCGACCTCTGCGCCGCTGCCGCGCGGCGAAAACGAGTTCGTGCACGCCGGCCTGACAATGGCGGGATGCCGCCGGGTGGCGGCGCCGCGCGTCAAGGAGAGCCCCGCCTCGCTCGAATGCAAGGTTGTCGAGGTCGTCGAGATCCGCAATCGGGCTGGCGCGTGGAGCGGCCATGTGCTGATCCTCGGCGAGGTCGTCGGCGTGCATATCGACGAGGCCTGTCTCCGCGACGGCCGATTCGACATCACGGCGGCGAAGCCGATCGCCCGCTGCGGCTATCAGGATTACGCGGTCGTCGAATCCGTATTCTCGCTCGCCCGGCCGAAGGGCGGCGGGGACGCGTGAGGGACGCCCTTAGCCGTTTCCGCCTCCTCGAAGACAGGCCGGGACGAACGCTCGACGGTTGCCGAGGGAGCGGGCGCGCGTCCCACCGACTCCGCGAGTGATCGCTCGGCTGGCTCGCGCGCGTGGCGTTCTCTCTGGTTTTCACCGGGACCGCGTCGCCGGGCTGCGAAAGCCAGTAGGAATTGCGGATCGGCCCAGAAGCGGTTTACGGTTTGTCGACCTCTCTGTGCGCTGAAGCCCCGCCGATTGCGGCTAGACGCATGCGGACGGGGTGGATATTGGTACGACCCGAACTCATTGGGAACGGGAGTTTACGCGGAGATTGTGGGCATGTGGATTGGCCGGAATCGCCAAGGTCGTTGAGGGCGAGACCGGGCGGGCTCGGTACGGTTCGCTTTGATAAGGGGAGAATTTTATACCCGTCCCGCCTTCGAACTGCGCCGAATTCGGGCCCTTTTTAATCTGATTTTGACGTGAATCCGGAGCCCAGTGATGTCGTTTCCAAGCAGTGAAAGCAGTTAGCCAGGGCCAAAATCGAGAACCTGTAAATGCGTTCAATTATCTCCAATTTTGGCTTGTATGTTAACCTCGCGCTTGCAGAGATACGGCCGGCGTTGGTTTCGCCCGGCCGGGCATGGCGGGCGCTCGTCATCTGCATGTGGGCTCTTACGGCGATTGTTCTAGGAACTTTCATAGGCCTTATGGCGGTTATGCTTCCGCCAATGTCGGTTTTCAGCTTTGTTCTTTTATTCGGCGTGATTTTATTGTGGGCGGCTCCGGATTTGCCCAAAGCCCCCGATACATTAATTCGCCGTATGTTGATTGTTGCGCTGATTGTGAATTTGGTGATTCCCGTATACTACACCGTTCAAATTGCTTCACTTCCCTGGATTTCAGCGCGGCGGCTAGTGACGTTTCCGTTGATAGTCGTCTTCGCCATCGCCTTCTCGACCTCAATGCAGGTGCGGCAAAGGATTGCGAAGATCATTAAGAGCAATAGGCTGATTGCGATATGCGTATTTGGCTTTCCTTTCGCGGCGTTTCTTTCGATCTTTACGTCCATTGCGCCACTCGCAAGCGCAAGTGGCCTGATGGACCTGATTATTGAGGTATACGCGTTTTTTATGATAATTCTATATGTGATCAGAGATGATACGGACGTAGATTTCCTAGTCCGTCTTATTATGTGGAGCGCGCTCTTCGTGTCTATGATCGGACCGATCGATGTTATGATTTACAGGTCCGTTTATGTTGCAATGTTACCCGATTTTATAGTCCGGAGCTTGGCCTCCAATCCGGGATTTTCCGCACTGATTACAGGCAGTTTTACACGTGCCGGTCAATTCCGCGCAGCCTCAGTGTTCAACATTGCCCTCTCGTTCGCCGAGTTCGAGGCGATGATGACACCGCTTGCCGCCGTCTTCGTTCTGAACGGCCAGACTTGGCGAGACCGGCTTTTCGGCTGCGTCCTTATGCTCTTTTGCCTCATCGGCATATTCGTTTCGGGTTCGCGCGGCGGCTACGTCTCCGCATTTATTGGGTTAACTGTCTTTGTCCTCATTTGGATTGTCCGAAGCTACTGCTTAGAATTCAGAAGTATGAAGCCCGCAGCTGCCGGTTCATTGGCCGCGGGCCTCATTATCATTTTAATCGGAGGGACACTCTTCGTTCCGGCACTGCATAACAGGATAATTGGCGGCGGAGAGGAACAGGCGAGCAATGAGGGACGGAGAATTCAATGGGAGATGGCAACGCCGAAAATCTTGTCAAACCCTCTCACTGGACACGGCTATGATGCGTCAGGCGGTATTATCGGGTATCGACCGTGTGCCGTCTGTATGGAGAGCGTTGACAGTTACTTGTTATCCGCGTTGGTCGAGACCGGCATCTTAGGCGTGGTGACCTTTTTCGGCGCAATCCTTACTGCGTCTTTCTTTGGATTGCGGCGCTACGTCTTTGATCAAACGTGGCCGGCGTCGCTTGCGGGGGCGCTCGCCTGCTCTCTGATTGCTTATTTTGTGTATAAGCTTGTCCTTTCTCAAAAAGAGAATGTCAGCCTAGCGGACATCTTTATTTGTTGCATCATGTTTTTGAATTTCAGTTTCGCAAGAGACAAACTGGGAAAATCAGCTTGAATTTAGTCCTGCGACGCAAAGAGACTCATATCGTGCGTTATATAGACCGGTCCGCATATGTTGGATCAATCCGCGCCCCTTGCCGTGTGCCAATTGAAGCTCTTCCGCTTGAAGATTCCGCCCCACGATGGCAGTATGGTTGGATCGCAGCGTCCGTATCGAATTGCGTCCAAGGGTCGCATTTCCAGAATACGAAACGCATGGCGTTGATAGCGCCTAATCAGAACAACTTAGCCGGATTGTGCCTCGGGTGAAGGGCATGCTTTTCAAGAGGCCGAATTCATGGCGCCAGCGATTCACGCGAAGAACAATAACTTTGGTGGACTGCGGCTGCTTTTTGCGTGCATTGTAATCTTTTCCCATTCGCCGACGATCTTGACCGGCAATGCCGAACTTGAGCCGCATTTTGGGCCGATCAAGCTTGGTTCGATTGCAGTTGACGGGTTTTTCGTCATCAGCGGTTACCTGATCACAAAGAGCTTTGTAGGATCCTCGGGCCTTACCGATTATTTTCGGAAGCGGTTCTTAAGAATTTATCCTGGCTTCTTGGTCAACGGCCTCCTCTGTGTATTTTTGTTGGCGCCGTTGGTCGGCGCTGGAGCGACGGTGTTCCGATTTCCAACTGTTGCGGAAGCGTTGCTGCGCCTCTCGATCCTCCAAATTCATACGATTCCAGGCGCGTTTTCGTCGATGCCCGCGCCGTCGATCAACGGGTCGGCATGGTCGATACCCTATGAGTTCCGCTGTTACATTCTTGTCGCGGCTTTGGGGCTCTTTGGCAGCTACCAAAGCCTGCGGTTCGGGGTGTTAATCGCTGCTTTAGCGTTGCTGATTGTTAGCGCGATAAACGTTCTGCCGGATGTCACGGGCGCGTTTTACTGGGTCGTTGGGAGTCCAATGCAGACCAGCCATCTTACCGGCGTGTTTATGATAGGAATGGTATTTTATCTGTACCGGGAACGAATCCCCCTGATCGGTGCTATCGCCGCTCCGGCAGCGGTGGTCTTGTGTGCCTCCGCATTCGTTCCAGCAGCGACTGCGTTTGCAATCGCTACTCTTGGCGGATACTTGGTCTTCTGGTTCGCGCTGCGGGTTCCCCCACTACGAGTCAGTATTTGGGCCAACGAAACGGATCTCTCCTACGGCATATATCTGTACGCATGGCCGGTGCAGATGACAATCGCCTATTTCGACCGTTCGATTATAGATTGGACCTTATCCTTTCTAGCCCTCGGCGTATCTGCGATCCTGGCTTATCTCAGTTGGACCTTCATCGAAAAGCCCGCCCTTCGTCTGGCGCATCGAAGTCCCGTGGCGGCGCCGTCGCCAGTACCGGCCGCCGAAAATTTTCGGGAGACATCCGCATCCATAAAAGCAGGCGCCGAGCGCGATGTTCAAGTTCCGGCCGCTCGTCCATAGCGCGCAGGCGGTAAGGTGGAGAAGCACAAGACGCCGATTTTCGAAGCCCGACCGCGGGTTGATTTATTGATCTCCCCGTGTAAAGAGCGCCAATGAACGATGCGTGCGCCCGCGGTTGGGTTGACCCGGGCGCCACGCAAGCAATCGTCACAGTCATCAATCAAAACGTCACGTCGAACGGTGAGCGAGCGCATGAGTCCAGTAGAGATTCTCCATGAGATCCGCAGTGTGATGGCGGATGTGTTCGACCTTGATCTGGATGCGGGCGAGGTGACTGCGGACACGACCGCCAGCGATATCGAGGAATGGGACAGCCTGAGCCACATCCGCCTCATTGTCGCCGTGGAACGCAAATTCAAGGTCAAGTTCACAAATTCCGAAATCGAATTGCTCAAGCGGGTGGGCGATCTCGTCTCGCTCGTGGAGATCAAGACCTCGGTTCGATGAAATCCAATCGCGCTCAAAGGGGTAGCCTATGTTGAGTTCGATGAACTGGCTGCAATCCGCGCCTGACGATTTCCGGGAGCGCGCGCGCGCTTTGCTGCACGAACTCCGCGCCGAGCGCGAAGACGATTGGGGCCTGCGGCTATATGGCCTCGCCAATCACGCGCTCGACGAGAACCAGTTGGTCGGCCTTTCCCGCATCGCGGCCGAAGCATACAAGAGCGGGGCGCCGGTCCAGCCCTTGACGGCGGTGAAGCTCGGGGTGTTCGGAGACGGAACGCTTTCGCTCATTGCCCCGGCGATCGCGGGCACAGCGCTGCGCCACCGGCTCCTGGTCGATACCCATGTCGGCGAGTTCAATAGCGCGCTCATGGACGCGCTCGACCCGTCTAGCCCGGCGCGCGCGGCGGGCCTCGACATGGCTTTGATCGTCAGCGACGCGCGCGTGCTCGGTCTGCATTTGCCGGCGACTTCGCGCGAGGCGGCCGGGGACAAAGTTGATCGCGCTTTCGAGCAGTTGCGCCAGACGGTCGAGGGCCTAAGGCCGTGCGTGTCTTCGGCGATGCTGGTCCAAACAGTCGCATCTCCTGTTGAGCCTATTTTTGGCAGTTTCGATCGAATCGAGCCCGGATCTCCGATCGCCATGATCTCCGCGTTCAACCGCCGCGTTGCGGACTGGGCGGCAGAAGGGAACGCCGTTCTGGTCGATATCGCGCGCTTGGCCGAAAGCGTGGGCCTCGAAAACTGGGATGATCCGGGACAGTGGCACGCCTCGAAGCTCGGCTTCGCGCCGGCGCTCTTGCCAGTCTACGCCGACGTCGTCGCAAGGACGATGGCGGCGGTGCGCGGGCTCTCGCGCAAATGCCTTGTGCTCGACCTCGACAACACCCTGTGGGGCGGCGTGATCGGCGATGACGGCCTGAGCGGAATCGTTCTCGGCCAGGGTTCGGCAACGGGCGAGGCTTATCTCGCCATCCAGCAGATGGCGCTAGCCCTCCGGGCGCGCGGCGTGGTGCTTGCCGTTTGTAGCAAGAACGAGGACGCCAACGCTCGCGCGCCCTTCCGAGAACATCCGGATATGCTTTTGCGCGAGGACCATATCGCCGTGTTCCAGGCCAACTGGACGGACAAAGCCGCCAACCTGCGCGCCATCGCAAATACGCTGAACATCGGGGTCGACGCGCTCGTGTTTCTCGACGACAACCCGGCCGAGCGCATGCAGGTGCGCCGGGAGCTTCCGCTCGTCGGCGTTCCCGAGCTTCCGGAAGATCCGGCGCTGTACCCGCGAGTGCTGGCCGCGGCTGGCTATTTCGAGGCGGTCGCCTTCTCGAAGGAGGATCGGGAGCGCGCCGACATGTACCAGGCCAACGCCGAGCGCGCGGCTGCGCTGAGCGCAAGCGGCGACATCGGCGCCTATCTCGCATCGCTCGACATGGTCTGCACGATCAATTTCGTCGACGACGTGGCGCGCGCCCGCGTCGCGCAACTGATCAACAAATCGAACCAATTCAACTTAACCACCCGCCGGTATTCGGAAGGCGAACTGCTCGCGACGATCCGCGACCCCGCGCGGCACGTCGTGCAGGTGCGCCTTGTCGACCGGTTCGGCGACAACGGCATCATCGCGGTCCTGATCGCCGACAAGAAGCCCGATGTCTGGGAAATCGACACGTGGCTCATGAGCTGTCGCGTTCTCGGCCGGCGGGTCGAAGAAGCTTGCCTTCAGCATGTCGTGGCGGCGGCGCGCCAAGCCGGCGCGCGCGCGCTGATTGGCCGCTTCATTCCTTCGTCGAAGAACGGCATGGTCAAGGACCATTACGAGAAGCTCGGTTTCTCCCGAGAGGACGAGGCTGGGGGTTCGACGACCTGGCGGCTCGACCTCGACGCCTACGTGCCGCCTTCGCTTCAATTGACGGTCGAGGACAAGGCCCTGAACAATGAGGACCTCGCAGCATGACGGCGCTCACGGACACGTCGCTCGAATCGCTCTTGCAGGACCGACCGGCGGCGCGAGCCGTGACGGAGGTCGCCCTCGCCGCCTGGCCGGAGCATGACAAGTTCCTTTTGCGAAGCTTTCGTCAGCGTTCGCCGGAGATGCTGGATGTCAGCGAGATTGTGGCCGCGGAGATCCTCAAGTTGATCGCCGGGGAGGAGAGGCGCTTCGGCGAGGATTACCGCTGGACCTGCGACCGGTTGCGCGACGAGGAGATTTTCTTTCATCGCGAGGGCCGGTACCGCCTCTCGACATTCGCTGAAGCTTATGCCGAGGTATATTCCAATCACGACTACATGCGTCGCTACGTAAGCGGTCTATTACTGACTCAGGTACTTTGGTATAACCACGTGGCAACGATGGAAATGTTTCTGTCGCGCGTGCTCGGAACGATGACCAAACCGTTCGACTATCTAGAAATTGGCCCTGGTCACGGCCTCTCAACCTACTTCGCCGCAGCCTCGAAACTTTCGCGCTCGCTCGAGGCGTGGGACGTGAGCGCCGCCTCGCTCGCCGAGACGGACGCGGCGCTCAAGAAACTCGGCGCCAAAAAGCTGGTCGCTCTCGTCGAGACCGATATTTTGACGGCGGGGCCCGCGGAGAAGCGCTTCGATCTTGTTGTCATCTCCGAAGTTCTTGAACATCTGGAGAGACCCGGCGACGCCCTGCGTTTTCTGCGCACAGCGATCTCGGATCGGGGTCGCATCTTCATTAACGCGCCCATCAACAGTCCCTCCCCCGATCACCTCTATCTGTTCTCCTCGCCCGAGGACGTGGTCAGCCTCGTCGAGGCGTCTGGGTTCGGCGTCGACCGGATTGAGACCTATGCGACACAGGGCAGGCCGGTCGAGACTGCGCTTCAGCAAAAAATCAGCGTCTCGGCGGCTGTGATCGCGCGTCCGGCCTAAGTTGGCGGGTCGATGAACTCTCTGAAAGTTTTTGGGTGCGCCTTTGCAGCGAAGCTAGCGGGGCCGAGCGCGATGCAGCGAACCTCCGCGGTCGGTCGGACCGTCTAAATGCTGTTTAACTCGTTCCCGTTCCTGTTTGGCTTCCTGCCGATCGCCTTGGTCTTGACCTATTGGGCAGGCGCAAGGCCAACGCCTACGCTCGCAAAACTGACGCTTGCCCTGCTTTCGCTTGCTTTCTACGCTTGGTGGCGTCCAGTCTACCTTTGGCTCCTGCTGTTCTCGATCGCGTTCAACTACTTTGTTGGCGATCGCATCCAGCGAGCGGTGGCGGGGGATCGAAAGCGGGCCGTGCACGCGTGGCTGGTTTTCGGGCTCCTCGTCGACGTTGGCATGCTCGGCTATTTCAAATACGCCAACTTCTTCGTCGACAACGTAAACGCTCTGGCTGGCGCGAATTGGACACTCGATCACATCGTCCTCCCGCTCGCGATCTCTTTCTATACCTTCCAGAAAATCGCCTATCTCGTCGATTTCCGCCCGAGGCGAGGCGCGCACCATGTCGATCCTCGACTTCACGCTGTTTGCGGCGTTCTTTCCGCAGCTTATTTCCGGCCCGATCGTCCACTACAAGGAGGTCGTGCCGCAGTTGCAGAGCCCGCTGTTTGGCCGCCTGATCTGGAGAAACATTCTCGTCGGGGTGGTGATCATGGCGATCGGCCTCTTCAAGAAAACGGTGATCGCCGACACTGTGAGCGGCTATTCCGATTCCTTGTTTCTCGTGGCCGATAAAGGCCAACCGATCGATTTCTTCTCCGGATGGCTCGCCGCGATCTTATACACATTTCAGCTCTATTTCGATTTCTCCGGGTATTCGGACATGGCGATTGGGCTCGCTCGCATGTTCGGCGTTAAGCTGCCGTTGAATTTCCATTCTCCGCTTCGCGCCGCCAACGTTGCGGACTACTGGCGCCGTTGGCACATGACGCTGCAGCGGATGATCTATGGCTATGTCTTTCAGCCGCTATCCTTGTATCTCATCCGCTCCACCTGGCGCCTTGGCCTCTCGGGCTGGGGCGCGTTCGCGGTCAGCGTCGGTCTTCCGACCTTTCTGACCTTTGTGATCGTGGGCGTCTGGCATGGGGCTGGATGGACGTTCGTGGCTTTCGGCGTGATGCACGCGATCTATGTGAGCGCATTCGAAGTCTGGCGCGAGCGGCAGACGAAGCGCGCGAGACGGCTCCGCAAGCTTGGAAAGAAGCTGCCCGAGCCCGGGGTGTCCTCTCGGGTCGCAGGACGTCTCGTAACGCTCGTCGCGATTCTCTTGGCCAACGTTATGTTCCGCGCCAAGACAGTTGGCGCGGCGGCTTCGGTTTGGGTGGGGATGGCAGGGTTGCGGGGCGCGTCGGTGAGCACCGGTTCGATCGGATGGGACGCCCTCTGCACAGCGCTCATCTGTGCCGCGATCGTCGCCTTCTTTCCAAACACTCAGCAAATCATGTCGCGCTTCGATCCGGCCTACAACTGGAAGGAATGGAGCGACGTGGCGCGACCGCCAATCGCGTTCACGTGGCGACCGAATACGGCAGGGCTCGTGGCGGCGGGGGTTGTCTTGTTCTTCGGGGTGATGTTCATCCAGCGCGGGCAGGCGATCTTCCTGTACTTTAATTTCTAGGCGCGCGATGGTCCCGCTTCGAGCCTTCCGCAAGACCCTGTTCGTCCTTTCCATCGCGTTCGCCTGCGGGGTGGGCGCGGGCTTTCTTCCCGTGAACTCCTATGAGCGCTGGCAGTTGCTTGACGGGACCATCCACAGCAACGCGCGCTGGGCCTACGAGCGAATTCATTACGATCCCGCGCCGATCGATGTCGTCTTCCTCGGTCCATCGCGAATGGAGCGAGGAGTCAATGCGCCGAGGCTTGCGAGCGCGCTCAAAGAGCGCGGTCTGCCGTCGAACGTCGTCAATTTCTCGTTGCCCGAGGCCGGTCGGAACACGAACTGGGCGATTGCACGGGAGCTGTTTGCCGCCAAAGCCCCCAAGCTGATCATTCTCGGCGTCACGGAAAAACCCTCGCGCTTCGGACATGCCGCTTTCAAATATCTCGCGGATCCCGGCGCGATCGCGGATCCGGGATATCTGGGCGACCTGAACTACTTCTCTGACTTGATCTATCTTCCATTCCGTCAGGTTCGACTGTTTGCCGCCGACATTATGCCTGGCGGCCTCGGAATGGCGAAGACGTTCGAACCGTCGCGCTACAAAGGTTCCTCGGTCGACACCACGGGGAACGTCTACCTTCCGGACGGCAGTATCAAGGATGGAGAACACCCGGCTTCGCAGGCCGAGCTGATGCGGGGCGTGAGAAAGCTCGAGGCTGGCAACCATTCGGCCTTTCTGCCCAAAAGTTTCGCCGATCTCGAGTTCGGCGACGAGCGGCATTACGTCACTGCGATTGCGGAACTGGCCCGCAAGAACGGCGCGCAGGTCGCCTTCCTTTACCTTCCCTACTACACCGGGCCTTCAGAATTGGACGACGTGCAGGAGCTCAACTTCTATCGGCGGTTCGGTCCCGTTCTGAACGGAGGGTTTCTGGCCCCCCATGCCGAACTCTACGCGGATTACGGCCATCTGACCCGCGAGGGCGCGAACGAACTCACGGATTGGCTTATTGGGCCAGTCGCGCAACTGCTCGCTGACCCCAAGGCTTCCCCATGACCAGCGGACACCCCTCAATGACCGGCGGATTGCCCCTGCACCATGTCGGAATCGTTTTGCCCAACGAGGAGGACGTCCAGTCCCTCATGACGGTTCTCGGCATGCGGGAGGACTATCGCGGCTTCGTGCCACGATGGTCGGCGCTCTGTATTTTCGCCAAGGCGGACCGCGGTTCGCTGATAGAGTTCGTGGTTCCGCAGGGGGGCCCGCTCGAACGGTTCAACAAAGGCGCTGGGGGTGTGCATCACGTCGCCTTCGAGGTGGCCGATCTCGCGGCCACGATGCGCGCTTTGGAAGCCCTCGGCATGAAGTTCCTCGAAACGGAGCCAATCAAGGGCGCTGGCCCCTTCCTTTGCAACTTCCTCAGCCCCGTTTACACCCGCGGCGCGCTCGTCGAGTTTGTCGAGCTGATCGTGGTGTGAGGATCGAAAGGGACCATCGGGTCCTGGTGCGCCGGCGTGTTGGCCAGCCACGGATAAAGGCTTAGAGAGCGCGCGGCGGCTCGGGTGAACCCGGCCGACCCGTTCGACCCGCGTTGCAGCGAGTTCTGGCTGACCCAATTCGCGTCTCCGCTGGGCCGCCGTATCCGCAAGCCTCGCAGTGACGTCGCGGCCTTATCCAGCGCCCGCCGGCGCAGCTGCCGATGAACTGCCATGACTGGCTTTCTCCGACAAGAGCGTTGTGATTTGACGCGCCAAACGGAGCAGATTTGTCTTCGTTGCCCGGAACGGGAGCAAGCATGACCTTCCCCATTTCTGTTCCGTGCCTAAAAGGAAGCTATGCTGATTTTTGGTTAACGGAAGTCCTCAGCCTCGATCCATGCAGTCGATAGGTTCCTGGATTTTCCGCTCCGTGTTGACGTACTCACACAAACCTGCTCATATCATTTTTATCAAGTGTGCCTGAGACTATACGCCGCATTTACAAACGTTCTCACTTGTGTGTATCATCCACTTAGACAATAAATAGGAGGGGATATAATGTATACGAGCGCAGAACTTCAGTGGCTTCGCGACGTAAATCCCGCAGCAGTGATACCCGGGATCGATACTCCTGCAGGTAACCCGATTGCAACGACGGCGCTAAAATCGATCAGTGTCCTGCCAACGACCAGCAACTCGCTCGGAATCATGTACGATGCAGTTAACAACCGTGTCATCATCTCCAAGGCCGGCACGGTGCTGAGCGGATACGACTTTGGCAATGCAACCGTCGATATCAACGCCAGCAATGTCACACTCAAGGATTGCTCTTTTGAGGCGACCTCGGGTTATTTCGCGGTCCAGATCGCCGGGGGCTACGCCAACGCCACCGTGACCAACTGCACCTTCAACGGCGAGGGGGCTTCACTCCCGTTGTCGGCCTGGATTAGCTCGACGACGACGCCCGTCACGGTCACCAACAACCAATTCCTTAACACGCCGGGGGACGGCCTCCACTGCTTCGGAGGCGGGGTCATATCCGGGAACTATTTTTCCGGCGCCGGCTACTCATCAACCGGACAGCACCCGGACGCGATCTGGATCACGAACAGCACCAATCCGATGCTGGTCTCCGACAATTTCATTGATTGGACCACCAACGCCAACTCGCTTTCCAGCACCAACGACTGCATCCGCATCACGACCGAACAAGGCAGCGTTAGCAACGTCACCGTGAGCGGTAACTACCTGATCGGTGGGACCACCAGCTTCGACGCCGGCAATGGCGGAACGGCAGGAACGTACAGCAACATTTCCATCATCAACAATGATTATGGATTTGCGAGCTGCTATGGCTTTTACCCCGGACCTGGCGCCGGGGTGACGGTGGCCGGCAACGTCGACATCGACTATACAAACCCAGTTTACGCTGCAAACGCCTGGACTGCCTATCTAGCGGCCGGCTTGCCGACGAAGAACCTGCTGGTCTCCTCCGGCGGTTCGGCGATCAGCGCCGGCTCCGGATCCACGACCCTCTATGGCAGCGCGTCTGCGCATCTGAACGGCGGGTTGAGCGAGAATAACTTCGTCGCGGGCTTCGGACGGGAATACATCCAAGGCGGCGCCGGCGCGAACATCTATACCTTCCTCATTCCCAACGGTCCCCAAGAGTCGGGCGCCCCAGCCGTAATTGCCAATTTCGATCCGGCCAAGGACGTCATTGACCTCAGCAATATGGACGCCGACCTCACAACTCCGGGCACGCAACCCTTCACCTTCATAGGAACAAGCGCGTTCACCGCCGCAGGCGCTCAGGTGAACTATCAATACAATGCCGCCTCGAACCTGACTTACGTCGAGGCGACGCTCGCCGGAGACACCGCGCCCGACTTTGAAGTTGAGATCAGCGGCGCCGTGACGCTAACCGCCGCCAATTTTGCTCTGACCGGCGCCCAATCGAGCACGGATTTGGCTAACGGGGCGGCGCTCTCCGTCTCGCAAGTCCGTTCGGGCAATGCGGCCGAATACGTCTATTCAAACGTCGCCAACCGCGGCTACACCTCCTACGATTCTATCTACGAAGGCAACTACATCGTAGCCGACGATCTGAACCTAAGCTCGACGTCGAACGAGATCGACCTTCTCGCGGTCACCTCGACGTCCAGCGCGACAATTACTCGCGGCAGCCAAAGCGAAAGCATCGCCACCGGAACTGGTTCGTTTAAACTCGCCTATCAGCCGAACGAGACCATCAATGCCGGCAACGCCGGCTCGGAAACATTCTCGTTCAACTCGGGCTTCGGCAACGAAACGATTAACGGCTTGGCGTTGTCGGGATCGAAAGCGGACAATCTGGTGCTCTCGACCGCCGCATTCTCCTATCTCAACGCGGGAATGTCCCAGACTCAGGACCTCGCGGCCGTCTTAAGCTACGCAACCCAGGGTTCCAGCGCCACGATTACCGACAGCAAGGGCGACAGCCTCACGCTGACGTCCGTGAGCGCTGCGATGCTCGCGGCAAACCCGAACGCAGTAAGGTTTGTGTGACGGATCGGCGTCGGCCGTCGTCACGAGAGAGAATCGAGACGAGCGCGGCCGTCATTTCGGCGGTCGCGCCCGTTGGATCGGGGGCGGCGATAAATGACGTCCGCCCGCCTCTCAGCTCCCCTTTTCTCGCAACATCTTGACCAGGGTGACGTAGTCCGTCTTGCCGGATCCGAGCAGCGGGATCGCGTCGAGCGCGATCACCGCGGCCGGCGCCATGATCGCCGAAGCGCCCTTGATCTTCATCCAGGCGTCGACCTCGCCCTTGGTCGCGCCGACGTGCGTCGTGGCGAGAATGACGCGTTCGCCCCGCCGCGGGTCGGGGGCTGCGATGCAGGCGACCATGTCTTCGGGCCAGAGGCCCCACAGGAGGTCCTCGATCGCGCCGAGCGAGACGAGTTCGCCGGCGATCTTGACGAAGCGTTTGGCCCGGCCCTTGATCGCCACATAGCCCTCGGCGTCGATCGTCACGATGTCGCCGGTGTCGTGCCAGCCGCCCGCGGGCGGCTCGAGCTCGCCGGGATTGTCGGCGCGGTAATAACCGATCATCACGTTGGGTCCCTTCACGAACAGGCGACCGCCCTGGTCGATGCCCGGCACCGGTTCGATCCGGGCGTGATGTGGGGCAGGAGCCGGCCGACCGTGCCGGGCTTGTTGAACATCGGCATGTTGACCGCCAGAACCGGCGAGGCCTCGGTCACGCCATAGCCTTCGAACAACCGAAGGCCGAACTTGTCATGGTAGACGCGCCGCGTCTCGGCTCTCAGCGCCTCGGCGCCAGCGATCACGTAGCGCAGCGAGCGAAAGCCAAAGGTGTCGGCGTTGCGGGCGTAGCCGGTGAGAAAGGTGTCGGTGCCGAACAGCACCGTCGCGCCCACTTTGTCGATCAGTTCGGGAATCTGCCGGTAGTGCAGGGGCGTCGGGTAGAGATAGACCCGCATCGAGGTCATCAGGCCCAGCAGGCATCCCCCGGTCAGGCCGAAGGCGTGGAACATCGGCAACGGATTGAAGCAGATATCGGAGAGTCTGAGGTCATAGCGGGAGTCGACCTGGGCGCAATTGGCGAGAATGTTGGCGTGCGACAGCGCCACGCCCTTGGGCGCCCCTTCCGTGCCCGAGGTAAACAGCACCGCCGCGGGATCGTCCGGGCCGCGCTTGGCGAACGCCCGCCCCGCGCTCAGAGCGGCGAGGAGCTTGTCCTGCCGTGTCGCGCTCGCCCGCACGTCCTCGAGCCACACGATATGAACGACGCGCCCGAGCGCCTCGACGACCGCGCCAAGCTCGGCCTTCTCGACAAAGGCGCGCGAGGTCAGCACCAGACGGATCTCGCCTGCGTGGCAGGCGCCGATCAGGTTGATTGGTCCGGCGGTGAAATTGAGCATCGCCGCCACCCGGCCCGCCGCCTGCAGCGCCATGAAGGTGACCACCGCGCCATTGGCGTTCGGCAGCATCAGCCCAATTGTCTCGCCGGGGGCCGACATCGCCGCGATCTTGCGCGCCAGCACGCTGACCCCGATGCGGAACATGCGCATGCTGAGCCGCCCGGCGAGCGGGTCTTCGACGACGATCCGGGAGAGCCCGGTTCTGCGAGCTTCGGCCTCAAAGGCGTCGTGAAGGGTGCGGCGAATATTGGTCGTCTCGAACACGAGGTCCGCCAGGAGGTCGGCGAGCGCAGCGCCTGCGGCGCGCCGTCGCGCCCGGCCATCCGGCGCATGGGGCGCCGCTAGCCGCCGCGGCGGCAGGACGGTGACCTTGATCTTGGGGAAGAACCTGCGGCCGGTGTGGGCGGGATCGAGGCGCGAAAAGATTGTGCGTTCCGCGCCCTCGATCCGCACCGGCGTCACCGGCGCCCCGGTCTTCTCGATCATCAGGGATAGCGCCTCGTAGTCGCGCATCACGACCGGCGTGAGCGCCACGCGACCTTCCGGGAAGACCGCAAGCGCGCGGCCTGTCCGCGCGGCCGCGATCAGCGTGCGAGCGGTCAAGGGTTTCGCCGGGTCCATCGGGCGGACGCCGGCGAACTTCAGGAGCGGCCCGACAAGCCGACGCCGCGCCGCGCCGCGATCGACCGCGAGCACGGGCGGCTCCTCCATGACGGCGGTCAGGGCCGCCGCGTCGAGGAACGAGACGTGATTGACGGCGATCGCCGCGCATTCGCCCGGACGCGGCAGGTTTTCCGCCCCCACCACTTCGAGCCTGTAGACGAGACGCAGCACGGTGCGCGCGACGAAAGCGAACGTATTGGCCGGCAAGTTGCGAAAAACGTAAGCCGCGGCGATGACGTTGGCGAGCCCGAGGATGACAAGCGCCGCGGGCTCGCTCAGCCCCATGACCTGCAGCAGGATCATGGTCACGATCGAGCCGGCGACCATCATGAGATAGTTGAGCGCGTTGACCCCGCCGACCACCCGAGCCCGCCGGTCCTCGCCGGCCCAGGCCTGGATGGCGGCGAAAATTGGCACCACGAACAGCCCCGCCGCCGCGGAGAAGACAAACAGGTCGAAGGCCAGGCGGAGGCCGAGCGCGCTGTCGAAGAACTCGGCGAGCGGGATCTCGCTCGTCGCGCTCGGGACCCCCATCGTGGCGAGGCCGAGATCGATCAGCACAGCCGCCATCACGAGTAGCAGGAAAGGCGCAGGCGCAAGCTCGATCCGCCCGTTCGAGAGCTGAGCCGCGGCAAGGGAGCCAACCCCGACGCCCAGGGCGAAGATCAGGTTGACCGCGATCTCGACGTCGAGACCTCCGCCGATGCGCGCCTTGACGATCACCGGCACGAGCGAGAGCGCGACGATTCCGACCGTCCAGAACCAACTCGTCGACAGCGCGGCGGCCCACTGGCGACGGTCCGTGCGGACCTCCTGCAGGATCCGCCAGGTCGAGGCGAACACGTTCCGGCGAACCCTGAGCTCCGGGGCGCCGACGCCGGTCGGGGGGATGAAGCGCGACGCCCAGTAGCAGCCGATCGCGATGACCATCATCTGAACCACGACGCCGACGGTCGAGCGATCCTGCGCCGCCGCCAGCCCCCCGACGATCAGGCCGCAGATGATCGCTGCATAGGTCGCTCCCTCGACCAGCGCGTTGCCGGCGACGAGTTCTTCGCGCCGCAGGTGATCGGGGAGAATGCCGTACTTGATCGGTCCGAACAGAGCAGCGATGCAGCCGAGCCCGAACAGCGCCAGATAAAGGAGGCTCAGGGAGGACAGGGCGAAGCCGGCCGCCCCGATCGCCTGGACGAAAATCTCCGCAAGTTTGAGCCGGCGGGCGATGACGGCCTTGTCGTGCGAGTTCGGCAATCTCGCCGCCAAGCGCCGAAAGCGGGATCGCCGGGAGGACAAACACCATCGAGGCGATCAGAATCTTCATGCTGCCGCCTTCGCCGCCGAAGCGGAACAGGATCAGCATCACCAGCATGTTGCGGACGAAATTATCGTTGAAGGCGGAGAGGAACTGGCACCAGAACAGCGGCGCGAACCGCCGCGACGTCATCAGGGTGCGGAACATAACTGAGGCGTCCCCCCACGCTCGATTGCGGCGGTTGGACGCTAAACCGGCCGCCGCGTCAAGCGGCGCGTGCGATGGGTTGTCTGCGGCCTGAGCGCAGCGCGATGTCAGCCTTGGAGCCGCAGCGGACCGTCGATGAAGGACGCGCTTTCGAGGAACTGCGCAAGACGCGCCGCGAAGTCGCGCCGAGTTCTTGTCAGCGGCGGGCGGGATCGCCGCCAGACCGGCCGTTCTGGCGCCTCCGCCCACTCCGGCCACGGCGAGGCCTTGAACCAGTCGCGGTAGCCTTCCGCAAAGCGCGCTTCGCCCTTCCATTGCTTGAGCATCCACGGCTTCGGAGCGTTGACGAAGTGCAGCACGATCGGCTCGATCCGGCGCTCAAGGTCGAGAAGGAAGAAGTCGCCCATGAAGTTGTAGCGCGGCGACAGCGGCGCGAAACCGCCACGAAGCGTGGCGTTCAGCGCATCCTGCTCCATGAACGGGTAACGCTTCGGGTCCTCGGCGAGCGCCGTCGTCACCCGCTCGGTCAGCCGCTCCCGGCGCCAGGCGGCGCGGTCGATCGCCATCAACCCGGCGTTGAAGTAGGGCGTCTCAACCGCGAGGCCGAGCCCCTGGCGAGACCTCCGAAACTGGCGCACGAGCGGGTCGTTCTCGCCCTTGAAGTCCATGAGGACGATCATGTCGTAGGCGGCCGCAAGCGGCCTGCCGCCAAAGTCGAAGTCGGCCAGGCGGGAGAGGCCCGGGCGGACGATCAGCATGTCGGAATCGACGCTGACGATCCGCTCGACATGCGGGGGCAGAAGTTCGGCGAGGAACAGGCGGCGGAAGACCGCGCGCGAGAAGCGGCCTTTACCGGCAAGGCGCTTGTCGTATGCCGAAAAATCCAACGTGAGGAGTTTTATGCGTTCGCGCAGCCCCGCAGGCAGGCGCTCGTAACCCGGGCTCACGTCTTCCGGCTCGCAGACGAGATAGATGGCGTGGCGCTCGTCGGGCTCGGCTTCGATCAGCGAGGCGATCGCGCGCACGGCGGGCGGAAAAAAGGCGCGATCGGGTGTGAAGCAGAAGGCCGTGTCCATGAGTTCCCCCAAATCGCGCTGTCCAAGCGGCGCAACGTCGGTCTAAAGGGAATCGGCGTTTGCCGGAACCAGCCCCAAGCTGGCCGCTTATCCAATGATGGGGCTGGCACGAGCCAGGAGGCGAAGCTATGGAATACCTGCATACGATGATCCGCGTGACGGACCTGAAGGCGACCATCGCCTTTTTCGAGCTGATGGATTTCGTCGAGACGAGGCGGGTCGAGAACGAGAAGGGCCGCTATACGCTGGTCTTTCTTGCCGCCTCCGGCGACGCCGAACGGGCGCGGATAGAACAGGCGCCGCTCATCGAACTCACCTCGAACTGGGATCCGGAGGTCTACGCGGGCGGCCGCAACTTCGGTCACCTCGCCTACCGCGTCGACGACATCTACGCGACCTGCACGAAACTCATGGACGCCGGCGTAACCATCAACCGGCCGCCGCGCGACGGGAACATGGCCTTCATTCGCACGCCGGACAATATCTCGATCGAGCTTCTCCAAAAGGGGCCCGCGCTTGCGCCCGCCGAGCCCTGGGCCTCGATGCCGAATACCGGGGTGTGGTGAGGCGCCCACAGGAGCACGTCTGAAGGCCGCGTCAGTACGGAGCGACCTCGCCATCGAGGTCGCTCCGACTTCGTTGGGAGAGCCTTGCGAGCGGCCGCTCACATATTCATCAGCACCCGCGCTCTGGTCAGGGCGCCGAACTCGGCGGCGCGAACCACGATCGACTGGAACGCTTCCGACGTTCCAATCCGGTCCATGCGTTCGCCGACGTCAATCAACGACGTCCCGTAGTAGGCGACCATGAACCGCGCCATGTCGCCGGAAACAGCCGGAACAGCGGCAAGCAAGGGCCTGTCCGCCTGTAGCGCCTGAAGTTCCGGCAACAGGCCGATCGCGCTCTTCAGATGCCGTCGGTCCAGATCGTACTCGCGCTGCAAGATAACGGGGTAGCCCGGTTGCGGCTCGCCAAACACGCAGCGCCAGATCTCCGGCCCTTCCCAGTTGGACGCCCGGTCCTTTTCGCTCTCGCTGCGCAGCTTCGCGAAGTCTGGATCCGCATCGCCCGCGGTCCAGGCCTTACCGGCGGCCTCCATAGTCGCAAAAACTCCATAGAGGTGGATATCGCCCGCGCCGTCGCCCCAGGCGACCCTCGCCAATCGAACACGTGCGCCGGCACGGGTCATGATCTCGGCCACGCGTCCGATCCGCTCATGGGCCGTGGCGGCTTTGCCGGGCAGCGGACGAAAAACAGTATTGGAAATAAAGGTCATAACAAACTCCTCCCTCGACGCGAGCCTTTCAAAATAAAGCTTCGCAAACTAAGCCTGCGCCCTTGACCGATGCTTATCAAGCCTAGGAACGGTGTTAGCCAAAAATTTTTGGGTGTCCTTGGGCATCCGGCGGTCCCGCCAAAACGTTCACGTTTGCTTGATCAGGACAATTCCGAATTGTTGCGCCGCAATATGGACCTATATGGAGTGTTCTCCCGCCGGATCCTGTCGGCCGCCATCGTTTTCGAAAACGTTCCCGGGAAGTCCGAGGCGTTTCCGCCGAGCCCAGAGCACTTGCCTATAATGTCGGAACTGACGTCCTCGCAGGCCTTAGAACTCTCCAAGCCCAATTATCGCACTATCGCCCTGATCATTGCGAGCGCCCTGTTCATGGAGCAGCTCGATTCGACCGTGCTGGCTACGGCTCTGCCGACAATGGCCCGATATTTCGATGTCACGCCGTCACACATGAGCGTCGCGCTGACGTCCTATCTGCTCAGTCTCGCGGTGCTGATCCCGGCCAGCGGCCATGTCGCCGACAGGTTCGGGGCGCGAACCGTTTTTTCCGGCGCGATCGTCGTCTTCACTCTCAGTTCAGTCCTGTGCGCGCAGGCGTCCAATCTTCCCCTCCTTGTCCTCGCGCGGCTGTTGCAAGGCGCCGGCGGCGCGATGATAATTCCGGTCGGACGCCTGGTCCTGCTGCGCAGCGTCGATCGAGCTGATCTTGTCTCCGCCATGAGCTGGTTTTTGGTGCCCGGCCTGATCGGTCCGATCCTTGGACCTCCGGTGGGCGGCCTGATCGTCACCTATCTGGACTGGCGCTGGATTTTTTACATCAACGTTCCGATCGGCGTCCTCGGCGTTGTCCTGACGTGGTTCTTTATCCAGAATACCCGTCCGAAGACGCGCGCGGCCTTCGACCCCTGGGGCTTCGCGCTGTCCGGAATTTCGCTCGCCTGCCTGCTGTTCGGCTTCGAAACGACGAGCCGGGGCGTGGGCCAGTCCTCCCTCGCGCTTGCGCTGATCGGGGCGGGGCTTGTCAGCGGGGCTGCGTATGGAGTCTATGCGCTGCGGCGGCGGAGCGTGACGCCAATCCTCGATCTCGCCCTGATGCGAATCCGAACTTTTCGGATATCGGTGATCGCCGGTTCGCTATCGCGCATTACCCAAGGCGCCCAGCCTTTTCTGTTGCCGCTGATGATGCAGCTCGCCTTCGGCATGTCGGCGGCTCAAAGCGGCTTGCTGACATTCGGCACGGCGTTCGGCGCTGTTCTGATGAAGGCGTTCGCGCCGCCCATCCTGCGGCGGTTCGGTTTCCGCACGACCTTGATCTGGAATGGGATCTTCTCGAGTTTGCTGTATGCGGTCTGCGCCGCGTTCCGACCGGAATGGCCGCATTGGTCGATGTTCCTCGTTCTGGCGGTCTGCGGCTTTTCGATGTCGCTCCAATTCACCGCCTACAACACGGTCGCCTATGACGACGTCCCCTCCGACCGCACCGCCTCGGCCAATAGCTTTTACACGACGTTCCAGCAGTTGATGCTGTCGTTCGGCATCTGCACGGGCGCGCTTGCGCTGACCGTCGCGAAGAGCTTCAGCGGCCACCTACACCCCGGCGTCGGAGATTTCTCGGCGGCCTTCCTCGTCGTCACAGCGATTTCGCTGCTCGCCGCGCCAGTGTGCCTCGGATATCCGCGCGACGCGGGGGCGGAGATGAGCGGGCATCGGCGGGAGGGGGCAGGGATCGAGGCGGAGCAGGCGACGTGAACGCTTGCCCGCGCTCCTTCGTGGTCGTCAAGTCCCCTCATATCAGCGCCGCGTAGACCAGGTCGCGAAACAGGACGCGGAAGTATTCGCGGTGTTCGGGCGACTGCACCATCAGGACCGCAAACAGGTCGTCACGGGGCGAGATCCAGAAGGTCGTGCCCATCATCCCACCCCAAAAATATTCGCCGACGCTTCCGATCGCGGGCGCCATCCCCTGGCTGACCCGCACGGCAAATCCAAGCCCGAAGCCGTGACCCGGCCAAAGCAGGTAATGGTTGCGATTGACGGTCGCGCCAAGGTGGTCGCTCGCCATGTAGGCGATCGTCCGGGGGCTCAGCAGACGCGCTCCTTGGAAAGCCCCGCCGTTCGCCAGCATGGCGCAGAAGCGGGCGTAGTCGGCGAGCGTCGAGACGAGGCCCCCGCCGCCGGATTCGAATTTCGGCGGGGTGTCGACGTTTACCGGATCCGCCCCGGCAGCGATGATGATGTCGAATGAAAACGGCTCCGCGCGCCGAACGACCTTTGCCTGCGGTGTGAAGAAGCCTGTGTCGATCATATCGAGCGGCCCGAAGATGCGGGCGCGCAGGACGTCGCTGAGCCGCGCCCCCTCGACGACCTCAACAATGCGGCCCAACACGTCGGTCGAGACGCTGTACTCCCAAGCCACGCCCGGCTGATGCATGAGGGGTAGCGCGGCGATCGCCTCGACGTTTTCCGCCGTCGTCCGACTCGCGGTCAGCACGTTGGCCTCGCTGGTCAGCTTCTGGACCGGCGCGGCGCCCGTGAAGCCGTAGGTGAGGCCCGAGGTGTGACGCAGCAGGTCCTGGACGGTGATCGGGCGGACCGGCGGGACAAAGTCGACCCCGTCGGCGGTTGGGACAGCCACTTTCAGGTCGGCGAACGCGGGGATATAGGCCGAGACGGGATCGATGACGGAGAGCCGCCCCTCCTCGACGAGCATCATCGCGGCGACTGAGACGATCGGCTTGGTCATCGAATAGATGCGGAAGATCGCGTCTTCGGTCATCGCAGCGCCGCCGGGCTTGAGCGCGCCGAGCGCCTGTCGGTAGGCGATCTTGCCGTGGCGGGCGATCAGCATCGCGACGCCGGGCGCCTTCCGCTCGTCGATTTGCCGCTGCATGGCGAGGGTCAGGCGATCGAGCCGGTGCGGGTCGAAACCGAGGTGCTCGGACGGCACGTAGAGGAGCGCGGAGGCGGACATGACGAAACTCGTGGGTTTGGGCGAACGAGCATAGCCGCCCCGAGAGGTCGGGCAAGCCTTCAGGTCGCCGCGGCGGTCGGCGCCAGCGGCGCTGCCGCGACGGTAGCAATATCGAATCGCCAATCGAGAATGGCGCCGCAACCCCTGGAAACCCGAGAATTCCGAATCGAAAACGGCGCCTCGCGGCCAACCCTAAGATTTCACCAGCACGTATTGGCCAGGCGCATCGCCGATCGGCGTCAGCTTTCCGTCCCCTGGGGTCCGGGCCGGGACCTTCTCGGGCGCCTGCGCAGTCAGCCATCGGAGCCAGTCCGGCCACCACGATCCGGGCGTCTCCTTGGCCGTCTTGAGCCAGTTTTCGAAGCTGCCCTCTACCGGCCCCCCCGTCCAGTACTGGTACTTCGCCTTGCCCGGCGGATTGATGACGCCGGCGATGTGGCCCGATCCCGCCATCACGTAGCGGACCGGTCCGCCGAGGCACTTGGCGCCGTTGAACGCCGAACGAGCGGGAGCGATGTGGTCCTCCTTGGCTGCAAGGTCATAGACCGGAATTGTCACCTTCGTCAGGTCGATGGTCTTCCCGCCGAGAACCATGCGCCCGTTCGACAGATCGTTCTGCAGGTAGCAATGACGGAGGTAGAACATGTGGTTCGCCGCCGGCATGCGGGTGGCGTCGGCGTTCCACACCAGCAGATCGAAGGGCATCGGCTCTTTGCCCTTGAGGTAGTTGTTGACATAGTAGGACCAGATCAGGTCGTTCGGCCTCAGCATATTGAAGGCCTGCGCCATGGATGTGCCTTCCAGATAGCCTTGCTCAGCCATCCGCTCCTCAGTCTGCTTGAGCTGCTCGGCGTCGACGAACACCTTGAGATCGCCGGCGTCGGTGAAGTCGATCTGGGTGGTGAAGAACGTCACACTGTCGATCCGGTCGTCGCCGACCGCCGCCATGTAGCCGAGCGTACCCGCAAGCAGGGTGCCTCCAACGCAGTATCCGATCGCTGCGACCTTGTGCTCCCCGGTCGCCTGCTCGACGCAGTCCAGCGCAGCCAAAATGCCTTCGCGCATGTACGCGTCGAAGTCCTTGTCGGCGTGCCGCGCGTCGGGATTGACCCAGGAAACGACGAACACAGTCAGTCCTTGCGCTACGGCCCAGCGAATGAAGGATTTCTCCGGGTTGAGATCGAGGATATAGAATTTATTAATCCAAGGCGGGAAGATGAGCAGCGGCCGCCTGTAGACGTCAGGCGTCGTCGGCGCGTACTGGATGAGCTCGATAATGTCGTTGCGAAAGATCACCTTCCCGGCGTATTGGCCATGTTGACGCCGAGCTGAAAGGCGCTCGCGTTCACCTGGCGGATGCGCACGTTGCCCTTGCCGGCCTCGATGTCCTCGGCAAGCATCTTGAGCCCCCGCGCAAGGTTCTCGCCGCTTTCGGCGAGCGTCGCGCGCAGGAGTTCGGGGTTCGTGCCGATGAAGTTTGATGGGGAGAATGCGGCAGACACCTGCTTGAGGTAGAAGCGGGCCTTGTCGCGCGCATGCGGCTCCATGTCGTCGGCGTTATGGACAAGATTTTCGGCCCAGTCTGAGGTCAGCACGTAGGCCTGCTTGAGGAAGTCGAAGAAAGGATTGTCGCGCCACGCTGCGTCGGAGAAGCGCTTGTCCTTTCGCTCCGGCTCGGCGATCGGCTTGGCCGTTCCGCCCTGGAAACGTTGCAGCGTCGCCGCCCAAAGATTGATGAACTGTGTCGCGTAGGCCGTCTGGGCTTCGAGCGCCCGTTTGGGATCGGCCATGTAGTATTCAGCGACGTGGCCAAGCGAACGGACCATCTCGCCGATCTCCTCGGCGACCGTGGTCTTGATCTCCCCACTCTCGCGAGGACGGAGGTAGGCCGCGAAGGCTTTGCCCGCGTGCTCGATGACGCTGACCATATTACGGGCGAGCGCTTCGATGTCGGGCATCGGATAGGGGACGGTGGCGCCGGTCGTGACCCTTTCCGCGGGGGGCTGAGCAGCCTTGACCGGCGGGGCGGCCTTGGCGGTTTCAGAGGACTTGGTCGCCGTGGCGATCGACGCCGCGGCGGGCAGGGAGGCGTCCGATCGCGGCTCGGCGCGACCCGGCGCTTTAACGAGCGCTTGCACGCTTCCGATCGCCGCCGCCTCGGCGGAAGCGGGCGGGGCCTCGGCTTCGGCCGGCGTTCCGGCGCGAGCTCGCTTGCGCGTGCGCGCAGCGCTGGCTGGCAGGGCTTTTGGGGATGGCGTGAGACCCGCGGCTCCTCCTCGCACAGCAGCCGCCGGACTGGGCGGGCGCTGGGTGGCGACAGCGGACGCCTTTGTGGGCGCGCCTTTCGCCGACTTTCCGAAGACTGGCCTGGTTACCGCGGGCGCCGGGTTTTCGAACGGCGCAGGAAAATCGGGCGAATCGGGCTCGACAGGCGCGTTCACCCATTCGTCGAGCGCGCCCGCCTCGGCTTTGTGAGGCTTAGACTTGAGTGGCTTCGAGGCGGTCGAGAGCGGGAGCGTGCTGACCCATTTCGGATTGAGGTCCGCTTTCGCCGGTTTCGCAGCCGACGCGGCGGTTTCTTTAACGCTCGAAGGCTCGGTTTTCCCGCTCGACGCCTTGATCATCGGCGTACCCGGCGTGGCCCTGTTTTTTGACTCTCCGTCCGAACGTGTCTTGAAGGGCGCCGCTTTCATTTGCGACTTGGACGGCTGCTTGCGATTGGTCGCCATGAAAGAGCGTTCCCTGATGAGCTACGGGGAGGGCCACGTCCCCTTTTTGGTCATAATAGGTCACTACGGCGGGGCGACGCCACAACGACTTTTGACGGGCCGTCGTAAGTTCGAGTAATCGTCGAGAACGTTTTGAGAGGTCGGCGGAATGGTCGCAGCGCGTGCGACAAAATGGGCGATCGCTTTGGGCGTCGCATTCGGCTCCGGGTCCGTAGCCTCCGCGCAGGAGGCCGGCAACCCCGTGAAGAGCGTTATGAAGGTGTTGGGGTTTGCGACCGACGCGCCCCCGGCGCAGGACTTCGTCGTGAAAACACGGCCGGAGAAGGAGCCGGACTATATCCCGGTGTTCCAACCGCCGCCTGAGCCGGCCAAGCCCGTCCTCAAGGACAAGGAGTTGAACGCGCTGAAGGGCGACCTCGATTCGGTCGAGAAACGGGCGGACGCGGTGCGGGCGGGGTTCCCGCCGGCGGCAAAGGCCGTCGCCCAGGAGCAGGCGCAGGCGAAAGCGGCCAAAAAGACGCCGGCGCAGGCGAATCAGTAGCGGCAGTTTGCGACGGCGGCCCCGCCGGTGCTAAATCAAAGCGACGGCGCCACGCGCCGGAGACCGGGCGTTACCCAAGGACATGTTTTCCCAATGAGCGACTTTCACCGCGTGCGGCGCCTGCCGCCTTACGTCTTCGAGCAGGTCAACAAGCTCAAGGCTAAGGCTCGCGCCGCCGGCGCCGATATAATCGACCTCGGCATGGGCAACCCGGATCTCCCGGCGCCTCGGCACGTGATCGAGAAATTGGTCGAGACGGTCGGCAAACCCCGCACCGATCGTTATTCCGCGTCGAAGGGAATTGCAGGCCTTCGCCGCGCCCAGGCGGCCTATTATGGGCGTCGTTTCGGCGTGAAGCTCGATCCGGAGTCCCAGGTCGTGGCGACCCTTGGCTCCAAGGAGGGTTTCGCCAACATGGCGCAGGCGATCACCGCGCCCGGCGACGTGGTGCTCGTGCCGAACCCCTCCTATCCGATCCATGCTTTCGGCTTCCTGATGGCGGGCGGGGTCATCCGCTCGGTGCCGATCGAGCCCACGCCCGAGTTCTTCGTCGCGCTCGAGCGCGCCATCATCCATTCGATTCCAAAGCCAATCGCCGTGGTGGTCTGCTATCCCTCCAACCCCACGGCGATGGTCGCCTCCCTCGACTTCTACAAAGACCTCGTCCTGTTCGCCCGGAAGCACGAGATCTTCGTGCTGTCCGATGTCGCCTACGCGGAGGTCTATTTCGAGGATGAGCCGCCCCCCTCCATCCTGCAAGCGCCTGGCGCTTTCGACGTCGCTGTCGAGTTCTCGTCGATGTCCAAGACCTTTTCGATGGCCGGGTGGCGCATAGGCTTCGCTGTCGGCAACGAGCGCCTTCTTGCCGCCCTCGCGCGGGTCAAGTCCTATCTCGATTACGGCGCGTACACCCCGATCCAGGTGGCCGCCGCCGCTGCTTTGAACGGGCCCGAGGACTGCATTCGGGAGATGCGCGCGACCTACAAGCGCCGCCGCGACGTGATGATCGAGAGCTTCGGCGCCGCCGGTTGGCAGATCGACAAGCCGAGCGCCTCGATGTTCGCCTGGACTCCGGTGCCGGAGAAGTTCCGCCATCTCGGCAGCCTGGAGTTCTCTAAGCTCCTGATCGAGAAAGCGGACGTCGCGGTCGCGCCCGGCATCGGCTTCGGCGAGCACGGCGACGACTTTGTCCGCCTCGCCCTGGTCGAAAACGAACAGCGCATCCGCCAGGCTGCGCGCGGAGTCCGTCGCTTCTTCGACACCGCTGACGACACGCTCCACAACGTCGTGAAGCTGAAGCAGCCGGCCTGAGCGGGCCCCGCGAACAAGCGCGCGCGTTACGGCGGCGTTTCGCCGCCGTTAGAAAAATCGCGCCTCGACCGTGATGGTGTCGCCCGGCCGCACAGGATAAGCGAGCGGCGCTGCGAAAGTGGTCGTCTGTCCGTCGATGATTCGGGTAACGCCAATGCTGGCGTCAACGGCGTGAGGCGCAAATCCCCCTGCGACCGCGACCGCCTGCTCCACGGTCATCCCGTTGATAAACGGATACTGGCCGGCGCAGGCGACCGCGCCGAGGATGAAAAACGGTCGAAAGTCTTCGACCTCGATCGAGACGCTCGGATCGCGCAGATAGCCCTGGCGGAGCCGCGCGGCGACTGCCCTCTCAAGCTCAGCGGTCGTCAGGCCCTGCGCTCGTACGCGGCCGATCAGGGGCATCGACAGCGCGCCTGAGCCGTCGACCGAATAGGTGTTGGTGAGGTCGGACTGGCCGAAGACGATGACGCGCAGCCGGTCGCCGCTCGCAAGCTGATAGGGCGCGTTGACGACCGCCCGCGGCGCCGGGGCCTCCGCCGAGAGTTCGGCGGGCGGGGCCGCGCAGCCGGCGAGGGTCGCGGTCGCCAGAATTGCCCCAAAGACTCGCAAAAAACTCATACCGACATCCGCGCCGCAAGACGTTGAGCGCTTGGGCCGGTTTAATGCCGTATGGTTAACGAAGGGCTGACGAGGTGGATTTCTTAACGCGAGGGAAACCATGTTGACGGAAAATGATGTGGACTCGGCAGGCGCTCGGGGCGGGTGAAAGGGCAGACCGAATGGCCGGCGAACACGCCACAGGGGACGCGACCGGCGCACGCGGAGGTTTTCTGTCCAGCGTCGGCCGCCGATGGCGATGGATGGTCGGCGGGACCGCGGCTGCGCTGATCGGTTCGGGCGCCTTCCTCGTCGCGGTCCCGCCGCGCTACGCTGCGGTTGCGACGGTGGTCGCCGGGGAGCCCGCCCGCGCCGTCACCGGAGCCTCCGAAACTGCAGACCGGGAGGCGGTCCGGGTGGAGACGCTTGCCTCGGCCGACATCGCCCGCGCGGCAGTCGACCGGCTGAGGCTCGCCGCCAATCCCGAGTTCGCCGGCGACGCCGCGTCGGGCCAGAGCGCGGCTGATGCGTTTCTCTCGAGGCTGACCATTGCGCCCGTTGTCGGGTCGCGGGCGATCGCGATCACGTTCTCCTCGCGCGACACGGAGCTTGCGGCGCGCGGAGCCAACACCGTGGCGGAACTCGCCGTGCAGTCTCTGAATGAAGCGCGAGCGCGCTCCACCCGCGCGGTCGCGACGTGGCTCGCCAGCAAGATCGGGGATGACGAGACCCGGGTCGCCGCGGCTGAAGCCAAGATCGATGCGGCCCGGGCCGCCTCGGCGCTCCCCCCTGGCGACGATGGGCAAAAGACGGCGGCGAACGAGGACTCCGATCTCGCCGCGAAACTCTCCGCAGCGCGCGCCGGGCAGTCCGCCGCGGCGGAGAAGGCGGCGCTCTTGCGCAGCCTCGAACGCGAAGGACGGCTGGCGGACGCCCCGTCCTCGATCGCCGACGACTCGCTCAGGCGGCTGCTGGACCAGCGAGTCGCGCTGAGGGCCGAGATCGCCGATGCCTCGCGGACGCTGCTCCCCCTGCATCCCCGCATGAAGGACCTCGCCGCGCGGCTCGCGGCGCTGGACGGTGAGATCCGCGACGCCGCTGAACGGGCGGCGCGCGCCAGCGAAGCCGAGGCGCGCCGAGCGGGGGACGAGGCGGACAGCATGGCCTCGGCGCTCGCGCAGCAGTCGAAGCCGGCCGCTGCGGCGCCCGTCGCAGAAGGATCGCTGCGCGCGCTGGAAGCCGAGGCGCATTCGGCGCGGGAGGACCTGGCCGCGTATCGACAGATGGCGCGCGAGGCCGAGGCGCGCGGAGCGGCGGACGCCCAGGCCGGGGAAGCTCGGATTGGCTCCCGGGCGGAGGTCCCGCGCGGGGCGGTTTTTTCCAAGATCGCGCCGCTCCTTCTTGCCGGCGCCGTGGCCGGCTTCCTGCTGTCGGGGCTCGCCGCCGCGCTCGCCGCCCTCGCCGAGACGGGGCGGCGGCGTACGCCCACGCCCGAGGCGGCGCGCGCGACGCACGCCGAGCCGGCGGCGCCCGACGTCACGCCCGAGGCGGAGAGGCCGGCGGAACGCGACCCCGGCGCGCCGGCCCCCAGCGCGCCGCTCCCCTTGGGTGCGCTCGACAGCCCCGAGGGAATCGTCGCAGCGCTCAAGCGGGTGAAGCCGCATGGCGGGGCCGTCGTGCTCGTGGCGGGGGATCGGGCGGGACAGGCGCTCAGCGTGGCGCTCCAGACGGCGCGGCGCCTCGCCGCGGAGCGCCCCTCCGTCTTCGTCGATCTCGGCGACACGCAAGACTGGCTTGCCGACATCCTCTACCGCGAGGCTCCGGGCGAATTGGCGGTCCCGGGCCTTTCCGACCTGATCGCGGAGCGCGTCGGCTTTGGCGACGTGATCCGGCGCGACCTGTCCTCGGATCTCGACGTCGTCCTGCCGGGAGGCGACCGGGCGGGGGGGACGATCGACGACGCGCTGAGCGCCTTCGCCGCCGCCTATGGCGCCGTCGTGGTTCATGCGTCCGACTGGCGCAGCGACTGGGCGCGCGCCGCGGCCGGAATGGCGGACGCCGTCGTTGTGGCGGCGCCGGCGGCCCGCTCCGGAACGGTCTTGGACCAGGCGCGGCACGCGCTCGGCGGCGTCTGCGCGACGGTGCTGGCCTATGGGGTCCGGGCGCCGCAGCGGATGCCCGAGGCGGCCTGACGACGAGGAGGCGCGCGGGCCGGGCGCGAATTGAACGTTTTCATAGCCTTGCAGCAGAATTTCCGGGCGGCCATTGGACCTGCCGCCGCCGCTCTGCACTGTCCTACGGCGCCGCCGCTTCGGCTCCCGAATCGAAGCTTTTCAGGAGCTTGCGGCGCATTTTGGTTCCGGCGCGGCTCGGGAGCGCGTCGGGCGCCGCGGGCATGCGTCGGATGAGCCCCTGATCCCCGATCGGAGGTCGAGGCGGCGATTGGACAGCCCGCGGCGCGCTCCGGCGCGCGCCCCTTCGAGGCACGGCCGACGAAGCGGCTTAGGCGCAAGCGGCGTTGTCTTTCCCACAGGAACATACATAGAACGCTACCGCCTGTTTGGCAAGGGAATGTTGGTTTTCGGCTCCGCGACGCCTCTCGAAGGCGACGGGGGCGGTCGCGCGTGTTTCGTCTGGTCCGAGGCGCGTTCGCGGGCTGAATCCGAGTGGCGGCGAGCAGGTCGGAACGGGTTCGCGAAGCCTCGAATACCATAGGGGCAGGACGGCTCCAGCAGCGGCCCTCGGGGCCCTCGCGAGGCCCATATTTTTGGGGCTGCGCGGTGGAGCCTGTTGCGGGGACCGCAATTCGCTGATACGTATAACTAGATAATACGTATGAGCGCGCGGGGACGCTCCGAAAGAGACGAATGTCCCAGAGGGTGACGCAGCGTGAGGTGGCCAAGGCGGCGGGCGTATCTCAGGCGACCGTCTCGATCGTCATGAGCCGAAGTCAGGCGCACGCCATTCCTGCCCAGACTTTCGAGAAGGTGATGGAGGTCGCCCGAGCGCTGGGCTACGTTCCCAACCGGCAGGCCCAAGCGCTGAAGACAAAGCGAACCTGGACGCTCGCCTGCGCCGTGCCGGATATCACAAACCCTTTCTATCCTTCGCTTGTCCGCGGGGTCCAGACGATCGCCGACGCGGCTGGCTACGATGTGATCGTTCTCAACACGGACGGTTCGGCCGAACGCGAGCGCCGGCTTCTGGATTGGAGCCTGCGCGGAACCATCGACGGCGTGGTGGGCGTGTTCTTCAAGGTCAGGGCGGCCGATTTCGAACCGATCCTGCGCGCGGGCGTGGCGGTCGTGCGCATTGAAGCCGCGTCGAAACGCAACGGCTCGATGCCGATCGACAATCTCTTCGTCGACAACGCCGCTGCAGCGGCGGAAGCCACCCGCTATCTGCTTGCGCGCGGCCATCGCCGCATTGCGATGATCGTGGGAAGCGGCGGCCCGGAGCGCAATCGGATCGGCGGGTATCTTCAGGCGTTGGGCGAGGTCGGCCAGACGCCCCAGGTGGTCAGCCGCGGAGAGTTCAATCAGGAGGGCGGGTACCGCGCGACCCGGGACGTTCTTCAAGGCGCCCATCGTCCGACAGCGGTGTTTGCCGGCAACGATCTGATGGCGCTCGGCGCCATGGCGGCGATCCGCGAGGCCGGGCTTTCGATTCCGGACGACATCGCGTTGATGGGCTTCGACGACACCTTCGCCGCCAGCGTCGTCAGTCCGCAGCTCTCGACCGTCAGCCAGCGCCAATTTTCTTTGGGTCAGGTCGCCGCAGAAATGTTGCTTGAACGCCTTATGAGCTTGCCTGCGGATGCGCCCGGCCGCGTTCGACAGATGCCGTTCGAAGTCGTCAAGCGGCAATCGGCATGATGGATACCGTCGAACGGCGGAAAATATGGAGGAGGAAAGGGCACATGGATATACGCATACGATCAAACCTCGGCAGAATGGCCTTTAAGGTCCTATCTGCGCTCGCAGCAACCGCGACCCTCTCGACCGTCGCCATGGCGGACGGACCGATCACGCTCTGGTATCAGCGCGGCGGCAACCCCGAACAGCAGCGGATCCTGCAGAAGGATCTCGTCGAGCCGTTCAACGCGGCGCATCCCACCACCCCGCTCACGCTCGACGTCCAGGCCGGCGCGAGCGGCGACAAGAAGATCCGGATGGCGGTGGTGTCGGGCAAGGGCCCGGACATCGTCATGACGCCCGGCCCGAGCACGACACTGGCCCTGGTCCAGTCGGGCCATCTGCTCCCGCTCGACGACTGCATCAAAAAATACAGCCTCGACAAGCGCATCCTCGGGCCGATGCTGAAGACGGGCGACTACAAGGGCCACAATTACGCCCTGCCGCGCACGTTCGAGACGATGGTCCTTTATTACAATAAGACGCTGTTCGACAAGAACGGTTGGACTCCGCCGAAGACGGCGGAGGAGCTGGACGCGCTGGCCGCGGCGATGCAAGCCAAGTCCATCACGCCGTTCTCCGTCGGAAACGGCGATTGGCGCCCCGCCAACGAGTGGCACGTGTCGGTGATCCTCAATCATTATGCGGGGCCAGACAATGTCGCCAAGGCCCTCAGGGGCGAGATCCCCTGGACGGACCCCGTCTTCGTCAAAGCCATCGACACGCTGAACGACTGGTACCAGAAGGGATGGTTCGGCAAGAACTACTTCTCGCTGACCGGAGATCAGCAGGCGCTGCTGCTCGCAAAGGGCGAAGCGGGCATGGCGCCGAACGGAACCTTCTCGTTCGACAACATGGTCGCCGCCTTCAAGCAGACCGGGCAGGAGCTCGGCGTGGCGCCGCTGCCGAGCCTGCGGGAGGGCGTGCCCTATCCGCTTTATGTCGTGGGCAGCGGCAGCACGATGTCGATCAACAAGGATACGGCCAGTCCCGACGCGGCTTGCAGCTTCCTCGACTATCTCTATTCCGACGCCTTTTACGACAGGATCAGCAAGGATTGGCCGGGCGACTGGAACCTGCCCTTGACGTCGATCAATGAAGAGAGGCTGACCAAGAACGTGTCGCCGCTGTTTGCCGTCACGTTCGCCAACTTCGCCAAGGGCGTCGCCGACGGCCATTACGGCTATACGACGTGGACCTTCTGGCCGCCGGCGACGGAAGACTTTCTGATCCACGGGATGGAGCAGGTCTGGCTGAAGCAGATCTCGACCGAGGATTACCTCAAGAGGATGCAGACGATCTTCGCTCAGGAACTGGCGGAAGGCAAAGTGCCGGAAATCGCACCGCGCTGAATGGATCTTCCGAGGGGGCGGCTGAGCCGCCCCTTCGATGCGCCGCCTCAGGGCCCCTTCCTTTCTCCGACCGGCCTTTTGTGATCGCCGATGCCCTTCCTCATTCCGGCTCTTGTCATCAATGTCGTCATCATTCTGGTCCCGGCCTTTCTCACTCTGGCGATGGCCTTCTTCGAATGGGACGGCGCAACAACTCCGGTCTTCACAGGGTTCGATAACTTTCGGGCCATTGTCGACGATCCCGTGTTCTTTTCGGCGCTGCTCAACAACATCAAATGGACCCTCATTTTCCTGACCATTCCGATGGTGATGGGGTTCCTGGCCGGCGCAATGATGCTCGTGGCGCGTCGCGGGCGGGCGTTTTTTCAGGCGGTCTATTTCCTGCCGGTCATCATCGCGACCGTGGTGGTCGCGCGCGTTTGGCAAGGCATGATCTACAATCCGGAATCCGGGATGGTGGGTTGGCTCAACCTTCACGGGTTCGCCCTCGCCGATCCTTTGACCAGCGTTTCCATCTCGCTCTATGCGGTCGCGGCGGTCGACCTCTGGCACTGGTGGGGGTTTCTGGCCGTGGTGTTCTTCGCCGCGCTCCGTCAGGTGGACACGGCGCAGATCGACGCGGCGCTGATGGACGGCGCCAACTTCTTCCAGCTGCTGCGCCACATCCTGCTTCCGGCGATCCGGCCGACCATCACCCTGATGATGATCATGACGGTGATCTGGTCGTTCCTGGCGTTCGATTTCGTCTACGTCCTCACTCAAGGGGGGCCGGCTTATTCGAGCGAAGTGCTTTCGACGCTCTCCTACCGCTACGCGTTCTTCAATTACACGATGGGCCCCGCGGCTGCGGTCGCCCTGGTGATCAGCTTCTTTGGCCTGATCGCAACCGCCTTTTACGTGCGGCTTCAGCAGGGAGAGGGCGATTGATCAACCAGATCGGGCGGGGAACCGTCGCCTTCTCCTACGCGCTCTTAGCGATCGGCGCGGCCATCGCGCTGTTTCCGCTCGCCCTGATGGTGGTCAGCGCCCTGAAAACCAGCGCCGAAATCGTCGCCAATCCGCTGGCGTTGCCGAAGGTCCTTCAGTGGGTCAATTTCTCGCGCGCCTGGACGGACGCGCAGTTGGGCCGGTCGCTCCTGAACAGCGCCGAGGTGACCGGCCTCACGGTGCTCCTGATCTGCTCGACGTCGTCGATGGCGGCCTACGCGCTGGTTCGCCAGTCGACCCCGGCGCTGAAATGGATCAGCGCGTATTTTCTCGCCACGACGACCCTGCCGATCCAGTTGTTCCTCTTCCCGCTCTATTTCGGTTATGCGCGCCTCGGACTGATCGACAACGTCTTCGCCCTGTCGCTCGTTTACACGGCGATCTTCAGCCCGTTTTCGATCTTCCTCCTGCGCACCTACTTTCTGGCGATCCCGAGAGATGTCGAGGAAGCTGCGATCATGGACGGCGCCAACCGCTGGCAGGTCTTCTACAAGATCTGCCTTCCCATTATTTCGCCTGGCCTCGTGACGGTCGCAGTGATCTCCGGCCTCAACACCTGGAACGAATTTCTGATCTCGTCGACGTTCCTGCAGAGCCACGACGCGCAGACTGCGATCGTCCGGTTCTACACGCTCGGGGGCCAGTACTCGAGCGATTGGGGAGAGATCATGGCCGCGGCGATCATCATCGTGGCGCCCGCGGTCGTTTTCTTCCTCGCCATGCAGCGCCGCTTCATCGAAGGCATGGCCAGCGGCTCCGTCAAAGGGTGAGCGCCCGACCTGATCGCTCAATTCCTCTCGCGAAGGGAAGCAAAGACAATGACCTCCGTCCCCGCCGATTATCTCGAACGCGTCTACGCCGGCGTCCTTGGCAAGCTGATCGGGGTCTATCTGGGCCGACCCTTCGAAGGCTGGACCTATCAACGCATCATGAAGGAGCTGGGTCCGATCGACTATTATGTCCACGACCGCCTCGGCGCGCCGCTGGTGGTGACCGACGACGACGTATCGGGCACCTTCACCTTCGTCCGCGCGCTGGCCGAGCATGGGGTCAAGGCGGACCTCTCGGCCGAGGAGATCGGCAAGACCTGGCTCAACGCGATCATCGAGCAACGATCGATCCTGTGGTGGGGCGGCAACGGCAATTCGACCGAGCATACCGCGTGGCTCAATCTCAAGCGCGGCGTGCCGGCCCCCCATTCAGGATCGATCGCGACCAACGGACAGGCGGTCGCCGAACAGATCGGCGCGCAGATCTTCATCGACGGCTGGGCGCTGGCGGCGCCCGGCCAGCCGAAGCTGGCGGCGAAACTCGCCGAAGCCGCCGGCAGCGTCAGCCACGACGGCGAATCGGTCCACGCGGCGATGCTGTTGGCGGCGATGGAGGCGGAGGCGTTTGTCTCCTCCGACATCGATCATCTCCTCGACGTCGGCCTATCGGTCATCCCGGGCAACTCGGGGATCGCCGCGCTCGTCAGGGATGTCAGAGCTTGGAGCGCCGAACTGACCGACTGGCGCGAGGCGCGGCAGAAGATCGAGGACCATTACGGCTACGATAAGTATCCGGGCAATTGCCACGTCGTGCCCAATCACGCCCTCATCATCCTCGCCCTGATCTATTCCGCCGGCGATTTCCACCAGGCGATGACGATCGTGAACACCGCCGGCTGGGATACGGATTGCAATTCCGGCAACGTCGGCTGCCTGATCGGCGTGATGCGCGGCCTCAAGGGGCTCGAGGGCGGCCCCGACTGGCGGGGTCCGTTGGCCGACCGCGCCATCATCTCGGCGAGCGACGGCGGCTATGCGATCAACGACGCCGCACGGATCGCGTGCGATGTCGCCAGTCTCGGGCGCCAACTCGCGGGTCTGCCGCCGCTGCCGCTGCCCAAGGACGGCGCGCAGTTTCACTTCGCGCTTTCCGGCAGCGTCCAGGGTTTCGCCGCTGAGCCTGACGCCGTCCAGAGCGACCTCCTTTCCGTCGGACACGGCGAGATCGAGGGGCGGCCGGCGCTCGCCCTGAAGTTCAAGGGGCTCGCGCGCGGTCGATCCGGGGCCGCGCTCACGCCGGTCTTTACCCCGCCGGAGGTCGTCGAGATGCGGACCTACGACCTGCAGGCCAGTCCGAGGGTCTACTCGGGGCAAACGGTCGAGGCGCGTCTGATCGCCAGCCAGGACAACACGGCGACGCTTCGGGCGGCGTTGCGGGTCAAGGTCTACGGACTCAACGATCGGCTCTTCGATTGCGACGGACCGCCTCTGACTCTCGCTCCCGGCGAGAGCAGAATTCTGAAGTGGGAGCTCCCGGACCTCGACGGTCAGCCCATCCAAAAGATCGGGGTCGTGCTGACGGCGCCCGACGCGAGGGCCGACGGAACGGTCTGGCTCGATTATCTTCGATGGCACGGCGCGCCGCAGGTGACGCTTCGTCGACCCAAGGATCCCAGCGAGTTTTGGCGAAGGGCCTGGGTCAACAACGTCAGTTTCTTCAGCAAGAATTTTGTCTCCGCCTTTCGCATCTCGCAGGATCGCGGCAGCGGCCTCATCATGTGCGGCACCCGCGAATGGACGGACTATCGCGTCTCCAGCGACGTGACCGTGCACCTGGGATCGAGCGCAGGAATCGCCGCGCGCGTCCAGGGTCTGCGGCGCTACTACGCCCTGCAACTGGAGGCGGACGGGAAAGCGCGTCTCATCAAAGTGCGCGACGAAGTTCCGCGCAATTCTGGCGGAGGCGCCATTCGGTTGGACTCTCGAGAAACCGATCCCGCTCACCCTCGAGGTTCGCGGCGCGGACATCGTCGGAGTCGCAGGCGGAGTGACGTTGCGCGCGACCGACGACAGCGATACGGCCTTCGACGACGGAGGCATTGGGCTCATGATCGCCGACGGCGCGCTGTCAACCGACGAGATTCACGTTCGCCCGGTATCGAAGCCCCTCGCCTGAACAGCGAGGCGCGCGAGCGCCGCGCCTGAGCCCCGTCTGGATTGCGGCGGGGAAACTTTTGGGTCAGGCTCTGCAGCAAGGAGCCTCGACGCGATGAAACCGATCCTTCGCGCCCGCCTCGCCTCATCCGACGCGCGCGGGGTCATGCTCGACGGCGGCGACGCAACGCAAATTCGGATCGTCACGCTGGCCGACGACCTCCTCCGGATCACGGTTCTGCGCGGCGGCGAGGTCCGGCAGAAGCGCACGTGGGCTGTGCCCGCCTTCGGCCAAGAGGACACGGACTGGGGGGGCCGCGCGCGGCTCGACGACGCCTCATGGCCGGCCGTTGCGACCGAGATCGCGGCGTCGTCCACTGAGGTCGTATTGGCGACGAAGTCGTTGCGGCTGTCGATCACGCTCGACGGCTTTCGCATGGACTGGTCCTTGCCGGACGGGACGGTCTTCGCGCGCGACCGCGAGACGCAGCCCTATTGTCTCGGGCAGAAGACCCATGCCTTCAAACACGCGATGGCGCGTTCGCCGGGCGATCGCCACTATGGCCTCGGCGACAAGACCGGCCCGCTCGACCTGACCGGCCGGCGGCTCCGATGCGCGATGCGCGATGCGCTCGGCTTCGACGCCGAGCGTGGCGATCCCCTCTACAAGAATTGGCCGTTCCTGATCGTGCGCGACGGGGCGAGCGGCGTCTCGCACGGGCTCTTCTACGACAACGGCGCCGAGGGCGCGTTCGACCTCGGCTGCGAGCACGACAATTACTTCGGCCGCTATCGCGCTTACGAGGCGGAGGACGGCGATCTCGATCTCTACCTGATCCTGGGGCCGCGCCTTCAGGACGTCACCCGGAAATTCGTCGCGCTCACCGGCCGCACGGCGCTGCCGCCGCGCTGGTCGCTCGGGTTCGCCCAGACCGCGATGGCGCTCGCCGACGCGCCCGACGCGCAGGCGCGGATCCAGGGCGTGATCGACGTCGCAAAGGCGCACGACGTTCCGATCTCGGCGTTTCACTTCGGCTCGGGCTACACGTCGATCGGCAAGAAGCGTTACGTCTTCACCTGGAACCGCGACAAATTTCCCGATCCGAAAGCGCTGACCCAGGCGTTCGCCGAGGCGCAGATCAAGGTGGTCGCCAACGTCAAGCCGTGTCTGCTCGACGACCATCCCCGCTACGGCGAGGTCGCCGCGGCCGGCGCCTTCATCGGCGGCGCGGATCGTAGGCCGCTGAAATCGCAGTTCTGGGACGGCGAGGGCGCGCATGTCGATTTCACCCATCCCGCGGGCGTCGCCTGGTGGAAGGACGGCCTGACCCAGGACGTGCTCGAATACGGCGTCGACGCGGGCTGGAACGACAACAACGAATACGGCCTATGGGACGACGAGGCGACCTGCGCCGGCTTCGGCGAGCCAACTCCGCTCGCGCTCATGCGCCCCGTTCAGGCGCTCCTGATGACGCGGGCGACCCGCGAGGCCGAGCTTGCCGCCAAGCCTGATATCCGCCCCTTCACCGTCACCCGCGCCGGCGGCCCGGGTGTGCAGCGCTACGCCCAGACCTGGAGCGGCGACAACACGACGAGCTGGGAGCAGCTCAAATGGAACTTCCGCATGGGCCTCGGCATGTCGCTGTCCGGGCTCTTCAACATCGGCCACGACATCGGCGGCTTCGCCGGGCCGCCGCCCGACGCAGAGCTCCTGATCCGCTGGACCCAGGCGGGGCTTCTGCATCCGCGCTTTCTGATGAACAGTTGGAAGGACGACGGGGTCACGACCTCGCCCTGGCTGCACCTGCAGGCGCTGCCGGCGATCCGCGAGGCGCTGCGGCTGAGGTTGCGGCTCATGCCCTATCTCTACAGCGCGATGGTCCTGGCGCACGAGTCGCATGTCCCCGTGCTGGCGCCGACCTTCATGCGTTTCGAGGACGACCCCGCCGCGTTCGCCGACGCGGACTCCGCGATGTTCGGACCGTGCCTGCTCGCCGCGCCGGCTCTCAGCGAGGGCGCGCGCGAGGTCGAGGTCTATTGCCCGCTCGGGCCCGAAAGTTGGCGCGATATCTGGACGGGGCGGGTCTATCCAGCGGGGCGGCGCGCGAGGATCGCCGCGCCGCTCGATCGGCTGCCGCTGCTCGCGCCGGCCGGCGCGATCGTCGCCGCGACCGACAGCGGCGACGATTATTCCCGTCTGCACGACGAGCCGTCGCGCGCGGCGTACGTCTATCCGGGCGGAGGGGAGGGCGCCTCGAGCGCCGTGCTGTTCGAAGACGACGGCGTCTCGCTGGCAGGCGCCTCAACTCGCGTGACGATCGCGCTCGGCTGGACCGCAAGCCGGGTGCGCGTCGAAGTCGGCGCGAGCGGGAATTACCCGCTGCCCTATCAGGCGTTGCGCGTGATCCTGCCCGAGGACGAGACGCGGACGGTGGAATTGTCCGGGGCTGACGGGATCGGGCTGCGACGCTAAGGGACTCGTCGCGCCTCGCCTTGACGGCGCCCCCCGCGGCGTTCACGATCGTTCGCATGAAAGCCGGTCTGCGCAAATTCGAGCTGACGGCGGACGTTCTGCTCCGAGCCTATTCGATCGGCGTCTTTCCGATGGCCGAAAGCCGCGAATTCCTCGGAGCTGTTCTGGGTCGAGCCGCAAGAGCGGGGCGTCTTCCCGCTGGACGGTCTGGTCGTTTCGCGCTCCCTCGCCAAGACCGTGCGCTCGGACCGGTTCGAGGTCGTCGCCGACCGCGATTTTGCCGCCGTGATGCGCGCCTGCGCCGAGCGCGAATCGACCTGGATCAACGACGAGATTTTTCGGCTCTATTGCGGCCTCCACGACGCGGGCTACGCCCATTCGATCGAGGCTTACGAGCATGGCGCGCTGGTCGGCGGCCTTTATGGCGTGAGTTTGCGCAGCGTGTTCTATGGCGAGAGCATGTTTCACCGCGCCCGCGACGCGTCGAAGACGGCTCTGGTGCATCTGGTCGCGAGGCTGCGCGCCGGGGGCTATCGGCTGCTCGACACGCAGTTTCTGACCGACCATCTGGCGAGCCTCGGCGCGGTCGCGGTGACGCGCGAGGACTTCCGTCACATGCTGGCGGAATCGCTGAGGACTTCCGCCGATTTTTGCGCCATACCGGCGGCCCGGGCGCTGCCGGGGGGCGAGGCTTTGGCGCGCGCCCTCGGCACGGAAGTTGCGAAGCCAACCGGAGAGAACGGCGATCGTCACGAATAGGACATAGGTAGCGGCATGGCGGGGGTTGCAGCGTTTGACGAGATGGGGCGGCCGGGAGAGCCGAGCCGGGCGCTCTACGCCAAAGTGGCGCGCTGGCTGAAGGAGACGCCGCCCGAGTTGCTCGCCTCGCGCCGCGCCCAGGCCGAATACATGTTCCGCCGCATCGGCATCACCTTCGGCGTCTACGGCGACAAGGACGCGGCCGAGCGCCTCATCCCCTTCGACATTGTGCCGCGCCTCATCTCGCGCGCCGAGTGGCGCAAGCTCGAGGCTGGCCTCACCCAGCGCGTCAAGGCGTTGAACCTGTTCCTCAAGGATGTGTACGGCCCGCGCGCCATCCTCAAGGAGCAAATCATTCCGCCGGAGCTGATCCTGCGCAACCCCTTCTATCGGCCGGAAATGATCGGTCGAAAGGCCCCGCATGACGTCTGGGTCCACATCGCCGGGATCGATATCGTCCGCGTCGATGACGAAGAATTCTACGTGCTCGAGGATAATGCCCGCACGCCTTCCGGCGTCTCCTACATGCTGGAAAACCGCGAGGTGACGATGCGGCTGCTGCCGGATCTGTTCGCCAATCACAGGGTTGCCCCGGTCGACGACTACCCGGACGAATTGCTCGCCTGCTTGCGCTCGGTCGCCCCGCGCCAGGATCGCAGCGAGGCGACGATCGTCATCCTGACGCCCGGGCTCTACAATTCCGCCTATTACGAGCACTCGTTCCTCGCCGACAAGCTCGGCGTTGAACTGGTCGAGGGACGCGACTTGTTCGTCGAGGACGACCAGGTCTTCATGCGCACGACGCTCGGGCCACGCCGGGTGGACGTCATCTATCGCCGCGTCGACGACGACTTCCTCGACCCGCTGGTGTTCAATCCGGACTCGGTGCTCGGCGTGCCCGGGCTGGTCGGCGCCTATTTGGCAGGCAACGTGACGATTGCGAATGCAATCGGCACCGGCGTCGCCGACGACAAGGCGATCTACAGCTATGTGCCCGACCTGATCCGGTTCTATTTGTCCGAAGAGCCGCTGCTGAAGAACGTCCCCACCTACCGCTGCCGGGAGCCGGCGGACCTGAAGTACGTGGTCGAACGGCTGGACAAGCTTGTGGTCAAGGAGGTCAACGGCTCGGGCGGCTACGGCATGCTGGTTGGCCCGCACGCCACCGCCGCCCAGCGCGAGCAGTTCGCCGCCAAGGTCAAGGCCGACCCCTCGAACTACATCGCCCAGCCGACGCTGGCGCTTTCGACCTGTCCCGCCTCGTTCGACGGCGGCGTCTCGCCCCGCCATGTCGATCTGAGGCCCTTCATCCTCTCGGGCGCCGACGGCGTGCGCATCGTGCCCGGCGGCCTCACCCGCGTCGCGCTGAAGGAGGGCTCGCTGGTCGTCAATTCGAGCCAGGGCGGCGGCACCAAGGATACGTGGATCGTCGACGATATCGAGGACGAGGCTTGACACCGATGCTCGCTCGCACCGCCGACAACCTGTTCTGGCTCGCCCGCTCCATGGAGCGCGCCGACTACATCGCCCGCACCATCGAAGCGACCCTGAGGCTGGAGTACCTGCCCAAGACCGAGGGCGAGAAGACCGGCGAATGGGAGGGGGCGCTCAACGCCGCCGGCGCCTACGACAGCTTCATCGAGGCGCACGGCGAACTCGACGAGGAGGGGGCGGTCGAATACCTCACCTTCGACCGGACCAATCCGTCGTCGATCTGCAACTGCCTCGAGAACGCCCGCACGGCGGGTCGCGCGGTGCGCACCGCGCTCACCGCCGAGACCTGGACCGCGATCAACGACGCCTGGCTGGAACTCAAGCAATTCGAGGCGAGCCACCGCTTCTCCCGGCCGATGGACCGCGTCGCGCTGACCCGCTTCCTCGATTACGTCAAGAAGGCCTCGCTCGACTTCGACGGCTCCTGTTACCGCACGATGCTGCGCAACGACGCCTACTGGTTCAACCGGCTCGGCATTTTCATCGAGCGGGCCGACAACACCGCGCGTCTGCTCGACGTGAAGTACCACCTGCTGTTGCCCTCGACCGAAGCGGTCGGCGGCCCGCTCGACTATTTTCAGTGGGTTGCCATTCTTCGTACGGTGTCGGCCGCGACCGCCTACCATTGGGTCTATCGCGATCGGGTGAAGCCCTGGCTGATCGCCGATCTCCTGATCCTGAAGCGGGCGATGCCGCGTTCGCTCATTTCCTGCTACGAAAGCATCGACCGCGCGCTCGACAGCCTCGCCCGCTACGACGGGCGCAGCGGGGTCGCGCAGCGACAGGCGCGCGCGATGCACGCCAAGCTCGAGCGGTCGAGCATGACAGAAATCTTCCAGGGCGGCTTGCACGAGTTCATCACAACGTTCATCGAGGACAACGCCGGGCTGTCGTCCACGATCTCCGAGCAATATCTCTTCACCTGAGCGGAGCGCCCCCATGCGGATCCGGATTGCGCACGAGATCATTCACCGCTTCGCGCCGCCAGCCCGGATGCTGGTTCAGAACCTGCGGCTGACCCCTTATGGCTTCGACAGTCAGTACGTGTTGGGGTGGCGGATCGGCCTCGACATCGACAGCATGCTGAAAACCTCCGAGGACGCCCACGGCAATGTCGTGAGCACGTTCTCGCATCACGGCGCGCCGATCGACCGGCTGACGGTGACGGCGGGCGGCGAGATCGAAACCAGCGACTCGGCTGGGGTCGTGAGAGGAACGATCGAGCGGCTGCCGGCGGAAATGTACCTGCGCGAGAGCCCGCTCGCCCATATCAACGGCGCGCTCCGCACATTCGCGTCCGAGGCGAAGGCGGGCGCCGGAGATCCGCTCGACGCCATGCACCGGCTGATGAGCGCGCTGAACGAAATCATGACCTTCGACCCGCACCAGACCGACGCCCCGGATTCGGCGGCGGAAGCCTTCGCGCTGCGGCGGGGAGGGGCGCGCGACTTCGCGCATATCTTCATCGCCTGCGCCCGCTACCTCGAGGCGCCGGCGCGCTTCGTCAGCGGCTATCGCGCGGCGGACGAAGCGGGCGAGGAGCCGCCGGGCGCGCATGCCTGGGCGGAGGCGCATGTGCCCCGGCTCGGTTGGGTCGCCTTCGACGCGGCCTCCTGCATCTGCGCCGATCCGCGCTATGTCCGCGTCGCCGTCGGCTTCGACGCCCGCGACGGCGGCTTCGTCAGCGCCGCCCACAGCCGGGGAGAGGACACGGTCGAGAATGTCATCCGGGTCGAGCAGGCGGGGTTTCAGACGCAGGCGTGAGGGCGGCCGCCGGTTTCGACTCTAAAAGAAGCTGAGGCTTCGGGGGGAAGGGCGCATGGCGGATCCCGTTGGAGCGATCGGGCGCGCCGTGCTCGGGATCGACGCCGCCTGGACCGCCACCGAACCGAGCGGGGTTGCGCTGGCGGCCGAGGAGCCAAGCGGATGGCGGCTCGTTGCGGTGGAGGCAGGGTACGATCATTTCGTTGCGCGCGCCGCCGGGGCGGACTTGGGCCTCGGTCGGCCGCGCCTCGGTCGGCCGCGCGGAGCGATCGCGCAGGCCGCGCAGCTGGTCGACGCCGCATCGAGGCTTGCCGGCCGGGCGCCCGATTGCATCGCGATCGACATGCCAGTCGGGCCTCGCCCGATCACGCGACGGCGCTGCTGCGATGATGAGATTTCCAAAGCGTACGGCGGCCGCAAAGCGGCGGTCCATTCGCCGACCAAGGATCGGCCGGGTTCGATCAGCGATGCGCTGAGCGCCAGCTTCGCCGCGATCGGCTTCCCTGTCCGCGTCAAGGCGCCGGCGCAGGGACTCATCGAGGTTTATCCCCACGCCGCGCTGATTGAGTTCATGGGAGAAGAGGAACGGCTGCCTTACAAGGCGGCCAAGACGACGACCTACTGGTCGGGCCATCCTCTCCAGGAGCGCCAGCAGAAGCTTCGCGCCGTCTGGGCGCGCATCATCCAGGCGCTGGAAACCCGGATCGCCGGCATCGCCGCGGCGCTGCCGGTCCCGGCGCCGGGGGATGTCGGTTGGCGGCTCAAGGCGTTCGAGGACAAACTCGACGCGGTCGTCTGCGCGGCGGTCGCAATCGCCGCGCTAAACGGCGACGCGGTGGCCCACGGCGACGAAGAGGGCGCGATCTGGGTCCCGAAAGGGGCGGCGTAACGACACGGGCGCGCGCGATGATCAAGAGCGGCAACATTTTCGTCGGCGTCCGGCCGGACCCCTCTGGCGAAGAGACCCTCGTCCTCGCTGCGCATCCGGGCGGGCGCGTCGAGCGGATCGTCTCGACCGGGCAACCGAGCCCGCCCGGCTTCTGGTACGATCAGGACTGGACCGAGTGGGTCGTCGTCCTCGCTGGAGAGGCAGGCCTCAGGATCGAGGGCGAGGCGGTCCCGCGCACCCTGCGCCCAGGCGACTATGTCGAACTGCCGCCGCGTTTGCGCCATCGCGTCGAATGGACCTCGACCGACCCGCCGACCGTCTGGCTGGCCGTGCATTGGAACGGCGACGAGCCATGAGGCCCGGCGCCCGACTGGGCGCCTCACGCTCCGAACGCGCGCGCGGCCAGTCCGATCATGGCGACGAAGGCGGCGAGCGAGGCGAGCTCGGCAAAATCGCGCAACGTGAGAAGGGCAAATTCACGCATCAGAACCTCCGCAGATCTCAAAAACCACGATAAGATCACGCTATGTTCTTTTTTTGTTCGAGTCAAGCGTGGCCCCGCTGGGGTGCTGTCCGAGGACAGCACCCCCGCTGGTCGCAACGTTGCAGCCAAGGTCCCCATTGCGCGCGGATCGCGCGCCTCGTCTTTGTCAACGAAATAGCCTCGGGATACACTGATATTCCCTCAGGGCCGGCTGCTCCGGTCGGCCTACGCGGGCGAACCGAGCGCGGGATCGGAGCCGGGGCGGACCATGGGTTACGAGCGGTGAATGCGGGGACGGTGTGGACGAGGGTCGCGGTCGCGATCGCGCTCGCCACCGGGGCCGGAGCGCCGTCGGCGCTCGCCCAATCGACCAACGTCCTTCCCGACCTCACCACCGCCAGCGCCCCCTTCGATCCCGGCACGGTCGAGGGTCTGTCCGCCGACGCCAGGGCCGCGTTCGTTTCAGCGAGGGAGAAGCTCCGGCTCGGCGAACTCGCGGGCCTGATTTTTGTCGCCTCGCCCGATGGCGCGATCTGGACCCTGAACGGCGCGCCGAAGGGGATGGCCGACTACAACCCCTCCGAGAGCGCACGGCAGGCGCTGGAGATCTGCGAGTTTCGGGCGGGGCGCCCCTGTGTCGTCCTCTCCGTCGACGGCTACGAAGCCGTAAGGCGCTCCGGCAGTCCCCCCGAGCCGCAGCCGATGCTGTCGAATCGCCCGAGCGACTTCGACGCGACGACGCTGCCGTTTGCGCCCGCCTCGAAGCGCGCCGCCGCGGCCGCCTATGTCGCCGCCAAGGGTCCGCGCGCCCTCGCCGTCACGACCAGCGGGCTGTGGCTCTGGCGCGGCGGAGCGACCATCCAGCAGGCGATCGATAAGACGATGGCCGACTGCGCGGAAGCCTTCCATCCCGCCGACTGCGTGCTCTATGCGGTCGGCAGCCGGGTAGTGTTCGCGGCGGAGTGACCGATCTTCCAGTGCTTCAAGCCTGCGCCGTCGGGCGAATGACGATTTCGTTCACGTCGACGTCGGCCGGCTGTTCGACGGCGTAAAGGATCGCGCGCGCGACCGCCTCCGGCGCGATCGCGAACCGGTCGCGGGATGCGAGCAACTGGGCCCTGAGATTCGCGTTGGGAACCGACATGGCGAACTCGGTCTGCACGAATCCCGGGGAGACGATGGTGACGCGCACGGTCTCGCCCGCCTCCTGGCGCAGGCCCTCGCAAAGGGCCCGGACCGCGAATTTCGTCGCCGAATAGACCGCCATGTTGGGGACCGTCTTGAGGCCTGCCGTTGAGCCAATCGTCACGAAGTGTCCAAAACCCTGCCGACGGAACACCGGCAGCGCGGCGGCGATTCCGTAAAGGACGCCCTTCAGGTTGACGTCGATCATGGCGTCCCATTCGTCGACCCTGAGGTCGTCGAGCGCTGAGATCGGCCCGATGCCGGCGTTGTTGACGATGACGTCGAGCCGCCCGTATCGCGATACCGCGAGAGCCACGAGGCGTGCGAGGTCGTCCCGTCGCGTCACGTCAGTCTCCAGGCAAGCCGCCTCCCCTCCCGCAGCGGCGATCCGCGCGACGATCGCTTCGAGCCGTTCGGGGCGCCGGGCTCCGAGCACGACTTTCGCGCCGCTCGCCGCGAGCGTCAGAGCCGCCGCTTCGCCGATGCCCCCGCTTGCACCGGTGATCGCGACCACCTTGCCGCGGACGCCAGCGCCATTTTCAACTGAGGGCGATTCAGCCATGCCGGCCGCCGGTCTTCGCCGGAAGGTCGAGCTCCGGATAGCGCCGAAAGATCCCGGACTCGTTGAACGGAATGCGGCGGTCGGAGGCGAGATAGCGCGCGATGGCGGGGCGCTTCTCCACCGCCGCGGCCAAGGCGGCGCAACGCGGGTATCGCGACGCGGCGTCGGCGAAAGCGCGAGGGAAGGCGTAGGCCATGCCGGCCCAAAGCTGGAAGAGCGACAGGTCCACTGTGGTCAGCGCCCTGCCGACCGCATGCGCGGGGCCGGCCGGATTGGCCTCCAGCGCGCGCTCGAAATAGCCGAAGTATTTCGGGACGCGATGATCGAGGAAGGCCTTCGCGTTCGCCTTCGCCTCGGCCTTCTGGTCCTCGTAGTAGAGGCCGGTCGCGATCGGATGGTGGGTGTCGTGGACTTCGGCGACGAAGTCGGTGATCGTGAGCTGAAGGCCGTTTGCATAGAGGCGCAAGGCCTCGTCGCTCGGCGCGAGCCCGAGCTTTGGGCCGAGATAGGCGAGAATGTTCGCGACATGCGAAACGATGATCTCGTCGTCGCGCAGGAAGGGCGGCGCGAAGGGGGCCAGCGGCTTATCGCCCATCAACGCCGTCATCGTCTTCACGCCACGGCCGGGGCCATGTCCCCGAGCCACGTCGACGTAGTCGGCGCCGGCCTCCTCGAGCGCGAGGCGGACGAATTCGCCGCGGCCCTGGATGCCGGGCCAGTAGTAGAGCTCGTAGGGCAACCCAACCTCCATCGTTTGCGGGAATGGAGAGCGTCCGCGAGTCCACGCCGCTCGCTACTCGCTACTCGCTACTCGCCTCGGCGCTCGCGCCGCTCACGTCGTCGGCCGCAAGCGGTCCGCAGCTTTTACAAATCGGCGGGCGTGGTCGAGAAGCTGGCCGTCGGTTGGATGATCGGCGCTTTCCACCGCCTCGACATGGGTCCGGATCGCCGGGCGTTTCTCGGCCAGGAATTTGGCGAAGGCGTCTTTTTCCTGCGCCGGGCCGACGATCAGGATCGCGCGGGCATCGGTTATCGTCTCGGCGATCCGTTCGAAGAAGGCGTTGTCATCGGGGATGCGTTGCCCGGTCCGCTTCTGACCGTGATGGATGTCCCGGACCGAGTGGTCGGGGCGGATGACGATCTTGTCCGCCTTGTCCCCTTCCTCCACATTGAAGTGGAAGATTCGCGCTTGAGCGTGGTCGATCCAGACGACGGCGTGGTAGTGGCCGGCCATGGGGACTTCCTTGTTGTTGGCGTGGGTCTATCCTAGCTCCCCGGTCAGGGTTTGTCCCTCTTGTTCTTGCGTCAGAGCACCGAGCGAGACGGCCCTATGCGCTTCCGGGCGGCTGCGTTAAGAGGCGCGCATGCGCAACGCCACAAAGCCCGACGGCGCGCCGGCCGCCGCTCCACCCGAGAAGGTCGCCGTCTACGCCATTGGCGAGGACGAAGCCGGGATGCGCCTCGATCGGTGGTTCCGGCGACGCTTTCCCGACCTGCCGCAGTCGCATCTCAACAAGATCGTCCGCAAGGGCGAGGTGCGGGTGTCGGGCAAGCGCTCCGACGTCTCGACCCGGCTCGAACTTGGCCAGACCGTGCGCGTGCCGCCGCTCAATTTGCCGGCGTCGGCCGCAAAGGGCGAGAAGCGGGTTAATCCGGAGGACGCCCAGGCAATCCGGGCGATGACGCTCTACGAGGACAGGGACGTCATCGTGCTCAACAAACCCTACGGCCTCGCGGTGCAAGGCGGCTCGGGAACGAAGCGCCACATCGACGGGATGCTGGAATCGCTGGCGGACAAGGACGGGACGCGGCCGGTGCTGGTCCACCGGCTCGACCGCGACACCTCGGGAGTCCTCCTGCTGGCGAAATCGCGCAAGATGGCGGCGGAGCTCGGCGAAATTTTCCGTGGGCGCCAGGCGAAGAAGATCTACTGGGCGGTGGTCGAAGGCGTGCCGAAGCCGGCGCAGGGGCGCATATCGATGTTCCTCGCCAAGGGCGAGGGCATGGGGGACGAGCGCGGGGCCAAGGGCGCGGGACGAGCCGACATCGAGCGGATGCGGGTCGCCAAGCATGGCGACCCCGACGCGCAGCATTCGCTGACCCTCTACGCCGTCGTCGACAAAGTCTCGCCGCGCCTCGCGTGGCTTTCGATGCGGCCGATCACCGGCCGCACCCATCAGTTGCGCGCCCATTGCGAGGCGATCGGCCATCCGATCGTCGGCGACCCGAAATACAATCGCAGGCCTGAGAACGATCCGGCTCGCCACGATCCGCTGCGCGCGGTGCCGCCGGGGATCGAGCCGAAGCTCCATCTCCTTGCCCGCCGGCTGACCCTGCCCCATCCGCGCGGGGGCGTCATCGACGTGACCGCGCCGCTGCCGGAGCATATGAAAGCCACCTTCGCCATGTTCGGCTTCGAGCCGCCGTCCTACGATCCGATCGAGGACGCGCCCGATGCCTGACGGCGGCCCCGAGAATCCGATGCGGGCGGCCCAGATCAACATGCGGCCGGCGCTGGTCAAGCGGTTCTACAAGGTCGCCGCAGTCAGCGAGGAAGCGGACGGCCTTTACGCGCTGGCTCTCGACGGACGACGGGCGCGCACGCCCGCCCGCAATCGTGTGGAGGCGAGGAGCCGCGCCGTCATGCAGGCGGTCGCGGAGGAATGGGCGCGGCAGGGCGACGCGCTCGATCTCTCGGACATGCCGACGACTCGCCTGCTCAATTCCGCGATCGACGGCGTGGCCAGGACAATGGACGAGACGCGTGCGGAGATCGTCCGCTACGCCGGCGCCGACCTGCTGTGCTACCGGGCAGAAAGCCCCGAGGCGCTCGCCGAGCGCCAGCGCGAAGCCTTCGATCCCGTGCTGGACTGGGCGTCGGCGCTGCTCGGCGCGCGCTTTGTCCTCGCCGCCGGGGTCGTTCACGTCGAACAGCCGCCGGAAACGCTCGCCGCCTTCCGCGCCGCGGTTGAGGCCTACGATGACCCGGTCGCGCTCGCGGCGCTCAGCGTCGTCACCACGCTCACGGGATCGGCGGTGCTGGCGCTGGCGGTTGCGCGCGGCCGTCTCACGGCCGCGGAGGCTTGGCGCGTCGCGCATCTCGACGAGGATTTCCAGATCGAGAAATGGGGCGAAGACGCCGAGGCCGCGGGGCGGCGCGAAAGGCGTTGGCGCGAGATGGAGGCCGCGGCGAACGTGCTTGCCGCGATGGCCCGTCCTTAGACCACGGCGCCTTAGGGGCGCGGCGAGACGCCGCCCCTCCACCGCGTCGACGCCTACCGCGGCCGCGCGGCGCGCGGCTTCGTTTCCGGCAGAAACGCCGCCAGCATGCCGATCAGCGGCAGGAAGGCGCAGACCTTATAGACGAACACGATGCTGGTCGCGTCCGCCAGAACGCCGAGCACCGCGGCGCCAAGGCCGCCCATGCCGAAGGCGAGGCCGAAGAACAGGCCGGACACCATGCCGATCCGGTGGGGCATCAACTCCTGAGCATAGACAACAATCGCCGAGAAAGCGGAGGCGAGGATCAGCCCGATCGCCGCGCTGAGCGCGATCGTGACGGGCAGGCTTGCGTAAGGCAGCACCAGCGTGAAGGGCAGAATGCCCAGGATCGACGCCCAGATCACAGTCTTGCGGCCGATGCGGTCTCCCACCGGGCCGCCGACCAGCGTACCGAGCGCGACCGCGCCGAGGAACACGAAAAGACAGATTTGCGCGGTCTCTTGCGTCGCCTGAAAGCGTTGCTCAAGGTAGAAGACGTAATAACTCGTGAAGCTCGCGATATAGAAATACTTCGAGAAGATCAGCGCAGCCAGAATCGCCATCGCCCGGCGAATACGGACGGGGGGCGCCGCGTCGGCCGGACGCGCGGCCGCGGATCGCGGCTTGTCGCTGAGCACGCCAGCGTACCATTGGCTGAGCCGCGTGAGGATTGCGATCCCGCAGAGCGCCAAGCCGGCGAACCACGCCAGCCGGCTTTGACCGCCCGGCAGGACGAAGAACACGACGAGCAAGGGCCCGACCGAGGCGCCGATATTGCCGCCGACCTGGAAGATCGACTGCGCGAGGCCGTGGGCGCCGCCGGATGCAAGGCGCGCGAGCCGCGACGATTCCGGATGAAAAATCGACGATCCCACGCCAAGCAGCGCCGCCCCGGCGACGACGGCGGGATAACTCGGCGCGAACGCCAGGGTGACGAGCGCGATCGCGGAGATGCCCATGCCCACCGGCAGCGAATAAGGGGCCGGATGACGGTCGGTATAGAGCCCGATAAGCGGCTGAAGTATCGAAGCGGAGAGTTGATAGGCGAGCGTTAGGAGGCCGATCTGTCCGAAACTCAAGTCGAAGCTGGAGCGGAAGATCGGATAGCTCGCGGTGAACAGCGATTGGGTCGCATCGTTCAGAAAGTGGCAAACGCTTGCGGCGAGCAGAACGGGCAGCGCGAGTCCGACAGGACCTCGGCGGGTGAGGGCGACAGGGGTCATGAGGGCGGCGTCTCCTTTTCTGGGCGCCTCCCAGCCTTGCCTGGCGCGGCGGGGCCCTTACTAGACTTTGGGCGGATGGCCCGCTACCGGATCTGGGCCCACTTCTTACGAGACCGGGACATGCTTGAACCGCACGCCGAGACGTTCTTCGCTGAAGTCGGCCGGCCGGTCGTCGCCCGCAGCGCCGATTATCCGGATGGCCATTCCATCCGCCCGCACCGCCACCGCCGCCATCAGCTGCTCTACGGCGCGAGGGGGGTCGTCGTCGTCAGCGCGGCAGACGGCGCCTGGGTGATGCCGCCGCACCGGGGGATGTGGATCCCCGCCGGCGTCACCCACAGCGTGCGGATGCTGGGCGCGGTTCAAACCAACAGCCTTTACTTCGAGCCGTCGGCGATCGATCGCATGCCGGATCAGTGCCAAGTCGTCGGCGTCTCGCCGTTCATGCGCAGCCTGCTCGCGGAAGCGGTCCGGCTGCCGCGCGAATACGACGTCCACGGCCGCGAGGGCGCGTTGATGCGGCTGATCGAGCACGAGATCCGCCAGCTTCCGCATCTGCCGCTGTCCCTGCCGTTCCCAGCGCGGGAGGATCTGGCGCGGCGCTGCCGCGCCTTCCTTCGCCGCCCGGACGTTCACGACACCATCGACGCCTGGAGCGCTGCGCTCGGAATGAACCGGCGCAGTTTCACGCAACTCTTCCGGCATGAGACCGGCATGACTTTCATGACCTGGCGCCAGCAGGCCTGCCTCGTCATGGCGTTGCCGCGGCTGGCGGCGGGGGAGACCGTGACCTCGGTCGCGATGGCGCTGGGCTACGACAATCCTGCGGCGTTCACCGCCATGTTCCAGCGCACGCTGGGGCGTCCCCGCGCGCGTACTTGCGCGAAGCGGGTGCGTAGCCCCCTCGATCCGCTCGGCGCAGGCGGCCTTTCCGGTGGCCGGCTCATGCGCAAACGAGGGCGGAAGGCCACAAAAGATTGGCAACGGCCGATCTTTAGCGCTCCTGTCATGCGAACGTCGCAGGCCGGCGCCGTTCCGGCGCCGCCCACGACGTGGTATTCCCAGATTGTCTAAGGTTCCGGAGCCACCGCCGTGAAAAACATCCTCGCCGCACTCGACGCCCGCCGCAATCGCGCCCGCCTCGGCGGCGGCGAGCAGCGCATCGCGTCGCAGCACGCGAAGGGCAAGCTCACCGCGCGCGAACGGATCGAACTTCTGCTCGATCACGACTCCTTCGAAGAGTTCGACATGTTCGTTCAGCATCGCTGCGACGACTTTGGCATGGAGGCGACCAAGATTCCCGGCGACGGCGTCGTGACCGGCTGGGGGACCGTCAATGGCCGCACCGTCTACGTCTTCGCCAAGGACTTCACAGTTTTTGGAGGGTCTCTCAGCGAAACGCATGCTCAGAAGATCACCAAAATTCAGGACATGGCGGTCAAGAACCGCGCCCCGATCGTCGGTCTCTTCGACGCAGGCGGCGCTCGCATCCAGGAGGGCGTCGCAGCGCTCGGCGGCTATGGCGAAGTCTTCCAGCGTAACGTGCTCTCGTCCGGCGTCATTCCACAGATTTCGGTGATCATGGGACCCTGCGCCGGCGGCGACGTCTACTCCCCTGCGATGACCGACTTCATCTTCATGGTGCGCGACACGAGCTATATGTTTGTCACCGGGCCCGACGTGGTGAAGACGGTGACCAACGAAACGGTGACCGCCGAGGAGCTCGGCGGCGCCCAGGTCCATTCCACCAAGTCGTCGATCGCAGACCGCGCCTATGACAATGACGTCGAGGCGCTGCTGCAAATGCGCCGGCTGATCGACTTCCTTCCGGCCTCCAACCTGGAGCAGCCGCCGGTGCTTCCGAGTTTCGACAGTCCGGATCGGGTCGACATGTCGCTCGACACACTGGTGCCGGACAACCCGAATAAACCCTACGACATCAAGGAACTGATCCTGAAGATCGCCGACGAGGGCGATTTCTTCGAGATCCAGGAAGCCCACGCCAAAAATATCGTCACCGGCTTCATCCGGATCGAAGGCACAACGGTCGGCATCGTCGCCAACCAGCCGCTGGCGTTGGCGGGTGTGCTCGACTCCGACGCCTCCAGGAAGGGGGCGCGTTTCGTCCGTTTCTGCGACTGCTTCAACATCCCGATTGTGACGTTCGTCGACGTGCCGGGCTTCCTGCCGGGCACGGCTCAGGAATACGGCGGCCTGATCAAGCACGGCGCGAAGCTCCTGTTCGCCTTCGCCGAGGCGACCGTGCCGAAGGTCACCGTGATCACCCGCAAGGCGTTCGGCGGCGCCTACGACGTCATGTCGTCGAAGCACTTACGCGGCGACATCAACCTCGCGTGGCCGACGGCGCAGATTGCAGTCATGGGGGCCAAGGGAGCGGTTGAGATCATTTTCAGGTCCGACATTCACAATCCCGGAGTGATCGCCGAAAAGACAAGGGAATACGAGGAAACTTTCCTGTCCCCCTTCGTTGCGGCCGAGCGAGGCTACATCGACGAGGTGATCATGCCGCATTCGACCCGCAGGCGCCTGTCGCGCGTGCTGAATATGCTGCGCAACAAGAAGCTCGAGAACCCCTGGAAGAAGCACGACAACATCCCGCTTTGACGGGACGCACGCGCCAAAATCAGGGAGTCCACGAATAAAGCCGCGCGGCGGCCTTTCTCTTTGCCTACGAACGCCGCTACGCGTTCGCGACGATGGTCTTGCGAACGCGGAGGCCAGCGAAGCCGAGCGCCCCGAAGCCGAGCCCCATCATTGCCCAGGTCGAGAGCTCAGGCACGGGGTCAGAGAGGTCAGTAATCACGACCTGCTCGTCATTGTAGCGGAAGTCGCTGCCCTGCGATTTCAAACGATCTTCGAACGCAATCAACGTCCCGGCAGGAATGCCGGCTGGGCCCGCGCCCGAGTACGGCGTCACGTAGGCGTGATTATCTCCGTCTGCGTTTGATGTGGTGGCAGTCAAAGTGGTCTTCGTGTTCGCATCGTAAAGTGATAACGTAACGGTCTCACCAGCAATGACTGCGAATGATTCTTCTGTTCCTGCCGCCGTGGTCTTGTTCTCGAAGAATTGGGAGACCGGACCGCCGTCGATGCTAATCTGGAGATAGTCGGTATCGCTCGCGGTGGACCCATAAAAATACGCGTCGAGCGTGCCAGTAGACGTCGCGGTGAACCCGTAGGTCGCTATGGTAATGGCCGTGCCTCCATCAGGAAACGGAATCACCCCGGCGTACGCCGAACCAATCGACCCCACGAGGAGCCCGACGACGCCGAGCGTCAATTTCATTTTCCCCATCGTTCTATCCTCATAGTTCGATGACGCCGATTGGGCTGGGCAAAACCAACTTTTAAGAAACGACGGCGGCACCATTCGCAGTGGCTCTCCCTAGGAAATTCCCATTACTTACTCCCTTCGTCAAGTCGATAAAGTTGTAAACACTTATTTCCAATTCCAATTTAGGATAAACTTCGTTATGCCCTCCGCTAAGTTGACACTGATCCTTAAATTACATTTATCAAAGGATAAACCTGGAACTCGCCCCAAGGCTCTTCCCGACGGCGCTCACGGCATGTGTCCGGTCCGTCTTCGTCACCAATTTGTGATAGGAAGCTCTGCAATGCCCAGCTTCTTTGTCGCGTTTTTCATGGCGTGCGCCCTCCTCCTCCCCGCTGTGGGCCCAAGAAGCGCGTTCGCTCAAGAACTCGGCCCAAGCCTCGATCTGAAGCCAAACCACGAGATCACGTTCGCGGTGACGGCGGCCGACGGTCGCGTGTCGCTGGGCGCCGCGCAGCTAGGGAAGCCCGGCGGGTCCCAGCCGAAGGACGGAGAGATTACGGTGGCCGTGATCAGGCAGGGACTCTCGCCATACGCCGCCTTGACCGCGACCGAAAAGACCTCGGACCCGGTCGATTTCGTCGCCACCGGCCTCATAGGCGACATCAAGATCGATGAAATCGAGGTGTGCGGGCGGATCGATGGGCCGGTCACCGCGCGGATCGCTTCCGGGGCTTGGCGCGTTTCTCTCAATCGCTTTTCTATCCGCGCGAACGGGTCAGAATGTCGAAGATAATCGGCGAAGGAGCTTCACGATGGCGAAAGTTACATACCACATCATCGAGCACGACGGCGGCTGGGCCTATCGCGTCGGCGACGTCATCTCCGAGACCTTTTCGAGCCACGATCTCGCACGCAGGGCCGCCGAGCGCGCCGCGGCGGAGCAGCGGGTCGGCGGCGAGACCGCGGAGATTTCCTGGGAGGACCCGCAAGGGCGCTGGCATGCCGAGACCGCAAAGGGCGGCGACCGGCCGGAGACAGACGTCGAGGAGGGCTAGGCTAACGAGATTTTGTCGGCGTGTCCGGCCAGAGGCTTTCCGTCGACGACGAGGCGCCAGTTCTCGACTACGCCGCCCGCGCCGAAGCGGCTGAAATTAGGCCGGGCGTCCCCATTCCACCTTGCTCCCGGCGAGCTTTCCTGCTAGCGACACGGCCCTTGCTCCGGCTTTGCCGGGGCTGAACTTGGGTGTTCGTTCGTCGGCCCGATGCGCCGGCCCGCTCCCTGAGCGGTGAGAAGGTCGTTGAGACTTTCCCGGCGAGAGAGCGCCTGACGGTCAACGCCAACCCAAACGCCGGCGCCGCCCGCATTCGGGCACACCAGGAGAACCAATGTCGCAAACCCAGACCTCCGCGCCGTCGCGCGAGGATTTTACTGCGCTTCTCAACGAGACCTACGGCGACGACGAAGCCTTTGAGGGCTCGGTCGTCAAGGGCCGGATTGTCGCGATCGAGAAGGACATGGCCGTCATCGACGTCGGCCTCAAGACGGAGGGCCGCGTCGCCCTCAAGGAATTTACAAATCATGGCCGCGACGCCGCGCCGGGCGTGGGCGACGAGGTTGAAGTCTACCTTGAGCGTATCGAGAACGCGCTCGGCGAGGCGGTTTTGTCCCGCGACAAAGCGCGCCGGGAAGAGAGCTGGGTCAAGCTCGAGCAAGCCTTCGAGAAGGGCGAGAAGGTTGAGGGCGTCATTTTCAACCAGGTCAAGGGCGGCTTCACCGTCGACCTCGACGGGGCCGTGGCCTTCCTGCCGCGCAGCCAGGTCGACATCCGTCCGGTGCGCGACGTAGCGCCGCTGATGAACGTGCCGCAGCCTTTCCAGATCCTGAAGATGGATCGCCGCCGCGGCAATATCGTGGTTTCCCGCCGCACCGTGCTCGAAGAGAGCCGGGCTGAACAGCGCCACGAGATCGTCGCCAATCTCGCGGAAGGGCAAGTGGTCGACGGCACGGTCAAGAACCTCACCGATTACGGCGCGTTCGTCGACCTCGGGGGCATCGACGGCCTGCTCCACGTCACCGACATCGCCTGGCGGCGCGTCAATCACCCGAGCGAAGTCTTGACCATTGGCCAGCAGGTCAAGGTCCGGATCATCAAGATCAACCACGAGACCCATCGCATCTCGCTTGGCATGAAGCAGTTGCAGGAAGACCCTTGGTCAAACATCGAGACCCGCTACGCGGTCGGCCAGAAGCTCAAGGGCCGGGTGACGAACATCGCCGATTACGGTGCGTTCGTTGAACTCGAGCCGGGCATCGAGGGCCTGATCCACGTCTCCGAAATGTCGTGGACCAAGAAGAACGTTCATCCGGGCAAGATCGTCTCGACCAGCCAGGAGGTCGAGGTGCAGGTGCTGGAGGTGGATTCCGCCAAGCGCCGTATCTCGCTCGGCCTCAAGCAGACCTTGCAGAACCCGTGGGAGGCCTTCCTCGAGAAGCATCCCGTCGGTTCGACGGTCGAGGGCGAGGTCAAGAACAAGACCGAGTTCGGGTTGTTTATCGGACTCGACGGCGACGTGGACGGCATGGTTCATCTCTCCGACCTCGACTGGCAGCGTCCGGGCGAGCAAGCGATCGAGGACTACAAGAAGGGCGATAAGGTTGAGGCCAAGGTTCTCGACGTTGACGTCGAGAAGGAGCGCATCGCCATCGGCATCAAGCAGCTCGCCTCCGATCCGTTCGCCGCGCGCAAGACTGCGCCTGGCGAGGAGGGCGGTGAGGACAACCTGCGCAAGGGCGGCGTGGTCACCACCGAGGTGATCGAGGTCAAGGAGGGCGGCCTCGAAGTCAAGATCGCCGGCACCGACCTCACCACCTTCATCAAGCGCAGCGAACTTGCCCGCGACCGCGGCGACCAGCGTCCCGAGCGTTTCTCGGTCGGCGAGAAGGTCGACGCCCGCGTCATCCAGCTCGACCGCCGCGCCCGTAAGATCCAGGTCTCGATCAAGGCGCTGGAAGTTGCGGAAGAGAAGGAGGCGATCGCCCAGTACGGCTCTGCCAATTCGGGCGCTTCGCTCGGCGACATTCTCGGCGCCGCGCTGAAAGCCCGCGAACAGAAGAAGTAGGCCACGCCTTTTTAGGTCGAGCCGTTCAAGCCCGCGGGGAGCTTTCCCCGCGGGCTTTTTGATTCCGGGCGCGGAAGGCAGGGGCTTTCGGCGGACGCCCAGGGCGCCTCGCCGCGGAGCGGATCAGGCCGCCCTGTCGCGTTTGCAAATGTGACATTCTGCAGACGCAACGAATTTGCGGTCATCCGACGGTTCTGGGACGTTGTCGCTCCTGCCCCGCGACGACAGCGACGGCATGACCCGCGATCGGAAGCGAATGCAATTCGGGCTGCATCAACTCCTGACCAGGCGCGCCCTGGTTACCGACCATACGAGAGGCCATGCGGGATAGACCCCGTCAAAGGCCGGCGCGGACGCGGGAAGGTCAAGCTCACTCGGCGGCGGCGGCGCGATAGGCTTCCGGGCAGACCGTGAGCAGGCGCCGCAAATCGTCGATTAGCCAGCGCCCAGCCACGCCGATTTCGCTGCCGCGAAGCCGCATCACATGAACGCGGAACTGGAAAGGGTCCTGCTCCGCGAGCTTTAGCGCCTTGAGCCGTCCGGCCGCGATATGGTCGCGCACCATGTGCAAGGGCATATTGCACCAGCCGAAACCAGCGAGCAGGAATTCGAGGCGAGTCGAAAGGTCGGCGAAGCGCCAGATGTGATGGCCGACAATGCCGCCGCTGAAGTTTTGCGTCAACGGCGTGCGGTCGGTGAGAACCAGCTGGATGTAGGGCTCGAGCGTCGCCCGCGGGATCGGCTCAGGCTCGCGCGCCAACGGATGGTCCATCGAGACGACGGGGGTGACGTCGAAAACGGCGAGGAAATCGGCGGCGAGGTCGCCAACTCCGGTAAGCGGCATCGGCGCGATCGCGAATTGCGCCACCCCATCGCGAAGCCGCTGTTCCGAACCGCCCAGGTTCTCTGTGAAGATCGTGACGGGCAGCTTGGGAAAGGCGATGCTCAGCGCCTTAAGGCTGGCCATTAGAGGTTCGTGCGGGAAGATTGGGTCGACGGCGAGCGAAAGATCGGGTTCGACGCCAGAGGCGATGCTCGCCGCCCGGGCTTTCAGTTCGTCGGCCCGTTCGAGGAGCCGTCGCGCGTCCTTGATCATCGCTGCGCCGGCTGGCGTCAGCCGGGGCGCCTTTCCCGATCGGTCGAAAAGCGTCACCCCGAGGTTCGACTCTAACGCCGCGATCGACTGACTGATCGCCGACTGTACGCGACCGAGCCTGCGCGCCGCGGCGGAAAAGCTGCCTGCGTCGACGGCGGCGACGAATATTCGCATTTGGTCGAGGGTGAGTGCGTCAATCATTTGGGCCTTGTATCACTCAGAACGATAGCAAGCATCATAATTTACCGCGTTGCGCTGATGACTGAACGGTATCATGTTGCAGCGCACGGAGATTCCCATGACCGAAATCAAGAATGAACGCGGCGCCGGACTCGGCGCGTCGGCGCTTGCCAAGCTGTTCACCGAGGCGCGCACCCACAACGCCTTTCTCGACAAGCCGGTGCCCGAAGCGCTGCTCGTCGAGGCGGTCGACCTCGCCAAGATCGGGCCGACGGCCGCCAATTCTCAGCCCTTGCGCGTCCTCTTTCTCCAGTCGGCCGAAGCCAAGGAGCGCCTGCGCCCGGCTCTGTCGCCCGGGAACCTCGCCAAGACCCTGGCCGCGCCGGTCGTCGCCATCACCGCTTACGACCTCGAGTTCTATGAGCATCTGCCGTTCCTGTTCCCCCACGCCGACGCGAAGAGCTGGTTTTCCGGAAACAAGGCTTTCGCCGAGCGCACCGCGGTCCAGAGCGGCACTCTTCAGGTCGCCTATCTCATTCTGGCCTTGAGGGCGGTCGGCCTCGACACCGGCCCGATGGCCGGCTTCGACAACGCCAAGGTCGACGCGGAGTTCTTCACCGACGGCAAAGTGAAGTCGAACGTGCTGATCAACGTCGGCTACGGCGACGACGCCAAACTCTTCCCGCGCAGTCCGCGCTTCAGCTTCGACCAGATGGCGAAGGTGCTCTGAGCCTGTTCTTTTCAAACTGGAGATCGGTCAAATGACCAAGGTGCTTGTTCTCTATTATTCCTCATACGGCCATGTCGAGGCGCTGGCTAACGCGGAGGCGGAGGGCGCCCGGGCCGCGGGCGCGACGGTCGATATCAAGCGTGTCCCGGAGATCGTTCCGGAGGAGATCGCCAAGTCTGTCCACTTCAAGCTCGACCAGCCTGCGCCGATCGCCAAGGTCGAGGATTTGGCGAACTACGACGCGATCATCGTCGGCGCGCCGACCCGCTTCGGCCGCATGCCCGCAGCCATGGGCACCTTCTTTGAGCAGGCCGGCGGCCTTTGGGCGACGGGCGCGCTGCACGGCAAGGTTGGCGCAGCCTTCACCTCCAGCGCTTCCCAGCATGGCGGCAACGAGACGACGCTGTTCTCGATCATCACCAACCTTCTGCACTTCGGCCTAGTGATCGTCGGCCTGCCCTACAGCCACGCCGGCCAAATGACGCTCGAGGAGATCGTTGGCGGGGCTCCCTACGGGGCCACCACGATCGCTGGGGGACAAGGCCAGCGTCAGCCAAGCAAGCTCGAACTGGACGGCGCCCGCCACCAGGGCGAACTCGTCGCCAAGACCGCGGCCAAGCTCAAGGGCTGACGCGAACCGCCGGCAGAGGGAGCCCTTGCGCGCGTCTTCCAGTAGACGCCGCCCCTTTCGGGTCCACGCCGATACGTGGAAATCGATATCGACACTACCAAAGGAATTGAAGAATGAGTGTATCGACATTTCCTGCCGGCGGCGCGACGTCCAAGGCGACCGTGCTGCCCCGGTCCTGGGCGCCGGCGCTGCATTCGGTGCTCCGCATCGTCGCCGGGCTTCTGTTTCTGGAGCACGGAACGGGCAAGCTCATCGGCTTCCCCGCAGGTCTGCCGTTCATCGACAAGATGCCGGTGGGGCTGCTCTATTTTACCGGGACAATGGAGCTCGTCGGTGGCGTGCTGATCGTGCTTGGCCTCTTTACCCGGCCGGTCGCCTTCGTGCTGTCGGGCTTCATGGCTGTCGCCTACTTCATGGCCCATTTCCCGACGAGCTTCTTCCCGGCGATCAATTACGGCGAGCCGGCGGTGCTGTTCTGCTTCGTCTTCCTCTATCTTGCGGCGGCCGGCCCGGGACCGTGTTCGATCGACCGGGACTGAGCGGATCCCTATTGCGGAAGGAAGAAGCGGCGCGAATTTATTCGCGCCGTTTTGCATTCGGGCTGCACGAGCCGGCTACTGCTGCGATCCGCGCAACTCGTCCGGTCCCCGCGCGCCCGTGAAGACGGCGAAGAGACGAGCGACCTGGGCGGCCAGGCCTGTTTTGGGCTCGCCTGACGGGCGGGTCTCAGCCTGGGCGGGCGCCGCCGCTACGTTCGGGATCGGCATCGGCGGCAAGGGCGCGCTCAATTCAGACGCCCGCTCGAGCAGCGCGTCCTTGTCCGCGATCGGCGCCGGCGGTAGCTCGGCAAGAGCCAGTGCGGCGCTCGGCGGCGGCGAGGTTAAGCCCTTTGTGATGATGCTCGGCAGCTCGCTGCCGTCATCGGAGGAAAGCGCGGGCGCCGCCGCCTTGGCGTTGGTGATGGCGACGACGGCCGGCGCGGCTGGGGCGTTGATCGAGGCGGTCACATCCGGCGACCCCGGCAGCAGAGCGAGGTGGGCCGGCCGGGCTGGCGGCAAGGGCGCGGACGCGCTCTCCGAAGGAGGCGCGAGGTCGACGGGTCGCACGGGAGGAAGCGGGACGTTGGCGAGCAGGGCGAGTTGCTGTTCGAGATTGGCGGGGCGCCGCGGCGGCAGGGGCGCGAGATAGAGCGCCGCGATCGGCCCAGCGACCTTGACCGGCGGATCGGCTGACGCGTCGCTCTCGACCTTCGGTTCCTCGAGCGCCGCGACCACCTGAGGCTTCGCCTCTGGCTCCGGCGCGGGCGCGGCGGGCGGCGCGGGCGCCGGGCCGGCGTAGGCGGGGCCCGTTGGGAGGCTGCGCTTGGCTTTGGCGACCGCAACCGGACCGGCTTCGGCGATCTCCACCTCCGGAGCAGCCTCCCCGCCGCCGGATCGTCCTCCGCCCCCCCGGCCGCCACGGCCGGCGACGGCGACGGTGACAGCCTCGCCGCCGCCGGACTCCTCGGCGTCATCGGCACCGCCGCCATGCGAGCCGAACAGCCAAGCGAAGAATCCGCCGCCGCTCGCCGTCTGAATCTGGCCGCCGCGCTGCTCGATTTCGGCCTTGGCCAGATCGTAGCCCGGCATCGGCTGGCCGTCGGAGGGTATGAAAACCGTCTTGCCGTCCGGGAAGAGACGCGTCAGCGCGTCGCGACTCATCTTGGGCCAATAGCGTACCGTGCCGCTGTCGATGTGGACCCAGGTGAGGCCCTGCGGATAGAAGCCGACCCCGCCTTCTTGCATCCGCATGGCGATGTCGCGGATGCGTCCGGGGCCGACGTCCTCGAAATGGGCGTCGATCGCCTTGCCTTGCATGTGCTGGGAATGCTCGGCGACCTGACGCGACCGGCGCCGCAGCATCGCGTTGGTCTGGGGCGAGCGGTAGGCGGAAAACACGTTGATCGGCTGGCGCGAGCCGGACTCGCGATAGACTTCCCAGATAATGTCGAAGAGATGCGGGTCCATCTTGGTCGGCTCGTTGAGCCGCCAGTCGCGCATGAACCAGTTGAGCTTATCGAGCACGGCCTGGTCGTACTGCCCATTCACCATGTAGGTGAACGAACCCTCTTCGTTGGTGTGCTGGTTGGTGAAACTGACGGTGCGGGTGTCGCCGTTGGCGACCGCCAACTCGGTGGAGTTCGGAGCGAGCCACGCGGCCAGGATCACCGCAGTCAGGGCCGCGCTCGACGTTGCGCCGCGCCAACCCCCATTCATCGCGAAATAGCCCTGCAACAAATCTTCCTTCCGAATTGCGGCAGGCCATGTCGGCGCCGCCGTGACCTCGGACCCATGCGCCCGTTCGTCCGCATGTCCGCCGGCCAGGGATCCGCCCAGCCGGCCGCCCCATTGTCCGTCGTCGCGACTGGCGCAGACCGACCGGACATCCGCCGAAGCTGTGACCAGAACGTCACAACGTCGGGAAATTCAAGTGCTTCGGCGTATAGACCCATCCCGCGCCTGTTTCAATCTTGACTCGTTGAAGCCAATATGCGTGCGACCTTTTGGGTCAGGCCATAGACGTCCGGCCGCTCCTCGAGCGCCCCGTCGGCATCGACGAACGCAGTGAAATACTCGATGTGGATCGGGAGCGGCTGCGGCAAGAAGACGGTCCGCTCCGCGCCTCCAATTGCGGCCTCGAGGCGCGTCTCCGGCCAGTTCAGCACGATCTCGGCTAGCCGCTCCGGATCCTCGACGCGCACGCAGCCGTGGCTCAGCGCCCGCATGTCCTCATCGAAAAGTGCGCGCGCCGGGGTGTCGTGGAGGTAGACGGAATGGTCGTTGGGGAACATGAAGGCGAGGCGCCCGAGCGCATTGTCCTCGCCCGGAGGCTGGCGCACGACGACTCGGCCGCCGACCGTCTTCACCTCATATCCGAGATGAGTGAAGTGATCGAGGCGCGGCAGGATCTCCTTCTTGACGATCAATTCGGGAACCTCCCACGCCGGGTTGATCAGAACGTAGCGCATCCGGTCGGAGAAAACTGGGGTCGGAGTGTCCGGCTTGCCGACCACAACGCGAGAGCTCATCAGTACCAAATCGCCTGCCGTCACCGCTACCGAGTAGTCCGGTATGTTGACCTCGATCCTGCGCTCGCCCATATCGCGCGGCTCCCAGCGCCACATCTCCATGTTCGCCAGGATCGCGGCGCGCTCGCGCGCGCGGGCATCGGTCGGCACCCGAGACGCCGCGAAGGCGACCGCCGCGCGCCGGCGGCCCGACTTTCCGTAGGCCGCGCCGAGAAGCGGTTTATCGCCGAGCGCTGGCGCGTCGGAGACGGCCTCGCCGAGAGCGTCTTCCGCAAACTCCGCGCGGCGCGGACGGCTTGTTAACTCGTTCATGCGCTCGAGGGCGTCGCGCAGCGCGCGATAGCCCTTTTGCGGTGGATTGAATGCCGCGAGCCGCGCGCCCGGATCGGACGCAACGGCCGTCTCGGCCAAGGCTTCCCCGGCGTCGACGATCTGCGGATCGGCGGCGAAGACCGGCGAGAGCCGAGACGGCGAAAGCCGCGAGCCGCTCGCCTGCTCGGCATAGGCGACGACCGCGGCGGCGATCGCGGCCTCGGCAAGCGCTTCCGGGCCAAGCGGGCCGACAAGGTCGTGAGGGATAGCCAGGCCGCCCAACGCAAGGCCATCCTCCGGCGCGCGCGCCAAGCGCAGGAGGACGGCGCGCCCGGCCGCAGTTGGCCCGTCGGGGTCGACCCAGACCGGTTGGAAGCCGCGGTCGGCGTAGAATGCGCCGATCTCAGCCTTGGCTGTACGCCAGTCACCGAAGCCCAGCGGGTTGATACGCTCGTCACGGACAATCAGGCGGGCGAGCGCCGTCGCGATCGCGGTCGGGACCGGGTCCGGCGCAACGCTTGGCGCTGCAGCTGTGGTTGGCGGCCCCGCTGAGGCCGGCGTGTCGTCGGCCATGGCGCCGCGCGCTGCGGCGCTTGTCGCGGCGAGGGCCAGGCAGACCCGTAACGCCGCCCGTCGCCGCTTGGAAGACCCCAGGGCCATGGTCCCTTTCCGTGCCGTTCTCGTCGTCTTCGCGGGCCCGCGCCGTCGCGAGGTCGACGCGCCCGCGGACGCGATCCGGCTGACTATCGTCACGCCGCGTCGCCGATCAAGCCCTCGCCCTCGACTTCCTCGTCGCCAAGGCCGCAGTCCTTCATCTTGCGATAGAGTGTCGAGCGTCCGATGCCGAGTTTACGCGCGACCTGCGACATTTGTCGGCGATAATGGGCGAGAGCGAAGCGGATCGACTCGGCCTCGATCTCTTCCAGTGTACGGACGTCGCCGCTGTCGTTGATGAGCCGCAGGGTGTGCGGATCGGGCGCGAGGATCGTCGTCGACCGAAACGGTTGAGCGTCTGGGTCCGCCGCCACCGGCGGCGGGGCAGGAGGAATGCGAACGTCGAAGCCGTCGACCTGCGCCGCGATCTGGGGGAACTCGGCGGTCGTCAGCTCGTCCCCGTCGGCGAGCACAACCGCGCGAAACACCGCGTTTTCGAGCTGGCGCACGTTGCCGGGCCAATCGTAGGCGGAAAGCAGCGCGACGGCTTCGGCGGTCAGGCCGCGAATGCGCTTGCCCTCCTCGGCGCAGAAGCGGGCGAGGAAGCGGCGTGCGAGGTCGGGAACGTCGCAGGCCCGCGACCGCAGAGGGGGAATCGAGACCGGAAAGACGTTGAGCCGGTAGAACAGGTCCTCTCGGAACCGGCCGGCCTTTACAAGTTCTATCAGGTTCTGGTTGGTCGCCGAGATCACGCGGACGTCAACCTTGAGCGGCCGGCGCGCGCCAACCGGATCGATTTCGCCTTCCTGCAACGCGCGCAAAAGCTTGACCTGGGCGTCGAGCGACAATTCCCCGATCTCGTCGAGAAACAGCGTCCCCGTGTTCGCTTCGGCAAATTTGCCGATGTGCTTTTCAGTTGCGCCGGTGAAAGAGCCCTTCTCGTGGCCGAACAGGATCGATTCCACCAGCATCTCGGGCAGCGCGGCGCAATTGACGGTGACGAACGGTTTGCCGCGCCGTTCCGAGCTGCCTTGGATCGCTCGCGCCATCAATTCCTTGCCGACTCCGGACTCGCCCTCAATCAGCACCGGTATATTCGACCTGGCTGCGCGCTCGGCGAGCCGTACGGTGCGACCCATCGATTCTGCGCGGCTGACGATGTCGCGAAAACCGAGTTCGCCGGCGTTGCGGCGGTTCGCTCTGCGCAATTCGTCCTCGAGCGCGTCGACTCTGAGCGCATTCTTGATCGACACCTGCAGACGCTCAGCGCCGACAGGCTTCACCACAAAGTCGGTCGCGCCCGCCCGCATCGCTGAGATCACGGCTTCGATAGAGCCGTGCGCCGTTTGCACGATCGCGGGCACGGCGATGTCGCGCTTTCGCAGGCGTTCGAGGACGCCCATCCCATCGAGGTCCGGCATGACGAGGTCGAGGATAATGAGACTGATCGGGGGTCGGTCGGGCGCCTGGAGGCGCGCGAGCGCCGCTTCGCCTGACTCCAGGCTCTCGACCTCGTAGCCGAAACGCCTCGCCATCGCCTCCAGCAGGCGTCGCTGGATCGGATCGTCGTCGACAACGAGGATAAGGGCGGCCATTGTCTTCCTGGGACTGCGGCTGGCGTTCCGCCGCACGCATTGCGCCACACTCAGCCATCACGGTAAACGCCATGTTAATGACGTCCCATGATCAGGGGACGATCCTCAAAAGGGCCTCTTTGTCTGTCAGAAGGATAGCGGCTTGATGAACAAGGGATTGTCGAGGTTTCAACAATGAGAAGTCTTTTTCAAGCCGCGGCCACCCCTTCGGCGCCCCCCTCCACGGACTCCGAACTCGGCGCGTTGCCGCAATGGCGTCTTGACGATCTTTACGAAAGCATGGGGGCGCCGCGCTTCGGCGCCGACCTTGAACGCGCGCAAACGGAGGCCAAGGCCTTCGCGGAATCCTGGCGCGGCAAGCTCGCCGCATTCCTGGCTGAGGAGCATGCGGGCGACATCCTTGCTCGCGCCATCGGGGACTACGAGGCCCTCCGGGACCTGGTCGGCCGGGTCATGTCCTACGCCTCGCTTCTCTACGCCTCCGACACCAGCGATTCGGCGCGCGCGAAATTTTATGGGGACGCGCAGGAGCGGGTGACGGCTCTCGCGGGCGACCTCCTCTTCTTCGAGCTGGAGCTGAACCGGCTCGATGACGCCAAGCTCGAAGAGGCGATGGCGACGCCGGCGCTCGGGCATTATCGGCCGTGGCTGGAGGATATCCGCAAGGAGAAGCCGCACCAACTCCCCGATCAAATCGAGCAATTGTTCCTCGAGAAGTCAGTGTCGGGCGCGGCCGCCTGGAACCGCCTGTTCGACGACACGATGTCGGCCCTGCGCTTCGATTTCGAAGGCGAAAGCCTGACGCTCGAGCCGCTGCTCGGCAAACTCCAGGACCCGGACGAAACCAAGCGCGAGGCGGCGGCGAATGCGCTGGCGGCGACGTTGGGGGCGAACCTGCGGCTCTTCACCCTCATCACCAACACGCTCGCGAAGGACAAGGAGATTTCCGACCGCTGGCGCAAGTTCGCCGACGTGGCGGATTCGCGCCATCTCGCCAACCGCGTGGAGGGGGAGGTGGTTGAGGCGCTGGTCGCCGCGGTCACCGAGGCCTATCCGCGTCTGTCGCACCGCTACTATGCGCTGAAAGCGCGCTGGTTCGGCAAGGAAAAGCTCGCCCACTGGGACCGCAACGCGCCCCTGCCGGGATTGAGCCCGAAAGTCTATTCCTGGGACGCGGCGCGCGACACGGTGCTTTCGGCTTACGCCGCTTTCTCGCCGCGCATGGCGGACATCGCGCGCCGCTTTTTCGACGAGGGCTGGATCGACGCGCCGGTGCGGCCGGGCAAGGCGCCCGGCGCCTTCGCGCATCCGACGACGCCCTCGGCGCACCCCTATGTGCTGGTCAATTTCCTCGGAAAACCCCGCGATGTCACTACGCTCGCCCACGAGCTCGGCCACGGCGTCCACCAGGTCCTCGCGGCCCCGAACGGCGCCCTTATGGCGCCGACCCCGCTCACGTTGGCCGAGACCGCCTCGGTGTTCGGCGAGATGCTGACGTTCCGCGCGATGCTGGCCGGCGAAACCGACCTGGCCGAGCGGAAGGCGATGCTCGCGGGCAAAGTCGAGGACATGCTCAACACGGTCGTGCGGCAGATCGCCTTCTACAAGTTTGAGCGTCTGATCCATCTCGAACGTCGCAACGGGGAGCTGACCGCTGAGCGAATCAACGAATTCTGGCTGCAGGTCCAAAGCGAGAGCCTGGGCCCCGCGATCGATCTGAGGACGGGCTACGAGACCTTCTGGGCCTACATCGGCCACTTCATCCATTCGCCGTTCTACGTCTACGCTTATGCTTTCGGCGACTGCCTTGTGAACTCGCTCTACGGCGTCTACGAAAACGCGCGCGAGGGCTTCGCCGAGCGGTATCTTGCGATGCTCGCGGCCGGCGGCTCGAAGTCCTACAACGAGCTGCTCAAGCCCTTCGGCCTCGACGCTAAGAACCCGGCTTTTTGGAGCATCGGGCTTTCGGTAATCGAGCGCATGATCGGCGAGCTTGAGGCGATGGAGTAGGGCGCGGTCGCTGATCGTCGGCGGGCGGCGTCTGCAGCCCGCCGACGATCAGCGTCGGATCAATTCCACTTTCAGGTCTTTCTGAATGTAGATCTCCAAATATCCTGAAAGGAGGCCGGCCACCGCCATCTTTTCAAAGGGCCGAGTGTAACGCTCGTCCTTCATGTCGGTGAGAAATACAATCCGCCAGAGATTGTATGGATTATGCTCCGAGCCGCCGGCTGCGTGGTCGACATGCACCAATGGCTGATAATTCGCAGCGGCGACCGTCTGCCCATCTTCTGATTTCATCTCGGCGAGTCCGAGAAAGGTGATTCTCTGATTGGCGTGATCGATAAATATTGACTCGAGGACTCGACCTTGCTGCTCGCAAAGCCACGCCTTCTGTGTCGACCATCGAACAAAATGATCGCTGCCGTCGCTTAGTCGGCGTCGTCCCGATAGGCCGGCGTCGGAGACAACATAGGGTACGTAGGTCGAAGGATCCAAAGCCTTCTTGCACTCCATGTCTCAGATCATCGACCGCGTAAGCTTGACATCCGGCTTCATAATGTAACGTGCGCTCAAGGTGTCATTGACCCCGATTAACGGCAATTCAAACCGAGTAGCGTTGGGGTCGCTCCAGGATTTCTCAATTGCATTGCGCTTGGGCCGCCGACTCGAAAGCGTTACCTAACTTCATGAGGACCTGGCCAATTTTGAGAATTATCGAACCATGGGAGCTTAGGCGGTTAAAGCGGCGCAGTCACCGACCGTCACGGACCGCCCTAAAGTACCCCCTTTCGTTTGCTTCCGAAACCTTAAAGCGCGGCGCCTCGAAAGCCTTCAATAGCCTTCAAAATAATTCTGTTAGTCATACATATACGTTGCGCTTGAAGGGCTTACTCTATTACGGAGCCATGCTAAATCCCCTGTCTCTGGGCCTCGACCGCTCGTCGGATAGCGGCGCGGGTCAGAAACCCGCTCTCGTAGAAGTTCCGCGTGAAGACGCGCGCCAAATCGCGTCCGGCGGAAATCTGCCGCCGAGAGCATTGCGTGTAATCGGCCGGAGCCGGACCTATATGCATAGCGACCTGGACCCACGGATTCGCGCCTTTGACTGAAGACACCGAAGCCAACCGCCTTTCCGCTCGCGCCTCCCGCTACGCCCGCCTCGGCGTCAACGCTGGCGCGTTCGCCGCCCGGGTCGGCGTCAACCGTTTGACCGGGGGCGGGCGAGACGACGACGCCCGCGCCTTCGCTTCCGCTCTGGGCTCCATGAAGGGGCCGATGATGAAGGTCGCGCAGTTCCTGACGACTATCCCTGACGCGCTGCCGGCGGACTACGCCAACGAGCTTATCCGGCTGCAGTCCCAAGCGCCGCCGATGGGGGCCGGATTCGTCCGTCGCCGGATGATCGCCGAACTCGGCCTGAACTGGCGCGACCGCTTCGCGGAATTCGACTTCAAGCCGGCCGCCGCGGCCTCGCTCGGACAAGTGCATAGAGGGCGGACGCTCGAGGGCGAATGGGTTGCTTGCAAGCTGCAATATCCCGAGATGGCGTCTGCAGTCGAAACTGACCTGTCGCAGCTCGATCTCTTGTTCTCGCTGCACAAGCGGATCGGCGGGGCGGTCGACACGCGCGAGATGGCGCGGGAGATTCGAGAGCGGGTGCGCGAAGAGCTCGACTATTTTCGCGAAGCGAAGGTTGCGCGGCTCTATGGTCTGATGCTCGCCGACCGGCCGTTCGTGCGTGTGCCGCGCGTCCATGAGGACTTGTCGACGCGGCGACTCCTGACGCTGCAATGGCTAGATGGAGAGAAACTTACCCAATTCGAGACCGCGCCGCAGGCCGCGCGCGATGCGATCGCGGTCGGCCTGTTTGACGCCTGGTGGCAACCCTTCCTTCGCTACGGGGTCATTCATGGCGATCCCCATCTCGGCAATTACGCCGTCGTCGGAAAAGGTTCTGGCGCGGGCCAGACCGTCGAGGGGATCAACCTGTTCGACTACGGCTGCGTGCGCATCTTTCCGCCGCGCTTCGTTCAAGGCGTCGTCGAGCTTTATCGGGCCCTCAAAGCCAACGACGAGGAGCATTTGCGCGAGGCCTACGCCATGTGGGGCTTCCCGAAACTCACGCGCGGCACATTCGACGCCATGACCATCTGGGCGCGGTTCATTTGTGGGCCGACGCTCGACGACCGTGTGCGCACTGCGGCCGACGGCGTGAGCCCGGGCGAATACGGACGCAAAGAGATCGGTCAGGTTATGCGCGCGCTGAAGGCGGAAGGCGGCGGCGGGCTTCTCATTCCGCGCGAGTTCGTGTTTCTCGAACGCGCCACCATTGGCCTGGGCGGCGCTTTTCTGCGGCTCGGCGCCCAGTTGAACTTTCATCGTCTGTACGAGGACGCCATAGCAGACTTCGACGTCGATGCGGTCGCCAGGCGGCAGGCGGAGGGGCTGAAGGCGGTGGGGCTGAGAGCGCAAGCGTAAGCCGCATTTTGCGCCACACAGCAGTTACCCACCCTCCCACATGATGCGCGATTTCGGGCTGGTCGCCAAGAACGAGCGCAGAATCGGCCATCGTTTCGGCTTGAGCGCCCCGCCTCAGAGCTTCCAGAGCACAGGCAGCCTCGGCGCGGCGGCGTAGTTGAATTGGATGAGGATGATCAGCGCAAGGCCGAGCGGCGGGCTCAAAAGTCCGGCGAGCGCGCCGATCCCGTAGAGAGACTGCGCGACGACGATGCGCCGTCTTACAGCGCGCGAGATTTCCCCCTGCGCATCCTCACGAATGAGATCCGATCGCTCCGCATAGGCCCAGGTCGTGTAGAGCGCGGCCCCAAGAAGCAGAATGTTCGCCCAGTAAATCACGAACGCCGTGCGGTATGTCAGGAAATCAGCGAGCAGCCGAGTCGAGAATGGCAGGATGGTCACGAAGGCCAGGAACAGGAAGTGGAGCCAGGTCAGGTCCCGGTTCGAGCGCTCGAGCTGGCTTAGCTGCGTCTGTTGGCCGAGCCAGAAGATGCCGAGCGTCATCAGGCTGAGCAACCAGGGGAGAAGCCGCGGCGCGGAGGCCATGAGCGCCCCCCAGAGCTCAGCCTCGGAATGAACGTCTGCGATCTCCGGCGCGTGGATGTCGAGGACCAGCACGGTCGCTGCGAAGGCGAAGATGCCGTCGCTTAGCGCAGCAATACGTCCGACGTCACCGCCGGCAAGTGTGTTGTAGAGTGTTGGCATCGCGAGGTTCGCTTGGCTGAGCCATCGCGTCAATCGGTTCGCTCACTCTTCCGGCAGCACGCCCTTCTTGAAAATGAAGCAGCCGTAGTGGCGGCGCTCGCCGGTGACCAGGATCGCGAAAGCCTCGGCGGCGCGGTCGTAGAAGGCGAAACGCTCGATGCCGACGAGCGGCTGACGCCGGCCGACCGAGCGGTCGATCGCCGCCTGGACCTCCTGCTGCACTGGCGGGACGGCTACGGGATCGCCGACCACTTCCATCCGGAGCGCCGGATCCTGCACGAACGTGTCGAGTGGCATCACCGACAGAACGGCTTCCACGGCGCGTGCAGCCGAGACGCCGCCCATGACGATCGGCTGGCCGGTGACGGTCTGCGTCGCGGTCGAGGCCGCAGGAAAGTTCGCGTCGACAATGGCGATCTCGTCGCCGTGCCCCATGCGGCGCAGCGCATAGAGCAGGTCCGCGTCCAGAAGCGGATCGATTCCCCACAGCATTTTTCGCCTCCCCGTTGTATGGCCCGGGAGGACCTTAGCGGGTTGTGGCAGGGGTCGGCAACTTGGTGGCCAATAGGCAGTTGGCATAGGGGAGGGCGGTCGGCGGAACGCGTCGGGAAACCACACCGCTCCCGGGTCTACGGCCCACCGCCTGTTTTCCGCCTCGCTGGCTCCTTCTCAAATCCAAGCCATCCCTCCGCTGTCAGCCGCAGCAAAGCTCCGCCGATGTTGGCGGCGAGCGGCCGGCGTTCGGCCACCGCGCTGCAGAGTCGAGCCGCCAGCGCCTCGATCTTCTCGAGTCCGATCTGGCTCTCGTCTTTGCCGCCTGCGGCGGCAATGCGGCGCGCGAGCAGACGCTGGACGACTGCGATGGGCTCGGCGGCCAGCGCCCGCGCATCGATCCGACTTGGCGACAGGCGCGCCTCGACCGCCTCCGTCATCTTCGCAAGCGCGGCCTCGGTCTCTGCCGCGCGGCGAGCGAGACGGGCGAGTCCCTTGGCGTTGAGTCCTTCTTCGGCGAGCGCTCCCATGAGCGTTCGCAGCCGCGAGCGCGCATACGCCGGGTCGACGTTGGACGCGTCCTCGACGAAGAGCGCGCCACGGTCGCGGCAGAAGGCGACGAGGTCGGCCTTGGCGAGCCCGAGCAGCGGCCGCGCCAGGATCATCCCTTCGCGCTGAGACATCGCCTCCATGCCGGCTAGGCCCGCTATGCCCGACCCGCGCATCATGCGGAAGAGCACTGTTTCGGCCTGGTCGTCAGCGTGGTGGGCGGTCACAATCGCATCGGCGCCTACTGTCCGGGCGTGGGCGATGAGCAGCCGGTAGCGCGCCTCTCGCGCCCGCTCCATGAGCCGCGTCGACGGCTTTGCGCCTGTCCAGACCAGCGTTGCGTGCGGGACTCCAAGCCTGTCGCACAAGGCGGAAACGCTCGCCGCCTCCGCCGCGCTCTCGGTCCTCAGGCGATGATCGACCGTCGCGGCGAAGATGCGCGCGCCGCGACGCGCCGCCCATTCCGCCGCCATGAGGAGGAGCCCCGTCGAGTCAGGCCCCCCGGAGACGGCGATCAGCGTCGCCTTTGCAGTTCCGAGCGGCGCGAGCAGCGCGTCAATTCGCGCATCGGAAAGAGGATCGGCGCGTACGGCGCTCAACAGTGGTTCTTTGCCGCTTCGCGATCGGCAAGACGCTTCACCGAAGCTGTCGCGGTAGGGTAGCGAGCGCCGAATTCGGCGAAGGTGGCGCACGCCTGATCCTTGTTTCCGAGCGCGGCCAACGTCTGGCCAAGACGCACCATGCTTTCCGGCGCGCGGCTCGACTTGGAATAGTCGGTCGTGACCTTGAGATATTGCTCGGCCGCCTCGCGCGGCCGCCCTCGCTGGAAGTATGTCTCGCCGACATAGAAGACGGCGTCAGGAGTCAGCCGGTGGCCGGGATTGGCGGTCATGAACGCTTTGAACCCATCCTCCGCCTGCTGGTACTGGCCGCCTTGAAAGGCCTGGACCGCTGCGTTGAACTGGTCGCGGGGCCCGTCGAGCATCGATACGCCCGATCCCACGATGGTCGGGCCGGTTGCGGCGGCCGGCGGCGCATTGCCGAGCGCGAGGGGCGCTCCGGCAGGAGGCGCCGAGGGCGCGGGGCGGGCGAGGGGCGTGCTCGGCGTCGTCGCGCCTAGCGGTTGGGGCGCGCCCGGAGCGTTCGGTTGGACATTGGGATCGAAGGCGTCTGACCGGCGCGGTTTCGGCGTGGTCGAGGTGTCCATCACGACAGGCGGGGCGACGGGAGACGCCGCGGCGACCGCTGGCGAACCGGTGGTCGGACTGGCTTCGCCTGCGCGCTCGCTGAAGCGGTACTCGACGTCCTGGCGGAACTTTTGAAACGAGTTCCTCCAGCCGGCGCTGCGCATTCTCCAGCTCCTCGATGCGGCCATTGGCCTGGCGCAGCTGTTCCTCGAGCCGATTGATCCGAAGGACAAGGGCGGCGGCCTGGTTTTCCTCCGCTTGGCCAGTCTCACCCGGGACGTCGGAGGGCGGCGCCATCTGCGCGGTCTGTGACGGCTGACGCTGGAAGAGGTCGTAGTTTTGCGCGCCGGCCGTCGGTATGGCCGCGCACGTGGCGATGAGGATCGCGCCGATGCGCAAACGAAGAGAGGACATCGCAAGCGGCCTGCGTCGTCAGCTGCCCGGCGCGCCATTCAGGACGGTCACCGCTCGCCGGTTCTGCGACCAGCAGGAGATGTCGTCGCACACCGCGACTGGGCGCTCCTTGCCGTAACTGATCGTTTTCATTCGAGATGGCGAGACACCCTTGGCGGCGAGGTAGTCGTGCGTCGCCGCGGCGCGCTGAGCGCCGAGGGCGAAATTGTATTCGCGCGTGCCGCGCTCGTCGGCGTGGCCTTCGATGGTGAAGCTGTAGCGATTGTACTGGTTGAGCCAGGCGGCCTGCTTGTCGAGGGTCGCCTGGGCGGTCGGCGAGAGGGTGACCTGGTCGGTGTCGAAAAAAACCCGGTCGCCGACGGTCTGGTTGAATTCCTGGACGCTTCCCGGACCGGCAGCGCCATAGCCTACCCCACCGGCCCCGGCGCCGGCGGCGATGTCGCTGTCTGCGCCGTGGCGAGCGCAGGCGCTCATGCCCAAGCCGAGCGCAAGGACGCCGACGAGCGCAAGGGGTAACCTCGATCCAACCACAACCATCCCGTGCTCCTGACCGTCCCTCAGCCCACACAATGCTTAAACGCCGGTGCGTTAATGCAAGGTTCAGGCAACCTTAGCCTTTCCCTGCTGCGCTCGTGTGAACCGTCGAACGACGCGGAGCCTTAACAGTCCTTTCATGGCCATAATGGGGCGCGGGACGCCTTGCGCTGGTCGCCTTTGCCGGGCATGGTCACGAAACCGTGAAGGCCAATTTCGCGGGGTTTTTCAGGCGGATCCCCTTCGATGAAACACAACTGGCTCAGACGGACGGCGCTTCTGGCGCTGGCGTTGGCCTTCCTCGCCTTCGCCTGGGTCTGGGACGGGCTTGCGGTGGTGGTCAGTCGGCTAGTCGCCTTCATCCCCTGGCGGCGCGTGAAGGCTGCCTTCGTCGCCGTCGTCGACCGGCTGCCGGCGCCAATGGTGCTGCTGGTCTTTCTCGTGCCCTTCTTGATTGTCGAGCCGATGCTCGTCGTGGCGACCGTTGCGATCGCCATGGGCTACTTCTTTTGGGGCGTAGTCGCCTGGATAGGACTGAAACTGGTTGCCTTCGCCGTCCTGCCAGCGATTTTCGAACTGACGAAGCACCGTTTGATGACCATTCCGTGGTTCGTTTGGGCGTTCAACAAGGTTATGGCCTTCCACGACTACGCGCACCAGCTCGTCGAGCCCTACAAGCACGCGGCCAAGGCGCTGCTCGCCCGCTGGCGGGCGAGAGCGTCCGCGCTTTTGCTTTCGCGAGGGATATCCCAGCGGGCCGCCCGTTTTGTCGCCCGGCGGCGGGCGGCCAATGGGCGGGCGTCCGTCACCTCGGGAAAGTGAGCAGCGCGCGACCTTGACGTGGCGGCGTCACCTGAGCACGCGAAACCGGATGCAAGCATTTCACGCTCTTGGCTGGCGCGCTTTGTTGCGTCTCCCGAACCGCGCGTTGCATTGAATCCGCGGATCCGTTAGCGGGAGTTTAGAAAACAAATACGAGAGGGGGATCAAGCCAATGGCGGCAGTGGACGCAAAGACCACGCAGCAGGCGCTCGACATGATCATGTCCGCCATCGGGTTGCGGGAATCGTCGTGTCGCGCCAAGGTCACGATTCAGGGGAAAGATCCGGTTCTGGCCTCGCGCCACCGTTTCGGGGAATTGATGGCCGCGGCGCAGGCGGCGTTTGGAATCGCCCTGAGCGAGATTTGGGAACGCCGGGGCGGCAAGCCGCAGACCGTCATGACCGACGTCCGCAACGCCGTTCACCAGCATCACGGCATAGCGTTCATGCGCCAGAACGGGCGGCAGCTTCCGTTCACGGACTATGGCTCCGGCGTCGGCGTCAACTCGCCGATGAGCGGCGAATTCTACCCCACCCGCGACGGTCAATTCGTGAAGATCGAATTGTTTTATCCTCGGCTCCGGGACGCGCTGTTCAAAGTCCTGAAATGTGCGCCAACGCAGCGGGCGGTCGAGGCCGCCATCATGCAGTGGGATGGCGAAGCGCTCGAGCTTGCCATACGCGAAGAAAGCGGGGCGATCGGCATGGTGCGGACCGCCGAGGAGTGGTTGGCCCACCCGGTTGGACGGCGCCTTGCCGCCAAGCCGGTGATCGAGATCGAGAAGATCGGCGAAAGCGACCCGATTCCGCTTCCGCTTGGCTGCACGGCGCCGTTAGACGGCATCCGGGTGCTCGACTGCACCCACGTGATCGGAGGGCCCGTGACGGCGCGAACGCTCGCCGAGTTTGGAGCCGATGTGCTGCATCTCTCCAAACCGAACTATCCGGACCACCTAAACTGGCGACTGGAGACCGACAACGGCAAACGGGCGGCTTACTGTGACTTTGACGACGAATCCGATCAGCGGCGCTTCTTCGCGGCGCTGCAGAAGTCTGACGTCTTCACCTGTTCCTATTTGAACCTCGATCAGCGCGGCATCTCGCCGCGCCAACTCGCGGCGACCAGGCCGGGCATCATCGCTCATGAGTTGCGCTGCTTCGATTTCGAGGGCGAGTGGGCGAATTTCCGCGGCTTCGACATGATCGCCGTAGCGGTGTCGGGATATGTGGACACGGAAGGCGCGGTGGACGCGCCGATCATGCCCTTGCAAGTGATTTTCGCCGACTACCTGGCCGCCTATGCCGGGGCGGCGGGCGTCGCGGCGGCGCTACTTCGCCGGGCGACGGAAGGCGGCAGCTACCAGGTGCGCGTGTCCCTGACCCGGATGTGCATGTGGGCCCATGAGATCGGTCTGCTCGACGCCAGCGCTATGGATGGCGCGAAACCGTTCGCAGACATCGCCAAAGAAACCGACCTGCCGCTAGCGAAGATTGGCAGTCCTTTTGGCGAGATCACCTATTTGCCGAGCCGGATCGAGATGCCAGACATCAAGCCGGGATTCGTCCGAGGACCGCAGCCGCTGGGATCGTCGCTGCTCGAGTGGATCGAGTAGGATCGGACGAGTCATCGTCACGCAGGCGGCGGGGCGTCGGCGGGAGAATTTGCCTTTGTGGGGCCTGATCTTGACATCGGAAGAGGTCGGGCCCAGTTTCACTCCTTCACACGAGGGGCGCCCCGAACGGGGCTGAGATGGCATACGCCGAACCCTTTGAACCTGATCCGGGTCATGCCGGCGAAGGGACGTGGCCGACCTCCGCTCACAGGCCGTCCGCCTCATCCCGCCGCCGTTCCGGCCCCCGCGAGGAGACGGCCTTGAACGAGATTCCGAAATTCGCCGCACCGCAGACGGTTACTACCGGGCCGATCGCCGGTTCGCGAAAAGTCTACGCCTCGCCGAAGGAAGGCCCGGAGCTTCGGATCCCACTTCGGGAGATCACGCTCTCCGATCCCAACGAGCCGCCGGTCCATGTCTACGACCCGTCCGGGCCTTACACCGAGGCCGACGTGCGGATCGACCTTGCTCAAGGCCTTTGGCCGGTCCGCGAAGCCTGGCTCGCCGCGCGAGCTTATGCGACTGTCGAAGGCCGGACGATTAAGCCGGAAGACAACGGCAACGTCGGCGCCGACCGCCTCGCCCCGCTCTGCCCGGCCAACCGGACGCTACGCGCCGGCAAGCCCGGCCAGTTGGTCACCCAGTTCGAGTTCGCGCGCGCAGGGATCGTCACCGAGGAGATGATCTACGTCGCCCACCGTGAGAACCTCGCACGCGAGGCCGCGGTCGCGGAGGCGGAAGCGCGTCTGGCCGACGGCGAAAGCTTTGGGGCCGAGATCCCCGAATTCGTCACGCCGGAATTCGTGCGGGCGGAGGTTGCGCGCGGGCGCGCCATCATCCCGGCCAACATCAACCATGTCGAGTTGGAGCCGATGGCGATCGGCCGCAATTTCCTGGTCAAGGTCAACGCCAACATCGGCAATTCGGCGGTCAGCTCGGGCGTCGCCGAAGAGGTCGAGAAGATGGTCTGGGCGATTCGCTGGGGCGCTGACACGGTCATGGACCTTTCGACCGGCCGCAACATCCATAACATCCGATCCTGGATCGTGCGCAACGCGCCGGTGCCGATCGGGACCGTGCCTATCTACCAAGCCCTGGAGAAGGTCGGCGGCGATCCCCTGAAGCTCGATTGGGAAGTGTTCAAGGACACGCTGATCGAGCAGGCGGAGCAAGGCGTCGACTACTTCACCATCCATGCCGGCGTGCGCCTCGCCTACGTGCCGTTGACCGCGAAGCGTGTCACCGGCATCGTGTCGCGCGGCGGCTCGATCATGGCGCGCTGGTGCCTTGCGGGACACCGCGAGAGCTTCCTCTACGAGCGCTTCGGCGACATTTGCGACATCATGCGCAAATACGACGTTTCGTTCTCGCTCGGCGATGGGCTTCGTCCCGGCTCCAACGCCGACGCGAACGACGCGGCGCAGTTCGCCGAACTGGAAACGCTGGGCGAACTCACCAAGGTCGCCTGGGACAAGGGCTGCCAGGTGATGATCGAGGGCCCCGGCCACGTGCCGATGCACAAGATCAAGATCAACATGGAGAAGCAGCTTCGCGAATGCGGCGAGGCGCCCTTCTACACCCTCGGACCGCTGGTGACCGATATTGCCCCCGGCTACGACCACATCACCTCCGGGATCGGCGCGGCGATGATCGGCTGGTTCGGCACCGCGATGCTCTGCTACGTAACGCCGAAGGAGCACCTTGGCCTGCCTGACCGCGAGGACGTTAAGACTGGCGTCATCACTTACCGGATCGCTGCGCATGCGGCTGATCTCGCCAAGGGCCATCCGGCGGCGCGCATCCGCGACGATGCTATCTCTCGCGCCCGCTTCGACTTCCGCTGGCAGGATCAGTTCAACCTGTCGCTCGATCCCGACACCGCGCAGAAATTTCACGATGAGACCCTGCCGAAGGATCTTCACAAGGTCGCGCATTTCTGCTCGATGTGCGGACCGAAGTTTTGCTCGATGAAGATCAGCCAGGACATCAGGGCCGAGACTGTGGCGATGGTCGGCATGGCGGAGAAGTCGAAAGAGTTCGTCGAGGGCGGCGGCGCGCTCTACGTGGACGCTGCGGAGTAAGGTTCATGCGCGCGACCGTCGTTGGCGCCGGCGTCGTCGGCCTTGCGACCGCGACGGCGCTTGTCGAGCGCGGCGCGAGGGTCACCTTGATCGAGCGCGCCGATAACCTGAGCGCTAGCGCCTCTTGGCTGGCGGGGGGCATGCTCGCCCCCTTCTGCGAGGGCGAGAGCGCTCCGCGCACAGTGGTGGAGCGCGGCCACGGCGCCATCGACTGGTGGGGCGCCCATGGCGCCCCCGTCGTACGCGCTGGAACGCTCGTGGTGGCGCCGCCGCGCGACGTCGGCGAGATCGAACGCTTTGCCGCACGCACCTCGGGTTGGGAACGCTCGGACGAGGCGGCCATCGCGGCGCTTGAACCAGACGTCGCGGGACGCTTTTCGAAAGGCCTGTTCTTCCCCGGCGAGGGCCATGTTGATCCGCGCGCCGCGCTTAGCGCACTATTAGAGGGGTTGCGCGCCCGGGGCGCCGAGGTGCGCTTCGGGGCGGATGGCGAGCGGCTAAAGCCCGAAGCCGGGATCGTCGTCGACTGCCGCGGTTTTTTCGCGCGAACGCAACTGCCTGAGCTGCGAGGCGTGCGCGGCGAGATGATGCGCGTCCGCGCGCCTGACCTGACCCTCACGCGAACCGTGCGGCTGCTGCATCCGCGCATGCCCGTCTACATCGTGCCGCGAGCGGATGGCGAGTTCATGATCGGGGCGACCATGATCGAGAGCGCAAGAGCCGGCGCCGTCACCGTCCGCTCGGCGCTAGAACTGCTCGGCGCCGCCTACGCCCTCCATCCCGCCTTCGGCGAAGCCGAGATTTTGGAGATGAGCGCCGGCGTACGGCCGGCCTATCCTGACAATGAACCGCGCATCGAGGAGCGCGACGGGCGAATTACCATGAACGGGTTCTATCGCCACGGCTTTTTGCTGGCTCCGGACTTCGCCGAGCGCGCCGCCGCGTTGGTGTTCGCAAGGGCGGAGGAAAGGGTATGAGACTTGTGGTGAATGGAGAGGCCCACGAGATCGAGGCGGCGAGCCTTGCGGCCCTGCTCGAAGCGCTCGACTACGGCGAGGCGAAGGTCGCGACCGCGCTCAATGGCGAATTCGTGCCTGCCCGCGTGCGCGATGCGACGCCGGTTCAAGACGGCGACCGAATTGAAATTCTGGCTCCGCGGCAGGGGGGATAAGGATTGCCTCCAATGACATCGCCAGACTTCACCCTCTATGGAGTCGTCTTGCGCTCGCGCCTCATGCTCGGCACGTCGCAATATCCTTCGCCCGCGATCCTCGCCGAGGCGGCTCGCGCGAGCGGCGCGGAGATCGTCACGGTGTCGCTCCGGCGCGAGTCGGCGCGGCTGAAGGAGGGGCAGGATTTCTGGCGCCTGATCCGCGAGATCGGCGTGCGCGTGCTGCCGAACACCGCAGGGTGCTACAGCGTCAAGGAGGCGGTGATGACCGCGCAGATGGCGCGCGAGGCTTTCGGCACGCCCTGGGTCAAGCTCGAAGTGATCGGCGAGTCCGACACGCTCCAGCCCGATGTGTTCGCCCTCGTCGAGGCGGCGCGGATTCTCTCCGCCGACGGCTTCGAGGTGTTTCCCTATACGACCGAGGATCTCGTCGTCGCCGAGCGGCTGCTTCAGGCCGGCTGCAAGGTGCTGATGCCCTGGGGCGCGCCGATCGGCTCGGGGCAGGGGCTCAATAACGTTTTCGGCCTCCGCGCCCTGCGCGCCCATTTTCCGGACACGCCTCTGATCGTCGACGCCGAACTCGGGCGGCCGTCCCACGCCGCCGCCGCGATGGAGCTCGGGCTTGACGGCGCGTTGCTGAACACCGGGGTCGCCAGGGCCCGCGATCCGGTCGCGATGGCGCGTGCGTTTGGACTGGCGATCGAGGCCGGCCGGAGCGCCTTCCTCGCGGGCCCCATGGCGCCGCGCGACATGGCCGCGCCCTCAACTCCAGTCGTCGGAAAGGCTATGTTTTCGTGACCATCCCCAACGCCTCCGCCAAACGGCGCAGCGAACCCCTCGACCCCTTCTACCCGATCGTCGAGAGCGCAGACTGGGTCGGGCGCCTCGTGGGCGTCGGCGCACGGCTCATTCAGCTTCGCGTCAAGAACAAGGACGAGGCCACCGTGGCGCTAGAGACGCGCGAGTCGCTCGCTCTTTGCCGCAAGTACGGAGCGACGTTGGTCGTCAATGACTATTGGCGGGTCGCCATCGCCGAGGGGGCTGACTGGGTTCATCTCGGGCAGGAGGACCTGGAAACAGCGGACCTTGTGGCGATCCGCAAGGCGGGTCTCAAGCTCGGAGTTCTCGACCCACGACGAAGCCGAGCTCGAGCGCGGGCTTGCGGTCGATCCCGATTACGTCGCACTCGGGCCGATCTTTCCGACCATCTCGAAAGATATGGTTGTGGCGCCGCAAGGGTTCGAGCGGCTCGCCGAGTGGAAGCGCCGGGTCAGTCCGCTGCCCCTGTGCGCCATTGGCGGGCTCGACCTTGAACGGGCGAAGCGGTGTCTCTCCGCCGGCGCCGATATCGTCTCGGTGATTTCGGACATCACCCTTAATGCTGATCCAGAGGGGCGGGCAGAACAATGGATCGCAGCGACTCGGCGCGCGTGACCCCGAAAACGCCCATCGCCCTGACGATCGCCGGCTCCGACTCGGGCGCCGGAGCGGGGATCCAAGCGGATCTGAAAACCTTCGCCGCGCTTGGCGTTTATGGCGCCGCCGCGATCACAGCGCTCACCGCGCAGAACACCCTCGGGGTCCGCGCGATCCATCTGGTTCCGCCCGACATCGTTCGCGCTCAAATCGACACCGTCTTCGAAGATTTTTTCGTCGCGGCGGTCAAGATCGGCATGCTGGCGAGCGCGGAGATTGTTGAGTCCGTGGCCGACGCCTTGTCGGCCGGGGGCAGCTTCGTTGTTTACGACCCTGTGCTCGCGGCGTCCTCGGGGGATGCCCTCGCCGGCGCAGGCTTCGCCGCGGTAGTCCGGGCGAAGCTTTTTCCACTCGTCGACTGCCTCACCCCGAACCTGCCGGAAGCCGGCGTGCTTCTCGGCGCGGCCGAAGCAACGAGCGAAGCCGAGATGATCCGGCAAGGCCGCGCGCTTCTCGCCCTCGGTCCTCGCGCGGTCCTGATGAAGGGCGGCCATCTCGATGGCGTCGACGCAGCTGACTGGCTCATCACCGCCGAAGGCGCTCTGCGCTTTGCGGCGCCGAGGACCGCCTCGACGAACACCCACGGCACCGGTTGCACGCTGTCGAGCGCCGTCGCCGCGAACATTGTCCTTAGCCAACCGCTTGCCGAGGCAGTCGCCGCTGCAAAAATCTTCGTAAGCGCGGCAATCGAGCGGGGAGCGAAGGTCAGGCTTGGCGAGGGGCCGGGTCCGCTGTTGCAGGCGTCGCTTTTTGCATCCGCGGCGTCGGTCGTGCGGGATTGGGCGCTATGACGCTTACGCCGCTCCTGACCGCCTCCGCGATCATCCCGGTTCATGCGTGTCTCGCTTTCGCTGCGATCGCGCTTGGCGCCGGTCAGTTCGCACTGCCGAAGGGCGTGACGCTGCACCAGGCGCTCGGCTGGGCCTTTACGTTCGCAATGATGGGGTCGCGGGCAGTTCTCTTCATCCACACCATTCACATGTGGTGACCTTGGAGGTCCGATCCACCTCCGGTCGCTCTTCACGTTGACGATGACGCCGCTCACGGTCTTTGCCGCACGGCTAAGGGCGCATCGAAGGCCACCGTTCAGGGATGATCTGGCTCTATGGGTTCGCGCTTGTAGTACACTGGCTTGTTCACGCTCTGGCCGGGCCGGATCATGCGTGAAGTGGTCTTGGGGCCTTAACGCCCCGTATCCAAGCCGACCTGCCGTGTAGGCCGCCTTGTCCCGCTGCGGCGTCGCACTACTTTAGGCGGGGAGGGCGGTCCATGCTTGACAGTGCGCGCGGCTTCTATGAGTCTCTGCCGATCTTGACCGACTTCGCCTCGGTGGTGAGGGCGGAGAATTATCGCCCGGCGCCCGACGACTGGTCGGTCGGATTCACCGACGTCGTTGGTTCGACGCGCGCGATCGCGGAAGGGCGCTACAAAGCGGTGAACTTCGTCGGCGCGGGCGTCATCGCTGCCGTCTCCAACGCGCTCGGGCGCCGCCCTTTTCCCTTCGTCTTCGGGGGCGATGGGGCGAGCTTCGCTGCGACGCAGGCGGACTCCGCCGCCGCGGCCGACGCGCTAGCGCGTATGGCGGCATTCGCCGCGGCGGAGTTCGGGCTCGAACTTCGCGCCGCGACTGTTCCGGTCTCCGCGATCCGCGCGGCCGGGCGCGATGTGCGGGTCGCCCGCTTCGCGGCCTCCGAGCATTGCGTCTATGCGATGTTCGCCGGGGGCGGCCTCACATGGTTCGAAGCACAGGTGAAGGCGGGCGCCTACGCTGTCTCGCCCGCGGCGCCGGACGCGCGTCCGGATCTTGCCGGCCTCTCCTGCCGCTGGGGCGTAGCGCCCGCGCGTCATGGCCTTGTCGCCTCGCTGATCGTCGCGCCCCGCGGCGAGGATCAGCGCTATCCGGCCCTAATCGAAGAGATCGTCAGGCTCGCGGCGGAGGCGGGCGAGGCGGGGCGGCCAGTGACCGTAGACATGCTGGGCGCCGGCAATTCCGGCCAGGCGATCGCCCTTGAAGCGTCGGCGGTCAAAACCTCGGGCGCCTCGGCGCTGAAGGCGCGGCTCACCGCCGCTGCGAGCTACGCTCTCGGCTACGCCTTCAACCAATTCAAGCTCAAGGCGGGCGGCTTCGACGCGGCGACCTACGCGGGTGACGTCGCCGCTAACGCCGACTTTCGTAAGTTCGACGACAGCCTGCGCATGACGCTCGACTGCACCCTGGGTTTCGCGGACAGGCTGGAGGAGAGGTTGGCGGCGGCTGACGACTTCGCCGACTGGGGCCTTTATCGCCAAAAATCGGCGCAGATCACCTGCTTCGTGCCGTCAATCGGCGATCGCAGCCACATGCACTTCGTCGACGGCGCGGAAGGCGGCTACACTGCAGCGGCGAGCGCATTGAAGGCGCGGCGGCTGCTGAAGGCGTGAGCGCAGGGCGCCCGTCCCTCTAAGAGTCCGTTGGAGAAGGGCGTTTTTTGTCGGGCACCGAAAATCGCCCGCGAAAGAGCGAGCGTTCCCGTGGATATCAACTCCGATAGCCTCACGGGGAGCGAGCCGATTTGCTACGATCGCGCGCATGGATGCGTCGATCGACAACCCTGTTCCAGAGAACCTTGAAACCGCGCCTTCGCGCCTCACGCCGATGATGGCGCAGTATTTCGAGATTAAGAGCGTCAATCCGGACTGTCTGCTGTTCTACCGAATGGGCGATTTCTACGAGCTTTTTTTGACGATGCGGAGGTGGCCAGCCGAGCGCTTGGAATCGTCTTGACCAAGCGCGGCAAGCACGAGGGCGAGGACATCCGCATGTGCGGCGTGCCGATCGAGCGCGCCGACGACTACCTCAACCGGCTGATCGCGCTCGGTCATCGCGTCGCGGTCTGCGAGCAGCTTGAGGACCCGGCGGAGGCGAAGAAGCGCGGTGCGAAGTCGGTCGTCAAGCGCGACGTCGTTCGGCTCGTCACTCCGGGCACGATCACTGAGGAGCGGTTGCTCGAACCGGGGCGCGCTCGGTTGCTCGTCGCCGTGCAAAAGGTGAAAGGGAAGGAGACGGACGCCTGCTACGGGCTCGCTGCGCTCGACCTTTCGACAGGCGCGTTTGCGCTTTCCGAGACGGAGGAGGGCGGGCTCGCAGGCGAGATCGCGCGGCTCGAACCCAGCGAGATCGTCGCGTCTCAGTCGGTCTGCGACGAAGGGCCGTTTGCGCGCCTGACCACCGAACTGCGTATTCCCGTGACGCCGCTCGCGCGCGAGGCCGGCGACGGCGCTTCCGCCGAGCGTCGGGTATGCGAGTTCTATGGCGTCGAAACCCTCGACGGCTTCGGCGCCTTCTCGCGCGCTGAGATCGCCGCGGCAGCGCTGGCGCTGGCCTATGTCAAGCGCACGCAGTTGCGGGCGCGCCCCGCCTTGTCGCCGCCAGCCCGCCGGTCGCGCGGGTCGAGCCTGGAGATCGACCCGGCCACCCGCGCCAACCTCGAGCTCACGCGGACGCTCAGCGGCGCGCGCGAAGGTTCGCTCCTCGCAGCCATTGATCTCACAGTCACGCCGGCCGGCGCTCGGCTTCTTGCCGAGCGGCTCGCCGAGTCCGCTGACCGATCCGAGCGCCATTAACGAGCGGCTTGATGCGATCGAGTTCCTGCATCTCGCCGGGCCTACGCGTGACGCGCTGAGGCGTGAACTCAGGGGCGCGCCCGATTTCCTGCGTTCGCTCGCGCGGCTCAGCCTCGATCGCGGTGGCCCACGTGATCTCGCATCTGTTCGCGACAGCCTGGTGGCGGCCGCAGCGCTGGCGCGCATCCTTGAGACGACCGAGGACCTTCCCGCCGAGCTTCTGCGCGCCTACGCCGCGCTCAGGCGCGATTGTGGCGCGTTGCAGGCCGAACTGGCCGCCGCGCTCGCCGACGATCTCCCGCTCGTCAAACGCGACGGCGGCTTCGTTCGCGTCGGAGCGTTTGCCGCCCTTGACGAGGCGCGGTCGCACCGTGATGAGAGCCGGCGGGTCATTGCCGACATGCAGGCCGCTTACGCCGAGGAGGCGGGCCTTCGGCAGCTCAAGATCAAGCACAACAATTTCCTCGGCTATTACATCGAGACGCCGCAGGCGCTGGGCGAGGCGCTTCTGAAAACCCCGCTGAATGCGACCTTCATCCATCGCCAGACAATGGCCGGGGCGCTGCGTTTCACCACGAACGCGCTCGTCGAGCTCGAGGCAAAGATCGCCTCCGCCGCCGACCGGGCGCTGAGGCTCGAACTCGAAGCATTCGAGCGGCTGCAGCGGGCTTGTCTCGCCGAGGGCGATGCTTTGCGCGCACTTGGCGCAGCGCTCGCCGTGATCGATGTCGCAGCGGGGCTCGCCGAGCTCGCCGTCAAACGCGACTGGACGCGGCCGATGGTCGACGCCTCGCTCGCCTTCCGCATCGAGGGTGGCCGGCATCCGGTGGTCGAGGCGGCGCTGAAAACCGCGGGCGAGCCGTTCGTCGCCAACGCCTGCGATTTATCCGGGGAAGTCGGCGACGGCGGCCGGATCGCCGTCGTCACCGGTCCTAACATGGCTGGCAAGTCGACCTATTTGCGCCAGAACGCCCTGATCGCGCTGCTCGCCCAGATGGGCTCTTACGCGCCGGCCGCCCGCGCTCATCTCGGCGTAGTCGACCGGCTTTTCTCCCGCGTTGGGGCAGCCGACGATCTCGCCCGCGGACGCTCGACCTTCATGGTCGAAATGGTCGAGACCGCGGCGATCCTGAACCAAGCAACGGAGCGTTCCCTGGTGATCCTCGACGAGATCGGTCGAGGCACGGCGACGTTCGACGGCCTCTCGATCGCCTACGCGTGCGTCGAACACCTGAACGCGGTGAACCGCTCCAGAACGCTGTTCGCTACCCATTTTCATGAATTGACCCAACTCGCCGAGACTCTGCCACGGCTCGTGAACCTCACCATGCGGGTCAGCGAATTCAAGGGTGGCCTCGTCTTCCTGCACGAAGTCGCGCCGGGCGCAGCCGACCGCTCCTACGGCATTCAGGTCGCCAAGCTTGCGGGCCTCCCCACCAGAGTTGTGCGTCGCGCGCGTAAAGTGCTCGCAGATCTCGAGGCGTCGCGGCCGAGCGGGACGCTCAATTCGTTGCCGCTGTTCTCCTATGAGCCGCACGAGCCTAGGCTCCCGGCCCGCGACATCCTGCGCGAAGCCGTCGCCGCTCTTGACCCCGACGAGATGAGTCCCCGCGACGCACACGCGGCGCTCTATGCGCTGAAGCGGCTTCTGTGAGGCGCCTTGGTGTTCCTTAGTGTTCTTGGTGGTAAGGAATTCCCCACGAAGAACGCTGGGGGACACGAAGTCTTCTTGGAATCGAGCGCCGCCAACCGGGGGACGGCATGACCAATCCGCAGATCCTGATCGCCACCCTTGTCGCCGCCTACCTCTACGTCGTCACGCCCGGTCCCGCGTTTCTCGCGCTCTTTACGCTCTCCGCCGCGCGCGGCCGGAAGGCCGGGGCGTGGTTCATCTGCGGGCATCTGGTCGGCGACGTGGTCTGGGGCGCACTGGCGGTCGCGGCGATCATCGGCGCCAACACGCTCGGACCGACGCTATTCGAGGCGCTTGGCCTCCTCTGCGGCATCTATCTGATCTATCTCGGGGCCCGCGCGGTGATGACCCGCAAGGATGCGCCGCCGAGGACGATCGGCGCTGAGCGGCCGCTCATGACCGGCATGGCCTTCGGGCTCACCAACCCAAAGTCTTATCCTGTGGCGCTGGCGATGTTCTCGGCGATCGTCGCGCCCTACATCGGGGTGCTCAGGGCCGCCGACGCGCCGCAGATGTTCCTAGCCGCCTTTTCGGGCTTCCTCCTCGCCGACGCCACGCTTATCTTCACCGCCGGCTTGCCGGCGGTGCGGAAATTCTTCCTGACCCACGGCGTTGCGGTGACGCGAGCAGTCGGCGTGATTTTCATCCTGTTTGGCGTTCGGTCGATCGCGGACGCCGCCGAAGGCGCGTTGCGCAGGAGCGCTTAACAATTCGCCGGTCTCGGAGCGGACTCGAACCGCGGTGACCCCCGCAGTCTGCTCTACCCCGGAAGTCCCTCATATCAGCGGCTGATGCAGCCCCTCGCAATACGCATTTCGCCCAATGCAGCTGGGTTCAAGAGTTTGCCTGAACGGCTCCGACAAGTCTTGACCGGCTTCAAGAATTCATAGTTACTCTCTGTTCATGCCGGGTTCAGCCGAACACCGTCATGACAACGAAAGAGGCCGGCTATGACGCCGGATCGTCGTTTTCCGGCCTTCGAGTTCCAGGGCTGGGCGACCGGATGGAACATCGGGGAGTTGATATGAAAATCCAATCTTTCAGGGCCGCGGCGGTCGCATTTCTTGTCGCGGCGGCCATGGGTCTGACGGCGACGGGCGCGGCCCGGGCCGAGAGCGTGATGAAGGAATGCGGCGCCGAATGGCAAGCCGCGAAGACGGCCAACACTACGGGGGGACAGTCCTGGCAGGAATTCCTGAAAGGTTGCCGGACGCGCCATGCGGGCGCCGCCGCGCCCGCCGCCCCGGCGCCAATGGCGCCCGCCGCCGCGCCGGCTCCGGCGCCGATGGCGCCGGCCCCCGTCCAGGCTTCCTTGCCGAAGCCCGCGCCCGTGCCCATGAAGCCGACAGCCGCGCCGACCGGCGCGGGCCAGTTCAACACCGAATCCGAGGCCAAGTACCGCTGCCCGTCCGACACTGTCGTATGGCTCAACACAAAGTCGCACATCTACCACTACCCCGGCACGCGCAGCTACGGCACGACAAAGCAGGGCGCCTACATGTGCGAGGCCGATGCCGTGGCGGCGGGCGACCGCGCCTCGAAGAGCCGGATCGGGAAGAAGGCGGCGCAGCAGTAATCATCTGCTGGCCCGAAGATGAGCGCCGCCTCGGTCCTACCCACGCCAGGCGGCGCTCGCATGTTCTGGAATGCGGGAGCGCGGCGTTGGTGGTCGACCGGCCCCCGACTGGGCATTACGCCAGCATAAAACCGCCACGGGTTAGCCGGGCATAAACCCGGCGAAGTACTCGGCAAGTTCGTCGTAGGCGTCCAGGGGCAGAACATGCGCGACGTATTGGTCCGGCCGCACGACAACGAGGGAGCCGCGCGCGCGGTCGATGCCTCTGAGGTCGAAGATGTCTTGGCGAGCCTTCAGGTCGGGGCAGAAGAGCTTCTCGTAGTCTACGAGGCCGTAGCGGCCCTTCCTGGGGAGGAGGAACGCGGGCAGGGCGGCGAGCGCTAGCGCGCGATGGCCCTGTTGGAGAATCGCCCGGACGTCGATGACGGAGTCGATGTCAGCGCCTAGAGGCGTGTGCCGACGGATCGGGGAAGTGGGCTGCTCGTCAAGGAAGCGGCAAAACCGCGCGAGCCGGGAGGAAAGGTCCGCCGGGTCTTCCGCTGCGGCGAATACATAAAGCCGCCAGCGGCCGTCGGCTCTGAACGCATGGCCGAGTTGCATAGGCTTAGCGTCGGCGAGGCGGACGACCGGCGCAGAATGAAAGCGAGCGCCGATCGGAAATCCCACTGCGAGATGCTGATAGGTCGTCTGGCCTGTAAGGACCGATGGACGATAGCGCGTCATCATGCCGGCGGTGAACCGGCCCGCTTTGACGAAGGCCTCTTGAAGGTCCGCCGGGTTGACGCCCTCGCTTGAAGGATTCGCTGGGTCCTTTGGCGGCGCGCTGACCATGCGAGAGAACGCGTGATCGAAGTCGATCAACTCTTTGGCGACCGGTTGCCGCTCGTCCGAGTAGGTTGAGAGAAGATGCGGCGCCGCGCGCCCGCGCAGCACCGAAGCCAGCTTCCAGCCAAGATTGAAGGCATCCTGCATCGACATGTTCATGCCCTGGCCAGCTTTCGCGCTGTGCGTATGGCAGGCGTCGCCCGCGATGAAGACACGCGGCATCCGATCCTCGCCGTCCTTGACATCGTCGAACTTGTCGCAGAGTCGCTGGCCGATTTCGTACACCGACCACCAGGCGATCTCCTTCACCTCGAGGGTGTAGGGGTTGAGGATCCGCCTCGCCGCGGAGATCAGGCGTTCAGGGGTCACATTCAGGGTCGCGACCCGCTCGTTGCCGGTGAGCTTTTCAAGCTCGATGTAAATGCGGAACAGAAACCCGCCCTCGCGGGGAATGATAAGCGCGCTGCCTCCTGTGGACTGGATCAGGCACTTCAATCGGATGTCCGGGAAGTCCGTGACGGCAAGCACGTCCATGACGCCCCACGCTTGATTGGCGAAGTCGCCGACAAGCTCCCGCCCGATCGCCGCTCGGACCGCGCTGCGCGCGCCATCGCAGCCGACGACAAACTTGGCCTTCACCGTCTCGACCTCACCCTGATGCTTCGCATCGACGCGTTCGAGGCGGACGGTCAAGGGGCGAGCCGAGAGATCATCTTGAGGGACGACCGCGAGGTCGAAGAACTGGCGATGGTAGTGCGGTTCGACCCGCGAGGGCGAATTTCGCATCAAGTCGAGGTAGAAGTCGTGCACGCGAGCCTGGTTGAGGATCACGTGCGGCATTTCCGACAGACCGTCCTCGACATCCTGGATGCGACCGCTGCGGACAATTTGGGAGCGCCGCGCCGCGTCAGGCCTCCAGAAGACTGTCTCATTGACGAAATAGGCCTCCTTGAGGACGCGATCGGCGAAGCCGAAGGCCTCGAACATCTCCATCGAGCGACAGGCGACGCCATCGGCCTGGCCGAGTTCCAGCGGTCCAGCCCTCCGATCGACGATCGCCGTCGTTATCTCGGGAAAGGCTGCGAGTTGCGCCGCGAGCGTCAACCCGGTCGGGCCGCTGCCGATGATAAGGACATCGACATCCTGGGGCAGGGCGTCGGTGTGCGCTGCCCCGTCAAACGGCTCGGCGACAAAGGGGTCGCCAGGCCTGAATCCATCGAGATAGAACTGCATGGCGCTCGACCGTTTCCTCTGTGAGCTCAACGAACACTGGAGAGACACGTGCTCGGCGTCTCCTCTCCCCTGCGGCTTTGGACCCGCTCCGTTAAGGTCGCCGCTTAGCGGATACATATGCGCATATGTATGCGCTTATGTCAATGAGACTCCGCGAGGGTTTTCGAGAATTCATCGCGGCGCCAGTCTGCTCGCCGGCCGCCGTCAACCTCCGAGTCGGCGCGGGGCTCGACGCGGCGCTCGGCTCAATAGGTTATTTCCGTCAGCGATTTTTCGCAGAAGACGCATGAGTTCGGTGCGCTCGCTCTTCGTCAGCGGAGCGACCGTGCGTTCCTGTGCGTTGGCGACTTCCGCCTGAACGGACGACAGCAGGCCGCGGCCCTTGTCGGTGATTTCGATGAGCTTGGCGCGGCGGTCATACTCGGAAGGCCGTGTCACGACCATGCCCCTCGTTTCGAGGTTCTTCACCACCACCGCTATGGTCGTGCGGTCGAGGGCAGTCGCGCCGCCGATGGCGGCCTTGTCGAGGCGTCCGTGCGTCGCGAGCGCGCACAGCGCGACATACTGCAGAGGCGTCAGATCATAGGTGTGGCACTCGTCGAGAAAGATCGCAACCGCGATCTGATGGCACCGGCGCAGCAGATGGCCGGGCATCTCGAGAGTCGGGTCGGCGACGTCGAAGGAGGGCTTGCGCTCGGTCTTGGCCAAAGGCGTCTCGCTAATTTCCGCACCCGAGGCCCTGCACGAAAGTCGCAGCGGAGACGGGACGCAGCCGATTTAGCGAAATCGCGGCGACTTTGACAGCGTCCGGCGCGACGACATTCGACAGAGACCTTCGCCCGCGCCTCGAGGCTGTCGTCATCAACGCTCGATAACGACGGCCTGGTAGAGGCCGCCGAACACGGACTGACGCGTCAGGCTTCGTAGGCTCGTCGAGGGGCGCAGGAAGGACTGCAGTTCCGAGCGCCACATATCAAGCGCGAAAGGTTCGAGGAGCGCAAGCGCCGGCGGCAAAATGTAGCGGAAAGGATTCCACCATTTCGGGCGCGCGTAGTCGACGATGACGATCCGTCCTCCGGGGCGCACGACCCGAAACGCCTCGCTCAAAGTCTTCCGCCTCCAGTCTTCCGGCTGCTCGTGCAGCAGGAAAAACAGGATTGCGCGATCGTAGCGCGCATCGGGAAAATTGAGCGCCGCGGAGTCCTGTATCAGCCCGCGGACGGGCGCTCCCGCCGGCAATTTTCCGCGCAGATTTTCGATCTGGACGGGCAGCACGTCCACCACATCCAGCCGGCCGCCGCCCGCAGCGACGCGCTCGGCCAAGCGACATGTCATGTCACCGTAGACGCAGGCGATCTGAAGCGTCTTTCCCGGAAGACGCGCACCCAAGAATTCGAGCGCCGCGTCCCGAAGGCGGACATAGTTACCGAACAGAATCGCGTTCACGAGCCACTGCCGCTCGAAGAACCGCACCGCCCAAGGCCGCACGTAGGTCCACCAGTAGACCTTCTCGAGATACTCGGGAATCTCCGCCGTCCCATCGCGGAGGACGTCCGCATTTGGTTCCGCATTGGGAATCGGCGTCACCCTGATATTCATTCCATCCTCCGGATCGATCGCCCGCCGCATCCTCGCGGGCGTAAGCAATGACACGTGTAGTGAGGTCGGCGCAAACTGGGCTCTGGCAACAAAAAGGTCGACGCAACTCATCGTCGCGTCGACTGTGTTCGTTCGCCTCGGACTTATTTCGCCGGCGTTCCGCCGAGTTCGGGATAGTCCTTCGCCAGGCTCACCCCGAGAAGCGGCTTGTTCGCTCCCTGGTGGCAAGTGGTGCAGTTGACTTTCGGAACGTCGCCCGCCGGACCCAGGCGCGTGGCGGGAACCACGTCCTTGAGCGGATCAAGATAGGCGGCGTTGAGGTCGCCCACCAGTTGAATTCCGTGCCAGGCCGTCACACGTTGCGGGGTGCTTTCAGCCCATTGTCCAAATTCACGAGTGTTGTGGCAGAAGGTGCAATTGACCCCCAGCCCCTGCGACATCGCGATCATCAGCGAGTAAGTGTTTTCGGCCGCCTGCAGCGAGGCGCCGTTGCTGCTGACGGGCAGGGCCTTCGTCGCCTGGATCCGGATTACGCCCTTGTCGAGGAGCGGGTACGGATCCTGAAGCATCGCGGTCGAGCCGTTGGCCTGGGACGGATGCCCCATGCCGTGGTTGGTGGTTGCGAAGCCGCCGGCCTGCGGCCACCCGACGTTGGCGGTCCACGTGTAGGCCGGGACCGGGTTGCCGCGGTGGCAGGTCCAGCACACCACGCCCGTATTCGCAACGTGCGCCTTCCAGTCGGTGTTGATGTGCCGGGTCATTTGGATCATCCGGCGCGCCACCTTCTTTGCATAGACGCTGTCGTCGGCCAGATTGTCGGTGTTGTGGCAGTAGGCGCAGCCCTCATTAGGCGCGACCCAGGTCGTGATCGCGGCCATCAAGGTAGTGAACTGCTCGACTGACAGGTCCTTCAGAACTTGAACGTTCTGATAGACTTGTCCCGCCTTCGGCCCTTCCGGCGAAGCGATTGGAATCGCGTCCGGCAGGGCGTTGGCCAGTTGCAGCTTCCTTTGGGCGGCGGGCGTGGTGAGTTGGTCCATGGCCAGACCGCGGAAGCCTGCTTGCGTACTCAGGATGGGCGGATGCACCCATCCGGCGGTGAAGAGCATCGCGATCGTCAACAGGACGGCCACGACGCCTGCGAATAAGGCAGCGATTTTCATTGGGCTGCTCCCGAAGCTGCGGGGTCGATCACCGGCGGCCACAGGTGCGGGTAGGCTGGCGCAAGGCCGTGCTGAATGCCCCAAAGATACCAATTGTCGACTACCGTCCCGGTCAGGAGGATTCCGATGCCTCCTGTGAAGGTCACGAGCACCGCGAACCACCACGCCCAGCGATGGATGGATTCCATCGTCGCGTTGAAGCCCATGGTCCAGCGCCAAAAGAGGGCCGCGCGCTCCGCCGCCGTGCCGCGATCGACCATCTGCTCAACCTCGCGCTCGCCGCCGTAGCGCCCAACCGCCAGGATGGTCGCGCCATGCATGGCGAACAGCACGGCCGAACCGTACAAGAACGCGATCGAGAGCATGTGGAACGGGTTATAGTAGAGATTCCCGTAGCGGATCGAAAACGCCGCCGTCCAGTCGAGGTGGGGGAAGATGCCGAACGGCACCAACTCGCTGAAGTGGCCCATTAGCAGCGGCTGGATGAAACCGATCGACAGGAACAAGAAGATCGCCGATGCGAAGGCCCACGCCGTATGCGTGCCGAGCCGGAGTTCGCGAGCGCGGCGGTACATGCGCCACCACCACGTCAGGACCGACAGCGTCAGAAAGAGGCCGGCCAACTGCCACCAGCCTCCCTCGCTGAGCGGCGCGATGCCTATTCCATATTCCGGCTTCGGCGGCTCGAGCGCAAGCCAAGGCAACTGGCGCACGAACTGGATGGGGCTCCAGTGGACCGAGGCCAACATGTTCAGGCCGATGATCTCGAAGGCGATGAAGCCGAAGATCAGCGATACAACGCCAAGCGTGCCTAGATAAATCGGACCGAGCTGCGCGTTGCCGAAGACGCCGAGCCAATAGTTGAACAGGGCGTCCTTTTCACGCTCGACCGTGTCGCCTTTGACGCCCAGATCGGGCTTTTCAGGCCAAACCTGAACTCGATTGAAGATGTTTTCATACGCGGACATTGCGGCCGCTCCTTTATCTTAGCGCCAGATCGGGAGGTTGAGCCACCAGTTCCACCACTCAGGCCAGCCGTGGGTCCAGAACGGGCCGCTGATGATGATGCAGACGGCGCTCCAGAACGCGGCCGAAACCGCAAGGAACGTCCCCAACCGATGGATGCCGAGGGTGCCGATCGAGTAGCCGATCGCGTCGCGGAAGAACGTGTCTTCATATTCGGTCTCGCGCACCGGATCGCCTTTCGGCGGGTTGGCCGCAGATAGGATCAGCGAACCGTGCATGGAGAGGGCGAGCGCGTTCGTGAAGAAGAACGAGATCGCGATCATATGCGCCGGATTGTAGTGGAAGTGCAGGTACTGGTAGCCGGTATTGGACACCCAGTCGAGGTGACTCATGATGCCGTAGGGGAAACCAAATCCCCAAGCGCCAAGAAGCACCGGGCGGATCACCACCAGCGCCACGTATGCAAAGATCGCGAAGCTGAAGGCGATCGGCACATGGTAGCCCATGCCGAGCTTTCGCGCGATCTCCGCTTGCCTGAGCGCCCAGGAGACGAACGCCCCGATGGCGCACACGGTGATGATCTGCCAGAGCCCGCCCTGCTTCAGCGGCGCGAGCGCCAGTCCATATTTGATGTCCGGGGGCGCAATACTGATCTGCCAAGGATTCCACGTCGGCCCGATCGCCGCGCCGTACGCGATCATCGCCACGCCGACTGCGGCGAAGATGATCGTCGTCACGCCGAAGAAGCCGACGTAAAAAGGCCCGACCCAGAAGTCGAACAGGTCCCCGCCGACTAACGTGCCGCCGCGCACGCGATATCGTCGTTCAAAGTTAAGCATCGCCACGGTCGGTTCTCCGCGTTCGAATGTCCCGCCCGCGACCTCCCCAGCCAGGCCGGTCGAGGCAAGTTTCACTGCCGTCACGCCCGACATCGGGCGTGACTTGTCGGCGGGCGCAGGGCTGCGCCCGCCCACGAAGTTGGTCTCACCCGATGTCGGTCACGGTCAACGTGATCGGCGCAGGATTGGCCAAGCCGGTGTGTGTCGGATTGCCCTCCAGCCAGTTGAAACGCGTCGTGCTCAGGCAGATGAAGTGAATGATGAGCGCGAGGACGAACAAAAACGCAAAGAGCCCGACGAGCGCCCTGCGGGGATCAAAAAGCAGCCAAAGCCGATACATGAGGGTCTCCTTTAGCTGACGAGCGACAGCAGGTGGTGCGCGGCGGCCGTGGCGCCATCGAGCATCGCATAGCCCTTTGGCCCGGGAATCCAAGGCCGCCAGGCCCACACGAGAATGTGGGCGATGATGCAAATGACAATGAAGCCGATGAAGCTTGTGACGAACAGGGAGTGAAACTCCTGCGCCTCGGCTTCTGTCAGTCCTGACAGTGAGGATCTATCGTCGGTGGGCATCCTTAACCTCCAACCTTATTTGCCGTGCACGCCCTTCACGGCGACATTGTCGAGACGTCTGTCACGACAGGCGTACCGGGCGACGGCGTCGCTCGGATCAGTGCATCAGCGACCTCGCCATCAGGGCATACGAAGTCGCGATTGACGCCTGCGTCTTGGCTTCTGTCAGCCAGTCGCGTTGGCCTAGCGCGGCCCTGTCGCGCCTGAGTCCGGCCAGGAACTCGATGCAGGCCTTCGACAAGTGCGAACAGGGGCACGAGCGCACACCACAACAGACGAGCTCCCGCTGGATGGTCTCGCCCGGCTTGATCGGTACGAATCTGGTTGTGCATCCTCTTCTCCTCAGCCCTGTCGCAGTCCCTTGCTGGCCGCTGCGTCTGTCATGCGCGCCCCTCCGCCAGTTCGACCCGCGCGCGTTCAATGCGTTCAAGACTCACTCGCTCTTCTCCCGCGCGGCGCGCATCGCGCTCCGCCGCGTCACGCAGACGCTTCGCCGCCGAGATGCGCACAAGCACCGGGCTCTCTTCGACGACCTCATCGAGTTCGGGCTCTCGCTGCCTCGTCCCATCGCAGCTCGCGGTGGGGGCGCGCCGGAGTGGCCTCGATGCGGTCGAGATCGGCGCCGAGCGGCAGAATGTTGAAGAGCGCGTCGAACAGCGCGTTGCACACTTCCTGCACGACGTAAGTCGCGCCGCCGTATCCCATGAAGGGGGTGCCGGTGTGCCGGCGCACGATGGCGCCAGGAAACGAAGCGGGAATGTACATGGCCCGCGCGTTTGCTTCGGCGAGGTAGAGGCGCTCGTTGTAACTTCCGAACAGGACGAGCGGCGTCTTCGAACGGATCATCTCGCGCACGGCCTGGTTGTCCGTTTTCTCTGCGGGCCGCCGCGCAACGGCGAATTGGCAGGGCAGACCCATTTCCTCTTCGAGGAAATGGCGCAAGCCGCGCGCGTAGGTCTCGTTCGCGACGACGCCAAACGTAGCCGTGCCGAAGAAATCTTGCGTCACAGAGCGCCACAGGTCCCAAATTGGCTTGATCGTCGTATGCTTCTCGCGCGTGATGAAGGGCTCAGGATCGAGATCGGTAAGTTCGCCCAGCGCCTGTAGGAATTTTGTCGTTGAGTGCAGGCCAATCGGGGCCTGCAGATACGGACGGTCTAGCGTCTCGCACAGGAGCCGTCCGAATTCGCGATAAAGGCAGACGTTGACTTCGGCTTCGGCGAGGCGCGGCACGTCCTCGATGTGGCTGCCGAGCGGAAAAACCATGTGAACCTCGGCGCCGATCCCTTCGATCAGCCGACGGATCTCCGCGAGGTCAGAGGGCAAATTGAACATGCCGTAGGTCGGGCCGATGATGTTGACCTTTGGCTTTGCGCCAGCAGCGCGGGCTTTTTTCTTGCCGATGCGACCCTTCTTTGGGCCGAACTCGCTCCACAGCCATGCCATGGCTCGGTTGGCGCTCTGCCACTGGTCCTCGTCAATCGTGCGCGGAAGGAACCGCTGAAGGCCTGTGCCTTCCGGCGTCACGCCGCCGCCGATCATCTCGGCGATCGAGCCGGTCACGACGACGCTTGGGAGATCGGGGTCGAGCGTTGCATGGGCGCGTTTCATCGCGCCCTCGGTGCCGTGCCGTCCCAACTCCTCCTCGGAGAGACCGGTGACGACAACGGGTAATTCGTGCGGCGGCAGCGCGTCGGTATAGTGCAGCACCGCGGTCACCGGCAGGTTCTCGCAACCGACCGGACCGTCGATGACGACCTGTAAGCCCTTAATCGCGGTAAAGACGTAGACCGCGCCCCAGTAGCCGCCGGCCCTGTCGTGATCGAGGACTAGCATGAGCCCATTTCCTCGACACGGGGCTTGGCGGCCTTGGCGCGCCGCTTGGCCTTGAAATCTGGCCGATCGTGCGGAACCGTTTCCCAGACGCCCGCAGCATGGCCTGTGCCGACGCCTTCGAAGAAGTCGCGCATGACGTCGAAGCGGCTCTTTCCCGCCAACGCAGCATTGACGACCTTCGCAAGCGAGCTTGCGCCGGCTATGCCCATGAGCGGGCGCGCGGAGATCAGGTTGGTGAAGTAGAGCCCAGGAATCGCGTGTTCCTTCGCCTTCTGCACGACCGGCGTCGTGCCGATGGCGAGGTCGGGCTTGTATTCGTCGAGCGCGGCATAATCGTCCTCGAGAGAGGCTCGGAAATTGACCTCGACGCCGTGGGCCTGAAGCCAATCGTGGTCGTCGGTCGAGAAGCGGGTCTTGGGGCAGGCGGTGCCGACATAGCGCAGGTCCGCCCCGCTCTCGACCATGAGCCGTCCGACCAGCAGTTCCGAGCCTTCGTATCCGGACAGCGTGATGCGTCCAGATATAGGATTCGCCGCGAGAGCGGCCTGTATTGCCGGCAGAAGCTTTGCCTTTGCCGCGTCGATGCGGTTGCGCTGAACGCCGCAAGCCGCGCCGATCGCATCGAGCCAGGCGGCCGTTCCGTCGACTCCCACCGGCGCCGAGCCGACGACCGCGCGGCCAGCGAGTTCGAATTCTCGTACTGAGGCCGTATAAAACGGGTGTATTGCGGCGACCCCCACGCAGTCAAGCGCGCCATAGAGTTCACGCCACTCGCGGGTCGGAACGACCGGGCCTGCGGCCAAACCCATCAAATCAAGCATGCCGCCGATCTGAACGGGGTCGGCCGGGAACATCTCCCCGAGCAACGTAACGGAAGGTCTTTCGCTCCGGGGCGTGCGCGGAGCCTGCACCGGGCCCTGCTCGGCCTCGAGGCGAGCGAATTTCAGCATCGCCCCTGCCAGTACATCCTTCGCCTCGGCATGGGTCGGCACCCCGAAGCCCGGCACGTCGATGCCGATCACGCGGACGCCCTGGATCTCCCGCGGCAGGAGTTGGAGCGGAACGCCCGAAGCGGTAGGAACGCAAAGGTTGATGACGACGATGGCGTCGTAGCGGTCGGGATCAGCGAGTGCGAACACCGCGTCGCGGATGTCCTCGAAGAGCTTACCTGTTACCAGCGTCTCCGAGCTGAACGGCACATATCCGACCGTCCGCTTCGCGCCGTAGAAGTGCGAGGTGAATGTCAGGCCGTAGACGCAGCAGGCCGAACCGCTAAGCACGCTCGCGGTGCGCCGCATGCGCAGCCCCACGCGCAGGGCGCCGAAGGCCGGGCACATGCTCTGGGGCTGGTCGTGCGGGCCGAGCGGATAGTCGCGCGCGTAACGTTCGAGAGTATCGCCCGCTCCTGCCGCCTTCGCTGCCTCGCGCACCGTGGCCTTGTCAGAATGGCATGAGGCCTCGGCGACCGCAGCCGGCCCCGGCTCTCCCGTCGCGCTGGAGAGGACTTCGTTTGCGGGTAGACGGTCGACAAGGTCGGTCATGATCGGCTCAGTTGGCAGCCTTAGACTGTGGCGTCGTAGACGACCTCGAGAGAGGTCCTCGGCTTCAAGCTCTCACCACACATGTCCTCCAGGGTGGCGGGTTCGAGCACGACGTGGCGCCCGACCGCATCGCTCGCGAACAGGCCGAGCAGTCCGTCCTGGGTCAGCGGTTTCGGCCGGTTGGGCAAAGCTTCGGCGACGTTTGTCGCGAGGCCTTCGAACAGCCCGGCCCAGCGTCCGCCCGGCCTGCCGATGATTTCGTAATTCGCACTCTTCCTGCGGATGTCGTCGTCGGCTGGAATGGACGCGAGCACCGGTATGCCAGCAGCCTCCGCGAAAGCGTGCGCCTCGCCCGCTCCGTCATCCTTGTTGATTACCAGGCCGCCGACGCCGACGTTCCCACCGAGCTTGCGGAAATATTCGACAGCCGAGCAGACGTTGTTGGCGACGTAGAGCGACTGGAGGTCGTTCGAGCCGACGACTATTACCTTCTGGCACATGTCACGGGCGATCGGCAGGCCGAAGCCGCCGCAGACGACGTCGCCAAGGAAGTCGAGAAGGACGAAATCGAAACCCCATTCGTGGAACCCGAGCTTCTCAAGGAGCTCGAATCCGTGAATGATCCCGCGTCCGCCGCAACCGCGGCCGACCTCCGGGCCGCCGAGCTCCATCGCAAATACGCCGTCGCGCTTGAAACAGACGTCGCCGATCGAGACCTGTTCGCCCGCCAGCTTCTTCCTGGTCGAAGTCTCAATAATGGTCGGGCAGGCACGGCCGCCGAAGAGCAGCGAAGTAGTGTCGCTCTTGGGATCGCAGCCGATCAGCAGAACCTTCTTACCCTGCTGCGCCATCATGTAGGAGAGGTTTGCGAGGGTGAAGCTCTTCCCGATTCCGCCCTTGCCGTAAATTGCGATGATCTGAGTCGTCTTGGTCGCAGGCGCGGGCTGAACCTCCGCGGCTCCGAGATGCGCTGGCGGATTTGCTAGGTCTTCGGCAGTCAGAAAGCCGGCGTCAAGAGTCATGAGGGGGATCTCCAGTCGAGCACCATTTTCAGGCAGGCGGGATCCTCGAAGGCGATCGGGTAGGCCTCTGCCGCCGCGCTCGCCGGAAGACGATGGGTAATCAGGCCCTCAAGCGAAAGGTCGCCCAATTCCACGCGCTGCGCGATCTCTTTGAGGTCGCCATCGCGCCATTGCGCCGCGATGCGGAAACGGGCCTCGCGCATGAAGGCGGGCGCGAAGGCGAAAGTTACCCGATCGTAGAAGCCTGCGAGCACAATCTCCCCGCCCGGCGCGAGGCGCTGGACCAGCGAATTGAGCGCCGCGGCGTCGCCACTGACGTCGATGATGAGAGGATAGGTCTTCCGGCTGTCTTCTTCTGGGGTCGTCACGACATAGCCATCCGCACCGTCGCGGCGGAGAGGGTTCTTTTCCCACACAACAGGAGGATCTCCGCCCGAGTTCGCGGCCAGCCTCGCTAGCAGGCGACCGAGCGCCCCGTGGCCGACGATCAGTAAGCCCTTGTGAGGCGTCGAACCGGAAAGCGCGTGCAACGCGGTGGCGCCGAGCGCCAAGAGTATTGCCTGCTCACCGAGCGCCGCGGAAACTGGGATGACTCGAGAGCCCGGGGCGACAAGCAGAGAGGCCGCACCGCCATGCAGGCCGCGGACCTCGCCGAAGCAGCGAGCGCCCGGCACAAACACCTGGGCGCCCACCTCGATATGAGCCTCGGAACCCGCCTCGACCACACGGCCGACGCTTTCGTACCCAGGAACCAGAGGATAGCCCATTCCAGGGAAGCTAGGCATTCGGCCCGTGAACAAGAGCCGCTCTGTCCCAGCGCTCACTCCGCTCCAATGCGTCTCGACGACAACGTCGCCAGGCGCCGGTGCGTCGAGCGGAAGGTTGGCAAGCGTCAAACGCTTAGGCTCCTCCAAAACGACGGCCAGGGACCTCAGCATGTGTGGCGCTCCAGCAGCCGAACTTTTCAGTTGTAACTCTAACCTGTCGCTTGAAAGCGTCAAGTAGAATTTACAGTCGGGATACCGCCAGCGCGCTAATAGTCAGCGGATTGGGCGTCCAAAGCCGCTTCGTCCTGCCGAAACCGGTCTGCTTCAGGAGTTCGGCGATCTCTTGAAGTGTCCTGGGGCGGCCGTGTCCCATCGCGAGCAGATAAAAACCGAAATAGGCGTCGCCCATCGGCTCGGCGCCGCGTGCCCCAGCCATCGGTTCGGCGACCACCAGCTTTCCGTTCTGCGGCAATGCGTCGCGCAAGGAGGTCAGGATCGCACGCGCCGCTTCGTCATCGTGGTCGTGCAGGACTCGCACCAGCGTCGCGACGTCCGCGCCCACTGGGAGTGGGTCGCGCAAAATATCGCCCCCAACCACCTTCGCGCGGCCGTCAAGACCAAGCTCGGAGAATCGCGAGCGCGCCCGCTCAGCGACAGGGGGAAGATCGAAGAGCATGAGATCGAGCCCCGGCGCCCGGCGCGCGACCGCGGTCAGAAAGGCCCCCTCGCCGCCGCCAACGTCGAGGAGTCGCTGATGGCGCGCGAACGGATAGGCGTCGAGAACAGTCTCCGCGACAAGCCCTTGCGTGCGAGACATGAGATCGCTGTAAGCGAGAGTGTGGTCGTCGCCGTTTGGGTGGTCCAGGGTGCCCGGTTGGTTACCCGAGTAGGTCCAAAAACCAGAAAGCGCTGTCGTTTTCTCGCCGCGCAGTAAGGCCACCGGATCCGTGAGATCTGCGTAGAAAAGGTCGTGATGGACGACGAAAGCTCCCACTCCCGGATTGCCGATCATCGCGGCGCCGAGATCGTCCAGGGCGAATCTGCCGTCGGGCAGGGCCTCCAGCAGACGAAGCGACGCTGCCGCCTTGAGGAGGCGGAGGGCGGCTACCGGATCGAGCCTTGTCTGCGTGGCGACGAAAGCGCAGGTCTGCGGCCCCGGAAGAAGGATCTCGAACACCCTGAGCTTGACGCAAGCGCTCAAGACCTGCGAATACACAAACCCTGCGCAGAGATCGAAGAGGGCACGCGCGCGGCGGCGCGCGAACCACCGCGTTAGTGGTGATTTTGCCGCCCATCGCTGAAACCCGGGGTCAGCGGCCAGCCTCCGGCGCCAGTGCCGGAGCCGCTCCGCACGAGACGAGCGGGAAAGGCGGAGGTTGAAGCCGCCCATCGCGGCTTCGATATCACGCGGCGACGCGCGCGAGTTGCTTTGGGAAAAGCTGTCGTGTCTGAGCCTCGATAGCGGCGCGGAGCGCAACGCGGCCTGGACAGGCGGGGATCGACTCCGACGCAGCCTCGACCAGATGTTCGAGCCGCGCTTTCGCCCCAGCGATCCCGAGTTGAGCGGCGGCGTTCGGGCGGGTGCGCGCCGCGTCTTGGCCGATCGGCTTGCCGAGTTCTTCGGCCGTGCAGAGCACGTCGCGTAGATCGTCCGCCACTTGGTAGGCCTCGCCGATCTTTTCGCCAAGCGAACGCCACGGCGCGGGATCCGCGCCCGTTGAGGCGGCGCCGGCCATCGTCGAACCGACGAACAGCGCCCCGGTCTTGGCCTGTTGATAGTCGACCAGAGGGACGGCGGCTTCGCATTCCCAAGCTTGGCCCGCGACGATTCCGCGTGGGCCTCCGACCGCCGCCGCGACGATCTGAAGCAGGGATTTGAGTTGCGCAGGGATCGCGTCCCGCGCGAGCGTCTCAAACGCCAGCACGATCAACGCGTCTCCGGTCAGCACCGCGATCGGTTCGCCGAACTCGGCATGAACCGAGGGTTTGCCCCGCCTGAGATCGGCGTCGTCGAAGCAGGGCAGGTCGTCATGCACCAGCGACGCGCAATGGAGCAATTCGACCGCAGCCGCAGCCGCGTTGGTCGACGCGGGAAAAAGATCGCCACAGGCCGCAGCGACGGCAAGCGTGAGGTGCGGCCGGATCCTATGACCGCCGGGAAACACGGCGTAGCGCAGAGCGGAGGCGAGCATAGGGGGCGCGCCTGAATCGGCGGCGCGATTTACCGCATTCTCTAGCGCGAACTCGATCCGGTCCAAGGTCGGCACGCTCGGCTCCTATGTCAATGTTTCTTGTCTTACTTCAGTGTCAGTTTATTATGACACATCAAGGCAACGGGATCAACGCCATAAAAAGGAGAAGTTGATGTCGCAACGGCGGGTGGTCATCGCCGGCGCCGGCCTGGGCGGTCTCGCCGCGGCCGTTACGTTGGCCTCGAATGGCTTCGCGACAACCGTGGTCGAAGCGGCCCACCAACCCGGCGGCAAGATGCGGGCGATTGCGGTCGGGGGTCGCTCGATCGACGCCGGTCCGACCGTGCTCACCATGCGCTGGGCGTTCGACCGCCTGTTCGAGGATGCTGGCGCCGCGATCGCGGACTGGGTGAAGCTCGTTCGGATCGAGCGACTCGGCCGCCATACCTGGGCGGACGGCTCCCGTCTCGACCTCTATTCTGATATCGATCGCAATGCCGAGGAGATCCGGCGGTTCGCTGGCGCGCATGACGCTGAAGGCTACCGTCGCTTCGCCACGCGCGCGGCGACAATCTACGAAACGCTACGGGACAGCTTCATAGACAATTCGCGGGTGGATCCAATCCAGCTGTCCACGCGGATCGGCCTTGGTCTCATTCACATTTCCCCATTCACGCCGATGTGGCGGGCGCTTCAGGGCTATTTCGCCGATCCAAGGCTCCGCCAGTTGTTTGGACGCTATGCTACCTATTGTGGCTCGTCCCCGTATCTCGCGCCCGCGACCCTTATGCTAATCTCCCATGTCGAACGAGAGGGCGTATGGTCCGTAGACGGCGGGATGGTCGAACTCGCCAATGCGCTTCACCGGCTTGCGGAATCCAGCGGCGCCGAGTTCCGCTTTGGGCGCAAAATCGTCCGGATTCTTTCCGCCAGAGGAAGGGCGGCGGGGGTCGAGACCGACGAAGGGGAGCGGTTGGAGGCGAACGCAGTCGTTTGGAACGGCGATGTCCGAGCCCTCGCCGATGGCAGCCTCGGACCCGAAGCGAGCCGCGCAGTATCGCCGACGGCGACGGAACGGTCGCTTTCTGCCCTAACGTGGGCCATGTCGGCGCGAGTCCGCGGGTTTCCTCTCGTCCGCCACAACGTGTTCTTCTCGCGAGACTATCAGGCGGAATTCGACGACTTATTCGGCCGTCAGCGCTTGCCTGCGGGCCCGACGGTGTACGTTTGCGCCCAAGATCGCTCTGATTCAGACACCGAAGGCCATTCCGGCCCCGAGCGGATCTTTTGTCTCGTAAACGCCCCGGCGCGCCCGGCGGCCCTACCCTTGACCGCAGCGGAGATGGACATATGCGAGATCGCGGCGTTCAGGCTTCTGGAGCGATGCGGACTGTCGATCGAGCGGGACCTGGAGACGACGGTTCGAATGACTCCGGAGGATTTCGCCAAGGCTTACCCGTCGACGCAGGGGGCGCTGTATGGCGCGGCCACGCACGGCTGGAAGTCAACCTTCGCCCGGGAGGGAGCGTCGACCCGTCTGCCGGGATTGTATCTGGCGGGCGGGAGCGTGCACCCCGGCGCCGGAGCGCCGATGGCGGCGCTTTCGGGCCGACAGGCGGCGCTCCGGGCGATGAAGGACCTGGGTTCAATCGCCCGGTCGCGCCAGGCGGCTACGCGTGGTGGTACATCGACGCGTTGAGCGAGGATCGACAATTCGGGCTGACCGTGATCGCGTTCGTGGGCAGCGTTTTCTCGCCGTATTACGCGTGGGCCCGCCGCCGCGATCCTCTCGACCACTGCGCCGTCAATGTCGCGCTCTATGGACCGCGGGGAACCCTCTGGGCGATGACTGAGCGCCGGCGCGCCGCCGTTTCCCTAACCTCGGACACCCTCGAGATCGGACGGTCGCGGGCGGTGTGGAGCGGCGACGGACTCGCGGTCGAGATCGACGAACGGGCGGCGCCGCTCCCGCGCCGGCTCCGCGGGCGGATTCAAGTCCGCGCGGGGGCGCTCAATCCGCGCCGGTTCGTGCTCGAAGAGGCAGGTCAGCACTGGTGGCAACCCATTTTGCCCAGCGCGGACGTCGAGGTCGAGATGGACTCGCCGGCGCTCCGCTGGCGCGGCCGCGGCTATTTCGATCAGAACGCCGGCGCCGAGCCGCTCGAACATGGATTTAGGCGCTGGACCTGGTCCCGCACCGCGACCATCCGCGAGACGACGGTATTCTACGACGCCGAACGGCGACGCGGTCCGCCGCTGTCGCTGGCTCTGCGGTTCGACACGCAAGGCGGGTTCGAGACCCGAACTCCCCTGCACGTGGCGAGGCTTCCGCGAACGCGCTGGGGCCTCGACCGGGCAACTCGCGCCGACGACGGGCGCGCCAGCGCGCTGCGGTCATTCGAGGACACGCCCTTCTACGCCCGGGGCCTGATTGAACATACGCTCTACGGGAAACGCGTCGAGTTCGGTCCACGAGAGCCTGTCTCTCGACCGCTTCAAAAACCCCGCCGTACGGCTAATGCTGCCATTTCGCATGCCGCGGTGGTGACGGGCCGGGCGGCCGTCTGGCTTGGGGACCGCATATCCCAGTTCCGGAATCAACCTTTTCCGGGCCTTGCGCGAGATCGTCCGGGCGCCCTCGTCACGGCCTCTTTGAGGCGCAGGCCGGTGGGCCGCCTAGCCGCCAGACCGGGCGCTTACGAGGCCAATCCCAGTCTGAGAATCAAGCTTTCCAAGGGTTTGCGCCGGATTTTCCGAGCACAGAGCACAGGACGTTGGGCCGGAACGGCCGACCGCGCCCGCAACGCGCCAACGGTCCTTCGCCATGAAAAGTGCGGTGCCAGCCAGCATCGACCCATCCGACGCGGAGGCGTCATCTCTTGCTTTCCCATCTGGCCCAACAAGAACAGAGATAGAACATACTAAGCCGTTTGGCAAGAAAATGTCAGCCTGGCTGTTGAGCTTTGCCGGAGGGCCCCATGCATATCCCTTCCGGGACGGAGCCTCGGCCGGCTGTTCGTGATCCCGTCCGTGCGCCGTCGCCGTTCAGGCCTTCGTCTCAGACCGCTCGCGCTCGATCCGCTGTTTCTTGGCTCGGGAGACAGAGTAGAGCTGCCATAAGCAGAATGCGAGGATCAGGCCGAAGAAGAGGAGCATCTCCACGAGGCCGTAATAGCCCGGGTCCATGTTTCAGGCTCCGAGTTCGTTCGGTTCGGCGGAGCCGCTCGAACACCTGTAACGTTCCGATGAAGGACTCGCGCCAGTCGACGAACGGGCGGGAGGGTCGCCGGGGCGCGGGGCGGCCCATCCCCACGGCGTCGATGAGGAACTGCCCGCCGTGCGGTGCCGGGAGCGGGGGGCCGGCGGCGATTTGACCGGACCAAGCTACCGCCCGGGTCAGGAGCTCGAGCTTCCGGCGGCCCGAGACCCGCGCCCGCACGGTCACGGAATCGAAGCCGTTGCGCTCGACCTCCGCCCCGATCTCGGAATAGATCAGCGCGGCTGCGAGGATCGCCGGCCGGCAGTTCGCCGGCAGCAGCGCCACCCCGCCCTGCGCTTGGTCGTAAAGCATCCGGGCTTCCGCGAGAAGCCGCTGGACGAGCCCGCGAATCCGTGGGTCGGGCCGCGGGTCGGCGAGGAAGGTCTCAGCGTCGACGCCGGCTTCCCGCAGCCATTGCCGCGGCAGGTAGATGCGTCCCAGGCGCGCGTCCTCGCCGACGTCGCGGGCGATGTTGGTCAATTGCATGGCGACTTCGAGGTCGCAGGCCCGGCTGAGCGCCTCAGGAGACCGGACGCCCATGATCAGCGTCATCATCACGCCGACCGTCCCGGCGACCCGGGCGGCGTAGTCGAAGAGGTCGTCGAGCGTCTCATAAGACCGGCCTTCGGCGTCCCAGGCGAGCCCTTCGAGGAGCGCCTCGGGAATGGCGGACGGGATCGCCGAACGGCGCATGGCGTCGGCCAGCGCCCGATCTGCGGCAAAGGGCCGCGGCCGATTGTGCGCCGCGCGCGCGAGCCGATCCGTCAGACGCAGAATAGCGCCCGGCGAGCCGTCCGAGAGGTCAACGGCATCGTCCGACAGCCGGCAGAAGGCGTAGAGCGCAAAGGCTCGTCGCCGCACTTCCGCGGGCAGCAGGCGAGAGGCGGCATAGAACGATTTCGAACCGCGCCGGATCGCGTCGCGGCATTCCCGTTGGTCGCTGCGGCTTGCCAGATCAAACGAAAACTGAGGCATGCGGAACGACCTTGTCGAGAACGCGCGCGGAAGAGAGGACGCCCGGCAGCCCCGCCCCGGGATGAGTGCCGGCGCCGACCAGGAAGAGATTGCGGACGTCCTCGCTTCGGTTATGGGGACGGAACCACGCGCTCTGCGTCAAGATCGGCTCGAGCGCGAAGGCCGCGCCCCGGTAGGAATTGAGGCGGTGCTCAAAATCGAGCGGCGTCGTCATCCTCGAGGTGACGATCGCACTAGAGAGATTGGGGAGGACGGTCGCTTCAAGCGCGCGCTCGATGCGCTTCCGATAGGGTTCGGCCTCCGTCCGCCAGTCCTGACCGCCGAGCAGATTGGGCACGGGCGAGAGCGCGTAGAACGAGTTCGCAGCCTGGGGGGGCCATCGACGGGTCGACGGCGGTCGGCCGATAGAGATAGAGGCTGAAGTCTTCGGCCAGGACCTTACGCTCGAAGATGTCGCTGACCAGCTCGCGGTAACGGGGCCCGAGCAGGATGGTGTGGAGCGCGAGGTCGTCGTAGCGCCGGTCGACTCCGAAGTACCAGACGAACACGCCCATCGAATAGCGCGACCGGTCGATCTTGCGGTCTGTCCAGCGCCGGCGCGCCGAGGGCGGAAGGAGCTTGCGGTAGGTCCAGGCCGAGTCGGCGTTGGAGACGACGACGCTTGCGGCGATGGTCTCGCCGGAGGCGAGGCGCACCCCGGTCACCGCGCCGTCCTTAACCAGGATCTCCTCGACTTCCGTTTTCAGTCGCAGTTCGCCGCCCTGCGAACTCGAGGAGATTGGCGATGGCGTGGACCAGCGCGCCCATGCCGCCGATAGCGTAGTGAACGCCGAACTGCCGTTCGAGATAGGAGATGAGGCAAAAGATCGAGCTCGCCCGGAACGGGCTTCCGCCGATCAGCAGCGGATGGAAGCTGAACACAATCCGCAGGCGCTCGTCGCTTAGATATTTCGAGACGACCGCATAGACGCTGCGATGGCCTTCGAGCCGGAGCAGGTTGGGGGCGACCCGCGCCATGTCGATCAGCGAGTCGAAGGGCGCGTCGCCCATCGGCTCGAACCCCAGGCGATAGATCTCCTCGCTCCGCTTCAGGAACCGCTCGAACCCCGCGACGTCGGCCGGATTGAAACGCGCGACCTCGGCGCGCATCGCCTCTGGGTCCCCGCTCACCCGGAACGTTTCGCCGTCGGCGAAGCGCACTTCGTAGAAGGGCGAAACCGATTTAAGGTCGATGTCATCCTGCATCCGCCGCCCGAATAGCGCCCACAATTCCTCGAACAGGAACGGCGCGGTGATGATCGTCGGGCCGGCGTCGAAGGTGAACCCGTCTTGCTTGAACTGGTATCCGCGCCCCCCGGGGGCGTCGAGTTTTTCAAGCACCGTGACGCGGTAGCCTCTGGCCAGCAGCCGGAGCGCCGCCGCGAGCCCGCCAAACCCACTGCCGACGATAAGGGCGTGAGGCCGCGCCTCCCTCCCATCGCCCGTATTATGGACGTCCGTAACCGTCAACATAACTTGACACTATGCTGTCAGGGCGACTTGATCAAGGGGGGCTTTAGCGGCCCCCTGCGTCGATGTGGCGCGGGCCTGGCCTCTTCGATCACGCCGCCGAGAGCGGCCTCCCGAAGGATCAATTCGCAAACCTCTTCGGGTTTCTCTTCATGCGCCAGATGACCCGCGTTTGGGATGGCTTCGACGCTCGCGCCGGGAATCGCCCCGGCCAGCGCGGCGGCGTCGTCCGGATGGACGGCCCTGTCCTCTTGGCCGACGATGAACACGACCTTCGGTTCGAGTTTTGGCAGCTCCCGGCTGAGCCGGCTCAGGTCCCAGTTGGCCATCATTCCGATCGCGCCGGCGACATGGGCGGGATTGCCGAGCAGGCGGACGTAGAGGTCCACGCCGCGGCGGTCGATCCGCGATCCGGTTCCGCGCATCAGGTTCTCGACCGCCCTGCGATCGGCCGCCCAGGCGAACACACGAGGCGCCAGCGGATTGAGAAACAGCATCTTCGCGATCGTGGGAAACAGGAAGGCAGCCGCCCCGCCGAACGGGAGAAAGGCGCCGTTCAGGCTGATGAAGACTGACGGCTTGATCGTGTGATCGAGGCAGAGCCGGGCGAGAATCGCCGCCCCCGCGGAATGGCCGACCACCACCTTGGGCCTAAAGTCCAGCTTTTCGAGGAGCGCGGCCATCGCGCGCGCCATGCCGGCGAGCGAGAGGTCGGGCGCCTTCTTGGTCCGGGTGAAGCCGTGACCCAGAAGGTCCGGCGCGACCACGTCGAAGTGCTTGGCGAGCAGCGGCATGAGCCGCTCCCACGAATGAGTCGAGGCGCCGGTGCCATGGATCAGGAGCAGCTCCGGGCCCTTTCCCATCCGCTGCACGTGCCAGCGCACCCCGCGGGTCTCGACGAAGGCGCTCGCCTCCCGGTTCGGCCAGTCGGCGCCGTCGCGTTCGAAAGACAGCGGTTCCGCGCCCCAGATCATCGGACCGCCCCTTACAAGCGCTGCGCCGATAGGCGCACAGCAGCGTTGACGCGCGCCGAATCCGCAATCGGGAGCTTGAGGTAGTCTGCGCCCATCGCTTCGGCGATCTTGAGCGTGGTCGCGGAGTCGCGCTGGCGTGAGGGGGGGGACGTATCGATCGCCAGCGAGGCTATCCTTGCGGCAAAAAGCTGCCTGCCCGCGTTCAGCGCGTCCTCGAGCGCCTTCGGCCGGCCGCCTTCGCCGTTCCGGGCGATATTGGCGTGTCCGTCAGTCATCAGGACGACGAACGGAGTCTGGCCGGTGCGTCGGACCTGGGCAGCCAGCATCAGCGCGACGTCGAGTCCGCGGGCGAGCGGCGTGCCTCCTCCGCCCGGCAAGCCGGCGAGCCGGCGGCGCGCCCGCGCCGTCGACCGGGTCGGAGGCAGAACAACCTCCGCATCCTTGCCTCGAAAGGCGATGAGCGCGACCGAATCGCGCCGCACGTAGCAGTCTGCGAGCAGTAGCTCGATCGCGCCCTTGACCTCGGCGAGCCGATTGATCGCCAGCGAACCCGAGGCGTCGACGACGAAGATCGTGGTCGCGCCGCGTTTCTCGTGATGCAGGACGATGCGTAGATCGTCGGGCAAGACATGGACTCTCGAAGGCGCCGCTGGACCGTGTTCGAGCCGACGGATCGGCTGCCAGGGCGCAGCCGCGCGGAGCGTCGCCACGAGCGCGATCCTTCCCTCCCGCGGCAGGCCCGGCCGCGTTCCGATCGGGCGCCCGCGGCGAGTCGAGATCTGGCGGTCCCCCGCTTTCCCCTGGACCGCGGCCCTGGCCCGCGCGCCGGCCCCGGCTTTAAGCCGCTCCAGCAGCTCGGATGGGATCGCGGCCTCAGCGGCGTCGAGCACGACGTCCTCGAGCGGCTTGACCTCCTGGTCCTCAGGGGGCGGCGGCTCCTCCGGTTCATCGGGCGGCGCCTCCTCGTCAGCCTCAGCGGCGGGCAGGCGGGTCGCACGGTGGGCGAGCGTGAGGGCGGCGGCAAGCGCAAGGTGGTGACGGTCGATCGCTTCCGCGCCCTCGAGCGCGGCGACGACGCGGGCGCATTTCAGCGCATAGAGCGGCGCGCGCAGCGAGGCGATCCCGAGCGAGGCGGCGACGCCCACGAGCGCTTGCATCGAGGCGAGATCCTCACCCATCGCATCGAAGCGCGCGCGGGCTTCCACTCGTCCCTCGGGGTCGAGGACGTCCGGCATATTGTCGAGGTCCCGTATCGCCACGCCGTCGAGATCGATGAAATAGGCGCTCCGCTCGATCAGGATTGGCGGCGGCGTCTCATCGTCGTCTGCGCCCTCGTCGAGCGCCACGTAGCCGACCCGTGCTGGCGACGTAAACGACAGCCCGTCGCGCTCGATGGTCATCTCGCCGTCGTCGAGCGCGGCGGCGAGCCGCGCGGCGATCCCGGCGGGCAGGCGCTCCGCCATGGCGATGATGAGAACGCCGCCGTCGGTCTCGGCAATGAGGCCCTTTTCCGCGACCGGCCGGCCCGCTTTGAGGGTCGCAGGAATGTCAAGCCCGCCGATCAGCCGGTCGTCAGCGATCGACGCGGGAATTCGCCGGAACGGCGCTTCCGAGGGAAGCGCTTCGGCGAGGTGTTTGAGCCAGGCGTCGCGGACCGGGCCGGGACGGGCGCGAACGACAATTCCACACCCAGTCGGAGCGAGCGCGAAAGCCTCCGCCGCGAGCAGCGCGCGCTCCCAGGCGGAGAGTTCGGCGCCCTCGGTCATCAGGGGAAGATCTCATCGACAGCGCGATGGACCCGGGCCGTCGCACTCTGCTCGTCGAGTGGGTTGCGCCTCAATCGGTGGCTGAGCGCCATGGGAGCCATACGCTTGAGTTGCGAGTCTCCTACTTCATGTTTCTTCTCGAGGCTGGCGAGCGCGCGAGCGGCCCGGATCAGGGTCAGTTCGCCCCGCAGTCCGTCCGAGCCGAGTTTGAGGCAGAGCCGCGTTGCGCTCTCGATCGCCGAGTCCGGAGTCGTGACCGCCGACAAGCCTCCGCGCGCTGCGACGATACGGTTTCCGAGCTTCTTCTCCGCATGGGACCACTGCTCGAGGAAGGCGTCCGGATCTCGTTCGTACAAGTCGCGCCTCTTGACGACCTCGATCCGGCTCGGAATGTCCTGTGGCGTACGCACTTCGACCGCGAGGCCGAATCGGTCGAGAAGCTGGGGGCGCAATTCACCCTCTTCCGGGTTTCCGCTGCCGATCAGCACGAACCGCGCCGGATGCCTGACGCTGAGGCCCTCCCGTTCGACGACGTTGACGCCGGACGCGGCCACGTCGAGCAGAAGATCGACCAGATGATCCTCCAAGAGGTTCACCTCGTCGATATAGAGAAACCCGCGGTTGGCCTGCGCGAGCAGGCCCGGCTGGAAGCTCTTCTCTCCGTGCGCAAGGGCCCTCTCGAGGTTCAGCGCTCCGACTACGCGGTCCTCCGTCGCGCCAAGGGGCAGGTCGACGACCGGCGCCGGTTTGAGCACGCTTTTCGGGGCCTTTCTTTTCTCGTCCTTGCTGTCGTCCTGGCAGGCCCGGCAGAGATGGGCGGGCGACGACGGCTCGCAATTGTAGGGACACCCCTCGATCGCTTTGACCTTGGGCAGCAGAGCGGCGAGCGCCCGAACGGCGGTCGATTTCCCCGTTCCCCGGTCGCCGAACGCGAGGATGCCGCCGATGCTCGGATCGACGGCCGCGATCAGGAAGGCCATTTTCATGTCCTCCTGGCCGACGATTGCGGAAAAGGGATACGGCTGTCGCATACTCGGCCCAAGAGAGTTCGGCGCGTCGGATGCCAGCGCCGTTTTCAGGAGGGCGCGTTCGCCGGTCGTCGGCTGGCGCGGCCCAATATTCGGTTGGATCGTCGGCGCTATAAATCAGGCCGTCAATTGCGTGTCAACGAATTTTGTCACGAACAGACTAAGGGTGTTGATTGATGCGCCGATCCGAAAAGGCGGCCGGTACGTAGGAGTTCGGGCGCACCCTCGGGCGGCCGACGCAAGCGGAAAGGACAGGAGATGCGACGATTTGCCTCGATAGCGATTGGCGGTCTTGTCCTGGCTGGAGCCTTGGCCGCGTTCGCTTTCTCCGCGAGTTCGGCGGAGGAGCCTCCCCATACCGTTGTGCTGAGTGACGGTGATTTTCAAATTCGCGACTACCCGTCCCTGACCATCGCCGAGGTGACGGTTCGCGCGGATCGGAACACGGCGGCCTACGCCGGGTTCCGGAAGCTGGCGGGTTATATCTTCGGCGGCAACGCCGAGAAGCAGAAGATCGAAATGACGGCGCCGGTGATCGAAGCGGCCGCCGGCGCCGCAGACTCAGAGGGCGCCGGGCGCGAGGCGTGGACAATTCGGTTCGTCATGCCGCGTGGCTCGACGCTCGCAAAGATGCCGAAGCCCGACGATCAGACGATCCGAATGGTCGAGGCGCCGCCGACGCGCTATGCCGTGCTCCGCTTCTCCGGGGTCGCCGAGGACAAGTCGACCGAAACCAAGACGGCCGAACTCGGATCGATCCTGAAGGCGCACGGGCTGACGGCGGCCGGACCGCCGTTGATCGCGCAGTACAACCCGCCTTGGATTCCGGGGTTCATGCGGCGAAACGAGATCATGATCCCGGTTCGGTGAGGGGAGCGGACTGAGCCACGCCTCAGCTTTTTGCGTCGCCCTGAAACACCCGGCTCACCCTGATATCCGCATCCTCGATGGTGGTGAGGCGCTCGAGCGTGATCGGTAGGTCGCCCTCGGAAAAGAGACGGCTTGCTTGTCTTAGGCGCGCGCGGTCGAGGGCGTTTCGGATCGAGCGGGCGTTGGCGAACAGCGGCTGAGCACGTCTGAGCGGGATGTATTCCATCAGCGCCCGCTGAGCGCTTTCGCTTAGGCTGTAGTTGAGCCCCGCGAGCATCTTTTCGCCGATCGAGAGGAGGTCCGCGTCGGTGTAGTCGGGGAAGTCGATGTGGTGAGCAACTCGCGATCGGAAGCCTGGATTGGAGTGGAAGAAACGGTCCATCTTGTCGGCATAACCGGCGAGGATGACGACCAGGTCGTCGCGGTTGTTCTCCATCACTTGCAACAGGATCTCGATCGCCTCTTGCCCGTAATCACGCTCGTTTTCCTGCCGGTACAGGTAATAGGCCTCGTCGATGAACAAGACGCCGCCCATCGCCTTCTTGAGCACGTCCTTGGTCTTCGGCGCGGTGTGTCCGATGTACTGCCCGACGAGGTCGTCGCGGGTGACCGCGACGAGATGGCCGCGCCGGACGTAGCCGAGCTTGTGCAGGATCTCGGCCATGCGGGTCGCCACCGTCGTCTTGCCGGTGCCTGGATTGCCTGTGAAGCTCATGTGCAACGTTGGCGCTTCCGACGTCACGCCAAACTTCGCTCGGACTCGGTCGACGAGCAGCAACGCCGCAATCTCCCGGATCCGCTGCTTGACCGGCGCGAGGCCAATCAGCTCCTCATCGAGCTGCTTGAGGACCGGGCCAACCCCGGACTCCGCGAACTCCCGGGCGAGACTGATCGTCGGCGGGGCTGCCGTGTCGCGCGGCTCGGCGCTCATTCGTAGCGCTTCCCTTCCGGCCTATCGAGCCCGTAGCCGCGAACCGCATAGCGCTGCATGCGGCCTGGGCCAGAAATACGCTCGAGGCGGAAGCCGTCCTCGTTCTTTGGCCTGTTGACGATGAACGAGATGCGCAGCGACTCCCAGCCGTGGCTCGAATCGAAGGCGGAGAGCCGGATGTACTTGTCGCCGTGGATCTTGCGGCAGGCCTGCAGCTCCATGAGCACGCCCTTGGCGTCATGGAGGTCGAACATCGGCAGGCCCCACATGTCCCAGTAGGTGTTGCGCGGATGCGGGTCGTCGGTGAACTCGAGGTTCACCGCCCAGCCCTTTTCGAGGCAGTACTGGATCTGGGTGAGGATGTCGTCGTCGGTGAGGTCGGGCAGGAACGAGAAGCAACCCTGAGTGATGCGCATCGGGGCCAATCCTTCTTTGTTACGTCTGAGGGGTCACGAGACGGTTGCGGTCGGTACGAAGTCGAGCTGGTCGGTCGACGCGTAGTTGAAGGTCACGTCGCCCCAGACGTCGAGCGCCTGGCGGAGCGGCGTGCACGTCTTGGCCGCCTCGGCCAGGATCGTTGGGCCCTCGTGCACGTAGTCGCGCCCCGCGTTGCGGGCAAAGATCATCGCTTCGAGCGCGACGCGGTTCGCCGTGGCGCCGGCCACAATGCCGCCGGGATGGCCGATGGTGCCGCCGCCGAACTGCAGCACGACATCCTCACCGAGGAGGTCGAGGAGCTGATGCATCTGGCCGGCGTGAATGCCGCCGGAGGCGACGGGCATAAGCTTGTTGAGCGACGCCCAGGGTTGGTCGAAGAAGATGCCATGCTCGAGTTGCTGCGGATTAAAATCCTCGCGGCAAATGTCGTAGTAGCCCCGGGTCGTCGCCGGATCGCCTTCGAGCTTGCCGACCACCGTGCCGGCGTGGATGTGGTCGACGCCGGCCAGACGCATCCATTTGGCGATGACGCGGAACGAGACGCCGTGCGACTTCTGCCGGGTGTAGGTGGAATGCCCCGCGCGATGAAGATGCAGGATCATGTCGTTCCTGCGCGCCCACTTCGCCATCGACTGGATCGCTGTGTAACCGATCACCAGATCGATCATGACGATAACCGAGCCGAGCTCCTTGGCGAACTCGGCGCGCTCGTACATATCTTCCATGGTTGCGGCGGTGATGTTGAGATAGCTGCCCTTGACCTCGCCGCTCGCCGCCTCGGCCTTATTCACGGCCTCCATGCAGTAAAGAAAGCGGTCGCGCCAGTGCATGAAGGGCTGCGAGTTGATGTTCTCGTCGTCCTTGGTGAAGTCGAGTCCGCCCTTGAGGGCCTCGTAGACGACGCGGCCGTAGTTGCGCCCGGAAAGGCCGAGCTTCGGCTTGACCGTCGCGCCGAGCAGAGGCCTGCCGAACTTGTCGAGCCGCTCGCGCTCGACGACGATTCCGGTCGCCGGACCCTGGAAGGTCTTCACGTAAGCCACGGGAAACCGCATGTCCTCGAGGCGGAGCGCTTTCAGCGGCTTGAAGCCGAACACGTTGCCGATGATGGAGGCGGAGAGGTTGGCGATCGAGCCGGGTTCGAACAGATCGAGGTCGTAGGCGATGTAGGCGAAATACTGGCCTTCGGTCCCTGGCACCGGATCGACGCGGTAGCACTTGCCGCGATACTTTTCCGTGGCCGTGAGGCGGTCGGTCCACACCACCGTCCAGGTCGCCGTCGACAATTCGCCGGCGACTGCCGCCGAGGCCTCGATCGGATCGACGCCCTCCTGCGGCGTGACCCGGAAGCAGGCGATGATATCGGTGTCCTTCGGCGTGTAATCGGGCTCCCAATAGCCCATTTTGCGGTATTCCATCACGCCGGACTTGTAGCGGTCCTTGCCTTTGACGGTTTGAGACTTCTGGACGTTCATCGCTCTTCCTCCTTGAGTTGCGGGTTCAGCCACTGTCCGACCCCATCAGCCGCTTCCCGCGCGAATGGCGCGTCGGCCGCGTTCGACCAGCTTGAGGATCATCGGCGTCAGGATGAGCTGCATGGCGATGTCGAGCTTGCCGCCCGGGATGACGATCGAATTGGCGCGGCTCATGAAGCTGTTGTGGATCATCGAGAGCAGGTAGGGGAAATCGATGCCGTGCGGGTTGCGGAAACGAATGACGACCATCGATTCGTCTGGCGTCGGGATCCAGCGGGCGACGAACGGGTTCGACGTGTCGACTGTCGGCACGCGCTGGAAGTTGATGTCGGTCTGGCTGAACTGGGGAACAATGAAATTGATGTAGTCCGGCATGCGTCTGAGAATCGTATCCGTCACCGCCTCAGTCGAGTAGCCGCGCGACGCCTTGTCGCGATGCAGCTTCTGGATCCACTCGAGATTGATGACCGGCACGACGCCGATCTTGAGGTCGACGTATTGGGCGACGTTGACCGTGTCCGTGACGACGGCCCCGTGCAGCCCTTCATAGAAGAGCAGATCCGAGCCCGGCTCGAACGCGCGCCAGTCCGTGAAATGGCCGGGCGCGACCCCATGCGTCTCCGCTTCGACCGCGTCGTGCACATAGACCCGGGTCCTGCCGCCTCCCGTCTCGGAATAGGACCGGAATGAGGTCTCGAGCTCTTCGAATAGGTTCGCGTCCAGTCCGAAGTGGCTGTAGTGATGATCGCCGCGAGCGGCGGCCTCTTTCATCCGCTCTCGCATTTCCATGCGGTTCCACCGATGGAAGGCGTCGCCCTCGATGTAGACGGGGTTGATCTTCTCGCGCCGAAAAATCTGCTCGAAGGTCCTCTTGACCGACGTGGTCCCCGCCCCCGATGAGCCGGTGATTGCGATGATGGGATGCTTGATCGACACGTGTTCGGTTCCCGATGCTAGCGGCGCAGGAGGCCGCGTTTGCCGAACAACGGCGCCTGCACGGCGACGCCGTCCTCATCGTAGTAGCGCGCGATGCGCTCAATCTTGTCCTTGGCCCCGAACAAGAGCGGCGTGCGGACATGGATCGACTCCGGCTGGATCGTGAGAATCCTGCGATAGCCGTCGATCGCCGCGCCTCCGGCCTGCTCGATAAGAAAGGCGACGGGATTAGCTTCGTAGAGAAGGCGCAACCTGCCGCGATCGTAGCCCTGGCGGGAATCCTCCGGATAAAGGTAGACGCCGCCGCGGATCAGGATTCGGTAGAAGTCGGCGACCATGGAGCCAACCCAGCGCATGTTGAAATTGCGCCCGCGCGGGCCCTCCTCCCCCTCAAGGAGGTCGGCGATATAAGCCTGAACCGGCGCCGTCCAATGCCGCGAGTTCGCGCCATTGATCGCAAACTCGGTCGATCCCGGCGGAATGACCGCGCTGGGCGTCGTGATCCGATAGGTTTCCGTCTCCGGATCGAGAACGGCGATCGCCACGCCGCGGCCGATCGTAAAGACCAAGGCGACGTGGAGGCCGTAAACGAACGCCCCAGCCGCGCGCTGAGCCGTCCCAGGCTTAAGAAAATCGGACTCGTCGAGCGGGCTCGAAAGCGCGTCGAGCACCGAAAAGATAGTCCCCACCGTCACATTGGCGCCGATATTGGGCGAGCCGTCGATGGGGTCGATCGCAACCAGCAGGCGCCCGTCTGGGTCGAGGCCAATAGGGCGCTCATGCTCCTCCGACACAACGCCCCGCACCGAGGCGCCACGGAGCGCTTCAATGATCGCTGCATTAGCGAAAGCGTTGAGGGTCTTCTGAACCAAGCCGTCCTTGCCGGCCCCGACATCGGGACTGGGCGCGTCGGCGAGCGATCCCTGGCGAATGCGCCTCGTGACGACGATCGAGGCCTGCGCCATAGCGATGAGGACCCTCGCCACGTCGGCGGAGGCGTTTTTTTCCAAGAATGCTGTCAGATCGTCGTCGGGTTGGGTCAAGTCATCCACGAGCGCCTCCCAGCGTCGCCCGGCGCCGATGCGTTCGATCGGCGACTGAAGCGTTGAATTGGGCCCCTTCTCAAACAAAAGAAACTGTTTTATTTTTGGGATGTACTTCAAAAAAATTGAATGGGATTTCCGCGTGAGCAAGCTGTCGTTCCGGCAAATTGAGACGTTGCAGGCGATTGTCCAGGCGGGTTCGCTGGTCCATGCGGCCGCCGCGTTGAACATGACCCCGTCGGCGCTCACCGCGCGGGTGAAGGGCCTCGAGGCGAGCGTCGGTCTCAGATTGTTCGACCGGACGCCCTCTGGCATGCGGCTGACCAAGGCTGGAGAAGCCGCGCTCGGAGCCTCGCGTCTCGTTGGGCAAGCGTTGCGGGATTTCTCCGACACGCTCGCCGCGATCCGGACCGGGGAGGGGGGCCGGTTGTCGGTCGGGGCGGTGTCGACGGCGAAATATTTTGCGCCGAAACTGATCGCGGCGTTCGTCGCTTCGCGGCCAAAGCTCGACCTTCGCTTCCTGATCGGCAACCGGGACGCGACGATCAACTCGTTGCGGTCCAACGACGTCGAGATCGCGCTTTGCGGTCGGCCTCCTCGCGACATCGCAGTCGAAACTGCGGCGCTGGGCCCCCACCCCTACGTCATCGTCGGGCCACCGGACCATCGTTTCGCCGGCCTCAGGGGACTTTCCCGCGCCGATCTCACGGGCGAGACCTTCCTTATTCGGGAGCCGGGCTCCGGAACCCGGTCGCTGTTCGAGGCCTTCATCGGCGAGGCCGGCGCTCGGCCGGTCAAACTGGGCATGGAGCTCGGCTCTAACAAATCGATTAAACAGGCGGTGATGGCGGGGCTCGGGATCGCGCTCCTGTCCGCCCATACGATCGGCGCGGAGATCGAAAGCGGCCGGCTCGTCCGCCTCGACGTGGAGGGTTTGCCGATCGTCCGCCAGTGGTATGTCATTTGCCGGACCGACCGCACACTTTCGCCGACCGCACGAGCGTTCCGGGATTTTGCAGAACAGGAAGGCGGACGGTTTTTGCCCCAGCTTGGCGATGATCCGAGGAGGGCGGAAGAGGCGGCGCCCGGATCGGGGGTCGCCGGGCTTTAAACGCCGAACGTCCGTCTCGTCGCTTGGCTGGTTTCTCATTCGGGTTGTTTCGGGTCGCAGCACGCCGCGCTCACCGGCGCCGGTGCAGGTTGCTGGTGCGACCGTATGACCGGCTTGACAGGAGTGTCAATTAAAGTTTACGGTTTTGAACGTCAGGAAGACGGACGGAGACTCCGTTGCGCATTCTCCTTATTCACCCCAACTACCATTCGGGCGGCGCTGAAATTGCGGGCAATTGGCCACCTGCTTGGGTCGCCTATCTCGCCGGAGCGCTGAAGGCCGCCGGCTATCCGGACGTGCGGTTTATCGACGCGATGACCAATAACATCAGCGATGAGGCGCTCGCGGCGCAGATCGCCGAGGTGAAACCGGACATCGTCGGCGCGACCTGCATTACGCCTTCGATCTACAAGGCCGAACGGGCCCTTCAAATCGCGAAGGAAACGGACCCGAACATCGTGACGTTACTCGGCGGCGTCCACGCGACGTTTATGTTCAAGCAGGTGCTGAGCGAGGCTCCGTGGATCGACGCCGTTGTCCGCGGCGAAGGCGAGGAGATCCTCGTCGAAGTCGTCCAGGCCGTCGAGGCTGGCGAGTGGGAGATGCGCCGCCGAGCGATCAAGGGAATCGCATACACGGAATCGGCCGCAGAGGGCTCGCAGATCGTTGCGACCCCGGCGGCCCCGACCATCAAGGACCTGGACAGCATAACGGCGGACTGGGGAATCCTTGAGTGGAATAAGTATCAGTACATTCCTCTGAATTGCCGCGTCGCCATCCCTAATATGGCGCGTGGCTGTCCGTTTACCTGTTCTTTCTGCTCTCAGTGGAAGTTCTGGCGCGACTATCGCATCCGCAACCCCAAGAAAGTTGTCGACGAAATCGAAACCCTATACCGTAAGTATGACGTGCGGTTCTTCATACTCGCCGACGAAGAGCCGACGATCAACCGAAAGAAATTCGTCCAGTTCTGTGAAGAACTGATTGCGCGCGGCCTGCCGGACAAGGTCCAGTGGGGCATCAACACCCAAGTCACCGATATCCTGCGCGACGAAGCGCTCCTGCCTCTCTATCGCAAAGCCGGCTTGCTGCACGTCTCGCTCGGCACCGAGGCGGCTGCGCAACTCAAGCTCGACCTCTTCCACAAGGAGACTAAAATCTCCGACAACAAGAAAGCAATCCGGCTTCTGCGCGAGGCGGGCATTGTGGTCGAAGCGCAATTCATTGTCGGTATGGAGAACGAGACCGCGGAGACGCTGGAAGAGACGTATCGGATGGCTCAAGAATGGAAGCCTGACCTTGCCAATTGGTCGATGTACACGCCCTGGCCGTTCTCTAAACTGTATCAGGACATGAGCGACAAGGTCGAGGTCTTCGATTTCGACAAATACAATTTTGTCACGCCGATCATGAAGCCCGCGGCGATGGAGCGCGGCGAACTGCTCGACCGTGTCATGAACAACTATCGCCGGTTCTACTTCCAGAAGGCGCTGTTCTCCTATCCCTGGGCGGGGAGCGGCATGCGTCGACGCTACCTGCTCGGTTGCCTGAAAGCGTTCCTCAAGGCGGGTTTCGAACGGAAGTTCTACGATCTCGGAAAGGTCGGCTACTGGGGACCGCAGTCGCGTAAGAAGGTCGATTTTCATTTCGATAAGGAGCGGACCATCGCGCCTGCGCAGATGTCCGACTGGGTGGCGAACGCCGATCGCACGCGCAAGGCTCAGGGCTTGGCCGACATCAAGGCCTGCGGCGGCGGCGAGGAGCAAATGACGGACGAGGATGTCGGCTTCGACAAGGAGCACGCCGGCCTTGCCGACATCAAGGCCTGCGGCGCCGGTGAACAGCAGATGGCTGATGACGATGTCGTTGGCGCGTCCGTCCACATTTGACGACCGCGCCGGCAAAGCGCGATCGCCTCGGAAGTCGGCCGGGCGTATCGGACCCAATGCGGCGATACAGCTGCTTCAGGTCCTGCGGCTTGCGGCGGACCAAGAGACTGTTCGACGGATCGTTGCGACCGCCGGCGTTGAAAACTGGGCGAACCAGGCGCCGACGGACATGGTCGAGGAGGGGCCGGTAGCGGCGCTCCATCGGGCGACGCGTTCGATGCCTCGACTCCCAGAGCGCGCTCAAAATATTGGCAGAGGCCGGATCGCGAACCGGTGACTATCTTCTTGCGAACCGGATCCCAGCGTGGGCGCGCGCGGCCTTGAAGGCGCTGCCCGCCACGATGTCGTCGCGGTTCCTTGCGCGAGCCATAACGGGCCATGCTTGGACGTTTGTCGGATCGGGGCGATTTGTCTGCAGTTCCGAAAAGGGACTTGAATTTCGAGATCTGGTCTAACCCATTTTGCGCTGGAGAGCGATCAGACGACCCGATATGCGTTTGGCATGCTGCAGTCTTTGAGCGACTATATCAGGTCCTTGTCTCGCCTAATGCGAAGGCGGTTGAAACTCAGTGCAGTGCTCGGGGCGACGTGTGCTGTCGATTCGCCGTTTACGGCTTTCGTGGGTGAGCAAGGACTATTGCGAATGGCGAGTCTAACCTGGTCGCTTACACGTGGCGATATCGGAATTACGCGCCGCTTTTTTGAGAAAGACTTTTTAAGGAGGCGATGTTAACGGCTTGCCGGAATAGGGCTAGACTTTCATGTCCTGCATGATGTACCGCTTTCTTTCCCGTCCCGGTAGCAGGGCCGCGTGTAAGATGCGGGTTGCGCAGGGGATTGGCGGCTCTGGGTGGCTTCCCTCTGCGAGTTCGGACGGCGAAGCGAGGTTGGACCTTGAATGAAGGAGCTCACGCAGTTTCCTCCTGACATCACCCTTGCCGTAGATGGCGAAGGCGTCATCAGGAGCGCGGTGTCTGCGGAGACGCTTGCCGGGGAGGCCCTTGAACAATGGCGTGGCCTGCGATGGACCGACACTATTGGCCCAGAGGCGGCGAAGCATGTGGCAAAGGCTGTCGAGTTCGCCGGGAGAGAAGGAGAATTGTCCTGCTTTACCGTCGCTCAACGGCTGCCGAGCGGCCGGGAGCTCACGCTTGAGTATACAACGGTCAAGCTAGGCAAGAAAGCAGGTTTTGTCGCAATCGGCAAAAGCGTCGAGGTCATTTCAGAACTAAAATCTCGCTTGGCGTTCGTTCAGAAGGAGCGGGAGCAGGATTACTGGAAGCTTCGAGAGATCGAAGACTTGTTACCGTGCCTTGCTGGACGCCTCTTCTGAAGCGGTGGTGTTGGTAAGGGTTGGCAATTTACGGGTTGTCGAAGCCAACGCCGCGGCGGCGAAGCTTCTGGGTCTGGTCCCGGGCGCGGAATTTCTTAGCAGCCTGACGGATCGCGACCGCGCATCCCTTGATGCGCTGCTCGAGACGGCCCGTATGAGAGGCCGCGCGCCAAGCATCGTCCTGCATCTCTCGGAAATCGGCTCGTGGAGTCTCCGCGCTTCGATGCTGACAAGCGAATCTGGGACCTTCTATTTATTCCAGATGGCCCCTCTCGCCGAGACAGGCTCGGTCGCCCACCCGTTCGAAAGGGACGAGGCTTCATTTTCGCTTGGGGCCTTCATTCGACGCTTGCCGGAAGGTTTCGCTGTCGTTGATCGCGATGGCGTCGTCAAATTCGCCAATCATACTTTCCTCGATCTCGTACAGGCGGGCGTGGAGAGCGCCGTAGTCGGCAAGAACGCGAAGGTCTGGTTCACCCGCCCCGGCACCGGATTGCGCGTGATTTTGAGTCTCGGTTGAGCAGCATGGCGCCGCTCGGTCCGTGAGGACCCATCTCGAGGGCGATCTCGGGATGGTTACCGAAGTTGAAGTCTCGGCTGTAGCCGATCAGGACGATCGGTCGCGATTCTTTGCACTGATCGTTCGCGACGTAGTGTCGCACTCGAGGTCCCGCGGCCCCGAGGCCTCCGCACTCGTGACCCCCCTCGGCAATTCCTCAGGGGAAACGTTGGAATCGGCCGTCCGGTCCTCGGTCCAAGCAGTGGAACGGCAGCGCCTGTCGGACGCTTTAGTCAACTCGGCGGGAACCGAACCGCCGCGGCCAAAGCTCTCGGAATCAGCCGCCAGAGCTTGCACACGAAACTAAAAAAATACAGGCTATAGGCATGTCGGGGGGCCTTTGTCTCCGCCGGAGATCTGGTTCTTGACGGTCGAACAGCAGCCGGCGCCGGCTTTTGGAACCGCGAATTTCTCAAATTGCGAGAGGGAGCAGATCCATCTCGCCGGGTCCATTCAGCCCTACGGCGCGCTCGTCGTTGTCCGCGAGCGGGACCATGTGATCGTACAGGAGAGCGAGAATGCAGCAAGCTTTCTCGGCTCTAGCCGGAAACTGCGGGGATTGTCCCTTCGCGCGCTGCGAGGTTCCCTCGCCGAGCGGCTAATCGACGACAACGCGGTTTCCGTCGGGAGCATCCCGGTTGCAACGTCATGCACGGTCGGAGCGAACAACACGCCCTACACCGTGCTGGTTCATCGCACATGGGCTGGCGAACTGATCGTCGAATTCGAACGCGCCAGTGAGCTGACGGATGTCTCCACCGATCTTGCACGGTTTGTTCCTGAAATCGTGGGGGCGGGGAGTCTACAGTCGCTCTGCGACGAGGCCGCCCACATCTTTCGCAAACTGACCGGCTACGATCGGGTGATGGTTTATCGCTTCGACGAGGAAGGGCATGGCGAGGTCTTTTCTGAGACGCGAAAGCCCGATCTTGAGGCGTTCCTGGGCAATCGCTACCCGGCGTCCGATATCCCCCACGTGGCGCGCCTTCTCTATGAGCGCAATCGCGTCCGCCTCCTGGCCGACGTCAGTTACCAGCCGGTCCCTCTTGTTCCCACGTTATCGCCGATCACCGGCAAGGATCTTGATATGTCTTTGTGCTTCCTGCGCAGCGTATCGCCGATCCATATACAATACCTCAAGAACATGGGAGTGGCGGCGACCTTAGTCGTCTCTTTGATGGTCAATGGGAAGCTTTGGGGCCTAATCTCTTGTCACCACTATTCACAGCGCTTTCTGAACTTCGAATTGCGATCGGTGTGTGAAGTCCTGGCCGAGGTGCTCGGGACCCGAATCGCCGCGCTTGAAAGCTTCATGCGTGGTCAAGGAGAGCTCGCCGCCCGCCGCCTCGAACAACGGATGACTGAGTGGATAGCGCGAGACGGCGACTGGCGAGGAGCGCTCTTCGACCGTAGTCGCCCGCTCCTCCTTCCTCTCGCGGCGACGGGCGGAGCGCTCTTGTTTGAGGGCGAGGTCTTGACGACGGGAGACGTGCCCTCGACGGATGATATTCGCGAGATTGGGCGCTGGGTCCGCCCGAGGCTCAAGCAGGGCGTCTTTGCGACCGCGACCCTGAGCGGATTGGAGCCCGCCTTCGCACCGCTCGCCGGAATCGCAAGTGGTCTTTTGGCCGTATCGATCTCAAACCATAGCGACGAAATGTTGATCTGGTTTCGGAGCGAACGGGTAAGGACGGTGACCTGGGGCGGAGATCCCTCTAAGTCCGTTTCGGACGCCGACGATCCCTCCGAGCTTTCGCCTCGCCGGTCATTTGCGCAGTGGCATCAAATCGTTAAGGGCACTTCCGATCCGTGGACCGCGGGCGATGTCAGAGCGGCGCGATTGATCCGGACAAGCATTGGCGACGTCGTCGTCCAATTCCGCGCTGTGCGAATTCTGATCGCTCAGGACCAGTTGGATCAAGTGTCGCATCAGGTTCAGAAATCAGGACAGCAAGTCCTCGTCGCCAACGCCCGCGGCGAGGTGATTCAGAGCAACGCCGGCTTTGCGGAATGGCTCGGCGCAAAGCCCTGGTCCTTGAGGCGCCTCGACGAATTGCCCCACTATTTCGACGAACCCGATAGCGCGAGATTGAGGTTGGAGGCTCTGCTGGCCGAAAACAGGCCTTGGCATGGCGAAGCGGCCGTGCTTGCGCCGCATGGCGGCGCCATCCCCGTATTGGTTAGGGCGGATCCCGTTTTCGTCACCCCGGACCGCGTGCTGGGATACGTTCTGTTGTTCGCAGATCTCACCGACTCCAAGGCGGCTCAGTCCGCTAGGCGACGCTTTCAAGAGAATATCTTGCGTAGCCAAAGGCACCTCCTGGCGGTTGGCGCTGGGGGAGAGGCTGGGGTCCAGCACCTGATGTCATCCGTCGTCGAGAACGCGCAATTGGCTGCTCTTGAAATCACCGAAGGCACCGACATCGCGGAAGTGCCCGATCTCCTGGAGGCAGTCGGCGTTTCTGTTTCGCGAACGGTCGAGGTTCTTCAGCAACTCATGCAGTCGGGCCTGGATGCTCGATCGAGCCGAGGTTAGGCGTCTTGGCGCGCGAAACAATGGCGAGCGTTCGCGAGCGGACCCCCCTGTCCGTCCGCTTTCTCCTTCGGAGAGCAACAGCTGATGCTCATGAACGCATGCACGCTCATCCCGGATTCAACGCCGCTGCCACGGGCGCGATTCAAGCGGACGATTATCGACGACTGTTGTCCCGGCTTCTCGGCTTTCATCGCCCGTTCGAGGGGCTTGTCCGCGTGGCCTCCAAACGACACGACGTGGATCTCGATTTTGAAGCGCGCGCTCGGTCGCCGTTGCTTGTCGCGGACCTCCTTACACTCGGGGTCAGCCAGCAAGCGATCGATAACGTTTCAGAGTGGGCTCCATCTCTGAAGTTGGGCAGTGACGGGGCCGTGCTCGGCTCGCTTTATGTGCTGGAAGGTTCGAACTCTCGGCGGTATCCAGATTGCACGGAGCCTGAAAAGCGAAGTCAACGGCGAGATACACGAGGCGCGGCGCTTCTTTCTGGGCCGCGGAGATGGAAACGGAGCGCTGTGGCAGAATTCGCCGCTCGCCTTGAAACGCTCGCGGGACGTCAAGAGGCATGCGAAGAGGCCGTAGCATCTGCGCTCGCTACGTTCGGCGAATTCGAACTATGGATGGCCGGGTGGACGTCGACACGCGCTGTGACGTCGTTTTCACCGCTTCGCCGCTTGCCGCATGAGAAGGTGTGACGCCACAACCACAGCCGTCGGAGCGTCGTAGCCTACGGCGTCTGCTCCGATCTGGAATGCGAGCTCCGGACGTTGGACCAACGCGTTCCCCCCCGCCATGATCCCGACGTGCGGGTTCAACGATGCGCTGCGTACGGCTGAGACTGTACGCGCCGCGAGTTCGGCGCGCGAGGCATTGCTCATGGAGATGCCGACTACGCCGATCCACTCCCGCGCGACCGTTTTCGCATTGTCCTCGGCCGTAAGGTGTTCTTCGACGGTCACGTCCCAGCCGGTCGAATTCGAGAACCCTCGCCACTATCCGAATGCCGAGGAGGTGTGTTTCGCCAGGCAAGGCGATCAATAACGCTCTGCGCGCAACGTCGCCCGTCGAAACCGGCTCCGCGCCGCCATACGGTCCATGAACGACTGAAGTCGACCAACCCCGATCGTCACGTCGAAGAAATTGCAGACGTCCTGTCTCCAATATTCTCCCAGGAGTTCCGCGGCGGGAGCGATGAAGTACGAAAGCAAGGTCGAATAAGCGTGTTGTTGGGCTCGAACCTCTTCGAAGTGTGCGACCGCGACCGCTTCATCCTGTCCAATAACCAGCAGTGCGAGACGTTCAACGTCTGCCTGGGTCGGCCGGCCCTCCGGCGGACACGGCGCTATCGGCTCATGATGGAAAAGGACAAGCCTGGGTCCGATATCGTTGTCGACAACGCGCTCGAGCGACGCTTTCGCATCATCAATGTCACTGGGCGGAAGGGTTGCCTTCCTGAGCGCAGCACGGCCGAGAGGTAGGCAATTGTCCGGCGCGTGCCTGAAAACCGCTCCATCAGCCGACATCCGTATACCCTCGTGAAACCGTCGAGGCTCGTTGCTACTCGTTACGCCGATTGAACGCTCCTTCGGGGTCGTTGTAAAGGTTCCTTGACATCGGAGAGGGCCGTCAAGACAATTTGACGCACTGCAGCACGCTATACAGCAAGCTCGCACCGTTGATCCTTCATCCAAGGTAGCGTCTCAAGCGCTTTCGCGACGATCGCCCGCGCATTTAGTCCGGCTCGCGCGTACTGCGCCTCTGGCTTGTCGTGCTCGAGAAACAGATCCGGCAGGCTGAGGGCGCGGACGCGGAGGCCATGGTCCAGAGCGCCAGCCTCAGCAAGAAAAGCCAGAACCAGCGATCCAAATCCGCCGCTGGTGCCTTCTTCGATCGTCAGCAAGGTCTCGTGCTCTTTTGCCAGCCGACGGATGAGGTCGGTCTCTGGGGGCTGGCAAAGGGCGTGCCAAGCCGTCGTCGACAACCCTCGGCTCATTAATTCGTCCGCCGCCTT
>CAVVJO010000052.1:0-14785 GCA_963748545.1 uncultured Alphaproteobacteria bacterium
AAAGACCTCCATGTGAGCCGGATTGACGATATCGTCGAAATCGCCGCAGACGCGATCGTGGCGCTCGGGAATCACACCGTGAAGTCAAGACAAAATAGCTGCTAACCCCGCGCCCGAACACCGAGCCGTGAAATGCACGATGCCAGACTCCTATTGACGCTTCGAGTTAAGTTAACATACATTACCTGCGCAGGCCGGGCCATAAGCCAAGCTTGCTTAGGGGCGCATCGCCAGACAGGGGAAAATATGAAATCAAAATCAGCAAGCATCGCCGCCGCTTTTGCCACAATGGGCATCTGGGGAGGCTCCGCTCAGGCGGTCCAACCGATCGTCGTCACGCAGACGGTTACCGGTTCAGCCGGAGACTGGGTCTATGACTTTTCGGTCACCAACAATCTCGGGGGAACCAACGATGTCTACTTTTTCGGCGTACAGCTCGATGCACCCGACATTTCAGGCGCCCCCGCCGGGTTCGACCCCAATGTTTGGCCATCCTGGAACAACGCGAGTTATGGTGGGTCGTCGACCGCCTACAACAACAACTGGATCGACCTTAGCTTTGCCAGCCTGCAGCCCGGTCAGACAGTGGGCGGATTTGAGGTGACCGAGACGACAGCGGCACCGCAATCGAACGTCGCGTGGTTCGCCTACGCTAACGGGGGCACGTGGACTGGGGGCGGCAACTTCAACAGCGCCTCCAATCCTGGCTTCGAGGGTGGGGTCGGGTCCGCTGCCCCTGAACCCTCGACTTGGGCGATGATGGGCCTCGGGTTCGCGGCGCTGGCTCTGTTGCAATCTTCCGGCGCGGGCCGCACGAAGGCGCCCCAATGGTTCGGTGCACCTTTCAGGCCGCTTCGAGTTCGATCTGCTGGCTGAGAAATTGGCTCAGGCAGGACAGAGGCACCGAGACCGAAGGCGCGCTCGACCATGCGGGCCTCGCCTCGGATGTCACGCGTGATATAGGTTACGAAGACCTTATCGTTCAGGATATGGCGTTCTCCATCTCGCCGATCAATTCCACCAGGCCGCCGCCGCGGCTGACGCCGGCGAGGGCCGCCACGGCGTCGATCGGCAGGACACAGACCCCGGATCGTTGGACTTGTCGGCCTATGACCGACAGGACCGCGTGCTCGTCGAGGAGATCGTCGTGCGCGTGGAGGATGACGGTCTCGATCTCGTCATCCGCTGGGGGGGGCCAGGATCACATACACGTCTACGGGTGCGCAAGAACCGCATGGGGACACCGCTGGCGCGTCGACGCCGACGTCGTCGAAGTGGTGCGGGCGATGGCCCGGGAGCTATGCGGGAAAGTGGGTGACGGAAGCGGTCAAGCGGCGATCTTGGTTTCGGCGGCGGCTTCGATTCCGTCCTTGAATTTTACGCCGCAGATGAGCTTCGGCAACTGAATTCGACCTTTCAGCCGCCGCCAGGTTTTCGACGCCGCCACGATCAGCTTGAACACCATGATCTTGGCGGTGTCCTGCGACAGGGCGCCCTTGGTTCGCTCCGTGCGGTGACGGACGGTCGCGAAGACGCTCTCGATCGGGTTCGACGTGCGCAGGTGAACCCAGTGCTCGGCGGGAAAGTCGAAGAACGTCAGCAGCGTGTCGCGATCCTTGAGCAGGCATTTGACGGCGTCGTCGTATTTCGGGGCGTACTTGCCGGCGAACGTCGCCATCGCCGTCTCGGCCCCGGCCCGGCTGGGGGACAGCCAGATCTCGCGCAGGTCCGCGTGGGCCGCGGGCTGCAGCGACTTCGGCAGCTTCTCGAGCACGTTGACGGTCTTGTGGACCCAGCAGCGCTGATGGCGGGCGGTCGGGAACGCCTCGTCGAGCGCCTTCCAGAAGCCGAGAGCTCCGTCGCCGACGGCGAGCTCCGGCGCCGCCGCGAGGCCGCGCGCCTTCAGGTCGACCAGCAGCTCCTTCCAGCTTTGCGCGCTCTCGCGATACCCGACCTGGAAGCCGACCAGCTCCTTCCGGCCCTCGGGCGTCGCGCCGATCACGACCAGCATGCACTCCGCCTGCGGCTCCATCCGCGCCTGAAGATAGACGCCGTCGGCCCACAGATAGACGTAGCGGCGCGCTGACAGGTCCCGATTGCGCCAGCGCTCGTATTCGCGCTCCCAGTCGCCTTTCAGCCGCGAAATCACCGACGGCGACAGATTGGCCGCGTCCTTGCCGAGCAGCGCGGCCAGCGCCTCCTGGAAATCGCCGGCCGAAACGCCGCGCAGGTAGAGGGCGGGCAGAAGCGCGTCGAGGCTCTTCGTCCGCCGCGCCCACTGCGGAAGAATCGACGAGCAAAAGCGGATCCGCTCGCCTCCCGCCGCCGCACCGCGGTCGCGCGCCTTCGGCTTCCGCACCTCGACCGGCCCCACGCCCGTCTGAATGACCCGGGCGGGGTCGTGCCCATGGCGGACCACCCGCTGGCGGCCGTCGGGCAGCGCCTTGTCCTCGTGCGAGCCCAGAAACGCCGCGAATTCCGCCTCGACCGCCTGGGCGATCAGGCGCTTCGCCCCGGCGCGCAGGATTTCGGTGAGCGGATCGTCGATCGCCCCTTCTTGCCGGAGGCTGACAACTCTATTCTCGGTCATGGCGTAACGCTCCTTCGGGAGGTTCGGGCAGGCTGGACACCCGCCCCGTTACGCCGCCTCACTCACCCCGTCACCCAGTTCCGGCCATAGCTCATGGCCCGGCAGATGCCGGTACATGGGGATTGCGGCGGCTCTCAACCGGACCGCAAGACGACGGCCAAAGGGCATTCGTGGACGCGAACCCGGGTGGCCACCCTGCGCAACATCCACGACATCGCAGTCTACCGTGAGGGCGAACGCGCCGAGCGTGGCGAGGTGACTCTCGTAGAGGCCGCCGAAGCCCTGGACGTCAGCCAGGCGACTGTCCGTCGACTGATCGTCGAAGGCGCGCTGCCTGCAAACCAGTCCTGTAAAGGGGCGCCCTGGACGGCGCTACCCTTGAACTTTCAATGAGCTCGCGAGGTGAGCATTATGATTTGGGCTCGGGCGGCCCGATCAGATGAACCGCTTCGGCGCGCTCGATGAACTGCAGTCCGGCCAGCGCCAGGCTGCGGTTCCGGTCGAGCGAGGGCTGGAAGGCGAAGTCGAAACTGGCGCGGGTTTTGATCGCCGACAGCCTCGCCATCTAGACCGCCATCCTGACGCGGCGGTCTCGCGCGGGGTCAGCTCTTCGGTCAGCAAGGCGTCGATGGCCTCGACGGCACCGATCTCACCGCGTCGATGCCGCGCAGGGTGACGTTGAGGCCTTCCAGCGCCCGCGGCATCTTCAAGGCGACGAGGGCAGTCTTGAGATGGAGCACTCATCGAACGCCTCCGACGCCCGCGAGACGCCGGCCGACGGCGGCGCAGAAGTCGAGCGAGCCACGAAGAACACGGTCGCCGGCGCGCGTGAGGATCAGGGGCTCATCGTGCAGGCGGCGGCGGCAAGGGCTGCCGGGTTTGCGATGCGAAGGATCGAGCCGCTTCTCGCCCCATCCCTCCACAGGAGCGTGGGTGGCGACGAGCGTCCCGTCTTCGAAGATGCGGACCTCGTCGGCGAGAACGTGCACCTCGAATACGCGCCGCCTGTCCGACGCTGACCATGCCTTCGTGCGAAACGCGCCGCTCGAGCCGCAGCACCGCCTGATAGGGCACGGTCGGAACGGCTTTGAGGAACGGCCTCTCCTCGGCAAATGCCTCGTTGACGATCCGGTTGGTGGTCGCATGCACGCGCGTCTGGCGACCGTATCGAGCCAATGGCGGAGCTGGTCGTTCAGGTCGTCGAGGTTGCGGAACGCGCCGCCGAGGAAGAAGTCTTCGCGGATGTACCGGAACGGCCGGCTCCCCGATAGGGCCGGCGGCCGCGCGGCTGAAAGCCGTATTGGCGGGCGAGGTCGACGAGAGCCCGGTTGTGGACGACGAGCCCGTCGGCGTCCTCGCCGATGACTGCGGTCTTCATGCGATCGTAGAGGATGGTGCCCGGCGCGCCGCCGGTCGCCGCGAAGGCCGGCGATGTGGCAGCCCAGAACGCTTTGCATATCCTGGTCAAGGACGAACCGCGCCCAGATCAGCCGGGAGTAGCCGAGGACCATCGAAAAACTGCCAGACGATGCGCTTGACGCCCGACTCGTCGGCGAACTCGACCTCGAACCAGGCGAAGTCGACTTGGGCCTGCCCGCCCGTCGGCGTCTCGAAGCGCACTTCGTAACCGGCGCTTCGGGCCGGACGGATCTCGCGCACGCGGTCCCTCACCACGCTGTAGCTGCCGGGAAAGCCGCGGTCCTTCAGCTCCCGCAACAGACGCCGAGCGGTCAGAGAGGGAAAGGTCGCCAGGCGCTCGCCCAACTAGGGTTCGAAGCGATCGATGACGCTCGGGCCGTGCCGCGCGCTTCTTGTAGGCCGGCGGCTCCAGCCCTTTGGCGATGTAGGTCCTGACGGTCTCTCGGTCGATGCCGACCTGCCGGGCGATGGCGCTGACCGACGGGCCCTGGCGATGCAAATCCAGGATCATGACGAGTTCCCCAAGTTTGATCACCGTGTCCTCCCTCCCGCCAGCAGGAGGAGCCTCGGTGATTTCGGTGCGGCAGTCACGAAAACTGGGGAAATTTCAAATGTCACAAGTGGGGAGAATTGCTCCGCCAACTTGGAGTGGGCCCCTCGGGGCGGACAATCGGACGAGAGAGATTTGACCGCGGAGGCGGGCTTTCGAGAGAAGGAAGCCCATGGCCAAGCACCGCACACACAGCCCCGAGTTCAAGCGCCAGGTCGCTCAGGAGTTCCTGGGCGGCGAGACCCTTCACGGGCTCGCCAAGCGTCACGACGTCTGCCGAAACCTGATCCGGATCTGGGTGCAGAAGTACGAGGCCGGCGACTTTGATGAGGATGCCGTGGCCGCGGTTCTCGGCCCGCGGCTGATGAACACACTTTGCGGCGCCGGCACCGGAAGGTCTACCGAGACACCGCCGTTTCCGCGCCCGAACTCAACCTTTCTTCCGGGCGGGCAGCACTGTGCGGTGGGTCGTCTCCGCGTCGCCACGCGCGCTATCGAACCCCGTGCGTGGAGACCGGCGGTCAGGAGTGCGCGTGCGACTGCGAGAGAGGCCTTTATGGACGTCTCGCTCATGGGTTAATGGAACAGACATAGAACAACGGTAACGATCTGTCAAGAAAGTGCCAAATCGCGGCAACTTTGGCGGCGAAGATGTTGACAAGCGACGTCACAGTGTTTACATCAGTTGCCGTAGGGGAGGGTGCTTTCCCCAAGGGGCAGTTGCGATTTCCGCAGCCCTTCATCTCGAGAGAAGGAGCTAGGTTATGCTTAAGGTTTACGTCAAGGCCACCGACCTCATCGAGCGTCTGCGCACGGACAAGGACGGCGTGGTGTCGTTCGAATACGTGATCGTCGCGGCCTGCATCGTCGGCGCGGTCGCCGCCGTGTTCGGTTCCGGCGCTACCGGCACGATTGGTGCGGCGTTGACGACCGCGATCAGCAAGATCATCGGCTATCTTCCGACCTGACACGACCGCGTTGGTTCCAGAGGGGGCGCGCCGGGGTGTGCCCCTTCTTATTTGAGGCACGGATTTCGATGAACTGGATTGCTGTCACGGCCTTGGTTCTGCAAATGTTGTTGTTGCTCTATGTCGCAATGATCGATGTCGCGGCGCGGGTGATTCCCGACGGGATTTGCCTGACGCTGGCGCTCATCGGGATGGCCGGCGCATTATTGGGCGATCCGACGCATCTCGCGGAATCGCTGGTCGCCGCGACCGTCTGTTTTTGCTGCTGATCGTCATATACGAGCGGGGATGGATTGGCGGCGGCGACGTCAAGCTGCTGGCGCGCTTGGCGATCGGTCTCCCGCTTGGCGGGCGTCATTCAGTTGCTGACTGTAACCACGATGTCCGGCGCGCGTCTTGCAGTGGCGCATCTGATAATGCGCCTTCTGCCCCTCCCCGGCCGGCGCCCGCGGAGTCGTCGCTGCTGCGCCGCGTCTATGCGGTCGAGCGTTGGCGTAACGTGCGGCAGGCGCCGCTGCCTTACGGGGCCGCCATAGCGTGCGGCGGTATTTGGACTGTTCTCAGACACGGAGCTCTGACCATGTCGTCTGCTCTGCGCCTCTCGATCATCATGGTGCTGTTGCTCGCGACCGGCCGCGCTTGGGCTTATCGCGTACAACGCCAACCTCCCAAAGCCGGTGGCGGAGGTCGCGCAAGTCGCGCCGAGCGCGCCGGCGCCGGTCACGACGCGTGTACTTTGTTGCGGCGCATCCGCTGCCGGCGGGCACATTGGCGCGCGACGAAGATTTCGCGGTGCGCTACGCGCCGTCCGACGCGATGCCGGTCGGGAGCGATCCTCGATTCGCCTGACGCCAAAGTCGGACTTCGCGGTTCGCTGGTTCGCAGGTTCCTCGACGCGGGCAGCTCCGATCACGGCGCAAGACGTCTTGCGCCCTCGCGATCGGCGGATTCCTCGCCAGCGTCCTCGCGCCGGATACCCGCGCCATCAGCATAAGCGTTGACGCGGAGTCGGGCGTCTCGGGCCTGATATGGCCGGGCGATTATGTGGATGTCGTGTTGACCCAGGTGAACGACAAGGCGGATGCCGCTCACCGCTCGTTGAGCGAAGCCGTTCTTCAAAACGTTCGCATCATCGCGATCGACCAGGAAATCGTCAAGGCGCGTCAGTCAACAATTCCGCGGCCGGCAAGGTGACGCACTCAGTGTCGCTGCAGCTGTCGCCGGAGCAAGTCAAGAAGACACTGTCGCCAAAGAACTCGGAAAGCTCTCGCTCGCCATACGGGCGGCGCGTCGAGCAACAGGAAACAGCGGACGCCGGCACGATGTCTGGCTGCGAAGTGTCACCGGAAATCGCCCGCCAGAGCGCGGCTGACCGCCAGAGTGCAACGGTGATGGTTTATTCGGGCGAGAAAGCCAAGGAATAGTCGGTCGAGAAAAACGAAATTGGGGGCTGCGTGTTCAAAAGTGGGCCGCCAGAGCGCCAAAGTCGTGAGTTCCGGTGACGATAAGAGCAAGGAAGAGCAAGGAAGAGCAGTCACGGGCGGGGAAATGCGATGAAAACACTTCCAAGTCCTCGATATGGGCGAACGGGCGCCGCCTGACAAAGACCGGGGTCGGGTCATGTGTCAAAGTGTCGGCGCCGTTCATCTCTGCGTTCCGGCCTTCGAACCGATTGGGAGCCGTTGATGAGCGTTAACGTCGCCGTCCCCATCGCGCCGGGCGAAGTGCCGTTCGGCCGTCGTTCGCAACCGAATTGTCTGTTTCGTCAATGACGACCTGAGCGCGGAGGCTCTGCGCACGGGCCTCGAAGGCGGCAACCTCGAGGTCAAGCGGGGCACGATCCGTAACGCCATACAGGATGCTCGAAACCGACACCGAACTTCTTGGCGCTGGTGGCGGACATCAGCGAAATCGACGACCCGATCACGGAACTGGAAAGGCTGTCGCGGGTCTGCCCGGCCGATGTTCGGGTGGCCCTGATCGGCGAGAGCACGGAGATCCCATTCTACCGAGTTCTAATGGCGTTTGGTCTGAGCGAGTACCTTCCGAAGCCGCTCACGCGAGACATGGTCCATACCCAGCTGCGCCCGAAACTGCTCGGCGACGTGGGGCCGGATCCGACGGATCGCGGCGGACATGTGATCTCGATCTGCGGGGCCCAGGGGGGCGCCGGAGCAACAAGCATCGCGATTAATCTTGCCGTGCTCCTGGCTGAAACGACAAAGGCCAAGGTCGCGCTGCTCGACCTTCATCTCCAGGGTGGGGAGACCGCCGTGATGCTGGGCGTTCGGCCCGGGCCCGGGTTGCGCATCGCTCTGGAGAACCCGATGCGAGCGGACACTTTGTTCCTCGAACGCGCCGCGATTGAAGTCAACGAGCGCGTCCGGCTGATTTCCGCCGACGAGGACCTGGATGCACAACTCGACATCACGGAAGCGGGCGTGAGGCACGTGCTCGGACTGCTCCGTCAACGGTTCAGTTACATTGTCGTCGATGTGCCCATGCCGCTGGCGCCAGCCATCCATCCGGTGATCGCTCTTTCCCGCCACGTCCTGGTGCTGTTGGAAGCGGAAGTGACCGGGCTACGCAACGCCCATGCGCTCCGCGCGGCTGTGAGCAATATTGCCGGCAAGAATCGGGTGTTCACTCTGCTCAATCGCGCCAATCGCGCCGGGGGCCTTCCCATGGCGACGATCGCGAAGGCTTGGGCGGAAAGCCCGACATGGTGATTCCAGATCTAGGCAAGGGGATGACCCAGGCGGTCAATCTCGGAATTCCGGCGCTCCGTCACGTGCCAAAACTGCGACGTTACCTGGCGCCGATTGTCCGGGAAATTACGGCTGTCGGCGACGAACAAAAGGGATGGTTCAGGAGGATGTTCGGGCGATGAAAATCGTTTGGTAAGCTCGAGCGCGACGGCGCGCCGGCAGCGCCTTCGCCTGCATTGACTCGGACGCATTGACGCAAGGACGTCGCGAACCTTCTCCCGAGAAGCCTGCACGTCGGCCTCGCACGAGAGGCCCGTGATGTCGGCTTCGCTGCGCGAACGGATCATCGAGCAGATCGAGCCGTCCGTGGCCGCAACGGTTTCGCGCGAGGTTCTTCGGCGGCAGATCGAGGAAATCATCCACGCTATCGCCAATCAGGAACGACTTGAACTGTCAGGCCGCGAGCAGCTTGAACTGGCGGACGAACTTGCGGACGACATGACCGGCTACGGCCCGTTGCGTCCGCTCCTGCTGGACGAGTTCGATCAACGACGTCATGGTCAACGGACCCAACAATATCTACGTCGAGCGGAGGGGCAAACTGGAGCGGGTCGCTGTTCGATTCCGCGACAACGATCACATCGCCTCGGTGGCGCAGAAGATTGCCGGGCGCGTAGGCAGGCGCATCGATGAATCCAGTCCGATGGTGGATTGCCGCCTGCCGGACGGCAGCCGGGTCAACATCATCTTCCCGCCATTGGCGATCCATAGCCCCTGCATCTCCATCCGCAAATTCCCAAGCCAGCGTTATGATTTCGCCGGAATGGTCGAAAACGGCACCATGAGCCCGCCTGTGGGACGATTGCTTGAGATCGCCGCTCGGTGTCGGCTCAATATTCTAGTCTCCGGAGGAACGGGTTCAGGCAAGACGACGCTGTTGAACGCCCTCAGCCAATTCATCGATCACAGCGAACGCATCGTCACCATCGAGGATGCGGCGGAGTTGCAGCTTCAGCAGCCGCACGTCATCAGCCTCGAAACCCGGCCTCCCAGTCTCGAAGGCACCGGGCTGGTGACGCAACGCGACCTGGTGTGGAACGCGCTCCGCATGCGTCCTGACCGGATCATCGTGGGCGAGGTGCGCGGCACCGAAGCGTTCGACATGCTGCAGGCGATGAATACCGGCCATGACGGTTCGATCTCCACCGTGCACGCCAACAGCGCGCGCGACGCCCTGACCCGTATTGAAAACATGGTGCAGATGGGACAGGTCCAATCTGCCGTCCCGGGCCATTCGATTTCAGATCGTTGCGGCGCTGGACATCATCGTGCAGGTCGAGCGCATGCGCGACGGCCAACGTCGGATCATGCAGATCGCCGAGGTGATCGGCATGGAAGGCGACGTGATCACCATCAATGACATCGCCCTGTTCGAGTACCAGGAGGAGGACGTTCACGGACGGATTTCGGGCGTCTACAGGTCGCACGCAGGCAGTCCCCAAGTTCAACGGCCGCCTTGTCTACTTCGGGCTCGATAGGGCGTGGGCCGAGGCATGCGGCAACTCTGATGCAGCAGCTTTTGATCATCGTTCTCCTGCTGCTACTGATCGGCGCGGCGGCGTTGACGTTGTTCCTCGACGCTCGACAACGACGTATCGATCGTCAGGTCGCGACAGCGCTATCGATCTCACAGTTGGAAAATTTAGCCCTCGTGCGTCGGACGCCGGTCGAATTGCAGTCGCGAGATTTATCCATCGTCTGGCCAATTACAAGTCCGGCATAACTTACCTCTGGCGGTCCCGAGTATGTGCTGGTTGCCGCCGCCATCGCGGCGGCGGCAGTGTTTTACGCCAATAGCTTCGTGGGATTTGACCCTCTCTGTGTCTCTCGCGGCCGTCGTTGTCGGCCGTGATGGTGGTGCGGGGTCTATTTGGATGGCAGCGCAGTCGCGTCGCCAATCAACTGTTTCGACAACTTCCCGACACGATCGAGATGGTGACCAGCGCAGTGCGATCCGGTCTTCCGGTCAATGAAGCGTTTCGCAGCCATCGTGCGTGAGATGCCGAACCCACGTCTGGCCAGTTCGCCATTGTGTGCAGCGAAATTGCGCCTGGGAAAGCCTCCGGAGGAAGCCATCGAAGGCGTCTATCAGCGAACGCAAGTGGCGGAGTACGGATTTTTCGCCGTGACGCTCGGCGTCCAGACGAAATCGGGCGGCGGTTTGGCCGAAACCCTGCAGACATTGGGGGACACCGTTCGACAGCGCGTTGGGCTGGCCGCTCGCGCTAAGGCTCTGGCGGCGAGAGGTTATCTTTTCCGCCCGCAGCGCTTTCCTTGTCGCCACTTATTGTCGGGGGATTGTTATACTACATCAATCCGCGATCGGTTGACCTTCTGTTCACCGATCCGACGGGAGGAGGACTGCTGGCCTATGCCATGGCTCGGTGATTATCGGAACCCTGGTGATACGCTGGATGGTCAAGAAGGGAGACGGCGCTATGACGTCTCGGTCTCATTTCTGGCGGTCCTCGCCATTAGCGGCCGCAGCTGCTGACCTTCAGTCCTGATCATTCGCGAAGTGCACATTCGATGCGCTGAACATCGAGGGTGTCAAAGGCCGTGATGGGCGTTCCCGGCCGGTCCGCCCCGTTCCGGGACATGACCGGTTGGCTGTCGTCGCTCGGCATGCGCTATCGCCGCTTCTACTCCCGGAAGATCTGGAGCAACTGCGAACGATCGTGCAGGCTCGGGCTTCAATCCTCATCGCACGCTGCCGATATGGATCGGCGTCAAGATCGTCAGCATGGCGTCTATTTCCGATCGCCGCCTTGTTGTTGGCGGAGTTTCTCGGCAGGTCGGCGATCGATCTGGTGATCTTCGCCCTCATCGGCGTGGTGATCGGAATCATGGGGCCGCGGTTGATCCTGTCGTCGCTCAAGCGGCGTTTCGCCGCCGCGGTTCGGCGAGGCACGCCGGACGCCATCGATTTGCTGGTCGTGTGCAGCGAAGCGGGAATGGGCCTGGAGAGCGCGGTGGCCCGCGTTGCGGAAGAAATTGAACCGGTCCGATCCCGCCATGGCCCGGGTCTTGTTCGGTCTTCTCGATGATCTCCGGATCATGCCCAATCGCCGCGAACGCCTTCGAGAAACTGGGAGCGACGTCAGACGGACTGCGCCGATTCGGCGCGATGATGAGCCAGAGCCTGCAATCCGGAACGCCGTTGAGCCAGGCTCTGCGCGCCATCGCCGAAGAATTCCGGCGGATGCGATCATCAAGCTGGAAGAAAGGGCCCACAAGTTGGGCGCCAAGCTGACTATTCCGATGGTGTTGTTCATGCTTCCGGCCATGTTCATCATTCTGGGGGCAAGTCCAATCCTGCACCTCGCACGTGCGTTCCGTGGCTAGATCGGGACATTAATGCGCGCCCGATCCCGCCGCCCGTCTGCAGAGTCGCCGTTCGCCGCGCGCGAAGCCATGCGGTCAATCAAGTCGCTCGTCCACTCTCGCAAGGGCGTGGTGGCGCTCGAGTTTGTCCTCGTGGCGCCCGTTCTGCTGATGCTCTTATTCGGGATATTGATGATAGGGATCCTGCTTGAGAATTACCTCGTGCTGACTGCCCCGGCGCAGCAGGGCGCGCAGACCCTCTCCCTCGGCGCGGCACAACCACTCCCTATACGACCGCCATGACCGCCATAACGGCGCCGCGGCCAATCTCACCACATCCCAGATCACCAGACCTACAGATCGGCGGCTCGTCATGCACCAGCGATAGCGCTTGCAGCACTCTGCTCACCGCCGGCGCCGACGCCTCGGTAGCCCTCGCGTATCCCGGCAACCTCACGTTTATGGGTTATAGCTTCGGGGGATCGTCATGCGTTTAACCGCTCAATCCGCGGTGATCGTTCAGTAACGGGGGAAACGATGTATCAATGGAAAAATTGATCGGGCCCACATTCAGGAGCGCGTTGCGCGACCGCCGCGGCGTGGCCGGGGTAGCGGTTGCTGCTGCCGCGGCAGGGCTAATCAGCATGCTGGGGTTTGCTGCTGACATCGGCATGTACCTCACCGCGAAACAGGCGCTGCAAGCCAACACAAACGCGGCCGTGCTGGATGCCGCATATCAATGGGAGCACCGGCGCCCAATCCGCAGCAATAGCGCGGCGCAGGGTTGGAGCACCGCTCATCCCGTTCCTTCTGTCAGCGGCATTACGGCGACCGCGTCCGCCGTGTGCGCCACCACATCGGGCCTGCCTGCGTGCGGGACTGGTAACAATGCGATCGCCTTGACGCAGACCGGCACCGTTCCCACTTTCTTCGTCAGGATCCTCGGCATCAATTGCTGGACCATGTCGGCGACGCCAAGGCAGCCAAGGCCGGCGGCCCGACGAAAGCCATGAACGTCATGTTCGTGCTCGACACTACGGAATCCATGGGTACGACAACCGACGACAGCGGTTGCACAGTTCCGGGCGTTTCCAGCCCTACCAGGCTCCATTGCGCGCTGTACGGCGTCCAGTTGATCTTGAAGGAACTAAACCCGCAGGATGATAACGTCGGACTCATGGTGTTTCCGGGCATGTCAGGCACGTGGAAGCCCTGCGGGACGCCCAGCATCGAGCCTTATGGCACAACCAGCATCGTTTATCAGGTCAACGGAATTCGCTCGAACGGATTATGCCACCTCCTCGGCAAGCTGAATGACTCTCGAATTTGGTTAAGGCGGTCGGCGACAACAGCAACGGTCTCGCCGGATGTCTTGAGGCCCCTGGAGGCGAGGGAACTTTTTACGCTGAGGCGATCTCGGCCGCCCAAACCGCCCTCCTGGCCCAGGGTTCGTCCACGGCGCAGAATGTCATCATTCTCCTCAGCGACGGCGAGGCGAATGAAGCCATGGATCGTCCAACATGGTGATCACCTAAGCGAACACCACAGCTTGTTCGCCGACCACTGTTTGCCGCCCCGGACATGTCGAGCAGCAATGCGACCAGGCGGTCGCAAATGCCAAGAGCGCGACTGCAAGCGGAACTTGGTCTATGCGATCGCTTATGATCGGCGCCGCCGGAAGGGTTGCCTAAGCCAAGAGCATCACCACCGATCCGGGAAAAGTGCGAAAACCACCGTTTACTATGACGGTCCCACAGTCACCAGTAGCGCCAATAGTTGGAACCCGTGCAGCGCGCTTCAGTCCATCGCTTCTGATGATACCAAGTTTTACTCGACCAACTCAAGCTGCACTACACCAACAGCTACACAGACGTCGCAAGTGCTTTTCAGCAAGTTGGGGGTTACTCTGAGCCAGCCGCGCCTGGTGTTGTATTAGGCGTCCTCGTGACGGTTGCCGAGGCCGGCAGCCGTCATTTGAAGATCCGGTTTGAGAGCCAGTTGTCGCGCATGAACTGCCAGACGTTTGGTCCTGCTAACCAGTTTGGGGCATTTCGCCGGCAACGGGATCATAGTGATGTTGGGCGGCACGACGAGACGGCGCGCCAGATGCCAGCCGGCCTGATCGACGAGCAGGGCCGCGTGCGCGCTGGCGCGATCGGGCTGGCGATTTCGGCCAGGTGCAGGTTCATCGCCTCGGTGTCGCATCGGGGCATGATGAGGGCCGCGCCCTTGCCGTCCTTCGGGCAGATCGCGCCGAAGATATAAGCCGAGGCGGTTCGCTGATCCTCCGGGGCGCTCGGCCGCGCGCCGCGTTTGTTCCAGCGGCCGTGATCTTGTTCTTTTGGCCGGTGCGCGCCTCGTCGGCGAATCAGACCTCCATGGCCTGTGAGCGATGCCGTTCTCCCGCGCGATCTCGTCGAGGCGAGCGGGGAGACTTCCTGAGAAAATGACAACGGCGGGGCCTGTATTGCTCCCTCAGGAACTAGCCAAGAGACTTCGCGCGCCGCCGAAGGTTGGCGAGGACCCGGGCGCGTCATCCGTCCGCTAGACAGGATGCGCCGGCATCGGGGAAGTCCATCCCATGTCGGAGCGTGTTGTAGAACAGGGTGGCGCGTACCCGGCGCGCCGTTGCAGTCACCGCTTTGGCCTTGTTTATGCTGGCTTTGAGCCTTCGAAAAAACCAACTCAGCGCCGTCTGGGTGCGACCGACCGGGCGGACCATACGGTCTTACGACCGACCGTCACTGCAGCCAGCCTCAGCAGAGCGGCGGCTCTGCTGCCGGATCGCCGCGTTCGCGTCGAAAGCACCTTGCCTCCCGAAAACTGTCGGCCTGCTGCTGGTCATCGCCAGGATAGCGAGTGTTTGGCGTTTGGCCAAGCAGAGAGATCGGTTCCGCATTCACCTCGACGCCGAGGATAAAGCGATGCAAAGCCTTGAAGATTTCAAAGGTTCGCGCGTTGGCCGATTGTTCTGGCTCACCAGCCCGGCGACAGACGGTCCACGGGTTTGTCTGAGGCGTCTCGAAGGCGCTGCTAGACCGCCTCGATCCGCAAATCGCACTCCGCGACCTTCGCATGGTAGGCGTCGTAAAGCTCGAGGGCCTGTCCGAGAGCAAAGACGTGCTCTTCACGCCAGTTTCCGGCGAGCGCGGCAGCGATCTCCGCC
>CAVVJO010000053.1:0-132984 GCA_963748545.1 uncultured Alphaproteobacteria bacterium
CCTTCCTTGATCGTCTCGACGACCTTGAGCTTGATCAAATCCTCGGGCTTCACCGCGAGCGGGTTGTGGCTCAGGATCACGAAGTCGGCGAGCTTGCCGGGCTCGATCGTGCCCTTGCTCGCTTCCTCGAAATACTGAACCGCCGGCCAGATCGTCATGGCCTTCAACCCCGTCAGCGTATCGACGCGCTCCTCGGGGCCGAGCACATAGCCTGAGCGCGTCACGCGCGTGACGGTCGCCGACAGAACGCGGATCGCGTCCGGGTTCGCGACGGGCGCGTCGTGGTGGCTGGTGAAGATCATGCCGAGTTTACGCGCCGAGTTGCAGGGCGAGATGCGCTCGGCCCGCTCCGGCCCCAGCACCGAACTGCGATGCCAGTCGCCCCAGTAATAGGTGTGCATGGGGAAGAAGGACGGAAGGATGGCGAGCTCCTTCAGCTTCGGCAACTGGTCGAGCCTCGCCGTCTGGCCATGGACCAGGACCGCGCGCCGGTCGCCGGGGCCGTGCTTCGCGGTCGCGTCGCCGACCGCCTCGATCAGCCAGTCGACCGCCGCGTCGCCGTTGGCGTGGGTGAGGATCTGCCAGCCGTTGGCGAAGGCGAGGTCGACGGCGTCGACGATCTGCGGCTTGGTGATCGCCGCGTAGCCGCGATAGTCGGCGTTCTGTCCCTCCGGGGGCTTGTAATAGGGCTCGAGAGAAACGCCGTCTTGCCCTGCGGCGAACCGTCGATGGTCGCCTTCGCGCCGCCGATGCGGACGCGGTTCTTGTACTCGCGCGAGGGCGCGATCTCCTTCAGCGATTGAAAGACGTCGGGATAGACGACGACGTCGACATTGAGCAGCCCCGCCTCGCCCGCCTTCTGGAGCATGGTCGCGCTGCCGGGCATCGCGCGGCCTTCCTGAACGGTCGTGTAGCCGAAGGAGGCGTAGAACGCCGCGCCCGCCTTGATCATTTCGAGATAGGCGTCAGCGTCGAGCCGGCCAAGAATCTTGCCGGCCGCGCCGAAGAAAGCCGCCTCCTCGCAGACGCCGTTCGGGGTCGCCCCGTCGGCTTCGCGGCGGAACGCGCCGCCGGGCGGATTGGGCGTGTCCTTCGTCACGCCCGCCTCGGCGAGCGCCTTGCTGTTCAAAACCCCGAGATGGCCCGACTGATGGACGATCAGGATCGGCGTGTCCGACGACACGGCGTCGAGGTCGGCGCGGGTCGGGTGGCGCTGTTCCTTCAGCTGCAAGTCGTCGTAGCCGAAGCCGACGATGACGCCGTAGCGTTCGATGACCTTGCCGTTCTTGCCGATCCAGTCGCGCAAGATGCGTTGCAGCGCCGGGATGTCGTTGCCCTCGCCGTCGGGCGCCGGCAGGAGGTTCGCCGCAAGCGCCTGCAAGCCCACCATGACGACATGGCCGTGCGGATCGACGAAGCCCGGCAGCAGCGTCTTGCCCTTGAGATCGACGGTCCCGATCGGCCCCTGCGCCTGTTTCTCGACCTCGGCGCGGGCGCCGACGGCGACGATTTTTCCGCCGCGCACGAGCACCGCCTCGGCGGTCGGCTGCGCGTCGGTGATCGTGACGATCGGGCCGCCGACATAGAGCGTGTCGACGCTCTCGGTCGCCGCCTCCGCCGGGCTGCAAACGAACCCGCGCGTCGCCCCCGCCATCCCGGCCCAGGCGACCCCGGCGACCGTGTGTTTCAGGAGCGCGCGGCGCGACATGGCGTCGGCAAGGGCGGCGGCGAATGGACTGCAAGCGAAACACATAGTTTGACCCTCCTCCCAGGAGTTCCGTTGATTGGTGTTGAAGGCGACACGTTTGGTCTATCTTCCTTGACGTTCCGGCTCCTCTCGGCGCCGGCTTAGCCGATCGGAATTCGGTTCAGGTCGGTCGCCGGCGACAGCGCGGCCGATTGATTTCTCACGGCGACGAAGGCCGGCAGACGGCCCGCCGAGCTCGCCAACGTCCCGTTCATTCCGCTCAACTGCGCGCGACCGGGAGAACGCGGCCTTCGTGGACGGTGCCCCAGACGGGAATGTCCTTGATGGCCGCCGCGTCGACCGTCAGCGGGTTGTCGCCGAGGATGGTGAAATTGGCGAGCTTGCCGGGGACGATGTTGCCCACGTCGTTCTCCATCCGCAGCGAATGGGCGGCGTTCAGCGTCACGCCCTTGAGCGCCGCGAGCCGGGAGGCGCGCTGGTCCGGGCCCGCGACGCGGCCCGGAAACCGTCGTGCGGTTCACCGCGCAATGCATCAGGAACAGCGGCTGGCCGGGCGCCATCGGCATGTCCGAATGAAGCGAATAGGAAACGCCCGCCCGTTCGATGTCGCCGAGCCGCACCATGTTGTCGGCGCGCTCCGGTCCGAGGCCCTCCTTCGCGTAGGCGTCGGCGAGCGCGCGCACGTAATAGGGGTTGGCGCTGGCGATCACGCCGAGCCGCTTCATGCGCTCGACCTGATCCTTCTGCGACACCGCGAGGTGGATGGCGACCGTGCGGTGGTCGTAGCGCGGATGGCGGCGCATGTTCGTCTCGACATTGTCGAGCACCATGTCGAGGCCCGCGTCGCCGTTGACATGGACGTGGATCTGGTATCCCGCGTCCCAATAGACCTTGAAGGCGCGCGCGAAGACATCCGGATCCATGATCCATTCGCCATGTCCCGCGCCGATGTAGGGGTCACGCACCTGCATGGCGAGCGAATAGATCGCGCCGTCGGCGAAGAGCTTGATCAACCCCGGCGTCATCGCCGTCATGCCCTCGCCCCAGCTCATCACCTTCTCGGTCTCGCTGATCGTGGTGTCCGGGAAGGCTGCGCTGATCGATTTCCCGTCGGGAATGAAATAGAAGCGGAAGGGGCTGTCGGGCTTTGACAGGACCGCGTTCTGCGCGTCCTGAAGCTGCTTCGAGAAGAGGCCGCCGGGTTCGCAGCCGACCGTCACGCCGTTGGCGTGATAGTAGCCCACGACGAACTCGAGGCCGCGCCGCAGCCGGTCGGGCGTGGCGATCGCCGGAAGCAGCTTCGGGATGACCCCGAACATGCCGCCTTCCCAGAAGTGGCCTTCGTCGAGGTTGGATTGCTTCCGCGCGCCCTCGGACAGGCCGCCGACGAAGGCCGCGTCGATGCCGTAGGCCTGGAGCGCCTTCGTGTTGACGATGAATTCGTGGGCGGAGCGGTGCCAGACGATGATCGGCCGCCCGCTGCTGATCCGGTCGAGATCGGCGCGGGTGAGCGGCCCGTGGAAAAGCGGGTGATAGCCCCAGGTCACCAGCAGCGCGGCAGGGTCCTTGAGCTTCGCGTCGGCTTCGGCGAGGCGATTGCGATACTCGTCGGGGCTCTTCGCGGCCGGGACCACGCCCGACGGCAAGACCCAATCCTCGATGGCGATGATCTCCGACACCATCGTCAGACCCGTCAGGAGCGGATGATCGTGCTGGGCGATCAGGCCGGGCGTGATCACCTTGTCCGCCAAGGTCTCGTCGACCGTGAAGGGCTGGCCGGCGGCGGCCGCCTTCAGGTCTTCCACCGAGCCGACGGCGAGGATACGGTCGCCGAGAACCGCGACGGCGGTGGCGGAGGGCTTGTCGGGATCGAGGGTGACGATCTCCTTCGCGCGAAAGATCGTGACCTGCGGCGCTACTTGCGGCGAACCGGCCGGTCAGATCCTGAAGGGATTCCTCGCGCGCGGCGACGGGGCCGGCCGCGTCGCAGACGAAAGCGCCGGCCGTGGCGGCGGGCCGACTTCAGCATCTGACGGCGCGAAGGGAAACGTGGTTCGGAAGCCTCGGCAAAAGCCGGGTTGCACATGACGCACATGAAATTCCTCCCCGTTTCCTCGCCGCCCGAAACGGGCTTCGAGACGCTTACACCGAATGCGTCGCGCTAGACTCCGACAAATGTCGGAATTTCCGCCGATCAATCTTCGGCGGCGAACGCGCGCAGGGCTTTCGGATCGGCGAGCGTCAGGCCGCCATAGCCCGCCTCGATCCAGCCCGAAGCCTCGAACCGCTTCAGGATTCGTCCGACCATCCGTTCCGAGAGGTTGGCCATCTCGGCGATCTCGGACTGGCGCAAGCTGAGCGGGACGGGCTTGGCCGGCGGATTGTTCATGTCGAGGACCGACGCGCGCAGCAGGACCGCCGCGAGGCGGCGGGCGGAATCGGGAATGAGCAGGTCGCTCACCGCCGCGATGGCGATGTCGACGCTGAAGTCAGAAAGCGAGCCGACCGCGCGGGCCCAGTTTGGCTGCGACGCCGCGATCTCCTGGAGCGCCGCGATCGGCGCGTGAAGCGCGAGTGAAGGCTCGGTCGCGCGAAAGCTGAGGACGCGGGCGCGTCCCGTCATGATGGGGCCATGGCCGAACCACATGCCGCCGCGGAGCACATGGGCGAGACGAAGAGCCGAGCCAAGGCCTGGGATCAGGACGCCGATACCGCCCGACACGACGCCATAGACGCCCCCGGTCGCGTCGCCCACGTGAAAGACGTGCTCGCCGGCGTGCAAGCTCACGAGCCGAGACCTTTGCCGAACAGCCCGCTGGAAATCCGGCGACTGGTGCGCGAGCCAGCCGCGCTCGAGCACGGCGCGCTCGATGTCGGCTCGGGCGGGCGAAGTCATGCGGCCTGGCGTTTCTTTGCACGGCGCCTAGCGCGCCACGTCTACCGTAACCCTCTTGGTTTGGACCGCAATCTTTTCCCAGGGGCGCCGGTACACAAAGGCGATCTTCGCCTGTCCCGGACGGACGCCGCCAATTCGCCAGCTGTGCTGCCGGGCGCGCCGGGCATGGTCTCGCCGCCGGCGAGGTAGCCGAGATCGGTGATCGAAAGGGCGTCGAGGTTCCGGCTTGCGGCCGGGTCGATCGCCCAGGAATAGCCAGTCGAGGGGTTCTCGACGAATGTCACGATCCGGCTCTCGCCCGCGACGAGCCGAATTGCCGACTGCGCCTTCGCGACAGGCGGCGCCAGCGCGAGGCGGCGGCGCAGATCGCGGCGAGCGCAAGTTGACGACGCGGAGCGGCTTGCACGTTGATGCGCGGAGAGCCACAGGCGACGGCAGTCCATGAAACGCCCCTCTCCGCAGACAGCCCAATTCGCCCTTCCATACCCGTTTGTAAACCGCCGAATTCTGCAATGAAAGACGCAATCGCACTCACCCGACTAAGCGCCGACGACGCGGTCAGAGGACGTGATTTGACTGGAAAGCAAAGCCCGCCTCTTCCCGCGGTATCTCGGTGAGCGGGAAGGACGGCAAAGCGCCAGTGACGAGACGTTCGCTGGACCCGCAGGAACGCCCGCTTCGTTGAAGGGTTTCGGACGCCGGCCGCTTGCACAACGGTTGGCGCGCTGCCGGGTGCCGGCGACCGAAAGCCTCACAAGGAGGAAACCGCGGGAAGGTTGGGGCCCGGGTCGGAGCGCGATGCTATGGGGATTTCAGGGTCGCGGACCGGGCGCGGCGGCTAAGGATGAAAGCTTGAAAGCGCGGATGGCGTTGATCGGCAGGACGATTCCGATCGGATTGGATCGCACGAATGTGGGGGACGGGCGCGAATAGGGCGCGTGATCGGGGTCTGTCGAGGTTGTGATGCCATTGCGGTCGTCGTCCGGGGGGCGGCCGCGAGCGAATGCGATCGAAGATGTTGGAGGGCTGGCGGCGCGGCGGTCATGAGGTGTCGATCCTGATCCGGCTCGGCGGGCGCTGCCGCGCCGGGCGCGCCTTCGAACGTCTCGATGATGATCATCCGGGCGCCGCAGCACGGGCAGCGGCCCGCAGGCGAAAGGTCATCGGGCTGACTGTCGGCCTCGGCGCTCGAAGGCTGAGGCGCATTCTCCGCCGCTGCGAGCACCCGCACCGGCAGAAGGAAGCCCGGCTTGCAGGCGATCCAACGCGATCCGTCCGGCGACAGGCCGCCGCCGGGGACGATGCAGTGGACGTGCGGATGGTGGGTGAGCGCCGAGCCCCACGTATGCAGGACGGCGGTCAGGCCGATGCGGGCGCCCAGATGTTTGGGATCGGCGGCGATGGTGGTCAGGGTCTCGGCGGCGGCCTTGAACAGCAGGTCGTAGACCGCGGCCTTGTTCTGATACGCGATGTCGCCGATCTGCGCCGGCAGGGTGAAGACCACATGGTAGTAGGGAACCGGCAGCAGCTCGGCCTCGCGGTCTTCGAGCCATCGCCGCGCCGCCGCAGCCTGGCACTTCGGGCAATGCCGGTTGCGGAAGGAATTGTAGGCGATCCGCGCGTGGGCGCAGTCCTCGCAGCGCTCGACGTGACCGCCGAGCGCGGCCGTGCGGCAGGCCTCGATCGCCGACATGACCTTCAACTGGGCGAGGCTGACGTGACCGGCGTTGGCCTTCCGCCACGCCGCCCCATGGGCGCGAAAGACGTCGGCGACCTCCAGGGGAGGCCGCGTCACGCGGCTCTGGTCAGGCGGGCGGCGTTTTCCCGTCAGCTTGATGTCCAGCCGGTCCAGCGGGCTCTTGATGTCGCGGACCGTGCTGACGGCGACGCGGGTGTAGAGCGCGGTCGTCTCGAGCTTCGCGTGCCCGAGCAACACCTGGATCACGCGAATATCGACGCCCTGCTCGAGCAGATGGGTGGCGAAGCTGTGCCGCAGGGTATGCGGCGACACGCGCTTGGAGATTCCGGCCAGGTCTTGGCGGCGTGACGGCGCGGTTGAGCTGACGGGCGGTCACCGGGTTGATCGGGTTCTGACCGGGAAAGAGCCAGACCTGCGGCCGCGCCGCCTTCCACCATTCGCGCAGGAGCTGGAGCAGTTGGGGCGACAGCATCACTTAGCGGTCCCGCTGTCCCTTGCCCCGCTCGACCCGCAGCATCATGCGCCGACTGTCGATGTCGGACACTTTCAGGTTCGCGACTTCGGACACCCTGAGGCCGGCGCCGTAGGCGACGCTGAGCGCGGCCTTGTACTTGAGCCCCGGCGTTGCCTGGAGGAGACGCGCCGCCTCCTCCGCACTCAGGACCACCGGCGCCCTTCGCGGCTCGTTCACCGGCCTCAGAGGACGACAAGGTCAGGCCGTAGGAGGTACCGCGGGAGTTGTGTCATGCCTACTTCCAAAGTCCAATCAGATCGCCAAGAGCCCTCAACCGTGCGCCCTATCATGTGCGGCCGGCGAGGTCCTCTCGACAGGCCTCGCTGAAGGCGATCAGCAAGGTCTTTATGTCGCCCTCGCGGACCAATTCCCGCGCCTCCTGAAGGCTGCGGTTCGGCGCGAGGTAGGTTTCGAGGATACTGTCGTCGATGCGGAGGGCCGCGTCGGCCACCGCCCTCGACGACATCAGCCGCATGCGGCTTCCCAACGCGTAGAGCGGCACCATCTTCGACAATTCCTCCGCCTGGTGGGTAAGGGCGTCGACATAAAGACCCGCCGCCAAGGCGATGTACTCGTTGTAGAGCGCCTCCAGCTTGGTCGTGCGCGCCTCGCGACCGGCGGTGCGAAGCTGCGCCTGCTGCGTGAACCAGGACGTTGCGAACGAGGTCAGTCCGCCGATGATGGCGCCCGCCAGAGCCGCGAACGCCGAGACATATGCTGGGTTCAAACCATCCTCCGCAAACTATTCGCCGGCGATCATCCTGAGGGGCGCGCCGACAAGCGTGATCGGTAGAGTGACCAGCGACCCGAGGCTCGCTCCAGCCGCCGCCCGGGTCTCGGCGAGGGGGCCGTGGCGGTTGCCTATCCCTTTTCCGAGCACGTCCCTGAACTGAGGCGCGACCTCGGCGAGCTGGGCGAATTTGTCGTGGTTGGTGGGGTCGTCGGCCCTGACGTCCGTCAAGTCGATCACGTTCGCGCCCATGGCCGCCAGCTCCTTGACGTCGGATCGTCGCCGACCCGGGTCTCGCCGCCCGCAATCAGCTTCGAGGCCCAAAGTGCCCTGTCGTCCTTCGATAGGACGACATAGAGCGGCTTCTGCGGATTGCCGAACCGGCGCATCTGCGACTTGAAGACGTCGATGTCGATATCCGGCGCGGCCAGCACCGTCACGCCGATCTTGTTCACGTTGCGCAGGTCTCCTGAAATCTTCATCTGTCGGAGGGTCTCGGTCGTGATCCAGTTGCCCATCGAATGGGCGATGATGTCGACGCGTTCGGCGTCGCTTGCGAGGGCCAGGCGGAGGACGTGCTCGAGACGGTCGCGAGCCGCCGTCGCGCTGTTGGTGTCGTAGACGTAGTCGGCGAGCTGGCCGCGCGAGGCCCAGGTGAAGAGCACCGGCACGCCGGTGAATTTCGCATCGTGATCGAGCTGGACGGCGCGATAGACGGCGTCGGCGAAGAGCGTGTTGTAGCCGTGGATGAAGATGAACATCCGGCGGCTTCCCTTCGGGCGCTTCAAGAGCTCCGCGTTCAGAGCCTGGACGAACGCCCTGTCGCCGTCGAGATACTCGGCGTTGCGCACGACGAAGTCGGTTTCCGGGTTCCCCGGCGGGCTCGCCGGCATCTCAACCTGGCCGGGAACATGCTTCGGGGGGACCGAGAGCGTGAGGGTCGCGTAATCCAGGGAACTCGACCTTTCCCCGTTGAAGAAGGTTCCGGGCCTCGGGTCCCGCTCGCGCGTCGTCGCGACGATCAGCGTATGCGCCGTCGCGTCCGGCGCGTCGACGGCGGCGGGGCTCAGATAGCCGGTCTCCGGGCGGGACGCGCAGGCGAGGAGTGGCGCGCAAACGATCAGCGCTGCAAGAATGGACCCTGACCGTCGCATCGTTGGCCTCCCCTCCCCCGCGCCTCGTCGCGGGCGCTCGCGCTGATTGGGTCGGCGCCGAGGGCGGCGGCGACCCTGGCTGCATTCGCGGTCTCGCCCGGAAGCGGCGTTACGTCATAGGCTCACTCGCCGGTGCCTTTCGCCGCGGCTCGCGCTTCTGCCATCTTCTCTTGCATCTCCGCCTTCAGGGCATCGAGATTGAAGCTCGCGCCGGACTGCATCGGCGGAAAATCAAGGAAGGTCTGGAGTTCCTTGCCCAGGGCCTGCTGCACGAACACGAAGCGCCAGAACTCGAACTTGAACCAGTCCCAATATTGGAGCGACCCCTTCGCGACCCCGTCGCCCGACCACCCTGTCCGCTCGAACGGGTCCAGGCGCAGGTTCGTCAGGATGGGCATGTCGGGATGGGTCTTCTCGCCGATCCAGCCCTTGGGCTGGTCGATAAAGCGATATTTGTAGTCGTCGATGCGGATCGCGCCGAGCGTGCTTTCGCCGAGATAGAAGATTTCGTGGCGCGCGGACGGACCCTTGCCTGTGATGGCGGCGGTCTGATCGTAGCCGTCGAGGTGGTTCTTGTACGTCCGGTCGCCGATCGTCTTGCCCTTCAGGAGTTCGTCGCCGATGTTGGGGTCTCCGGCGATCGCCGTGAAGGTCGGCAGCCAGTCGAGGCCCGAAAAGATGCCGTTCTGGATGGCGCCGCGGGCACGTGGCCGGGCCAGCGGAGGATCGCCGGCCCCGGAACCCGCCTTCCATCACCGTGCCCTTCGACAAGGCGAACGGTGTCTGGCCGCCGTCCGGCCAGGTGAACTGCTCGGGTCCGTTTCGGAGGTGAACAGGACGAGGGTGTTGTCGTCGAGGCCCTTGTCCTTGAGATACTGCATCACCGCGCCGACATCGTCGTCGAGTTGGGCCATGCCGGCTTCCTGTTCGGTCCAACCGTTGTCCGAGTTCCGCATCGCTTCGTACTTCGGCGACAGATGCGTCACGACGTGCATCCGGGTCGGATTGAGCCACAGGAAGAACGGCTTGTTCGCCGCCCTCGCTTTGTCCATGAACCCGAGCGAGTTGGCGACGAAGTCCTCGTCCACCGTCTCCATGTTGTATTTGATCCCCGGCATCGGGTGAGGCGGCAGCGGCCCGGCGTCCTCGATCTTCTGTTTGCCGATCCTGCCCCAGCGCGGCATCTCGGTCGGGTCGTCGACGTCGGTCGCCCAGCTGTGCACCAGGTTGCGCGGACCGACCTGATTGATCAGGGCCTGAGGGTAGGCCGGATGGAACGGATCTTCCATCGCGTCCAGATGGTACAGATAGCCGAAAAACTCATCGAATCCGTGAACGGTCGGGAGAAACAGGTTTCTGTCGCCGAGGTGGTTCTTGCCGAACTGGCCCGTGGCGTAACCCATGGACTTCAAAACCGTCGCGGTCGTCACGGCCTCTGCGGGCAAGCCAATCGTCGCCCCCGCCTGGCCAACCGTGGTCATGCCGGTGCGGATCGGCAACTGGCCGGTGATGAAGGCGGCGCGGCCTGCGGTGCAACTCGCTTCGGCGTAATAGTCGGTGAACATCATCCCTTCCTTGGCGATCCTGTCCAGGTTGGGGGTTTTGCCGGCCATCATTCCGTGGCCGTAGACGCCGATGTTCGTGATGCCGATGTCGTCGCCCATGATGACGACGATGTTCGGCTTCTTGGCTTCGTCGGCGCGGACGTATCCGGGCGCCGCCACCGCGAGCGCGCTGATGCCGAGCGCGAGCCCGGCCGCCAATTTCCAACTCATGGTCTTCCTCCGTTTTGAGACATGGGATCGTTCCGCCGCCGAGCCAGCGTTTCAGACGTTTCGGCCGCGCGGGCAATCATTTCGGAAACAGGAAAGTGACGACGAAGCGGGCGCCCCAGCCCTTGGCCGCCGGGTCGGGACTTGTCGCATAGTATCGCGCCCCGACCGCGAAGCTGAAGTCGCTGCGGACCGATCTTGACGACCTTCGAGACCATTGCGTTGAGCGGAACCTGCCATGCCTTGGCATGCCAGTCGTAGGTGGTCTCGCTGTTGAGCGTGAACGTCCAGGCGTCGAGCGTCGTGTAGGAGACGAACGGCTGCAGGTAGGTCGAGTTGATGGTGGGCGACGGGGCGCCGGCATCCGCGAACGACCAGACGTGATTGGCGAGCGCGCCCACCGTCCAGGGTCCCGTCTGTTTCAAGACGACCACGGTCGGACCGGCGCCCCATTGATGAACCGAGTAGATGTCGCTGCTTCCGGTGGGCAACAGGAAGACGGGACCGGCGCCCGAAATGATTCCGTTCCGCGGCTTCGCCGGCGACAGAAACAGGCTCTGGAGCGTGTCCCCCGTCCCGAAGATCCGGCCGGAGTTGACGAGCGCGTCATCGGACCATGTGACCGGGAGGATGGTGCGCGAGACGAGATTCCAGTCGGGGTTGAGCGCGAAGGGAACGACCGGCTGGATGTTGAGCGTGACCCGGTCGCCCGTGCCGAGCGGATTAAGCCGCTGGTCGTAGTTGAACTGGAAGGGCACGCTGATCAGCGAGGCGACCGGGTTGGCGAGCTGCTTGGCGAGCTTCTCGTCCTCCGGCTCCCCGCTGTCCGAGGCGGCGGCGACGCCCTGGACCGCGGCGCCCGCTTCCTGGGCGCTGACTGGCCTTGCGGCGCCAAACAGAACGAGAGCCAGGGTTCCGCAACCGGCGGCGACGCGGGCGCGGGCTTTCGCGCGCCTCGATTCGAGCGTCACGCGCACCGCAGTTCCTCCGAAGGACATTGAGCAACAGGAGGACGCCACCGCTGGGGTCCCGCTCGACATGATTTCCGTACGACAGCCGCGCCACTATCGTCCTCTCGGTCGACCCGGCAACTCAAGGAGCGCAAGCGCTGCTCAAGGAGCGCAAGTTTTCCCTCGCGATGATTTTGGCGACCGCACGCCCGAGGCGTCGCGATCGGCCGGCGACAAGGCAGGGCGGCGGCCGCGGGAGGGTCCGCCCCGACGCCAAACGGGGTCTTCATCGGGTTTTCAGTCAGGAAGAGTTGCCAGCGGGCCGACCCGACGATCACTTGTGAATTTTGCGGTCAGTGAGCAGCGCTTGCGCTCCTTGAGTTGCCGGCCTGCACGATTTGTTCTGAACATCGCGGCGGCCGCGGCAGGAAGCGATGCGAAAATCGCTTCGCCCGCCCATGCTTCTCATACGTCCTGGAGGAACGCCCGATGGTGAAACCGCTCTCTGAACAGCTATCCGATCTGTCGCAGCACGCAAAGAAGGCCGAAGACGAGATTGCCGCGGCGAAGCAGGAGACCCATGACAAGATAGTGGCGCGCCGCGAGCAGGCGCGCGCCGCGGCTGCGAAGTCGGTCGAAAAATTGCAGCAGGACATCAAGGCCGCCGGCGGCGCCGTCTTGGGCGGATTTGCCGCGCTCAAGGCGAAAGTTTCCGCCGATGCCGATGCGCTCAAGGCGCGCGCCACGCAATGGAAGAAGGAACTCGACGCCACTCGCGCCGAGAACCGCGCGGACGAACTCGAACTCGAGGCGAGCGTCGCGATCGACTACGCCATCTCCGCGGTCGAACAGGCCAAGATGGCGGCAGTCGACGCCGTGATCGGCCGCCGGGAAGCGCTGGAGGCCAGGAAGGCTAGGACTTGGCAGGCTTGAGGGATTGGCGCGTCCGCCTTTCGCGATGGCGCGCCGCAGGCGATGGTCGACCGCCAAGGAGACGCGCGCGGCTGCATTGTGCGCGGACTTCATCCTGAGCGGACCTCATCCTGAGCTTGTCGAAGGATGATCCAGCGGGCGCTGAAGATGTCGGCGGGACCTGGAGCGTCCTTCGACACCCCCGGATCAATTCCGGGGTCAGGACGAGGGCGGCGAGAGCTGCATGGGAGTGACTTGGGCGGCGAACCGACGGGTCGCCAAACATCAGGGGACAGATCATGCCAATAGCGGTGGTGAAGCCGACCCGCGCGGAACTAGACAGATGTGTCGCCCGCTTCCGTGACCTCGAACGCTGCGACACGGGTTTGCCCGATATGCAGTTGCCGGAAGGCCGCCGTGCGTTCCTGAACGTGCTGGGCTTCAGCCAGCCCAAAGCCCCGGGCCAGTACTCGCCTTTCGGCGATATGGCGCCGGCGGCGGTATCGCACCTGAAGGCGGGGTTCGGCATCCGTTCATCGCCGCCCGGCCGGGCTGCGGCGTGTCGATGCACACGCACGACACGGTCGAGACGTTCCTGGTGATCAGCGGCAAATGGAAGCTGGAATGGGAGTTGGGCACAGGGACCGAGTTCGTCATTCTGGAGCCGCTGGACTTCAGGCCTGCCCGATCGGCGTGCAGCGCCGCTTCGAATGCGTGGAGAGCGCCCCGGGCAAGGACGAAGGCCTGATCCTGGGCATGATCGCCGGCGAGTCGCCGGCGGCGGAAGCGTCGCCCGCCGCGATCCGGCGTCTGGTCGAGGCCGGCGTCTTCACCCCCGAGCAGGGGCAGGCGGCGCTCGGCGCATGACGACGCGCAGACCTCCCAACGACCCGCCGAAAAGAAAGAAGCCGATGACCGCTCGGTCGCCTGTCGTTGTCTTGAGCGCGGTCGCGGCGCTTCTCGTTTGGGAGCAGGATCGGGCGCCCACGCCGGCTCGCCGTCGCTGAAGTCGTGCGCTGCGTCGCTCAAGGCGGCCTGCGGCGACCTCAAGCCCGGCGGCGGACGCGTACAGGCCTGCTTCGACTCGCACGTCGCGACGCTCTCGGAGCCCTGCAAGATCAAGCTGACGCAAGCCGCCGCCTCCTCTCGAGCCTGCGAGGCCGACATGCGCAAGCTTTGCGGCGGGGTCGCCCGTGCGGCGGAGATCGTCAGCTGCATGGAGCCGCGGCTGACGGAGGTCGGCAAATCGTGCAGGCGCGCGATGACGAAGGTCGTCCTCCAGTATTCCCGAGGAAAGTGAAATCGTAGACTGGCGCTGGACGCCGGTTATCGCGGAAGCGCGAGCAGCCAATATGAGATCAATTTCCACACTTCGGGTGTTCGTCAACGCGGCTCTGGTCGGGTGCTGGCGCTTTCTGTGCCGACCAGCGGCGCGCTCTCGAAGGACGCCAGCCCCCAGGGCCGAACCGAACTCGGCGCGGTTCCGGAGTTCCATCCCGAGCTCGGCCTCGGCGCCCTGCAGGGTTATTCGGATCCGAAGGCGCTGCCGAATAGCCTCGCGCTAATTCCTCCGCCTCCTGCCCCCGGCTCGGCCGCGTTCGCGCACGACGAGGCGGTGGCGCGCGGGACGTTCGGCCTGCGCGACACGCCGCGCTTCGCGCTGGCCGTCTCCGATTTCGATCTGAAGCTTGCGAGCCTGACCGACGACTTTTCCTGCGCGCTGAACGCGCGGATCACTGAAGCGGACGCCCCGTATCTGACGACGTTGCTGCGTCGGTCTTTCAGCGACCTCGCCCTCTCGACCTATGCCGCCAAAAATTACTACCACCGCAAGCGGCCCTTCCAGCTCGATGAGGGACCGATGGGGGTTCCCGAATATCGGGCTCAACTGGAGAAGGATCCCTCGTATCCGTCCGGCCACACCGCCATCGGTTGGGGATTCGCGCTGATTCTGAGCGAGCTTTGGCCGGACCGGGCCGACGAAATTCTGGCCCGGGGACGAGCGTTCGGAGAGAGCCGCATGGTCGTCAACCATCATTGGTACAGCGACGTGGAGGGGGGCCGGGTCCTCGGCGCGGCCACGGTTGCGCGGCTCCACGCCGATCCGACGTTCCGCGCCGATCTGGACGCCGCCCGTGAGGAAGTCGCCGCGCTTCGCGCCAAGGACGTCCCGCCCGCCGGCGACTGCGCGGCCGAGGCCACAGCCTTGGCGTTGGGATACCAGGCGAGCGGCGTGATCGCGATCGACATCCTTCTGGAGCCGGACGCGACGATGGTTCGGCGGGCCGAGGCCGACAACGCCCGCTTGCTCAAAATTTATCGGAAGGGCTTCGCCCTCGATGCGGCCCACACCCCCCACATCACGCTGATCCAGCGCTTCGTCCGCACGGACGACCTCGACAAGGTCTACGCCCCGCTCGACGCGGTGGTCGCGCGCGCCGACGTGACCGCCATGAAGCTGGAAGCTTTCAAAGACTACTACATCCCGATGAAGGACGTCGGCGTGGCGGGCGTCGTGGCGAAGCCGACCCCCGAGCTGCTGAAGCTGCAAGCGGACCTGATCGCGGCCGTCGCCCCGTTCACTGTGGAGACCGCAGACTCGGCGGCCTTCGTGACCACGCCCGACGACCCGGTGATCGACCCGGCGCTGATCGACTACGTGTCGACCTTCGTTCCGAAGGCTTCCGGCGAGGTCTTCAACCCGCATGTCACGACCGGCGTCGCGCTGAGAGGCGACCTCGACAAGATGCTGGCCGAACCGTTCGAGCCCTTCACCTTCTCGCCGGCCGGCGCGGCCGTCTACCAGCTCGGCCAGTTCGGCACCGCGGCGAAGAAGCTCAGGGACCTCGGCCCGAAGCCGTGAGCCATCGCGACGGGCGTCAGCCGCCGAGGACGTTGAGCGCGCGCGAGGCGACGATGGTGAGCGTCGCGAGCGAAACGCAGCTTTCGAGCATCATAAGCATTTTGGCCCGACCGGTCATCGGCGCGACGTCGGTGGCGCTGAAGGCCGTCGCGGTCGAGAAGGCGAGAAACAGGTAGTCGACATAGGTCGGCCGCCAGTCCGGCGCGACCTCGTCCGGAACGCCAGTTTGCGGGAAGAGCCAGTCGGGCAGCGTCGCCGACGGGCTCATGCGTTTTTCAGGACCGCCGCGATCGACGTCCCAGTAGACGATCGAGAACGCCAGCACGTTGGTGACCCAGGATTCGATGCCTGCAGTCAAGAGCTGCTGCCCCGCGAACTTCGTCGGCTGATAGAGGAGTTCTCCGACCAGGAACGCGACCACGACGAACGTCATCGCGAGCAGGACTGTAGCAAGCGCAAGCATCGCCGCGCGCTCAAAGCGCAGCCAGGGCGGACGGTTGCCGCCGAGCGACACGCCGGCCATCAGCAGAATGAGGGCGGCGCCGATGGCGAGACCGGACCAGTCCGGCAAGAGCCTCGAACGCCCAGGCATCAGCAGGAACAGGAGCAACACGGAGAAGACCGCAAGCGCGACAGGCCAGCGAGGCTCGACGCGGGCGGCAGAGGCGCCGCCGCCTGCGCCTTCCGGCGGCAGCGGAGCCAACGTTGTCGTTTCCGATGTCACTGACGGTCCTCCGCTCGGTGCGGCCCACCGCGCCGCGCGCAAGTTCGTCTAGCTCAGCTTTGGGTCAGAAGGTAAACTTCAGCGCGGCGCATGGCCCGCAAATCACGCCTGAAAGCGTTGCGCGCCCGCAACTGACAATTGTTGGAGCGCGCAGGCCCAACTTCTCAGCCCTTAACCTTCAGGGCCTTGCGGATCGCGTCGATGTCCTTCTCATTGAGGTCCGTCTTCACGATCTTGCCGCCGAGCGGTTCGACGACTGCGCCGAAATCGGCGATCGTCGGCTTCTCGCCGACGAGGATCAGGGCCGAGGTGTCGTTTTGGAGCGCCTGAGCGAAGGCGTCGAGCCGCGGATCGTCGAGCATGATCTCGCTGCGAACGCCCATCAGAGCGCCGAGGGAGCCGCCGGTGGCCGCCCCGGCGAGCGCGCCGCCCGGTCCGGCCATCAGCCCGAGCAGGCCGCCGGCCAGGTCGCGCCCGCGCCGACGCTGCGATCGTCCTGCGCCCAGGTGCTGTAGATCCTGACAAAGCCGCGCTCGTTGCGCGAGAGGATCGCGACGTTGTCGATCCAGGGGTAGGCGGGCGCATGATCCTCGAGGGTGTCGAGGGCCTTGCGCGCGGTTCGCTTGCCGTTGAAGACGATCGCTTCGAAACCATACGCCGTCCCGTCAGCGCGCGCGCTTCCCCCGCTGAAAGGCGCTGGCAGAGCCGGCAACGCGGCAAGCGCGCCAAGCATCCGCCGGCGACTTAAACAATTGGATGCGGAAAAATCCACCGCGTATCTCCTGTTTTGAAAAGGGGAGGCGCGCCCGCACCGGGCGAGGAGGCGCGGGCGCGTCCGCCGGACCTCAGCCCTTGACCTTCAGGGCCTTGCGGATCGCGTCGACGTCCTTCTCGTTGAGATCCGTCTTGATGACCTTGCCGCCCAGCGGCTCCACGACGGCGCCGAAGTCGGCGATCGTCGGTTTCTCGCCGACGAGGATCAGCGCGGACGTGTCCTTGTCGAGCGCCTGAGCGAACGTGTCGAGTCTGGGATCGTCGAGCACGACTTCGCTGCCGATACCCATCAAGGCGCCGAGGGAGCCGCTCTGTCGCCGCCCCGGCGAGCGCGCCGCCCGGTCCGGCGATCAGCCCGAGGAGCGCCCCGGTGATCATGCCCCAGCTCGCGCCCGCGCCGACGTTGCGGTCGTCCTGCGCCCAGGTGCTGTAGATGCTGACGAAGCCGAGCTTGTTGCGCGACAGGATCGCGACATTGTCGATCCAGACGTAAGCAGGCGCATGGTCCTCGAGGGTGTCGAGCGCCTTGCGCGCGGTTCTCCTGCCGTTGAATACGACCGCTTCGAAACCGTACATGGGATTTCCTCCTTGATTGACCGCGGCGGGGCGTAAGTCCATAGGTGGTCCGGTATTCGTCACCCGCCGCGCGCCAACAAAGCAGGTCGTCCCCCCGGTCCGCCACTCAGCGAGCGCAACCGACGCTCATTGACCGCATATCTTTTCGTCGCTAGGCACGAAGGCATGGGGCGCGCTGGCGGCGCGGAACGAGTACGCGGGGCGGAACGGACGAGGCGGTGACAATCGCGCTGAAGACTTGCCGTGTCATCGACACGCGAGACCCCGATGAGTTCGCGGCCGCAACTCGCCAACCTTCTCGGCCAGGTCCGAGTTGAGCCGTTTGGCAGGACAAACGGTTCCGCGCCCGCGTGAGGCACCTCGCCCTCGGCGAAGTCGGCATCTTCCACGGCAGCTACGAGACGGGATTCACGGCCGCTTTCCCGACTTCAACATGTTCGCCGGAAGCCCGGCCCCGCTCTCGAGGCGTCGGCGCGCACGAGATCGGCGGAAAAGGCGTGTCGGTGTCGCGCAGCCGCGGCGCCGTCCTCTCTCCAGGCCTCGTCAGGCTTCACTACGACCCGCTGTTCGAACACCTCAGCATGACGGTCCAGCCGGCTGCGCTGGTGGGCAAACTCGCCGCGCTCGTCGGCGACTTGCGGCTTGGGCCGATACAATTCGACCCGACGGTGGTCGCCAGCGCCCCGCAGGCGAAGCGGCTGGAACGGCTTCTCCGGTTCGTCGCGACCGAATTCGAAGCCTCGCTGATGCCCGCGGTCATGCAGTCCGAGCTGCAGCAGGCGATGATGACCGCGTTCTTGCTGGCCAACGCCAGCAATACAGCGAAGTCTTGCTGGGCGAGCCCGAGCCGGCGGCGCCGTGGACAGGTCTGCGTCGCCGAGCAATTCATCGAAGCGCATTGGGACCAGCCCATCACGATCGAGGCGCTGGCGGCGGCGGCGAACGTCAGCGCCCGGAGCCTCTTCTCGGCCTTCAAGGGCGGGCGAGGATACTCGCCGATGGAATTCGTCAAGCGCGTGCGCCTCGGACGCGCCCGGCAGAAACTGTCGAGGCCGGACGGCGTGACCTCGGTGACAGCCGTCGCCTTCGAATGCGGCTTCGGCAACCCCGGCCATTTTGCCAAGGACTATCGCGAAAGCTTCGGCGAGACCCCGTCCGAGACCCTGAGGCGCGGGCTGGGCGGCCGAGCAACCTCAGGGACCTCGGACGGGTCAGGCTCGGCTTGACCCGATTGCGCTAATGCGCCAGAGAACGACCGCAACCGGCGCGCTCTTTGCGCACGGAGGCGCCGGAATGGCGGTAGAGGGCGGGATAGAGCGAGGCTCGCCAAGCCCTCGCCAAATGTTCACTCTGTGCGCACTCCGGACGGCGGGTGTCGACGTATTGCGGTCGAAGAAAACCGCCGTCCTGGACGCCTCAATTGAGCGAGAAGGCGAACATACAGCGGTCGCCGCGCAAGGTTCTGAACCGCCTGTGGCAGAAGTCCTCGGGAGCGATTTCAATCTCGAAGGCGGCCGCAAATTCGAGACTTGCGGATTGCAACGATTTAGGTCGTAGATAGAGAGATTTCGGCTACTCAATAAAGTATCAAAAAATCACAGCAACGACTGATTGGATTGTCCACTTTGCGCCGTACTGCGGGGCGATAACATTGTAGTAGCCGCCAAGCGATAGTTTGACCGGCAGCTTCCCGCCGAGCTTGATGATGCGACCGCCAACGAGGCCGATCGGCACCGTCCACTTCCTGCCCCGCGTGTCCCAGTCGGCGGTGATGAGCGGTGCGGAGCTGACAAACCAGCCATGGCCGAAATTGTAGTTGAAGAATGGCTCCAGGAGGAATGTCGAATAGCGCTTGCCGCCCGGGCCGGATTCCACCCCGCCGAACGACCAGACGTTGTTGACCAGCGCGCCCGCAACGATGTGCTCCGTCGTCTTCACGACCACTGCGGTCGGACCGGCGCCCCAGACGCTGGAGCCGACGGTCGGGCTGGTGGCGGTCGGGATTTGGACGATCGGGCCCGCGCCCAAGGTCCAGCCGTTGACCGGATTTCTGTTCGACAGGAATCCCTCATATTCGATGGGAGCGATGGCCTGCGGCACGCTCGGGTACGGCGACAGATCCGGATTCCAGACGACCGGTATGACCGCGCGGTTGATCAGGTTCCAGTCCGGGTTCAGATGGATCGGCAGAACCGGCTCGAATTCGAGGATGTTCTGCGTGCCCTTGTTCGGCCCTACCTGGAAGTTGGTGTAGTTCTCGAACGGCAGGACAGTGAGATTGCCGACTGGATTCTCCGATTCCTTAGCGATATCCGACTCGTTGGCGTTGCGGACAGTATCGTGGTCGACGCGCGCGCCGGTCGGTTGGTCGTGGTCAAGCCCCGCTTGCTGGGCGTAGGCAGGGGCGTAAGCCAAGAGGACGGCGCCGGCCAGGGCGGCGAAGCTCACCCTCGCTCTGTCGGCAGTCACCTTCATTGAACTTGCTTTCCCTCAATTTGCGTCAAAGCCCGTGCGCCGGTCCGATTTGCGGCGCACGCACGGGCTTGGCCATGCCGTAGAAAATCACGACGCCCTGCCCGCCGCAGCGTGTGGATAGCGCCTCGGGGGGGTTGGCGTAACAACTGTCGACGTCCTGCCAGTTGTTCATCACCCACACATCGCCTGCCGGGCCGACGGCGAGGTCCGTTTGCATTTGCAAGCCCCCGCCGACGTAGCCGCCGGGCGGGGAAATCTGATCGCCGGTCTTCATGCCGGGCGCGCAGTTCTCGGTCCTCACGCCGCAAAGCTCGACGATCGGACTGCTCGGCATAGCGAAGTTGGAAATCCAGACATTATCGTTGCCGTCGACAACGGCGGCCCACGGGCCCGGGAAGACCGCCGCCCTGGAACGGCGAACCCGGATAGGGCGAGCCGTCCGGCCGAAGGAGGTTCACGCTGCCGCCGAACCGGCCGCCCTTCTGCTCGGACATCGTCTTCGTCAGATAGTCGGAGGCCGCATCGACGCCTTCGAGCTTCAGCCGGACGCCCATGTCGACCAGATGCATCATGCCGAGAAGCCCGTTGCCGAACCGGTCGGTGACCCAGACATTGCCCTGGCTGTCGATGGCGAGGCCGCTGCTGTTGTAGCCGACCTTGAAATTCTCGACCTTTGTCGGATCAGATGCGGGAAATCGCGTGACGTGGTCGACGCCGCTGTTCGACACCCAAATCCGGTCCTGCTGGTCGATGGCGAGATGGAACGGCGCGCGAAACGACTTGCACGGCTCGGCGCTATCGCCCTCGCAGACGATCCGGCCCTTGGTCAGATCGCCCTTGGGGAAATAGACAAGCTGGCTCTTCTCGACGCCCAGAACCCAGACGTCGCCGCTCGGCGTGACGATCACGCCCTGCATCAAGCCGAGCCGGCCGCCAAAGGTGATGCCCTCGGGCGGCGTCAGCGGCTTGCCGGTCTTGTCGAAGACGGTGATCGACTTGCTGCCGTAGCTGGTGAGCCAAGCGTTGTCGTTGGCGTCGATCGCGGCGCCGAAGGTGCCGCCCTCCATGCCCCCGCCGGAGAAGCCGGTGGTGATCGGCGAGAGCGGGCGGCCGTTCGGCGCGAACTTGGTCGCGTTGCCCTGCCACAACGCGTCCGACGCCTGCCAGCCGATGGTGAAATTGTCGCCGACCCAGAGGTTGCCCTCGCTGTCGAACATTGCCTTGCCGCCGGCGCGATAGCCGCCGCCGTCGAATTTGAGCGGCAGCACCCAGGCGCTCGGCGCGGTGTTGAGATAGGGCATGAAAGGAACCGGGCGCAGGTTCTTGCCAATCGGAACCGGATAGAACGAGTCGAGCAGCGCAAACACTCTGCCGGGCAGATACCAGGGAGCGCGCGCGATGGTCTCGGCCGCCGTCAGCGTATCTGCTCGGCGCGTCGCCCTTCGGCGACTTGGCCGCCTGGAAAAGCATTTCGCAGGCGATGGGCGTGACCCGCGTCGCGCAGCCGGCGAGCGCATCGGCGAGCGTGGCGAAATTCGCCATCGTCAGCGTCTGACCGCCGTTGAGCGGGTCCTGAATGGGCCCGCCCCATCCGCCGGTTTGCAGGTCGACGAAGTTCGGGACGTTGGCCGCGGCGATGCTGAGGCTGAGCGCAGGACCCTTGATCGCCGCCGCCGTCGAGGAACTGCGCGTTCGTCCAGACCGACGCGATGGTCGTCATCTCGTTGATGGTGAGGCGCGCCGGGGGCGGCGCCGCCCAGCACCGCCAGAAACTCTAGCGCAGGATTGTCGCCCGCGCTCTTGTTGACCGAGGGGACGCCGCCATGGGCGATCACATAGAGGCTCACGCCCGGTCCGGGCGTCTCTTCCGCGCCAAGCGCAAAGCTGCCGTCCTCCGCCGTTTTGGTTTCTGCCAGTTGCCTCGGCTCGCCGCCGCTCCCGGCCCATAGCGTCACGGTTGAACCCGCGACTGCGCCGCCGCCGGCCTGAACCTGGCCTTCGATGCGAACGGCGGCGTCCGCTGCGCTGCTTACCAGGCCCATCAGTCCAAGGACTCCGAGCGCCAGGGCGCTCCGCGTCGGCCGCTCTTGCCAGTCAGCCCTCATGACATCCCCCTGTTTGCGATACGCCTTCGACGGCGATCGGATCGTTCGATCAGGCATGCCCCTGCCACGCCCCGGGTGTACGCGGCGGACAAATTAGGTAATTGCCCCGTCTAGGGCAACCGCAGGCCGGCGACGCGCCGCCGTCCTGAAGATGAACTACCTTGGTACTTACGCTCACGGCGCGTACCGGGCCCAACGGGAAGGGCGGCATTGGGTCGGACATGGCCCGTTCGCAAATCCGCCAGCGATCGGCCGCAATGTGCGCGAAGCGCCGGTACCGGGACTTTCGGGACCGGGGCGCTTGCGGCGTACGGCGGATGGGCAGAGTCGACGTAGAGCTTCCGTCGCGGATCGAAATCGAGAGCGCGCCGAATGGGGAGCTGAGCAGGCATTGCTTCCAGAGACGCTTCCCCCGCTTTGAAGGTGACGGCTTGGCGCCGTTAAGGACCTCGCGAAGCCGGTTGGGATCATTCGATGCCGGCGCTAAGGGCGGCGGCAATCGACGCGGTCAGTCGCCTAAAGATTTTGCCGAAATCGCTTCAGTTCACCGGTCGAGGCTTTGGGAAGATCCACGATCCAGTCAGAATTTCCGGGCGCGGACGGTATAGCCGCACCAGATAATTCCATCCGAAGGGTGTCGGGAGGCAATTTGCGATCTTTTGGTCGCAGCCGCCGAACTGGATAGCGATTGAACCGTCGGGGCTCGGCTTCGCCGTAATGTTGTTGAGCGTATAGGCGTTTAGGGGATTAGGTTCGAAATACCCCTTCGCATTGTAGACGCTTACAGACCAAAAGCCTTCTACCGGTACGTCCTTGACGTCGAGCCGGTAGATGGTTCGGCCGTCGTTCTTTGTCGGAGTGAAGTTGAGATAGAGGGCGTCCTTCTCGGGGTTGCCTCCCCAGGCAGAGGCCGATCCGATCAGGTGCCTAACCGGGTCGACCTCGCCCCTCGGCCCGAACATCCCCTTGGTATCGGGAAGCATCGAGGCAAGGGCCAGCAAGTGCTCGCGCACCTTGGCCTGGCTCCCCTGATCCCAATTCGGCGTTTCGAACGTTCCAGGTCCCCCTGGCTGGTCGACCTTTATGGCATCCTGGAGGGCATGGACGGCTTCGACGTCCTTCGGATTGTTCGGGTCGATCAGCGTCCGGACGGCCGCGATGACATAGCGAGTCCCGATATCCCCCTTCGTGACGGTTGTGCTTCCGGCGTCGTAGACGACCTTCGGCGTGTACTGGTCCTCGTCGATGATTTGCATCGACATGAAACGCTTGCCTGCCCCAGGAAGGGTGATCGTGACCGGCCCGGCGTCGAGATCGAAGACCGCCGCGGAATAGAGCGTGTCGCGATTGAGACGGATGACCGTCTGATTGTCGATCGCCGCCGGCTCGCGGCGATGAAGGAACTTGCCGAAGCCGCCGTCCTGGACGATGTTGTGGAAATAGAGGTCGCTCTCGGCGCGGACGAAGTTGTCTGGGTTGACGGCGACTTCCGCAGATGTCTCGGATGCACCGGACGCGCTCGCGACAACCAGCGGCGGCGCCTTCCACTGACCATCAAGCGCCTCTGGCTTCGGCCAATAAAGACGCATCACCAAAATGAAGGGCCCGCTCGGCGCCGGTAGCCAGTTCGCCTCCTCTTCGCCGCCGGGCGAGTTCTGCTGCACGGTCAGCGTCACGCCGCCGTCAGCGTCGCGCTTGAGGTTTGGGAGCATTGGCGAATTGATCAAGTAGCGGTTTAGCGGATTCGCGGAGAGAAGGCTTGACGGCAGTTCGTAGAGCGTGAGCGACCAGAAGGCGTTAACCGGTGGAAGCTGACCGGGGCCGAAGCGGAGGGTATACCGGTCGGCGCCGCTGAGCGGCCTCTCGTGGTCGTCGACGAAGTAGACCGGGTAGATCGCCTCGTCCTTCGAGTTGCCATAGATGCCTAGCACTGCGGCGGACAGCCGGGCCATATAGTCGCCGTTCAGGAACGCGCGCGTTCCGAAGGCGTCGGCGCTGGTCCTCTTGCCGGTGTCAAGTTCAGTCTCCTTGTAACTCTTGAACGTCGCCCAGGCGTCGGCCATGCCATCGGCAACGGCCTGGCGAATCTCCGGCGACAACGCCTTGACATCGAAGCCCGCGTGCGCGCCCAACCCGAGCTTGGCGAAGCGCGCCATGAGGTCGCGCTCCGACGGGTTAGCCGGGCAGAACTGAAGGACGAAGTCCAGGACGTTGAAAAACTCGGGCGAAGTCTTCTCGGCGTCGACACCGAGGGGCTTGATGAAGTCCACGGCGGGCGGCGCGGGGGGCGATGGCTCGCCGAGGAACTGCGACAAAGGCTCGACTTTGTACCCCGCCTGAATTGCCTTGACGTTGTTGATGTCAGCGGGATCGAAAAGCTGTGTCCGGTAGAGGACGAAGGCGAACTCGGTTTCCGAGCGGATCACGCCCTTGACGCCGGGCGGCGTCTCGCCCTTCCAGTCCGGACCGGCCAAGAGGAAGCGCCCCGCGTCATTGCCAGTCGTTCGGCTTCCGACGTACGCGAAGTCGAATGTGTACATGTCGATAAACTGTAGGGAGTAATAACGCCCCTTTTCGATCGCCGGCACGGTAAGGACGAGCGGCTCCGCCCTGAGATCAGCCCCCAGGAACGAGTACGGCGTGTCGGAGTTCGGCGTCTGGATCGCCTTGTCGTCCGGGGTGAAGACGCGCGCGGTGTTGCTAAGCGTGTTCCATGGCGCCTTGAACTCCGCGCCACTGCGGTCGACAAAGTAGGAGTACTGAATGCGATAGCTGTCAACGAGCGGGAAGCCATAGATCGTGGCTTCCTTGGCGATGGCGCGGGCCTCGGACGGAGAGAGCCGTTGCGCCTGCGCACAAACCGCGGATGCGGCCAGGAAAGCGGGAGCCAAGAGGAAAAACCTCCAGAGCAAGGCACCGATGCGGCTAACCTGAGTCGGATGTCCTTGAGTAAACCAAAGCCGACTTAGGTTTGTTGTTATCGGCATATCGTCGTTGCTCCTTCGACTGCTTGGCGGTCGAAGACTGAGGATAGGAAGGCGGCTATTGCGAGGCGCGATCTTACCCCCCGGCCTACAACCTGACGTCGACTCGCTCGATTACAGGGACGAACATATCGCACCAAGTCGATCCCACACGCTCGGAGCCGCTTCCGAAACGGTATTTTCCGCGCGCGTGCCCGCGGACCAGGACCAAGTCCGAATGCCTGCTTGCGGTCGCATTTTGCACATTCGACAAGCCATCGGCGGAGGGCCGCTATGTTGAAGGGTTTCGGACGCCGGCCCCTTGCACGACGGTTGGCGCGCCGCCGGGGGCGGGCGTCCGAAAGCCTCACAAGGAGGAAACCGCGGGGAGGTTGGGGCCCGGTCGGAGCGCGACGCTATGGGGATTTCGGGGTCGCGGACCGGGCGCGTCGGCTGAGGATGACGCTTGAAGCCGCGGATCGCGTTGATGGGCGGGACGGCTCCGATCGGATTGGATCGCGCGAATGTGAGGGACGGGCGCGAATAGGGCGCGTGATCGGGGTCTGTCGAGGTTGCGAGGGCATTGCGGTCGTGGTCCGGGACGCGGCCGCGAGCGAATGCGATCGAAGATGTGGGAGGGCGGGCGGCGCGGCGGCGGTCATGAGGTGTCGATCCTGATCCGGCTCGGCGGGCGCTGCCGCGCCGGGCGCGCGCCTTCGAACGTCTCGACGATGAGCATCCGGCCGCCGCAGCAGGGGCAGCGGCGCGCCGGGGAGACGTCTCCAGCCGGTTTGTCGGCCTCGCGCGAGGGCTGGGGCGCAGCCTCCGCCGCGGCGAGCAACTGTCGGTCGCGCGCGATATTGTTCGCCCGCGGCGCGCCGGCGAGCAGACCGTAATGTCGGATGCGGTGGAAGCCGCTGGGCAGCACGTGCAGCGAGCCCTTCGAGGAAGAGGCGGCGGAACAGGCGCGACAGCACCCGCACCGGCAGAAAGAAGCCACGCTTGCAGGCGATCCAGCGCGACCCGTCCGGCGACAGGCCGCCGCCGGGAACGATGACGTGGACATGCGGATGGTGGGTCAGCGCCGAGCCCCAGGTGTGGAGCACGGCGGTGAGGCCGACGCGGGCGCCCAGATGCTTCGGATCGGCGGCGATGGTGGTCAGCGTCTCGGAGGCGCTCCGGAACAGCAGGTCGTAGACGGCGGCCTTGTTCTGGAACGCGATGGCGCCGATCGCGGCCGGCAGGGTGAAGACGACGTGGTAGTAGGGAACCGGCAGGAGCTCGGCCTCGCGGTCTTCGAGCCATCGCCGCGCCGCCGCGGCCTGACACTTCGGGCAATGCCGATTCCGGCAGGAGTTGTAGGCGACGCGTTCGTGCGCACAGTCCTCGCAGCGCTCGACGTGTCCCAAGAACATTCGCGCTTGGCGCTGCCGTGCGACAGGTCTCGATCGCCGACATGACCTTCAACTGGGCGAGGCTCACGTGACCGGCGTTGGCCTCGCGCCACGTCGCCCCGTGGGCGCGAAAGACGTCGGCGACCTCCAGGGGAGGCCGCGCCACGCGGCTCTGGTCAGGCGGACGGCGTTTTCTTCGTCAGCTTGACGTCGAGCCGGTCCAGCGGACTCTCGATGTCGCGGACCGTGCTGACGGCGACGCGGGTGTAGAGCGCGGTCGTCTCGAGCTTCGCATGGCCCAACAACACCTGGATCACGCGAATGTCGACGCGTCGGATGGCTCGCGAGGGCCTGCATCCTTTCCCTCCCGAATGTATTGACGCCGGGGTAGGTCCACACGTTCGAACGGTTCCGACCAAATCGGCCGAGTTCAATGTTGTTGAGGTGCGATTGCATCCCCGACCCGGAAGACCGCAATCAGTTCGTGCTGAGACCGATAGAACGACCCCGTCCTGGGTTCGTCTTGTTCCAGACGACCAGGTTCAACATGCCGCTGAACAGCTCACGGCCGACGTCGATGAGGAGGTCGATGTGGCGCCAATCCATGCACACGTAGTGAACCGCGCTGGGCGTCGATGCTCGAGCCCCGTTGCCAAGGGTCTCCAGGAGAAATCTTCGAAACTTAGCAGGGTGCATTTCGCCGGATGCAAAGGCGAATTCGCGGTGGCGAACGCGGCCACGGCCGCCGATCGATCGGACGCGGACGTTGTAGGGAGGATCGCAAAACACCGCGGCCGCCGACGCGCCGTTCATGAGCAGCCCGCGTCACCCTCTCAATTTTGGGTCGGAACGGTCCCTCGCTCCGGCCCAAAATTTGTGGAGGCCCCCACCGCCGTCGCGTCAGGCCGAAAATTTTGCGGGGTAGACTGACACGAGGGCACGCGCAGAGACCGAGGCGGCGTCTCCCTCGAACTCCTGCTCGGCCTCGTGCCGGACGAACCCCGGTCAGTCGCAGACCCCCGCCACGCGGGGCCGGCGAGACGGGCGGGTAATCACCACGTAGCGTAACCCGTGTGGTTTTCGTCTGGTCGAGCAGGCGGAGGCCCTCTACGCGATAACGGCGGTCAGCTCGACCAATTCTATGACGCGCCTCGGCCGATCAGCTGGCAACCGCCGCCCTGAGCCGAGTGGTTGGGAAGCTCCACTTCAAGCGCGTGCTGGAGTCGTCCGGGCGCTGCGCATCGAGCATGATCGGGCAGGGTCGCGCGATCTATCAAATGGCGACGACGACCTTCGCCCGGCGATACCCCGCGTAGCCGAGCCCCGCGAAGCCGACGAGCAACATCGCCCAGATGGAGGGTTCGGGGACCGGGCTATACAGCAGCCAGCCAGGCTTGCCGTCGAGCACGTTCTGCAATCGCAACAGCGCCTCGGTGAAATAATAGTCGCCGTAGATCAACGCGGTATCCGTCCCACCCACGCCCGGGAATCCATCGAGCAGCACGGACTCGCCAAGGAGCCCATGGTCAAGGTAGTTGGCGCTGAGCGACTCCAGTATGTTCTCGGCGTCCGCGAGGTATTGCATCCTGAGGGCCGCCGTCCCGGCAACCGTACTGAGGATAACGAGCCCGTCCGCGGCAATAGCCGCCGCGGAGGTGTCCAACGGAGGCGACCCGGGCGCGTCGAAATCCCAGGGGGGGATATAGTCATCCTTCGTCGGCACATTGGCGACGAAATAGTTCGCGACATCTTCCGCCGTCGTCAGGAATGCTGGGTTACCCGACGTCTGATAAGCCTGCACGAATCCATACATGGCCCAGGCCTGCCCCCGCGCCCACGTCGAGCTATCGGAATAGCCCGCGAATGTGCCCCGGCTCTTGAGCGCTCCGGTTGTCTGGTTAAAAACGGCGACCTCGTACGTGCTGCTGTTCGGGCGGACGAGGTTGGTCGTCACCGTCTGGGCGTGCGTCGTCGCGATTGTCGCCCAATCAGAGGTGCCGCCATTGCTGGCCCCCCATTGCAACGGCCCAAGGGTCATCATGCTGTCGATGATGACGGCGAAGGCTGGAGGTTCGTATGGCTTGAAGGTCCAGGAGCGAATCGCCCCGACCGCCGGATTGTAGAGCGACGCCAAAGAATTGCCTGCGGTGATGAGCACCGGTTTGTAACTCGGGTCTCCCGTCAGCCGATATCCGTTGCCAAAACTCGTCCCGATGATGAAGCCGATGTCAGTGGGGTCCGGCCGGCCGGTCGAGGAGGCCTGCGTGGCCAGCGGGGCGGTCCATGTCTGCGCCGCCGTGAGCCACTTGTGCGAGCCTGTCGCCTGATACAGGAGCCATAGCTCGCCGGGGAAAAACCCGCTCGTCCATCCCATCGCGCCGTCCGAGGGACTTGTTGTCGTCCACGTTCCGCTGTCGCCTCCATAGACAGGATATGGGCCGGACGCAGTAGGGGAACCGAGCGAAGCCAGAGTTTTCTCCACTTGGCCCTCGATGAAGGACAAATCCGACGCGATGCCCGGCAAATCCAGCGGCGACGCGCTAACCTCGCTCGTCAAGCAGGCGATCGATGCGCAAGCGAACAAAGCCAAGCGTTGCATCGCATTCCCCTTCAGCGTCGAATTAAAATGTAAAACACTGTCATTCTTAGCCCATTATCAAGTGAGCCCACTATAGCACGGGCGCAGCCCAACACCTTTACCCAAAGTCCGCTTTCTTCCGCTTCTCGCTCGTTCATAGGGCCGACTTTGCAGGGGGGAAAGGGTCGATTTCGCCAAGCGTCCGGGAACGGACGCTCCTACGAAGGCTTCGGATGCTGGCCCTGACGCGGGCGTAAGTGCGGGCCGCAGGGCCGGCGTCTGGTCAGCGTCCGGCGCCGCGGGGGCGCTATGGGGATTGGCGCTCGGCGGCGCCGCGCGGGACGGCCGTGGTAACGGTTTGCGGATGACGGGAGGGCGACGGATCGGCCGATCGGTGTAGGTGCGCATTTCGGAGGCTAAGAGGCTCCCGCCGTTGGTCGCCGTCGTCGGCTCGGCACGAGCGATGCGGCGCCCGGGGAGGTTCTCGGCGAGCAGAGGTCGGTGGGGGCGCGGGTCCGGGCGGCGGTCATGAAGAGTCGATTCTGGCGGATTCGGCGGTGAAGCCGCGAGGGCGGCCGCCATGGTCGAACGTCTGACGCAACTCGTGCGGGCGGCGCTGTGCGCCCGCTTGCGGCCCTCGACGCAGAGGGCGAAGGGCGACCGCCGATGCGAGGTCGTCGGGCGTGGCTAGCGTCAGCCTGTCGGCGGCCTCGCGAATAGTCAGTCGATAACGGACGCGCGCGAACAGAGCAGGCCGCACCGGCTCGGACTGTGGCCGCAAAGTCCAGACGATCGAGGACAGCCGCTTTTGTCCTGAACCTCACGGCTTCTCTTTCGCCATCGTTGGCGGCCATGCTCACTCAACTCATCGTCGGCTCGCGCGAGGTGCAGGGAGGAGGTTCATGAGGAGACGGATGGCCGTCACGATCGCAGCGGCGCTGTTCGCCCTCGTCGCGGAGCCAGCGCTCGCACAGAACTCGGAGTTGGCGCCGACCGCAGCCGCGCCCACGAAGTCCAAGCCAAAGCTGAAGACGCTGCGGACGGCACAGTCACGGTGAAGGTGATAAACTGGCGCAACGCCGATCTTGTCGAGCTGCAGGCGGCCAAGAGCGGCTCGGCCAACTGGAATAAAGTGCTAGGCGCGCTGAAGGCCGGCCAATGGACGTCGGTTAGAGTACCGCAAGGCAACAAATGTCGCGTGGATTTGCATGTGAAATACGCCGACGGTCAGTCGGCGGATGTGTCCAATGTTGATGCCTGCGCAGACAAGACAGTCAACTTGACCAACTGACACGCCAGAAGCAGCTCAAGCCAATTCAGGTACTGGCCGCCCCTATCGCCGCCACCACGGTGCCGAAGGCGGCCAACAACGCAAGAGCGCCAACGATTTACAGGGAAAGGTTCTGTCGTGCGTAAGTGTTCCCCGTGCGTCCCGCACCTCGCTGACCAAAACGCCACGGGCAGCCAGGGGCCGCAAGTCGATCAGTTCGAGAAATCGGCCGAGCGATCTTCGATGTCCTCAGCCCGCACCCGGTCCAGCGGGAAGGTCGAGACCTTTTTGGCGTTGAAATCGAGCTTGCTGAAATCGACGCTACGCATTCGCCGGTCATACATGGTCCAATAGTAATAAACTTTGTGGCGGGTATCGGCGATTACGGACCATTGTGTGTAGCCAAGATGAAAATCCTCGGGGCTCGCGCCTTCGCGAACGAGCCCTTGAGGGATGTCGAAGTTATTCAACATCGTCGACGCCGCGCTCACGCCCTCGGCGGCGTCTTTAACAGGCATCATCGTATTGACGAATGCTACGGCGCGGACGAACCGGGACGGCGGCGTGAAATCGCCGGGCAAGCCGAGCATTCCGCTTCCGGCGCCGAACGGCGCCAGAGAAACGCCGTCGATGTTGCGCGACGCCGGAGCGCCGAGCGGCTGCAGGTTTGCGTAATTGCGCAGATTTAGGAGATGCCAATCATAATTCGGCGAGTTGGTCATGGCGCCGACCTTGTTGTCATAAATCGAGAGTTTGCCCTTTGTGTATTCAATGACGATCGACGCGCCGGTCGCGTCCGTGACGATGTGATGGATCGGAATTGGCGTGCCGAACGCCTTCTCGATCTCGGGATTGCGCACGACGCGGATGCTAGGCATTGCCTGTCGCACCTCGCCCACCGTCGTGAAATTGCTGAGCAGATAGTTGGCGAGGTCGACGCTGCTGACCGTTGCAGATTGCTGGTCGCTTGGTTCCTCGAATTCGGCGAAGCCGGGGAAGAAGAGAACGCCGACTGTAAGTCCGGCTTCGTTCATTCCGTCGGTGGCGTAGGGGAGGCCCGCGGCGTTCACGCCGACGAAGCCGTAGCGGTTCTTCCACTCCATGCCGGTCTGGCCTTCGCCGAGCGCAGACTTGAACGACGTGTCACGCGGGACAAGCGCCAATTCGGACCTGAGGTCGGAGGCGCCCCATTCCATCGTCCGGCCATAGATGGCAGTCCCGTCCTGCGACCTAAACACGAGCGCCGTGCACGCCATCACGGGCAAGATGCCTAGGCTCGACATCAGGCCGGCGAGGGCCGAGGCAACAAGTTTGGATGCGAGAATGGAACGCGGCATGAAAGGCGTCTCCGATAAGCGATGCGGCGAGGTCGGTCGCAGCCGTCATCCTTCGGCGGCTGCCCGCGAACTTAACCGACAGGCATATTGGGCGCCACCGAATGCTTTCCAGCGACGCGCTGTCTTGCGGCCGCCATCTGCCACGACCGTGTCATGTCAACTCTTCGCGTCGGGAGTGCGCACGAAGCGGTCGCTCGCGCGGTGCTTGGCGAAGGGGATAGAATAGGACCCTTTGCCACCTTTCCCGGGCAGCGGCGGCGCGGCCGGTGGACGCGGCGCAGGGCAGGTCGAGCTTCGCCTCCCCGCAACACCGCGCGGCCCGGGCATAGGGAGCGCCGTTGGCGAGATGGTCGGGCGGAAAATAGTTTCTCCAAAAAACCGTTTTCGGAAGGCGTCGGTGGAAGCACGCTTTCCTGCCTTCCCGTTTTCGCGAGCCGAAAGCCGAAAGTGCTTTTGCGATGTGACCGCCCTTCCACACTGCTCTCCGGCTCGATCTGATCCGGCATGATCTCCACGGCGATCCACCCCCTATCGCCGGGCCCGCCAGCGCCCTGGCTGGCGCGCTCAACCGCTCGCGGCTCTGCGACGCCGCGCGGCGGCCGGTGGACGGCCCGGAGCGTTCATTCCTCTTGGATGGCCCTTTGCTCGTCCAGTGTCGGCATCGGAATGCGAGCGTGGAGCGCAGCAATGGCGTGCTCATCCGGGCTGACGCGGTTACTCAGACTAGCCAATCGACCCCGGAGCTTGGTCCAGAAGCCGATGCGCCCGCGGATCGAGTCGCCTGCATCAACCGATCCGAGCGCGCCGCTCGGCCACGACCTTCCCATCGACGCGGCGGGTCTCAACTAAGCTGGCCTGGAGGCGGTTCGCCTGTCGCCGAAATCGTACGTACATCGTAGTGGTACAGACAACGGCGATCCGAGAACAACGATTTTTTCAAGCCACTACGTCGACGCCGGCTGCGTGAACGGCCGAGCAGCGGGGTCCGCTTATCAATTCAACTCAGAAGAATGCTCGTTCCCGCATGCGCCACGGGTCCGGCTGTGAAACCGCGCGCAGAGCCTCGGCGCTGATGACCATCGGCTTCCGACCCGTCGCCGCCTCGACCAGCGCGCCACTCGCCGCGTTGGCAAGATCATCGTGACCGTTCAGCCCATGATCGATCCGGTCCCGACCGCCCGACGAGGTCCGGCGCTCAAGGGAAGCGAACTGCGTCCGCAAACGTTTGCTGTCTATCAACCGGGCGCGCCCGCTGGTGAGCAAGGGCAAGGCCTCAACGTAAATCTGCGACCTGTCCCGCTCGCTGTAAGCGTATCGAACCTGATGCCGCGCGAAGCCCTCGGCGACAAACCCCGGCGCGTACTTGTCGCCCGTCGCCGCCGTCACGCCGTAGCCCTTGAGCAGCGCGCAAACCTCGGCGATTACGGCGGACGGCGAGAACGGGGGCCGCACTTCATGCGCAAGGTCGAGCACGATCTCGTCCGTGTCCTTCTCCCTGTGGGCAATCGCAACCCCAAAGGCGTCGGCACCAGTCCCCGAGGCTGCGTCAATGAACGCGACATAGCGCGTCCCCAGACGCGGCGGACGAACCAGGACGCCTCGATCTGTGCACGCCTCGATCATCTCAATGTCAATGAAGCTCGCGATGTCGTTGCGCCATTCCGCCAGCCACTCCGCCCGAGCCGCCTCGGGGTCGTCCTCAAGAGCCTGCTCGACTAGCGACGCGGGCAACGTCGGGTTCAACTGGCGCGATGTCGCCTGAACCACCAAGACGTCGTCGCTGTCCTTGCCGTAGTGAGCCTTCCACTTTTCGTAGAGAAGCCCAGCCTTGCGATAGGGCGAGGAGATCGCGACCAGCATGGCGTCGGGGATCGTCGCTAGCCCCGGCAACACCGCCCGATACGTCTCATAATCAGGCTTGACCGTGTCCTCCGACTTCCAGAAGGCCACCTCGTCAAAGATGGACAGCAGGATAGTCTGCCCCCGAACCTGCCGGAAGCTGTTGGTCGTAATCGAGATCGCAACTGCGTTGCTTAGCTCGAACCCGTTGCGGGTCTCGCTCGTGACCATCGCCCGGAGATCGGGGATTTCGTCGAAATACGAGCGGATGTAGCCGAGGACAATCTTGCTCTGCTCACGGTCGACGGCGAGAAGTTGCACCAGCGCCTTCTCGCCTGGACGCAGCCGACCGGCGTGAGCCTCCTCAATCGTCGCCGCAAACACGGCGAGCAGACTTGCGACGCTGTCCTTCCCGCCACGCCTTCCGCCCACGACATAAAGCTCCCGAACACGCTTCGACGGCGGCGAACGTCCACCGGCAAGCTCCCCGAAGGTGATAAGCTCCTGCGGCGAAAGCGGCAGGGCATAGGCGGCGCGCAATATCACGCGCCACGCGTCCCACGATGGCCCGTCAAACCACCGGGCAAAGCCGATCTCGGCATCGTCCATCACTTGGATGATGTTGGTCATGGGACGGCCTCCGCGCGAGCAGCAGAATTGGCCGCGCGGGCCGTGTCAGGTGGCCTCTGGCAGGACCTGGGCGGCAAAGATCGAGGCGGGCCTGACCACCCTGTGCAAACGTCCTCCCGGTCGCCCTGAGGGTCAAGGCAGACCGCCCTGGTACCGCGTCGCCAAACGAGCCCTGATGCCCTCGGAAGACTTTGCGATCTGGCGCTGGCGCAAAGCAAGGCGAAGCGCGTTCTCCCGCCGCTCGATCAGATGGCTCACGCGCACGGTGTCTTCGAGCGAAAGCGTGCCAGCCGCACGCGCCTTCTCAAGCTCGAAGCGCAAGAGCGCGATTTGCCGAACCTTCACACCATCAGCGCCCGGAAAGTCCGCCGCCACGCTGTCATAGATGTCGCCGAACATCCGGCCATCATGCGTCCTCTTGTCGACATGAGCCGCAAGTCTGCGCGGATCGTTGGTTACGTGAGCCCTGTTCCTCGGCGAGCGAACAACCACGGCCACACTGTTTTCCATCCGAAAAACCTCCAAAGATGTACCGGCATCGAACAATCCTGCCGCGACCTAGCGACAACCTCGGCCCCCGATCCGCTACCCAGGCGCTACCCCTATATCATACGCCCGCCGCTTCCTTCGGGAAACATGAGCGTTTCAAGACACTTAAAGACAACTATACGAGTAGGACTTCCTGATAGCCTGTCAGGCGACGGGAGGAGAGCGCCAGTGGAGGGATTTGACAGCGAGAAAGATCGACGTTGGCGTTTCCGATCTGGGGCCCGCGGGCGTGAGAGCGCAGTCGATTGCGATTCTGGCGATTGACGAGGTCGCCTACGGGCGAAGAGCAGAGCCCATGAGACAGGGCGACCGCGCTCTCCTTCTGAGCCGTGCTGTGCTTCGCGTACAGGGCGCTGCCGTCTGAGGATGGCGCGGAAGATCGGATCGGCCGCCGGGGCGAACTCGGCGGCCTTTCTTTCAGCTTGCTGGCGGCCGCTTGAATTCGATTCCGCATTTTCGCTGAATGTTGGCCTGCTCGATAGCGTCCATGTCCCCCTTGAGTTGAGCAACTTCCTGGGCGTTTGCGCCATTGCCGTGAACGAGGAACGCCGCGGGCCAGAACAGGACAATCGCCACGCCCGTCGCGACAGCATCGTTGCTCGCATTCTGATCCTGTTGTCCGGAGGAGGCCAGTGCCGCTCGCGACGACACTCGAGCTGCTTCCTCGCGTAGCTGCGAGCACGTGAAGCTCTGGTACTGGATCGGCGAGACATAGGCCGCCGCAATATCGTTCGCGTGCGTCGCACACCCCGCCAGCGCGAGCGCCGACGCCAAAACACCAATCACACGCATAGCAAGCCCCTCCAACGGAAAAGGCTACTGTTGCGTGGTAATTTTTGTCAGCCTGCCTTTCGCCGCAGGCGCGGAGCGGCTCACATGTTGGCGGGTATGCTCGCAGCGGTCGGGCGGCTTTCGGCGCGCCCTTTCTCTTTGCGAGACAGCCTCATCCTTTAAAATCAGACCCGCTTAGGCCCCTCACATGGGTTGGAAGCTCCCCCTCCTTTAGCTCCGCCCAATGCAGCACCCTCAACCTATGTCTGGGCTGGTCACCAGAGATGCCGGGCTGCCTCACCGGGACAAAGCCCCATTCGCCTTCATGCCAATGACCTATGCAAACATCCGCCTCGGGCAGTTCCGGGCCTGTGTTCTGAGCCTGCCCAATGAGCAATAGCCGCCTGTCGCGATATGCTTCTGGCGGCTCGCCGTCCCGCCAATGAATCAGCATGATTGCCCCTCACGTATTTCGTTCCCCGCGCCGCACGATCTGCCGCCTTGGGCACCTTGTACAGCGGGACTAAGGGCTAAATCATTCGGGGGCGATAAACCGCCTTGCACACGTCATGCACGCTGTGCGAGCCCGCCCTCTGGCAGTTCGCCAGGACAAGCCTAAGATCGGTAGGCGAGCGTCGCCGTGCTTTTCAATGAGCCGTGCGACATTAAACCGCCCGCGCCTGCCGCAGGGATCGCAGACAAGCCATAGGTGCTGGCCGCGAACATCCGAAAGGGTGAGTGAGCCGTCGCGGGGCATAGATCGAATGGTAACAGGCGGGGGACCGAATCGCGCTCTGAACGTTGCGCTTAGCTCCCGATTGTGGCGCAATGGCCTCTATGGAAATGCGCGAACAAATCCTTTCCTGGTTGCGCCGACGACGAGAGAGGACGCGGAGGATCGCGGCGGACGCCGATATGCTGTTTCGCGAACTCGGTCCCGACGCTCATTCTGAAGCTCGTCTAATGCAGAAGCGCGCCCAATCTGCCGACGAACGCCGCCGCTGGCGGGACATCGCGCTTGTGATCGCCCGCAAAGCCGGGAAGGACATCGGGCTGGACTCGGCGACAAGGATGGACGGCGGTTCCGGCGCTGGTTTGGGCCGGCAATCGTCGGGCCTTGAGCCACGGAAGGTCGATCAGATTGACGAGCTAAAGCGTCTCATCCGTAAGTGAGAGCACTCCCGCCGACGATCCTCGTGAACGGCACGGTCCCTCGCCCTGCGGGCGTCCCTCGGAAGACGGCTGGCAGACAAACGGGCTTGGTAAAGGTGCTGCTCGATTGTCTGAATATGCTGCCAGGTTCTGCGAGCGGCGGGCGCCTAAGGAACGGAGTAGGGTCGGTGCGGGTTGAGGGCCAGTGGTCAAGCTCGGTCTGCGTCATGGAAGAGTACGTCTTCGCCGCTTTCATAGTCGGGATTGCCGCGGTAAGTCTTGGAGCTGTTTGGGTCGTACATCTGGCGGGGAAGCGTTGGCGCGCCCACGGCCATGATCGGCTGTAGTCTGGCGCGTCAGCGTACCTCCAACGAAGCTCTGGCGTTTCAGCGCTTAGCTGCCGGATAATCCGTTGGGGGTGAGGCGATTCTTCGACGGATTGTGATCGAGCTTGAGACGCCAGGCGACTCCCGGACTATGTTTCGTCTGCTCATTGACGACCACGTCGTCGCGGATGACCTGACGGCGGGGCAGGCCCATGTTCTGATCGGGGAGATATTTGATCGGATCACCATGCCGATCGCTTCGAGGGCCGAAAGCGCTTTCACAACGCCGACGAGATAATGGCCGCGATGGTCGCCGCTCGCCTCGTGGAGCATCTGGAGCGGGCCGGCTTCCTCATCATGAAACGGCCGCCTTAAATCGGCGCAGCGGCGCTTGGGCGAGGAGTTCGAAAAGTGAAGGCCGCCCGGCGTCTCGCGCTGCAACCAAAAGAGCAATCGTCGCCGAACTCGCGGAGGCTAACGCCTGCCGATTCCGATTTCGGCTTTTCTTCGTTCACCTAAAGGCGCACAACCTAATGCGCGAGGGCTAGGCTCCCCCCAGCCGAAATGGCGGCAGTAACCCCCATGCCGTCTGCCCTCGCGCCTTTTGGCGCGGCGGGCCCGGGTCTCAGTCGACGTCAGACTCAAGACCGCGGAGCTGCCGAAATCTGGCACTCGCGCCCGACCTGACCGAGGCGCGGCCGTATCGCACACGAACAAAAGCCGATAATGGTCGTTGGCGACGTCCTTACAAGCTTCCCAAAGGGGAACAATTGTTCCGGTTGACCAATTTAGCGTAAGGGGACGCCGCCAATTCGGTGGGGAATATGATGAGTGTCGATGCGCCGCATGATCAGGAGATGACAACCCCGGCCTCGCCCGACGAAGGTGCAGAACTCATTCGGGCGTTTCTACGGATCGGACAGAAGAGCGTACGGGATGAGATTATCGAACTCGTCAATGGGCTTTCGGAAGCGAATAATCAGGCCCAACAATCTTTGACGATCCGCCGTTTTGCGGAAGCGTTTCTTTACGAAACAGCGTCGCAACCGCCTCTTCGATAGCCATGTCAATAAAATATACTAGCATAGGCGTGCCGATCAATTCGGCACCCACCCGGGCCTCCAGCAACGCTGCGTGAACTGAGCGCGAGTTTGTTTGACACACGGCAGATGCAACGTCTGCGGCGTTCAAAGGACGCGGTGTACCCATGGTGCCCCCCTACTTCCTAATTAGCACGACTGTTTACCACGACGTGGCGGTCCGCAAGCCCCGAATATGAGGAGAACACGAAGTGAATCTGCGGGGACGTCAAGGACGTCGCCAAAAGACGGAGTCACTGCCCCTTGGCTCAACCTCCGAGGCTACGCTGCTAACCTAGAGCCTGGACTGAGCAAGCGGCGACCGCCTCTTGTTGATCCGTGTCAAAACCAAGCGAGGAGTTTTCACCTAGGGTGGAACGCCTCGATCTTGGGGTTAGCCCAGTGCGATACCGACTGCAGTTCCTCGACGTCTCGAAGGCCATCGTTTCGGAGACAGAGGTCGAGTGGTGGCACAAGACAAACTTCTTCGGACTCGCCCCAAAGGACTGGCCGCCTCACGCCGCAACGCTGCGCGTTCTTGATCCAGAGGGGCGCCCCGTGCTTGTCGTGTCCAAGGGCGAGAGCCGCAAACCGCTGGAGCGGTATTAACTCACTGATCGCTTCGAAGGCGGATCATTCACTCGCTTACGGCAGATCAAGGAGCCGCCGTCGCGGTAGACCTTGGAAGCCCTCATAAGGTTCCGTTTGCTGCCGTCCCCAACTGCAACAGCATCTCGACGCACTCGGTAAGCTGCCGCTCGCTGGCGGGCTTGCGCAGGATCGTGAAGGCGTTTGCGCCCGTTCCCCGGACCTCCGCCAACTCAGCGGCGTAGCCGGTCAAGAGAATGGATGGCGGCGACGCCGTCCATGCCTGGCATGGAAAGGTGGGCAATCATCAGATCGAAGCTCTCGCCCGCGTCCAGCAGGGCGAGCGCCATTTCCGCGTCCGGACAGGCCGTCACATTGTAGGCAGTCGACATCAACTGCTCGGCCAGCAGCGCACGTACAAGCGGATCGTCGTCTACGACCACAATGCGGATCGTCCGTCGCTCCGCGGGAGCCCCCGTATTCGACGACCAGGCTCGGTCGCGCGCGCCAGGACCTCGGGCGACATTCCGGCGCCGGTGTCGCGAACGGAAAATCGCAAATAGGCCCCCGGCTTCAGGCCCGGGGCGATCTCCGCCCGGTCGCTTCCCTCCACCCGATCGACTTCGGCGGCGAAGGTCAGGACGCCCGTCCGCGCCATCGCGTCGCGTGCGTTCGCGGCCAGGTTGATCAACACGGTTTCGAACGTATTCGACGACAACGGGACAGGGACTGCCGCAGGCGTCGCGAGAGGCAACCACAATGTCACGACGGTCCCTTCGCCCGGCGCGCTCTCGATGCGCATCCCGCCCCCGCTCTGCTCGACGAATCCGCGGGCCGTGGCCAAGCCCAGGCCGGTCCCTTGGCCGTTGGCCTTAGTGGTGAAGAGAGGCTCGGTCGCGCGCGCCAGGACCTCGGGCGACATTCCGGCGCCGGTGTCGCGAACGGAAAATCGCAAATAGGCCCCCGGCTTCAGGCCCGGGGCGATCTCCGCCCGGTCGCTTCCCTCCACCCGATCGACTTCGGCGGCGAAGGTCAGGACGCCCGTCCGCGCCATCGCGTCGCGTGCGTTCGCGGCCAGGTTGATCAACACGGTTTCGAACGTATTCGACGACAACGGGACAGGGACTGCCGCAGGCGTCGCGAGAGGCAACCACAATGTCACGACGGTCCCTTCGCCCGGCGCGCTCTCGATGCGCATCCCGCCCCCGCTCTGCTCGACGAATCCGCGGGCCGTGGCCAAGCCCAGGCCGGTCCCTTGGCCGTTGGCCTTAGTGGTGAAGAGAGGCTCGGTCGCGCGCGCCAGGACCTCGGGCGACATTCCGGCGCCGGTGTCGCGAACGGAAAATCGCAAATAGGCCCCCGGCTTCAGGCCCGGGGCGATCTCCGCCCGGTCGCTTCCCTCCACCCGATCGAGACCTCGGGCGACATTCCGGCGCCGGTGTCGCGAACGGAAAATCGCAAATAGGCCCCCGGCTTCAGGCCCGGGGCGATCTCCGCCCGGTCGCTTCCCTCCACCCGATCGACTTCGGCGGCGAAGGTCAGGACGCCCGTCCGCGCCATCGCGTCGCGTGCGTTCGCGGCCAGGTTGATCAACACGGTTTCGAACTGGCTCTTGTCCACAAACATTGGCGGGAGGTCGGCGGTCGCTGCCCTAGTGGGTCCGCTTCCGATTGAGGCGTCTAAGGCAGTGGTCCGCTTACGGTTTACGCTGCGGTGCGACAATTCGCGCGGCGCAGCACACCCTTGCCCACCGGTAGCGTCCCCTTCGGGTCGCCTCGCCCGACTGGCCACCGCCTGTGTGGCTTAGACAGCACGGGCGGACTGCAGGCTGCCCGGTGCGGTCGCGTTTCTAACACCTCGCTCAGGTCGGCTTCGGCGAGCAGCCCCCCATGATCGAGGCGGAGCGCAGTCATCTTTTTGAGGGATTCGAACTCTGGTCCTCACTGACCGCGCGGCCCGGGCATAGGCAGCGCCGTTGGCGAGACGGTCGGGGGTCTCGAACGCGCAGCGATGATATGACGCAGGCGCACTGCGCGATCCTGGCGTCCTGAACCGAGAGCGTCACGGTGAGGGACGAGGCGCTTCACCCGGCGGAAAATAGTTTCTCCAAAAAAACCGTTTTCGGAGGGCGTCGGAGGAAGCAGGCTTTCCTGCCTGCCGCCTGGCGGAGATGAAGGAGACGGGGGAGCGGGCAAGCCCGAAGGACACCCTCGCCCGTGGTAACACGGTGATACCACGGGAGGCCCCAAGCCTAACCGACATCGGCGTCACCAAGGTCCAGTCCAGCCGCTGGCAGAAGCTCGCCGCGATGCCGGACGAGAAGAAGGCGGCCGTCGCCGCGATCGAGATGACGGCGGAGGAGAAGGCTGCCGAGAAGAAGTCTCGCCGCGCCGAGCATGAGCAAGCCCTCGCCGTCAAGCAGCGCGCCCTGCCAGACGAAAGGTACGGCGTTGTGATCTATCTCGACCCATGAAGCTGCCTCCAGCGCCCCAGCATACGGGCCAGAGGGTGAGCCAGCCTCTGAGGGGCGGGGGATCGCCCGATCCGCTGGTGAAGATGCTCAGCGACGCCTGAAAGGTCCCTGCGTCTCACCCCGAGGGAGGCTGGCGGCACGCTCATCACCCCTTCTACAACGGCGCCGAAGGTGGCGAAGACACGCTCAACGAGCCCCGCGAAGCCGACGAGCAACATCGCCCAGATGGAGGGTTCGGGGACCGGGCTATACAGCAGCCAGCCAGGCTTGCCGTCGAGCACGGTCCGGCAGCTGCTCGCTCTTGAAAAGACTGAGGTTTTCTAATTAAAAAATCAGTGTTTGCCGGATCAGTGTTTCGGCCGGGCCCTCTAGCCTTTTCGACCGAGGGAGGGATGGCAATCCTAAATTGGGGCCGAAAATGGGGCCGCGAAGCAGAATGCATTATTCTTCAATTATGTCAATGGCTAGTGGCGGAGAGGGAGGGATTTCGAACCCCCGGTACGCTTGCACGTACTCCGCATTTCGAGTGCGGCGCGATCGACCACTCTGCCACCTCTCCGGAGATGACGGCGAAGGACGAAACCTTCCCGCAGGGTCGGCGCGCCGATTAGCATGGGCGGCCCTGCCTCGCAAGGCGTTTGCCCGCGGCGCCCGACGGGTTCAGGCTCCCGTCTCGATCGCCTCGATCGCGAGCCGCGCCATCAGCGGCGGGGCTTCTGCCATCTCCTTCGCTCGGCTCGGGTTCGAGGCGTTGCCGTCGAGCGTGCGCTTGTAAACGCCCTGCGCGATCGCCGCGTAGCGGAAGAAGCTGAAGGCGATGAGAAAGGTCCAGTTGGGGACGCCGTCAAGACCCGTGCGCCGACAGTAGGCGGCGACATAGTCGGCCTCGGTCGGAATGCCCTCGCTCACCCGGTCAAGGCCGGCGAGCCCTCGAAACGACGCATGCGGCAAACGCCAGTGCATGCACTGATAGGCGAGGTCGGCGAACGGGTGGCCGAGCGTCGAAAGCTCCCAGTCGAGCACCGCGAGCAGGTTCGGCGAACGGGCGTCGAAGATCATGTTGTCGATGCGCCAGTCGCCGTGCACCAGCGCGACGCGGCCGTCGTCGGCCGGAACATTTTCGCCGAGCCACGCGATCAGCCGGTCCATGTCCGCGATGGTCGACGTCTCGCTGGCGCGATACTGATCGCTCCAGCGCCCCAGCTGCCGGGCGAAATAATTGCCGGGCTTGCCGTAGTCAGAAAGGCCGGCGGCGGCGACGTCGATCCCATGGAGCCGCGCGAGCGCCTCGTTCATCGCGTCATAGATCGGGGCCCGCTGATCGCGCTCCAGTTCGGGCAGGGCCGGATCCCAAAAAATGCGGCCGTCGACATGCGCCATGACGTAAAACGCCGTGCCTATGACGCTGTCGTCTTCGCACAGAGCGAGCGCGCGCGGCGCGGGAAAGCCCGTGCTTTCGAGCGCCTTGAGGACGCGAAACTCGCGCTCGATCATGTGGGCGCTCTTCAGGAGCTTGCCCGGAGGCTTGCGGCGCAGCACATAGCGCCCGCTCGCGGCTTCGACCAAGTAGGTCGGATTCGATTGCCCGGTCGGGAATTTCTTGGCGACGCTCGGACCCCGCCACCCCGGCAAATTGGCGGCCGCCCAAGCGTCGAGGCCGGCGCTGCTCTCGGGAAAGCCCGCGCTCATCGGGTCGCCGTCTCGTTGGAGTAGCGCTTCATCTCCGCCTTGGCGATGACCCTACGATGCACGGCGTCCGGGCCGTCCGCGAGGCGAAGGGTGCGGATCTGGGTCCACATCCGCGCCAGTGGGAAATCCTGGCTGACCCCGGCGCCGCCATGCATCTGCACCGCCTGGTCGATGACCTCGAGCGCCACGCGCGGGGCGATCACCTTGATCTGGGAAATGATCGGCGCGGCGGCGCGCACGCCCTGCGTGTCCATCGTCCAGGCCGCCTTCAGGCAAAGCAGCCGCGCCATTTCGATGCTCATGCGGCTTTCGGCGATGATGTCCGGGTTGGCCCCGAGGCGGGCCAGCTTCTGTCCGAACGCCGTCCGGCTCGCGGCGCGGCGGCACATGGCTTCGAGCGCCCGCTCAGCCTGACCGATGGCGCGCATGCAATGGTGGATGCGCCCGGGCCCGAGGCGGCCTTGCGCGATCTCAAAGCCGCGTCCGCGCCCGAGAATCAGCGCCGCCTTCGGCACGCGCACGTCGCTGAAGCGGATATGCATATGGCCGTGGGGCGCGTCGTCCGAGCCGTAGACCTTCATCGCCCTCAGAATCTCAATGCCTTGCGTTCCAGCGGGCACGACAAACATCGAGTGGCGCGCATGCGGGCCGGCTTCCGGATCGGTAACCGCCATGGTGATGTAGAGCGAGCAGCGCGGATCGCCGGCGCCCGAGGACCACCACTTCTCGCCGTTCAGCACCCATTCGTCGCCGTCGAGCCGGGCGTCCATGGCGATGTTGGTGGCGTCCGACGACGCGACGGCCGGTTCAGTCATGAGATAGGCGGACCGGGCGCGGCCTTCGAGAAGATCGGGCAGCCAGCGCGTCTTCTGCTCCGCGTCGCCGAACCGCTCCAGCACTTCCATGTTGCCGGTGTCGGGAGCCGAGCAGTTGAAGACTTCGGAGGCGAGCGGCGACCAGCCCATCTCTTCGGCAAGATAGGCGTATTCGACGGTGGTCAGGCCGTAGCCTTTGTCCGATCCGGTCAGCCAGAAGTTCCACAGGCCCCGGCCGCGCGCTTTCGTCTTCAACGACTCGAGGATTTCGATCATCCGCGCGGTCGGCTTGAAACGGTCGCCGTCGCGGCCGATCTCGGCCTCATATTCCTCCTCGAGCGGCATGATCTCGTCGCGCACCATGGCGCGAACGGCGGCGATGAGCGGGCGAACCTTGTCGGTGACTCCGATATCCACGTTTCTCTCCCTGTCCGTCTGGTGCTTGTCAGGTTGGCGCCTTAGCCGGCGGGTGCGCAAGCGGCAAAGCGGGGCCGGGCCCGCCGGCTAGAGTCCCGCGCGACAGCCCGGTCAAGACGTAACGTATGGCGGCCGGCGCGGGCGATCGTCCGCATCGCGGGGCGGCCGAAGCGGCCCCGCTGCGCGTTCGATCAGCTCACTTCGGAAACGGGACCGGCGAATCGGACAGGCTCTGGAGGTAGGCTAGGATGTCGGCGCGCTTCTGCGGGTCTTTCTCGCCAGCGAACGCCATCTTGGTTCCGGCCGCCATCTCCTTCGGATTGGCGATCCAGCTATTGAGCTTCTCGTAGGTCCAGTCGCCGCCGAGGCTCTTCACAGAGTCGGAATACGCGAACCCCGCGGCAAACGCGACCGGACGGCCCACGACCCCCCAAAGATCGGGGCCGACCTTGGCGGCGCCGCCCTTGTCGAAATTGTGACAGGTCGCGCAGACCTTGGCGTCGTTCTGGCCCTTCTTCGCATCGGCCTTCGCCAGCAGTTCCGGCAAAGGCGTTTCCTTGGGCGCAGCCGGCGCCGCTGCGGTCGCCGCGCCGCTGGCCGTGGTCGGCAAAGCGAACCCGGGGACCTTCAAGTCCCGAGGCGCGAACACGAAACTTGTGTACGAACCGAGGAGAAGGGCGAAAACGATCGCCCCGAGGAAGGCCACAGCGGCCCGGTTGAAATCATAGGCGGTCATCCTGGGGGCGGCCTTCTTTGAGCGGAAGTTGGACGGCGTCCCGAGCGAGGCGCCCGGATACGTGCTGATTAGCCGCTTTGCCGAGGCGTTGGCAACTCGTATAAGCCCGCTCTCCGTATCAGGCTGCTTTGTTTTTACCGCACATGCTTCATCCCATCGTTCTGGTTCCCGCACGTTTGGCCTCGACCCGCCTGCCGGGGAAGCCGCTCGCCGACATCTGCGGCGAGCCGATGATCGTTCATGTCTGGCGGCGCGCGATCGAGGCCGATGTCGGCCCGGTCGTGGTCGCGACCGACGATGAGGGAGTCGCTTCCGCGGTGAGAGCGGCCGGCGGGCGCGCGGCGATCACGCGCGCAGATCATCAGTCCGGCTCGGACCGCATTTTTGAAGCGCTTTGCGCGATCGATCCGAATGGCGCCTATGACGTGGTGGTCAACGTCCAGGGCGACCTGCCGACTATCGAATCGGCGGCGGTGCGCGCCTGCCTTCAGCCGCTCGAGGACGCCGCGGTCGATATCGCGACGCTCGCGACGCCGATCGTGCGCGACGAGGAGAAGGACGATCCCAACGTCGTCAAGGCGGTCGGCGCCGAGATTGCCCCGCGCCGGCTGCGCGCGCTGTATTTCACCCGCGCCCGCGCGCCGTGGGGCGATGGCGCGCTTCTGCACCACATCGGACTTTACGCCTATCGGCGAAGCGCGCTGACCCGCTTTGTGGCTTTGCCGCCTTCGCCGCTCGAGCGGCGCGAGCGGCTCGAGCAGTTGCGCGCGCTCGAGGCCGACATGCGCATCGACATCGCATTGGTCGACACGCCGCCGCTCGGCGTCGACACCGCCGACGATCTGGAGCGGGCGCGCGCGATGCTCGCCAAAAGGACTTAGGAATGATGGAAACGCGTTCGATCGCTTACCAGGGCGAGCCCGGGGCCAATTCTCATATCGCCTGCGTCGAGAACTTTCCGGAATTCGCCCCGATTCCTTGCGCGACCTTCGAGGACGCTTTCGCGGCCCTGCAGGACGGCGCAGCCGATCTCGGCATGATTCCGATCGAGAACTCGATCGCTGGCCGTGTCGCCGACATCCACGCCCTTCTGCCGGCCTCCGGGCTGCATATCGTTGGAGAGACATTTCTGCCGATCCACTTCCAGTTGCTCGCCCTGCCGAGCGCACGGATCGAGGACCTCAGGTCCGTTCACAGCCATGTCCATGCCCTCGGCCAGTGCCGCAACATCATTCGCCGCCACAAGCTGAAGCCGGTCGTCGCGAGCGATACGGCCGGCTCCGCGCGCGAAGTGGCGGAATCGGGCGACAAGAGCCGGGCCTCGCTCGCCACCGAACTCGCCGGCCGCGTCTACGGCTTGAAAACGCTAGCCAGCGACGTCGAGGACGAGACGCACAACACCACCCGCTTCGTCGTGCTCTCGCGCAGCGAGCATTGGGCGGCGGCCGGAAACGGGCCGGTGGTCACGACTTTCATTTTCCGGGTGCGCAACGTGCCCGCCGCGCTCTACAAGGCGCTCGGCGGCTTCGCCACCAACGGCGTCAACATGACCAAACTCGAGAGCTACATGGTCGAGGGGGAATTCGCCGCGACCCAGTTTCTCGCCGACGTCGACGGCCATCCCGAGGATCCGCCGCTCGCCCGCGCTTTGGAGGAGCTTACGTTTTTCTCGCGCGAGGTCCGTATCCTCGGCGTCTATCCCGCTCATCCCTACCGCATCGAGACGCAGAACGGCTTTTAGGCTCGGATCTCCCGCGTCAAAGGTTTGCTGGCGATGTGCGCTTCCTGTAGACGGAGCGGCGCGCTTTTGCGCCGGGAGAGCCTCGTCATGTCGCTTCGCGCAGCGCTTCTGTTCCTGGTCGTCCTCGGCTTCCGGCCCATCGCTCGCGCAGACCGCGCCGCTCGCGGTCGCCCGCGCCGTGATCGAGAGCGTTTCGCCGGACGGGGTAAGCCTGACGGTGCGCACGCGCGCCGGCGATGAGACGACGGTGCATCTCGGCGACAAGACGGCCGTCACCCTCATCCTTCCCGCGGCCCTTGCCGATGTGAAGCCGGGCGCGTTCATCGGGGTGGCCGCGCTGCCGGGCGCGGACGGACAGTTGAAGGCGATGGAGGTGCACGTCTTCCCCGAGGCGATGCGCGGGACGGGCGAAGGTCATCGGCCCTTCGATCTGGCTCCCGGCAGCACCATGACCAACGGCGCGGTTTCCGTCCGGGTCGACGGAAACGACGGCGCCAACCTTACCGTGACCTACAACGGCGGGCAGCAAGTGATCGCTATTGATCCGAAGACGCCGATCGTGACGTTTGCCCCCGGCGCCAGGGCCGATCTCAAACCCGGCGCCGCCGTTATCGCCCGCGGGCCCAAGGAGGCTGACGGATCAATCGACGCGACGCGAATACTGGTTGGCAAGGATGGGCTGGTTCCGCCGCTTTGAACGGACCCATTGACGGATCGTCAAGACTTGCGACGATTTGCCCCTGGAAGCGCATCGTGTTAGCGCTCCATTCTCGTTGTTTTCTCGGCCGAGACCCATAATGGCAACCGATAAGAACACGGCCGGTCCGGATCCGTCCGCCGGCAATCGCCGGTTCACCTTCATCCTGATCAAGCCGACCCATTACGACGACCAGGGCTATCCCATTCAATGGCTGCGCTCGGCCCTACCCTCCAACACGCTCGCCTGCATGAACAGCCTGGCGGAGGACGCGCGTCGCCGCGAGGTCCTGGGTCCGGAGGTCGATTTTACGATCGAGACCTACGACGAGACCAATCGGCGGGTCCTTTCCAAGCGCATCCTCCGCGATCTGGCCTTGCGCGGCGGTCGGGCGCTCGTCGGCATCGTCGGCGTCCAGTCGAACCAGTATCCGCGCGCGCTCGATATCGCCCGGAAGTTCCGCGCCGAGGGCGTTCCGGTCTGCATCGGCGGCTTTCACGTCTCGGGCTGCATCGCCATGCTGCCCGAAATGCCCCCCGAACTGAAGGAAGCGCAGGCGATTGGCGTCTCGCTTTTCGCTGGGGAATCGGAGGAGCGCCGGCTCGACCAGATCCTCCTCGACGCCTGGAACGACGAACTGAAGCCGCTTTACAACTACATGGATCAGCTTCCTTCGCTTGAGGGCGAGCCTGCGCCGATCCTGCCTCGCAAGCACGTCGAGCGGACCTCGGGAACCTATTCAAGCATCGACCTCGGCCGCGGCTGTCCCTACCAATGCTCGTTCTGCACCATCATCAACGTACAGGGCCGCAAGAGCCGGTTCCGCACCCCCGATGATCTGGAAAAGATCATCCGGGCGAACCGGGAGCAGGGTATCGACAGGTTCTTCATCACCGACGACAACTTCGCCCGCAACAGCGACTGGGAGATCCTGCTCGACCGGGTGATCGCGCTCCAGGACGAGGGCATCAGGGTCGGCCTCACCATTCAGGTCGACACGCTCTGCCACAAGATCCCGAACTTCATCGAGAAGGCGACCAAGGCCGGGGCGAGGCGCGTGTTCATCGGCCTTGAGAACATCAACCCGGAAAACCTGATCGCCGCGAAGAAGCGGCAGAACAAGATCACCGAATACCGCGTGATGCTGCAGAAGTGGCGGTCCCACGGCGCCATGACCTACGCCGGCTACATCCTTGGCTTTCCGGCCGACACGAAAGAGTTCGATCCTGCGCGACATCGAGATCATCAAGCATGAGTTGCCGCTCGACATTCTCGAGTTCTTCTTCCTCACGCCCCTGCCGGGCTCCGAAGACCATCGGACGCTGTTGAAGAAGGGGGTGTGGATGGACCCGGACATCAACAAGTACGACCTCAACCACCGCGTGGCGCATCACCCCAAGATGTCGGATCGCGAGTGGGAGGAGGCCTACCGCGCCGCTTGGGACTCTTTCTACACGCCCGACCACCTGCGGACACTGTTCAGGCGCGCCGCTGCGCTCCCGAACGGCCGCCCGAAGCAGATCGCAAGCACGATCATGTGGTTCAAGTTGATGATCGACCACGAGGGCGTGCATCCGCTCGAGGGCGGCGCGCTGCGGCTCAAATCGCGGCGCGACCGCCGGGACGGCCTGCCGATCGAATCGCCGCTCGTCTTCTATCCCCGCTATTGGGGAGAGACGGCGGTCAAGGCGATCAAGTACCTTCGGTTTTTCTTGAGAACCCGCCGCATCCTCAAAGAGGCGCTGGAGGCGCCCGACCGCTACGCCTACACCGACCTCGCCATCGCGCCGCCCAGGGACGATGAGTTCGAGGCGCTGGAGCTCTATCACGCGACCTCGGGCGGCGAGGCGGCGCTTGGCCGCAAGAAGCTCGGCGACAGCATCCGCGCCGGCGCGCCCTCGACCGCCGCGGCGGCTGAGTAGCGGGCCGATGCTGGTCGAGGGCAAGTGGACGGCCGCCTGGCAGCCGGTCCAGGCGACCGACGCCAAAGGCGGCTTCGTCCGGCAGGACTCGACCTTCCGCTCCTGGGTCACGCCCGACGGCGCGGCCGGCCCCACGGGCGAGGGCGGATTCCGAGCCGAGCCCGGCCGCTATCACCTCTACGCAGGGTTCATCTGCCCCTGGGCGACCCGGGTTCTCATCGCCCGCAAGCTGAAGAAGCTGGACGGGGTCGTCTCGGTCGCGATCGTCGAGCCGCGGCTGACCGACGAGGGGTGGCGCTTCGGCGATTGGCCGCAAGCCGACCGCGACACGGTCAACGGCGCGACCTACCTGCACGAGGTCTACACCAAGGCGGACCCCCATTTCACAGGGCGCGCCACCGTGCCGGCGCTATGGGATAGGGCGCGCCGGACCATCGTCAACAACGAGTCCGCCGATCTCGTCCGGATGGTCAACTCGGGCTTTGGCGCGCTCGCCGACGATACGGTCGACCTTTACCCCCACGACCTTAGGACGGAGATCGACGCGCTCAATGCGGAGGTCTATCCGGCGCTCAACAACGGGGTCTATCGCGCGGGTTTCGCCACGACTCAGGCGGCTTACGAGGAAGCCTTCAGGGCCGTGTTCGCCATGCTCGACGGGCTCGAGCGCCGGCTCGACGCGGGCCCCTACCTGTTCGGCGAGCGACTGACCGAGGCCGATATCCGCGTCTTCGTGACGCTGGCCCGTTTCGACGCCGCCTATCACGGGCAGTTCAAGTGTAACCTGAAGCGGATCGCCGACTATCCGAATTTGAGCGCCTACCTCAAGCGCTTGATCGCGATCCCCGCGTTTCGCGACACGTTCAACCTCGCTCACATCAAAGCCGGGTATTATTCGATCAAGAGCCTTAACCCGAGCGGGATCGTGCCGGTCGGACCGGAGCTGGCCTGGGCGCCGCGGGGCTAAAGCCCCACGACGACCCTTGCGACGGGACCGTCTCGCGTTCGCGCTTCCGGCTGGCGGCGCTCCGGGTCTAGAGTGGGGGCGGAGGCCGCCCCATGTCCGAACAACCCTCGTTTCCCGTCGCCCTCGCCGCCGCCGACGCGCCGGCGCGCGCCAAGGCCTCGAACTATCCGGAGCCGTTCTTCTCGCGCATGATGAAGCGCGACAAGCGTCCGCTGGGCGACCTGTTTGGGTTGAAGAGTTTTGGGGTCAACCTGACCCGCCTGGCGCCCGGCGGGGAATCGGCGCTGCGTCATGCCCACGTCAAGCAGGACGAGTTCGTCTATATCCTCGAGGGCCGGCCGACCCTGGTCACCGACGCCGGCCGGACAGCCCTTGAGCCCGGCATGTGCGCTGGCTTCCGCGGCGGCTCCGGGGACGCCCATCATCTGATCAACGAAACGGCCGAGGACGTCGTCTATCTCGAGATCGGCGACCGCCTGCCGGGCGACGGCGCGAGTTATCCGGACGACGACATCGTCGCGGAAGCCGTCGACGGCAAGTGGCGCTTCGTCCACAAGGACGGAACGCCCTACGGGTGAAGCGGGCGCGGGAGTATCAGGGCTTGAGCGACGGTTTTCTGCGCCGCGCTCATGTCAGTGGAACTCGCCCCATGCTGCAAGGTCCGCCTCGGCCGCGCGGCGGGGATGAATCCGAGCTGACCTTTGCGCCTATTGCGCCGTCATCAGCGCCCGGACGAAGGCGTAGCCGACGATCGGCACGGCGATGAAGATGTAAACTCTGAGCGCGATCAGGAGGACCGTCGTCGCCCGGCTGAGCTTGCGCCTCGGCAGCGGAATTTGGGTCGCGGCGCAGAACTGGGTCGGCTCGAGCGCGTCGGCGAGGTTTGGATCGTCAGCCATGGGCTTTGCCTCCTCCTATCCGAGCAGTTCGGGAAAGACGGTGATGACGCCGTACGCCGCGCCGACCAGCACGAGCGCGATGACGATCGTGCCGCCCGCGAGATTGGCGCGCCACCCGTTGGCGTAGGCGCCCATGATCTCCCGATCGTTGACGAGCAGGAGCAGCAGCACCAGCGCCGGCGCCATCAGCAGCGTCGCAATCACATTGACCGTCAGCGTCATCGCCAGAAGCGGGGCGCCGGGGATGAGCACGATGCCCGCCGCAACCGCCGTCGACGCGATCGCCGCGCTGTAGAAGAGCCAGCCCTGGGAAAAATCGAGGTTGAGGCTGTGGCGCTTGCGCGCCGTCTCGCCGAGCGCGTAGGCCGAACTGGTCGAGATGGTCATCGCCGCGACGACGCCGGCCTCGATGATGCCCAGCGCAAACAGCGTCGCGCCCACATGGCCGAGATAAGGCTGCAGCGCGGTCGCGAAGTCCGCGCCGCTGGCGAATTTGGATACGTCCACGTTGTTTTCGAGCAAGGGCGCCGCGGCTACGACGGTGGCGATGGCCGCGATCGCCGCCAACACCGCGCCCAGCGCCGTGTCGAACCGACCCTCGCGGAGATCCTCGGTGGTCAGGCCTTTGTCGACCACGGCGCTCTGCTGGAAGAAGATCATCCACGGGGTCACGGTCGCGCCGATGTTGGCCATGATCAGCGTGAGGAACGCGAGGGTGACGCCTCCCTTCAATGGGCTCCAGGTCCCGATCGCATGGACCAGCGCGGCGCCGTCCGGGTTGGCGAAGAGCGCCGCCGGGACGAACAGAAGGTTGAAAGCGGCGAGCGCCATGACCGTCCGCTCCCACGTCGCATAGCGGCGAAACGCGAGGGAGGCGGCAATCAGCGCAACGCCGATCGAAACGGAAATCGCGGGAGCCACGCCGAAATAGAGGCCGCCCGCCTGGATGGCGATGAACTCGGTGACCAGGGTCAGCACGTTGCCGAACACCAGATCGCCCATCGCGAAATAGCCCCAGAACGGCCCGAACCGCTCGAAGATCAGCTCGGCGTGGCCCCGATGGGTGGCGGCCCCGAGCCTCACCGTCATTTCCTGCACGACGAAGGCCATCACGAAGGTCAGCAGGATGAAGGGAACAAAGAAGCCAACGCCGTAGGTCGCCCCGGTCGTCGCGTAGGAGACCATGCTCGGCCCATCGTTCTCGCCGAGCATCACCAGAACGCCCGGGCCGGTCAGCAGCCAGAGAAGCCGGACCCAGTGCTTCGCCGAACGCTCCTTCTGGACTTTACGCCGGTCCTCGGCTCGCAACCGATCCTCTTGCGACATAGGGACCACGACGCGCCGCGGCGAGGCGGGCGGGAGCGGGGCGAAACCGGAAGCGCTGTGGCGCACGGGATCGTCTGTTCGCCGGGGAGTCATCAACATAAGACGTAGCCTAGGCTATATTCTTGTCAAGAAGGAGGACAACTGCGACAATGCATCTTCTTGAAGACGGCGCTTTGTCATGGCGCGCCCCACAGGATTTTGCTAATCGGACAAGCTGGCGACGTTGCCCGCCGGCGGCGAATTTGTGGCCGGACGGCCCCCACGCCGGTTGACGAGCAGGGTTCTTGGCAGATGACGCGCGCGGTGACGCGATCGAAGGCTCCGATCGAACGGGACATGGCCGAAGCGCCGGCGCAGGCGGAACGTTTCGGCAAGACCCGCGCGGAGCGGTCGACCGCCTTGCTCGAAGATTACGTCGAACTGATCGCGGACCTGTTTGCGGCCAACGGCGAAGCCCGGGCGACCGACGTCGCCCGATGCCAAGGGGTGACCCACCCCACGGCGCTCAAGAACATCGCGAGGCTGAGGCGCGAGGGGCTCGTCACCGCCCGTCCCTATCGGGGCCTGTTTCTCACCGAAGCCGGGCGCAAGCTCGCTGACGCCGCGCGCGCCCGCCATCGCGTAGTCGTAGACCTCCTCGTCGCCGTCGGCGCGCCCCGGGAGGCGGCGGAAGCCGACGCCGAGGGCATGGAGCACCACGTCTCCAACGCCACGCTCGAAGCGTTCGAGCGGTTTCTCGCCGAGCGCGCGCCGCCAGAGCCCGCATCGCACCACGGCGCTGACGCGCCGCAAACGGCGATCGAGACGTCGGTTGGCGTCATCCCTTCTCCCCGTCTGCGCGGAGAAGGTTAGGATCAGGGCGGGGCGATCAGCTCCATAGGCCCTCTCTCCTGCGCCCTCCCCGCAAGCGGGGCGAGAGGGTTCAGTTCGCCGGCTTCCCCAAGCTGGCGATATAAGCGCCGAGGTCGGCCGCCTCGCCGCGGCCGAGTTGCATGTCCGGCATCTTCGGATGGGGGTCCATCAGGAACTTCGCGATCTTGTCGGCGCTGAATCCGGGCTGTTTGGCGATCGAGGCGAAGGTCGGGACGCTGTCGGCGCCGTGCGTCTGGTCAGGCGCGACGACATGACAGGCGGCGCACCAGCGCTTGGCGAGCGTCTCGCCGTGCGGGGCGTCGGGGGGCAAGGCGGCGGCTGGAAGGGCGGGAAGGACGACCAGCGCCAGCGCGGCGGCGAAGGCTTTTCGGCCGAAGCCGGGACGGCGGCGAGCGGAGCGGATCATGGAAGGCGGCCTCCCGACGGCGGAAAATGATTGCTGTTTAAATAAGCCGCCTTCCAGCCGCCTCCAAAGCGGCGAAGCGTCGCGGGCGGAATGCAAAAGGGGCGGCCGCGAGGCCGCCCCTTCGTCCGTCCGAGGCCGTAGCGCTCAGTAGGAATAGTACATGTCGTACTCGACCGGGTGCGGCGTCATCTCGAAGCGATAGACGTCGGCCATCTTCAGCTCGATGTAGCTGTCGATGAAGTCGTCGTTGAACACGTCGCCCGCCTTGAGGAACGCGCGGTCCTTGTCGAGGCTGGCCAGCGCTTCGCGCAGGCTGCCGCAGACGGTCGGGATCTTCTTGAGCTCCTTCGGCGGCAGATCGTACAGGTCCTTGTCCATCGCCGCGCCGGGGTCGATCTTGTTCTTGATGCCGTCGAGGCCGGCCATCAGCATCGCCGCGAAGGCGAGATACGGATTGGCGGTCGGGTCGGGGAAGCGGACCTCGACGCGCTTGGCCTTCGGGTTCGCAGTCCACGGAATGCGGCAGGACGCCGAGCGGTTGCGCGCCGAATAGGCGAGGAGCACCGGCGCCTCGAAGCCGGGAACGAGACGCTTGTAGCTGTTGGTCGACGGGTTGGTGAAGCCGTTCAGCGCCTTGGCGTGCTTGATGATGCCGCCGATGTAATAGAGGCACTCCTGGCTGAGGTCGGCGTAGAGGTTGCCGGCCATGACCGGCTTGCCGCCCTTCCAGATCGACTGGTGGACATGCATGCCCGAGCCGTTGTCGCCGTAGATCGGCTTCGGCATGAAGGTCGCGGTCTTGCCGTAGCTCTGGGCGACCATGTGGATGCAGTATTTGTAGATCTGCATGCTGTCGGCCATCTGCGTCAGCGGGCCGAACTTGAGACCGAGCTCGTGCTGGGCCGAGGCGACCTCGTGGTGGTGCTTCTCGACCACCGCGCCCATCTGCGCCATCGCCGCGAGCATCTCGCCGCGCATGTCCTGCGCCGAATCCTGAGGCGGAACCGGGAAGTAGCCGCCCTTGGTGCGGATGCGGTGGCCGAGGTTGCCGCCTTCGTAGGGGGTGTCGGAGTTGGTCGGCAACTCGGTCGAGTTCGATCTGGAAGCCGGTGTTGTAAGGGTCGGACGCGAAGCGGACGTCGTCGAATACGAAGAACTCGGCTTCCGGGCCGAAGAAGGCGGTGTCGCCGATGCCGGTCGACTTCAAGTAGGCCTCGGCCTTCTTGGCGATGCCGCGCGGGTCGCGGTTGTATGGCTGCCCGCTGGCGGGATCGAGAATGTCGCAGTTGATGACCATGGTCGAGGCGGCGAAGAACGGGTCCATGCAGGCCGAAGCCGGATCGAGCATGAGGGTCATGTCGGATTCGTTGATCGCCCTCCAGCCGGCGATCGAGGAGCCGTCGAACATCAGGCCCTCGGCGAACGCGTCCTCGTCGATCAGCGTCTGGTCGAAGGTCACGTGCTGCCACTTGCCGCGCGGATCGGTGAAGCGCAGGTCGACATATTTGACGTCATTGTCCTTGATCGCCTTCAGGACATCCTTGGCGGTCTTCATGATTAGCCTTTCCTTACGATTGAAAGTCCGTTTTCCCGCCCGTCGCATGTCGCGGCGGGTAGCCCTCGAATTCGGTTCGTTTGCCCGTCAGACCGCGTCCCCGCCGGTTTCGCCGGTGCGGATCCGAATGGCCTCGTCGATTTGCGATACAAATATCTTGCCATCGCCGATGCGACCGGTTTGCGCGGCGTTGCGGATCGCCTCGACGGCGGCCTGAAGGTTCTCGTCGGCGACGACCACCTCGATCTTCACTTTCGGCAGGAAGTCCACGACGTATTCGGCGCCGCGATAAAGCTCGGTGTGGCCCTTCTGGCGCCCAAAGCCTTTCGCCTCGATGACGGTGATCCCTTGGATTCCCGCCTCTTGCAGCGCCTCCTTCACCTCGTCGAGCTTGAACGGCTTGATGATCGCCTCGATCTTCTTCATGGCGGCGAAACTCTCCTGCCCCGCGGGAGTCCGCGTCCCATAACGCCTCCGGCGCGAGCGAGGGGGTCATATCACCGGATTTTGGGTCGCGCCATGGGCCCAAGGCGCTCAAAAGCCGGCTCCGCGCCCTCAAATCTGGAAGGAATGCCCACCAATGAGGCAAACCGTCCAGATTTCTGGGCGGCGCCGTCAAACGCTCGGACCCCATTCGCCCGAGGGGAAAATCCGCCAGGACGTCAGGCCCGCCTTCGCCACGACAGTCCGGCCGCCCTTGGCGACGGCGACGAGGTGAGCGAACAGACGCGGGCTCCGCCAGGCCATCGGCTTCTCCGGCGCGCAGACGGCCCAGTATTCGCCGCTGTCGGCGTCTTCCATCAGGATTGCGCCGACGAGATCAGGCCGGAACGGGCGGGCGAGGTCGCGCCGGGTCAGCCACTCGCACTCGAAGTCGCGACAGACCTGCGGGCGATCGAAATAGATGGCGCAGCCGCCCCCGAGCCGGCAGTCGCCGCAAAGCGGGCCTGCCGGCTTCTTGAGCTCGGCGATCTCCAGCGCGGAACAGCACATCGTGCAAGGTCCGCAGGATTTGCCGGGCGCAGCCGCCATGGTCGTCTCCATCTCGAAGGGCGCGTATCAAAAGGGCGTAGGGCCCTTATCTCCCTATCATCCTTCGCGCGTCGCGCGAGAGGGCTGCCGAGCGCCCCTGCGCCGGGGCCGCGACATGACGTTCCCTTGACAGCGCGTCGGAACCTGTGTCTTTGCGCCCCGGTCACGACGGGGTTTTCCATGAAGACGGCCTTGGTGTTTCCGGGTCAGGGGTCGCAGGCGGTCGGCATGGGCAAGGCGCTCGCCGAAGCGTTTCCGGCCGCGCGCGAGGTGTTCGACCGGGTCGATGCGGCGCTCGCGCAAAACCTGTCGCAGCTCATGTTCGAGGGCCCCGAGGCCGAACTGACGCTGACCGCCAACGCCCAGCCGGCGCTGATGGCGGCGAGCATGGCGGCGCTTCGCGCGCTCGAGACCGAGGCCGGATTTCGCGTTACGCGCGACGCGGCCTTCGTCGCCGGCCACTCGCTCGGCGAATATTCCGCCCTGTGCGCGGCGGGCGCCCTGAGCCTTGAGGATACCGCGCGTCTGCTGCGCCTCAGGGGCGAGGCGATGCAAAAGGCGGTCCCGGTCGGCGAGGGCGCGATGGCGGCGCTGCTCGGGCTCGACTTCGGCGCGGCGGTCAAGATTGCGACCGAGGCGGCAAGCGCCTTCTATCTCGAAGGCGCGATTTGCCAGGCGGCGAACGACAACGGCGGCGGGCAGGTGGTCGTGTCTGGAACCCGGGCGGCGGTCGAGCGGGCGATGGAGCTCGCCAAGCTCGCCGGCGCGAAGCGCGCGGTGCTTCTGCCGGTCAGCGCGCCTTTCCATTGCGCGCTCATGCAGCCGGCCGCGGAGGCGATGGAAGCGGCGCTCAAGGCGGTGAAGATCCATCGGCCGAACCCGCCGCTGGTCGCCAACGTCCGGGCGGAGGCGATTCACGACCCGGCCCAGATTCGCGCCGCCCTCGTCGAGCAGGTCACCGGCACGGTCCGTTGGCGGGAAAGCGTCGCCTATATGGCCGCCGAAGGGGTGACGCGCTTCATCGAAGTCGGGACCGGCAAGGTTCTGGCGGGCCTCGTCAAGCGGATCGCCGATGGCGCGAGCGCGATCAGCGTTGGAACGCCCGCCGACGTCGCCGCCTACGAGGCGGCGACCCATCCGAAGCCCTGACGGGGAGCCGGGACCTTGTTCGATCTTACCGGGAAAACCGCGCTCGTCACCGGCGCGTCGGGCGGCCTCGGCGGCGCCATCGCGCGCGCCTTGCACGCGCAAGGCGCCGTTGTCGCACTCTCGGGGACGCGCCGCGATGCGCTGGAGACGCTCGCCGCCGAACTCGGCGATCGCGTCCACGTCACGCCCGGCGACCTCTCCGACCCGGCCTCGGTCGAAGGGCTGGTCCCGGCCGCGGAAGCCGCGATGGGCGCGCTCGACGTGTTGGTCAACAACGCCGGCGTCACGCGCGACAATCTCTTCATGCGGATGAAGGACGCCGAATGGGACGCGGTGCTGGCGATCAATCTGACGGCGGCGTTCCGGCTGTCGCGCGCGGCGCTCAAGGGCATGATGAAGCGCCGGCACGGCCGGATCGTCAACATTACCTCGATCGTCGGCGTCAAGGGCAATCCGGGGCAGGCCAATTACGCCGCCGCCAAGGCCGGCATGATCGGCATGTCGAAGTCTCTTGCGGCGGAGGTCGCCACGCGCGGCATCACGGTCAACTGCATCGCGCCCGGGTTCATCACAAGCCCCATGACCGACGGACTGAACGACAAACAGCGCGAGGCGATCCTCGTCTCGGTGCCGATGGGACGGCTCGGCGCCGGCGCCGACATCGGGGCGGCGGCGGTCTTTCTGGCGAGCGCGGAAGCGGGCTACGTCACCGGTCAGACGCTCCATGTAAACGGCGGAATGACAATGATTTGAATGGGTTAATATGTCTTCAAGCGACTGCGGAAAGCCACGCCCGGCCTCTCGCCTTCACGGAAAAGATATGCTATCGACCGCGGTCCGCGCCGGGCGTCGAGCGCTCCGGGGGGGATTTCGAGCGTCGGCGTCATCGCAATCGCTGAGAAACTCCTGCCGCGCCGGTGAAGGCTATCCGGAGCAGCGGGTTGAACGGCCGAGTTCCCCGAGGCGGGGGCCGGTCGGAGAATAGGCACAACGCGGGCGCAAAGGCCCGGCGCATAAGGGAAGTCAAGACAATGAGCGATGTCGCAGAGCGCGTGAAAAAGATCGTCGTGGAGCACCTCGGCGTGGACGCAGACAAAGTCGTCGAGAGCGCCAATTTCATCGACGATCTGGGCGCGGATTCTCTCGACACGGTCGAACTGGTCATGGCCTTCGAGGAAGAGTTTGGCGTCGAGATTCCGGACGATCAGGCCGAGACGATCGTAACCGTCGGCGATGCGGTGAAGTTCCTCGAGAAGGCCACGGCGGCCAAGTAAGCGGGCCCCCGCGCGAGACCGGAGGCGCGGCCGCACGCCGGGCTCCTAGGTCTCGTTTTTAAGCGCTTGGGGCCGGCGTATCGTCCGGCCCTTGTTGCATTGGGGCGCCGGCCCCGGCGAAGATGGGCGGCGGCCGAAAGAAACGCGAGAAGAATGTCGGACAGGATGGAGCGCATGAGGCGGGTCGTCGTCACCGGACTTGGCATCGTCAGCCCCTTGGCTTGCGGCGTCGAGGCGACCTGGCGCCGGCTCATCGCCGGCGAATCGGCTGCGGCCAAGGTCACTAATTTCGATGTGTCGGACCTGCCGTGCCAGATCGCCGCCCAGACGCCGCGCGGCGACGCGCCCGACGCCTTCCACCCCGACGACTGGATGGATCCCAAGGAACAGCGGCGGGTCGACGACTTCATCGTCTACGCCATGAGCGCGGCGACCCAGGCCCTGCGCGACGCCAAATGGGCGCCCGCGACCTACGAGGAAGAGGTCGAGACCGGCGTCCTGATCGGCTCCGGCATCGGCGGGCTTGGCGGGATCTACGACGCCTCGATCACCCTGCACGAGAAGGGGCCGCGCCGCATCTCGCCCTTCTTCATTCCGGGGCGCCTGATCAATCTGGCCGGCGGCCAGGTGTCGATCGCCCACAACCTCAAGGGTCCGAACCACGCGGTGGTGACCGCCTGCTCGACCGGCGCGCACGCCATCGGCGACGCGGGGCGTCTGATCGCGCTGGGCGACGCCAACGTGATGGTCGCGGGCGGGGCCGAATCGGCGGTCAATCGGCTGTCGCTCGCGGGATTTGCGGCCTGCAGGGCGCTCTCGACCGGGTTCAATGACCGGCCGCAGCAGGCCTCGCGCCCTTACGACCGCGACCGCGACGGCTTCGTCATGGGCGAAGGCGCGGGCTGCGTGGTGCTCGAGGAATACGAGCACGCCAAGGCGCGCGGCGCGCATATCTACGCCGAGCTGATCGGCTACGGCATGTCCGGCGACGCCTATCACATCACCTCGCCCTCGCCCGACGGCGACGGCGCGTTCCGCTCAATGTCCGCTGCGGTCAAGCGCTCGGGAATCAGCGTGTCCGACATCGACTACGTCAACGCCCACGGAACCTCGACGCCGGTCGGCGACGAGATCGAATTGCGCGCGGTCGAGCGCCTGCTCGGCAATTCCGCGGCGCGCACCACGATGTCGTCGACCAAGTCATCGGTCGGGCATCTGCTTGGCGCGGCGGGCGCCGTCGAGGCGATCTTCTGCATTCTGGCGATCCGCGATCAAGTCGCGCCGCCCACCCTCAATCTCGACAATCCCTCGGTCGAAACCGCGATCGATCTCGCGCCGCATGAGGCGCGCAAGCGTCCGATCGCGGTCGCCTTGTCCAATTCGTTCGGCTTCGGCGGGACCAACGCTTCGATCCTTTTCCGCGCCGTATCGTGACCCCCGGGGCCACCGGCAATTCGTCGTTTCGTCAAATTGTGCGGTCATGTAGAGTCCCACTCGCGCCCGGCTTGGCGTTCCGCAAGCCCCAGGCGCCTCTGAGGCTTTAAGACAGCGGCGGAAGGCGGGAGGCCGGCAAGCGGCATGAGCGCACAACCCAGCAACGGCGACGAGCCCCCGAGGGCGCGAGCGAGCCTGTTTCGCCGCGCGCCCAAGCCCGCGCCGATCGAAAGCGACCCGCCGCAGCAAAAGAAGCCGAAAAAGCCGCGAGGCACGCTGCTGTCGTCGCTCAGCGCGTTCCTGACGTTCGTCCTGATCGGCGCCTTGCTGGCGGTCGGCGCGGTCGCCTGGCTGATGATCGAGGGCCGCAGGGCCGGGCCGCTGACCGCGGACAAGATCGTCAACATCGTCCGCGAGGACGACGGCGGCAGCATCGCCGACCAGCTCGAGCGCGCAGGCGTCATCGACAGCTCGACGTGGTTCACGCTGCTCACGCTGCTCGACGGCAACCGCGGCGCCATGAAGCGCGGCGAATACGAGTTCCCCGCGGGCGTCAGCATGAACGACGTCGCGAGCCTGCTGGCGCGCCATAAGGTCGTGCTGCACAAGATCACGCTCCCGGAGGGGCTGACCAGCGATCAGATCGTGCAGCGGCTGCGCGACAGCGACGTGCTCGTCGGCGATGTCAAGGAGACCCCGCGCGAGGGCTCGCTGATGCCCGACACCTACAAATTCGAGCGCGGCGAAACGCGTCAGTCGATCCTGAGCCAGATGGCGAAGGCACAGACCCGGATCGTCGACGAGATCTGGAAAGGCCGCGCGCCCGACCTGCCGGTCAAATCGCCCGGCGAAATGGTCACGCTCGCCTCGATCGTCGAGAAGGAGACCGGCCGGGCCGAGGAGCGCCCGCATGTCGCGAGCGTGTTCGTCAACCGGCTCGAAAAGCACATGCGGCTCGAGTCCGATCCGACCATCGTCTACGGGCTGGTGTTCGGCAAGGGCACGCTCGGGCGCCCGATCAGCCGCGCCGACCTCAACACGCCCACGCCCTACAACACCTATGTCATCGACGGCTTGCCGCCGGGGCCGATCTCCAATCCTGGCAAGGCGGCGCTCGAGGCCGTCGCCAATCCGGCGCACACCAAGGACCTCTATTTCGTCGCCGACGGAACGGGCGGCCACGTCTTCGCCGATTCGTTCGAGCAGCACCTGAAGAACGTCGCGCACTGGCGCCAGATCGAGAAGGACGCCAAGGACCATCTCGCTCCGGACGCCGCGCCGACGACGCCGTCCTCCATTCACGGCGCGCTCGAGCCCGTCGACCCCTCCGCGTTCGGCGCGCTCGTCGCGATCTCGGCCTCCCCACCACAGGCGACGCAGCAGGCGGTGCTTACGCGCCTCGCCAAAATCGGCGCGGGGCGCCAGGCGATGCAGGCGGCGCTGTCGTCGCTCTCCAGCAGTCCGTCGGCAGGCAAGACGATCGAGGACATCGGCGCGGTCGTGTCCGGCGTCAACGATGGGCCGGCGGAGGGCGACGCGTTCGCCGACGCGACCCCCTCAATTGATGGGTCGGGCTCAGCCGCCTCCGTGCCGCTCTCGCCAGCGATGCTCGCCGATCAGAAAGCCCGCGAAGCCAAGTACGGGATGGGCGCCGCCGCGGCGGCCTCGCCTCCGGCCGATCCCGCGGCGGCGGGAGTCCAGACGGCGTCCGCCGCATCCGCGCAACCGACGGCCTCAGGGCGGCCGCGCATCTTCGACGCCTCCGAAGGCACCAAGCTCGATCCGCTGCTCAACAAGACCTACGACCTGAGCTTCGCCAAGGTCGTGCCGACGCGCCAGTAGGCGACCCGTACTCGTCCCGAGCTTGTCTCCAAGGACGCTCCAGCGAGCCGGAGCGTCCTTACGCTATCGCGCGAGTTCGCCCGCCACATTGCCCAGAAACGCGAGGCACGCCGCGAGCTGAGACTCGTCCACATATTCGTCGGGCTTGTGCGCCTGATCGATCGATCCCGGACCGCACACGACGGTCGGGAGCCCGGCCCGTTGGAAATGGCCGGACTCGGTGGCGAACGACACCGCGATCGTCCGGTTTGACCGCGTGGCCCTGAGCGCCAGCGTCTCGGCTGGAGATCCGGGCTCGGCGGCGAGCGGGGGCGCGTCGGCTTCGATCTCGGTCACGATCGACGGTCCGCTGACGAACCGGGTCAGACGCGGCAGCGCGACCGTGTCGACGAACGCCTGCACGTCGGCCACAGCCGCTGCGGATGACGCGCCCGGCAGGCCGCGAAACTCCCACTCGAAGGCGCATTCGCGGGCGAGGATGTTGCGCGCGGTTCCGCCATGGATCACGCCGACATGGAGGGTCGAATACGGCGGCGCGAAGCGCGGATCGAGCGGCCCCTTCTCGTAGTCCCGGGCGAGGCGGCCGATTTCGCTGACGATATCGGCCGCCGCCGCGACCGCGTTGGCCCCGAGGGCCGGCAATGCGGAATGGGCTTCGTGACCCCTGACCACGGTGCGGATGGTGGCCACGCTTTTGTGCGCGTCCGCGACCTCCATCATCGTCGGCTCGCCGACCACGACGGCGGCGGGACGCGGTTCGTCCTTGCCGAACCAAGCGATCACGTCGGTCGAGCCGAGGCAGTTCAGCTCCTCGTCATAGCTCAGCGCGATGTGGATCGGGCGCTTCAGCCCCGCCGCCTGGAACGAGGGGACCATCGCCAGCACGCAGGCGATGAAGCCCTTCATGTCGCAGGCGCCGCGGCCGTACAGGCGTCCGTCCGCCTCGCGCATGACGAACGGCGGGCTCGTCCAGGCCTGCCCTTCGACCGGCACGACGTCCGTATGACCGGAAAGCACGACGCCGCCGTCGACCCGCGGCCCGACAGTCGCGAGCAGCGCCGATTTGTCCCCCGATCCGTTCGGCGCCCGGCGCGAGGCGACCCCATATCCGGCAAGCGTGTTCTCGACGAACGCGATCAGGGGAAGATTCGACCGGTTGCTGACGCTTTCGAAGGCGATCAGCCGCGCCATCAGAGATTTGGCGCTTGGGAGAAGGTCTCGGCTCATCGCGGGCTTCCCTGTCCGGTCGCGGCGTCAATGGATCAGAAAAAACACGCAGGCGCCAGTAGACGCGCCGACCCGCGCCGCTAATATGCCGTTCTCATGTACATGGCGGTCACACATCAGGTCAAAGTCACGGTCGAGCCGACCTTCGAACCGGAGCAATCCGATCCGGCGGAAGGGCGCTATTTCTGGCGATACGACATCGAGATCGCCAATCTCGGCGACAGGCCTGTGACGCTGATCGAACGCCACTGGCGCATCACCGACGCGGATGGGCGCCATCAGGAAGTGCGCGGCGCGGGCGTGATCGGAGAGCAGCCGAAGATCATGCCCGGCGAATCGTTTCGCTACGCCTCCGGCTGTCCGCTGACGACCTCGAGCGGCCTGATGGTCGGGGAGTACCGGATGGTCGGCGAGGACGGTGAGCGTTTTGACGTCGCGATCCCCGCCTTCTCGCTCGATTCTCCCGACGTCCGGCGAACGCTCAATTAGCGGCGGGCGCGACCGGCGCGGCGAGGAAGCGGGATGCGAAAAAGCGATGGCGATTTTTCGCGATAATCCCGCACTTTCAGAGGCGCTCGAGCTCCGGTCGTGGCGCGCCGAGCCGGCGTGATCAGCGCCCTCGCGCGCGGCCTGCTCTGGGCCGTCGCCGGCCTCGCCGCCGCGTTTTTCGCCCTTGTCGCGCTCTACGCTGTCGTCGATCCGGTTTCGACGCTGATGCTCGCTCGCATGGCCGAGGGCAGGCCCACGGAGCGAGTCTTCGTTCGGCTCGACGCCGTCGCGCCCGCAGCGATCGCGGCGGTGATCGCCTCCGAGGACGCCACGTTCTGCGTGAACGGCGGGGTGGATTGGGGCGCGCTCCACGAGGTGCTTGCCAGCGCTGGCGAAGCCGGCCCCTCGCGCGGCGCGTCGACGCTGACCATGCAGACGGTGAAGAACCTGTTCTTGTGGCCGGGCCGCTCGGCGGTGCGCAAGGGGCTCGAGATCCCTATGGCGCTCGTGCTCGGAAAGCTGTGGCCGAAGCGTCGGGTGATCGAAGTCTATCTCAACATCGCCGAGTGGGGCGAAGGAACCTTCGGGATCGAGGCGGCTGCGCGGCGCTATTTCCACAAGAGCGCCAACGCGCTCGATCTGCGCGAGGGCGCGCTTCTCGCGACCGCGTTGCCGAACCCGATCAAGCGCGATCCCGCCCATCCGACGCCGTTCCAGCGACGCCGAGCCGGCGAGATCATGGCGCGGGCGGCGCTCGATGGGCAGGCGATGAAGTGCCTCTGAACCACGCTGCAGGCCGTTGCGTGGCTCTGGCGGAATCACGCTTTCGCTCCTACATTCGCGCAAACCAGAGTTCTTGTTATGCAAAGTTTTCTCATTCGCGCGGCCGTGGTCGCCATCGGGCTGTGGCTGGCCTCGATGATCGTCCCCGGCGTCGAGTTTCGTTCGACCGGGTCGCTGATCGCCGCCGCCCTGCTGCTTGGCGTCATCAACGCGATCGTGCGGCCGATCCTGATCATTCTCACCCTGCCGATCACGCTTTTGACGCTGGGTCTGTTCCTGCTGGTGATCAACGGTCTGATGATCGAGCTCGTATCCTGGTTCCTCCAGGGCTTTATCGTGACCGGCTTCTGGCCGGCCTTCTTCGCCGCGATCGTGGTCAGCCTGACGAGCTGGGTCATGTCCGGTTGGATCGGCGGCCCCCAGAACAAGGGGCGTATCGACGTCATCACCATGCGGCAGACCCAGCCCGGGCGCTGGGAGTGAGCGGGGCCGCCGACCTCAAGAGCGTTTCCGACCTCCCGGGACAATCGAAACGGCGCGATGCCGCGGAGGTTGTCGCTCACCGGACAGGCCTTGCCGGCGTCGAAGCGATGACGCTCGCGACCGCTCGGTCGTTTGCCCGGCATTCCCATGACGAGTACGGCGTCGGCGTCATGACCTTCGGGGGCCATCGCTCGTGGAGCGGCCTGGGCCAGGTCGAGGCCTTCCCCGGCGACGTGATCGCGGTCAATCCCGGCGAAATCCACGACGGCGCGCCCATTCGCGGCGAGCCTCGCGGCTGGCGGATGATTTACGTGCGGCCCGAGGTTCTCGTCAGCATGGTTGCCGAAGACCAGCCAGCCGCCCTGGAATTCGCGCGGCCAGCGTTTCGCGACCAAAAGGCGGCGGCCCTTTTTGCGCGCCTCTTCTCCGTCCTCGCCGCGGGGTCATTCGACCCGCTTGCGATCGAGGAGCGACTGGCGGCCCTGATTGATCGGTTCGTCGCACAGCGCGGCATGCGGCCGCGCCGGCCACGGGATCTGCCGCCTCCCGTGGCGAAAGCGCGGCAGCGAATTGACGATGACCCGGCTGTCGCCATTTCGCTCGCCGAGCTCGCCGCAATCGCGGGCGTAAGCCGGTTTCAGTTGCTGCGCGGCTTTTCGCGGCATCTCGGCGTGACGCCGCACGCCTACCTGGTGCAGCGACGGGTTCGCCTCGCTCGCGAGAGTTTGCGCGCCGGAAGAACGCCGGTCGAAGCGGCGGCCGAAGCCGGATTCTCGGATCAGAGCCATATGACGCGCGCCTTCGCCTGCCGCTCAGGGATCACGCCGGCGCGGTTTCGAGCGGCCGCCGTCGCCTGACCCGCGGCGCAATCTCGTTCAAGACGCAAACGCCGAACCGCGCAATCCTCGCGGCGACGAGGAGCAAGCCATGACGACCGACTACGTTCACGGCTACCGGGAGACCGAGGCGCAGCGCCTGCGCGATCAGGCGCAATCGCTGACCGACCTTCTGCATGGCGACACCCGCTATCCGCCGGGCGCCGCCGTCCTCGAGGCCGGCTGCGGCGTCGGCGCGCAGACCGTGACGCTCCTTCGCAACAGCCCCGAAGCCCGCTTCACCGCCATCGACCTGTCGCCGGGTTCGCTCGAAGAGGCGCGGCGCGCGGCGCAGGGCGTTGGGAGCGGCGCTGTCGAGTTCCTGGTCGCCGACCTTTTCGCGCTCCCCTTTCCCGAGTTCGACGTTCGACCATGCCTTCGTCTGTTTCGTGCTCGAGCACCTCGCCGACCCCGTCAAGGCGCTTTGCGAGGTTCGCCGGGTCCTCCGGCCCGGCGGATCCCTGACCGTAATCGAAGGAGACCACGGGTCGGCGTACTTTCATCCCGACAGCGCATTCGCCCGGCAGGCGATCGCCTGCCAGGTCGCGCTGCAGGCGAGGACCGGAGGCGACGCGATGATCGGCCGCCGGCTCTATCCGCTGCTCGTCGAGGCGGGCTTTGGCCGCCCGCGCGTCTCGCCGCGGCAGGTCTATGTCGACGGAAGCCGCCCGGACCTGATCGATGGATTTACCCTCAAGACCTTCACCGCGATGATCGAGGGCGTGCGAGAGCGGGCGCTGGCCGCGAATTCTTTCCACGGCGGACGCTTTCGACCGGGGCGTGGCGGATCTCATGCGCACGGCGAGTCCGGACGGCGTGTTTTGCTACACGTTCTTCAAGGCTGTCGCGCTGAAGGCGTCGTGATCCGCGTCGCGCAATAGCGCGCCTTCCGGCGCGGACCCTTCATCGTCCCTCCCGCACGGGGAGAAGGGCGCGAGGTAGCTGGCCGCACTCCGCACGTCTTCGAGGATGTCGTCCCCTCAGAACGCGCTCTTCACCACGCCCCCGTCGACCCTCAGCGCCGCGCCAGTGGTGCCGGAAGCCAGCGGACTTGCGACATAGGTCACCAGCGCCGCCACTTCCTCGGGCGTCTCGAAGCGGCGGAGCAGCGAGGTCGGGCGCATCTTCTCGAAGAACTCGGTCTCGACTTCCGCCGCCGTCTTTCCCGAATGCTTCGACAGAACGTCGACGAAATCGGCCACGCCGCGCGACCGGGTCGGACCCGGCAGCACGCTGTTGACGGTGATCCCGGTTCCCACAAGGGATTCGGCGATGCCGCGGGCGACCGCGATCTGCGCCGTCTTGGTGACGCCGTAGTGGATCATCTCCGCCGGAATCTGAAGTCCGCTCTCGCTCGAGATGAAGATGATCCGGCCCCAGTTCGCCTGCTTCATGCCGGGCAGATAAAGGCGGGCGAGCCGCACGCCGCTGAGCACGTTGACCTCGAAAAAGCGCATCCAGTCGGCGTCGGGAATCTCCTCGAACGGCTTCGGCTCGAAGATGCCGAGATTGTTGACGAGGACGTCGATCTCCGGATGCCGCTCAATCAGCGCCTCGGCCGCGTCCGCGCGGCCGAGATCGCCCGCGAAACCGACGACGTCGACGCCGGTCTCGGCCTTGATCGCTGCGGCGGCATTGTCGACGCCCTCTTGCGTTCGGCCGTTGAGAATGACCTTTGCGCCTTCGCGCGCCAGACTCTGCGCGATGGCGAAGCCGATGCCCGCGGTCGAGCCGGTGACGAGCGCGCGCTTGCCCTTGAGCTGAAGATCCATGGAGAGCCCTCTGGAAATCCGCCGCGCCGTTACGGCGGCGACGATCGAAGCCTCACTCAAACGCTCCGAACGATCCGGCGCAAGAGCCGCCAGGAGGGGGGCGGCTCCCGCCAGCCGTCCTGGACCCGTCTCTACCGCGCAACCGCCGCTCGGCGACGCCCGGCCTTGTAGCCCGCTGCGCCGAGGGCCGCGAATCCCGCCAGCATCATCGCCCAGGTCGAGGATTCGGGCACGGTGAGGTCAAGCGCCAACTCGGCGCCGCTGACGTTGCCGGAGCCGTTGAACAGATTGGCGAACGTCAAGCCTCCCGGCCCGGGAAGGAGCACGTAGGGCGCAGCGCCGGTAAAGGTTCCTCCGACATAGAACGCGCTTCCCGCGGCGGCGTTGAGGTCGGCGAGGCCGGCCGCGTTGAACGTCACGCGGATGTCGCTTTGAACCGGGTCGTCGAAGCCGAGCGATCCGCCGTTCCAAACGGTGACCTTCCCGATCAGATCGTCGGTCGCAAGTCCCGAGAGGAAGCCGCTTTCGTCCGCCGCGGGATCGACCGTCGAGGCGTAGAGCGAAAAGATCCCGTTCGGCCCGCTCTGGAAGACGTTCTGTCCGCCCGAGATCGTCACCGACGCGCCGACGATCTTGCCGGGAGCGATTCCGGTCAGATCGAAGGCAAAGAAATTGGCGAAATCATAGGAAAACCCAGGGTACCCCTGTGACGGATCCGGAATGCCGTTCTGGGTCCCGACGATGTAGTTGGCGATCGGGCCGACGTCGCCGGCCGACTGGCCGTTTTTGTCGTACCGACCCTGGTTGTCATTCGTGATTTCCGTCGGCGCGCCAAAAGCATGGCCCGTAACAAAAAGTCCAAATGAAGCTATTATGACAGTCTTCGCATCCATGATCTCTCGCCTCTATTAGGGTTCACGCCTCTCGCCTGGCCGGGATACGCGCCAGGAGAGAGCATCCCTTTTGAGCACCATGGATCTTCATAATCAACGCGCCCCGTGAATACTTGTGGAGCGTGACAGAGGGCGCGAACTGCTCCGAACGGGAGCGAGCAGCGGCCCTCAGACCAGCCACGCCACCGCGATCTCGCCGTCTGCGACGTAGTGGTTGACCTTGCCGAGGGTCATGCGATCGCCTTCGCGGCGCCAGAGCATCTCGCCGATGACGCCGGCCGCCTTCAGTTCGCCGAGCACGAAATCGCGCTCGGCGTTGGTGTCGGAGTCGGTCGCGTGGGTGAACTGGAAGGTGAAAGCGGTGAACGAGAGCCCGGTGTCGCGCGTCCCGGCCCCCACCCAGAGGACGCGCTCGTCGAGCGGCGGACGGTCGGCGTTGAGCCAGAAGGCGGGCGTGTCGGCTTCGGCGGCGCGATCGGGGTTGAGCGCCCAGAAGCGGATGTGGTGGCGCTTGCGGGGGCTCCCGTCGATCGCCTTCTGAAAGCCGATGTCCTGTTTGCGGCCGAAGAGATAAAGCGTGCTGAACGGCGCCGACGGATAGGGCCGATTGAAAATGAACGACACGGCCATCCCCCACGAGCTCTTCAGGCCGAGCGGGTCGGCCGCCACCCAGCCGGCGCGGGCGAAGGCGGCGTTCAGCTCAGCGAACGTGCCGACCAGAGCGAGATTGACCGGATCGCCCGGAAACCCGTCGCCCGTCAGGGTGAAGCTCGGCACGCTGCCGCGCTTGAGCAGCTTGAGGCTCATCCGCACGATGCGGGGCAGGATCAGGTAAGACGCGATTGCGTAGACGAGCGCCAGGGCCAGGATCGTCGGCAGCCTATGGTCCGTGACGCGGAAGACAAAGGCGATCAGCCAGATGGCGAAAACGCCGAGCAACGCGACGGCGAGCCTTCGCAGCGCCAGAGCAACGAACCTCACGTCTTCCCTCTCTCGGCCTGCGCGCGCCCCATCGGCAGGGGCGGACCCGTCGGCCCTTGACGAATCCCGAAGTATCGCGCGAACGATCCCTTATGTCTCCTCCGGTTCACATTCGACCCGCGACCCCCGCCGACCGGCCGAATCTTCGGCGCGCGGTCGTCGAACTCCAGGACCATGAGCATCGCCTCCATGATTTCCCGTTTGCCCGGGGAGCAGGTCGCCGACGCCTATCTCGCCCGGATCGAGGCTCGCGCGGAGCAGAGCGGCGCTGTTCTGGTGGCCGAGTTGGAAGGGGCGTTCGTCGGCTTCGTGGCGGGCTGGATCGAGGAGTCGGATGCGATCATCGAAACGCCCGACTCCGACCGCTTCGCCTTTGTCTCCGATCTTTTCGTAGCGCCCGCGTTTCGCGGTCGGCGTGTCGCCGGCCAACTCCTGTCCGCCATCGAGCGACGCCTCGCGCGGCCGGGGATCACGCGCCTCCGCCTTTGCGTCCTGGCTGCGAACGACCCGGCGATCCTGGCTTATCGGCATGCAGGCTTCTCGCCTTACGAAGTCGTCTACGAACGGCCCATCGCGCAGCGCGACCTGCGCCACGTCTCACCCTGACGAGGCGAAGGCGATTTCAACAATCGCGGCGTTCGATCCTTCGTGAGGATTCCGGCCTCAGCCCCCGCCCAGCACGCCCTTCATGGCCCCGTTTGTCTCCTGCGCGTAGCGCCGCGCGGCGAAGGCTTCGCCGAGCGTCCCGAGCACGTGGCCGTCGTCGCGTTCGGTGACGGCGAGCGTGTCGGTCTGAGCCGCGCCGAACACGTCGAGCGCGGTCTGGATGTCGTCGTCGGGATGAAGCGTCGTCGCCGGCAGATGGCCGAGAAGTCCGACCGGCCCGCCGTCGTCGCCGTCGGCCAGCGTCTCGGCGTGCGCTTCCGCGACAAAAATCAGGCCGCGATAGCGGGCGTCGTCGCCGACCGCGACCACGACATTGGCGCTGCCCAGCGGATAGGCGTCGCGAAAGGCGCGCACGCTCTTCTCGGCGAGGAACACCGGGGGGGAGGTGATCATCATCTTGCCGACTTTGAGATCGCGCAGCCAGCCGATGTCCTGCCCGCCGCGGATCGTCTCGCCGCGCAGGTGCAGGCGCCAGGTGGTGAACGAATAGCCGAAGGTCGCCCGGACCGCGAGCGAAGTCGCGATCGAGGCGGCGAGCGCGCCCCCGGCGATGCCGAGATTGCCGGTGCTCTCCAGCACCAGGAAGGTCATCGTCAGGGGACCGCCGACGATCGCGGTGCTGAGCGCGCCCATGCCGACGAGAACGCAGGCGACCGTGTCGAGGCCGAGCCCCGGAAAGACGGCGGCGACGCCGATCGCATAGAGCTTGCCAAGCAGCGAGCCGACAAACAGCGACGCGAAAAAGAGGCCTCCGCGGAAGCCCGAGGCGAGCGAGGCCATGCTCGCGAACAGCTTCAGGACGATCAGGATGGCCAGTTCGCGCCCGCTCAGGGGCGAATAAAAGTCGAGACCGAGCGCGCCGTGGCCGGCGCCGAGCACCTGCGGCGTATAGAGCGCCATCGCGCCGAGCAGCGCCCCGCCCGCGACCGGCCGAAGCAGGCGCGACGGGACGGCGAACCGAAATGCCCGCTCGATCAGCGCCGCCGCGCGCATGGCGCCGACCCCGACCGCCGCAGCGACCAGACCAAGGCCGATCAGCGCGCCGTAATGCGGGAATATGAGCGGCGGCACGTCGGGGACGCGGATCACATAGGGCGCGCCGACGATCGCCTTGGTGGTGAGCGCGGCGACGAGCGAGGCGGCGAACACCGGCCCGGCGATTGCGAGCGAATAGGCCCCGATGATCAACTCGAAGGCGTAGAAGGCGCCGGTCAGCGGCGCGCCGAAGGCGGCCGCGATCGCCCCGCCCGCCCCGCATCCGACCAGCATGCGCAGGTCCTGGCGGCGCAGACGCCCGCCGATGCCGAGCCGCGAGGCGAGGCCCCCGCCGATCTGCGCATAGCCCGCTTCCAGGCCGACCGACGCGCCGCACCCGTTCGACACGACCGTCTGCGCGGCGACGAGCACGCTCTCGCTGAGCGACATGCGTCCGCCGCGCAGCGCGTTGGCCTCGACCGGGTCCACAGAGGCCGGCAGCTTCCGGCGAGCGCGCCACACGTCGACGGCGCCGAGCGCGAGGCCGGCGATCATCGGCGCGGCGAAGGCGGCGACCGGCGGGACGCGCGCCGCTGCGCTGAGATGCGTGTCGAACGGGATTCCGTAGATCAGGACATGCGCGGCGTCGACGATCAGGGTCATCACGCTGACCGCGACGCCAGCGAGCGCGCCGACGACGATCGCCAGCACGACCAGCCCGAGTTCGCCGCCGCGCAGCGCCGCGCGGAGCCTGGCGAGGAGGACAAGCGCTGGCCGCGGCGTCTTCATCGCGACGTCCGGCAGGGTTTGGCGATACCGTGCGGCATGGGCGGATGTTTATGCGCGGCGCGGCGCCTGAAGCCAAGGCCGCCTCAGCGGTCGGCGAGCGCCATGTCGTCGCGATGGATCATTTCCGCGCGGCCTCGCGCGCCGAGAAGGGTGGCGATATCGCGTGAGTTGCGTCCGCGAATGCGCTCCGCATGCAGCGCGTCGAAAGCGACGAGGCCCCGGCCGATTTCCGCCCCGCGCTCGTCGCAGATGGCCACGCAGTCGCCGCGGGAGAACGCGCCCTCGATCCGGGTGACGCCGGCCGGCAGCAGGCTCTTGCCCCGGGCGAGCGCCGCAGCCGCCCCGGCGTCGACGAACACGGCGCCCTTCAGCTCGAGCGACCCGCCGATCCACATTTTCCGCGCTGCGAGCGGGTTCGAGGGCGTCAGGAACCAGGTGCAGCGCCCGCCCTCGGCCACCCGCGCGATCGGATGCGCGACCCGGCCGTCGGCGATGATCATGTGGGTCCCGCCGGATGTCGCGATGCGCGCCGCCTCGATCTTGGTGCGCATCCCGCCGCGCGACAGCTCCGAGGCCGCGCCGCCGGCCATCGCCTCGATTTCGGGCGTCACCTTCTCGACCACCGGCAGAAGCTTGGCCTCGGCGTTCGCGGACGGCGGCGAGTCGTAGAGGCCGGCGACGTCGGAGAGCAGGATCAACAGGTCGGCGCTCGCCATGGTGGCGACCCGCGCGGCGAGCCGGTCGTTGTCGCCGTAGCGGATCTCGCTGGTCGCGACCGTGTCGTTCTCGTTGATGATCGGAATCGCTCGCATCGCGTGGAGGCGGCCGAGCGTCGCGCGGGCGTTGAGATAGCGGCGGCGCACTTCGGTGTCGCGCAGAGTGAGCAGCACCTGTCCAGCGACCACGCCCTTTCTCATCAGCGCCTGAGACCAGGCGCTCGACAGCGCGATCTGGCCGATCGCGGCGGCGGCCTGGCTGTCCTCGAGCTTGAGTCCGCCTTTCGGCAAGGCGGCGACCGTGCGCCCGAGCGCGATCGCGCCCGACGACACGACGGTCACGCTCGCGCCCCGGGCGTGCAGCGCGGCGACGTCCTCGACCAGCGCGTCGAGCCAGGCCTGCTTGATGACGCCGCGGGCCGAATCGACCAGGAGCGATGAGCCGACCTTGACGACGACGTGCTGGAATCGATCGAGGGAGGGAACCTGAGCCACGGCCGCCGGCTTGCAAGGGGTGTGCGCACCCGAACCGAGTGCAAATCACGCGTTCGCGCCGGGGCGGGCTTCGTCTAGCGCCCACCGTCTTCGCTGGCAAGGCGGGCAGGCGCTGGCGACGTCGGGCGGGGAGCGGAACAGTGATCCAAACGCGCTTTGGCGACGTTGACCCAGCCGGGACGCCCCGTCTACAAACGCCCGTGTCAAGAGCGCCATCGGCCTCCCCTGAGCGGACGATACGGCCGCGATGAGCGCCGGCCGCGACAGACCAATCAACCCCGAAGCTGAGATCGCAAGACTGCAAAGGACGCGACCCATGCGGAACTTCGACGAGCTCACCGAGCGTGAGATGCTGGCGCTGGCCATCAGCAACGAGGAAGAGGACAGCCGCATCTACGCGGATTTCGCCGAGGGGCTGGTGGCCGACTATCCGGCCAGCGCCGCGGTGTTCACCGAGATGGCGGTCGAGGAAAACGGCCATCGAAGACAGCTTATCGACATGTTCGTCTCCAAGTTTGGCGAACACATCCCGCTGATCCGTCGCCAGGACATTCGCGGCTATATCCCTCAGCAGCCGGTCTGGCAGGTCCGCCCGCTGAACCTCGGGGCGGTCCGCGCCAGCGCCCACGACATGGAGAAGGCCGCGGCTCGCTTCTACCGCCAGGCGATCACCCGCGCCTCCGACGCGTCGATCCGCAAGCTGCTCGGCGACCTGGCCGCGGTCGAGGACCAGCACGACAACCGCGTGGCCGTGCTCGAACGAGAGATCCTCACGCCAACCGCGCGCCAGGGCGAGCACGATAACGAGCGGCGGCAATTCATCCTCCAGATCATCCAGCCGGGACTCGTCGGGCTGATGGACGGCTCGGTCTCGACGCTCGCCCCGGTGTTCGCGGCCGCCTTCGCCACCCACAACACCTGGAACGCGTTTGTCGTCGGCCTCGCCGCCTCGGTCGGCGCGGGCATTTCGATGGGCTTCGCCGAAGCGCTGGCGGATGACGGCAAGCTCTCGGGGCGCGGCGCGCCGCTGATGCGCGGTCTGGTCTGCGGGCTCATGACCACGGCTGGAGGCATCGGCCATACCCTGCCGTTTCTCATTCCGAGCTTCTATTGGGCGACTTTGATCGCGATCTGCGTGGTGGTGGTCGAACTCGCCACGATCTCCTGGATTCAGTGGCGCTACATGGAGACGCCGCCGCTCGCGGCGGCCGCCAAGGTGATGCTCGGCGGGGCGCTGGTGTTCGCCGCCGGCGTGCTGATCGGGGTGAGCTAGAGCGGTATCCGAGCAAAGGGAATCGCCCTGCGCGTCATTGCGAGCGAAGCGAAGCAATCCAGAGCCGCCGGGCTGCGGCCCTGGATTGCTTCGTCGCTTCGCTCCTCGCAATGATGGCGGTTCGGTTCGATCGGATACCGCTCTAGCGCTCGCTTCGGCCGCTCTACCGGCCGAGCAGCATGGCGAGACGCGAAGAGATGACCTTGGCGTACAGTCGAGGGGGAAAACCCCGATAGCACGGCGCGTCGGTCGGAAGAGCCGTGTCCGCGCGGCGGTGCTCGATCTGATCGCGCATCTCGATCGGCGGCAGATCGTCGCCTTCGAACCGGGCTCTGTACGCCGACACCCAGAAGCCAGGCTCGAACTTGAGGAAGATCCCGGAGTTGCAGCACGTCGCCGCCATCCTCCGGGTCGGCGAACCCGGCTTGAGCCGGAAGGGCGCCAAAAGTTCTTCCCCCGAGAGGCACTCGAACCTGTCGTCGCGATAGACCAGCAAAGGCGTTCCGCCGTCGGCGTCGCGGAAGCGCGGCGCGTCCGGCAGCGCTTCGAGGATCCGCCCGCCCTCCTGGCAGTCTTCGCAGTAGCAGACAACGCTGACGATGGGTTTTCCGGCCGCCCGGCATCGCACGCGCCCGCAGCGGCAGGACGCCTCTCTGACGATCATGGCGCTTTTGGACATCCGGCGATATTCCGATCTAGCAAACCATGCCCCTCACGACTGGTGGCCGCCGGTGAAGGGCACGAAGGGGATGATCGCGCCGCCATAGATGTCGGAGCGGACGACCGACACGGCCCCGTCGGGCCCGGTCCGGCGCACCGCCTTGATGACGTGCTGCGCTCCCGGCGGACCGACCGGAATGACCATCATGCCGTCCGGAGCGAGCTGCTGGAGGAGCGGCGGCGGGATGTGGTCGATGCCGCAGGTCACGATGATCTTGTCGAACGGCGCGTGCTCCTCCCAGCCATGATAGCCGTCGGCGTTACGGGTGCGGATCGCGCGGTACTCGCCGTAGCCCTCGCCGATCAGCCGATCGTAGAGCGCGCGGGTGCGGGCGGCGAGCGGCGGGATGATCTCGATCGAAAAGACGTTCGGCGTGAGATTCGAGAGATACGCCGACTGGTAGCCCGAGCCGGTGCCGATCTCGAGCACCTTGTCGCTCCGCGCGATCGCAAGCGTATTGGTCATCCGCGCCACCGTATGTGGCCCGGTGATGGTGACGCCGAAGCCGATGTTGAGGTGATGCCATTCGTAGGCGCGGTCGAGATTCTCCGCCCCGACGAATCTTTCCCGCGGCGTCATGAGAAACGCCCGGATGTCGGCCTCGTCCCAGACGTCGTGATGCGTGAGCAACTGCTGCAGCCGGTCCCAGCGCTGGCCCAGGAAATTCGGATCCTCGCCGCGGTTCTCGACCATCCAGGCGACGAACGCCTCGCGCGTTCCGCGAGGCGGCGAGGCGCTCCAGTCGTAGGGCGCCGGCACGTTGGCGAAGGCGGGCGCGGAAGCGGCCGCGGCCGCCGCGTCGAGGAGGAATGCGCGTCTGGTGATGCCGGGCCTCATAGGCCATTGTGGCGCTCGAAGCCCGCTCGAGGTCAAGCGGCCGCGGCCCCCTCCCCCGTCTCCGCTGCGCGGGGGAGGAACTCCGAGCGTACGTTCAGCCGCGACGCAGGGCGTTCGCCATCCCTCCGTTCCGGCGCAGAGCTTGACGTCCAGGACGTCGCTGCTTCCCGCTAAGCGTCCGCGGGCGGCGGCGCCACGTCGCAAAGGGCTTCACGAGGTCGTTGATTACAAATTTTCCGAAACAAAAGCTTGCCAAGCGCGGCGTGGCTCCGTACATTGGTAATTTCAGAAACAAGGACGCCGCCATGACCGAATTGGCCGAAGGCCTCGCCGCCGCTGAAGAGGCCGCCGCCGAAAATCCCGCCGCCGGGAATCTCGCCGACGCCGCGCTCGCCCTGCGCCTGAAGGCGATCGAGCGGGAGCGGGTTCTCGTCGACTACGCCAATCGCGGCGTGGCGATGCCATTGATCGCGGCGCGCGTCGGCATGACCGAGCGCGCGGCGCGCGTCCTGCTTCGCGACGTCCTCGCCCGCTCGACGCCCAAATCGCCGGAAGAGTTCGCGGCGCTCCAGATGAGCCGACTGAACGAGGCGCTGCTCGTCGCCTATGGCGCCATGGGGGAGATGAATCTCAAGGCGGTCGATCGGGTGGTGAGAATCGTGCGCGCGCTCGACCGCTACGCCGCGGTGCTCGCCGCCCGGCCGCTGACCCGGACGCCGGCGCTCGACCACGACGCCGAGGCCGCCGCGCCCGCGCTGCCCGACGACCGCAAGCGGTACCCAAACGTGGCTGAAGCCCTTGAAAAGGTTGATTCCCGGAGCCTCGCCAGGATGGCCGTGACACGGGAGGCCGAGGCCAAACGTCCGGCGCGGCCGGCCGCGGCGCCGACGCCCGACCTCGCCCGCGCTCCGACCGGCGCGCGCCCGGAAATTCCGCCGCAACCCTCTGAAAAGTCCCGATTCGGGCGCGGGTTCGCCCCCGGCGGCGCCCGCCGCGCCCGCGCTCGATCCGTCCGGCCGCGCCGCGAGCCCCTGGATGGAGTCGGCCGCATCGGTCGGCGCGCTGGCCGCGGCCGGCGCGTAGAGCCGTTCGCGATTCGGTAGAGGCGCCGTCCCTTCTCCCCGCTTGCGGGGAGAAGGCTAGGATGAGGGGCGTGGGCGACGAGACGCGTCGGCTAATCGCCTGGGCCCCTCGCCCCGGCCCTCTCCCCGCAAGCGGGGCGAGGGGGCTGCAAAGCCGGCGCCCGCCGCGGCCGCGCTCGATCCGCCGGCCGTGCCGCGCGCCCCTGGATGGGGACGGCCGCATCGGTCGGCGCGCTGGCCGCGGCCGGCGCGTAGAGCCGTTTGCTATTCGGTAGAGGCGCCGTCCCTTCTCCCCGCTTGCGGGGAGAAGGATAGGATGAGGGGCGTGGGCGACGAGACGCGGCGGCTAATCGCCCGGGCCCCTCTCCCCGGCCCTCTCCCCGCAAGCGGGGCGAGGGGCTGCAAAGCCGACGGGTAGAGGACTTAGGGCGCGCGCCTTCAGCGCACTGGCGCGATGAGGATCGAAGTCGCGACGGCAGCTGTTTCTGGCGACCTGCGGGCAGGTGGCGAACGCCTTGAGGGTCTTGGTCAGGCAGATGCGCACGTCGACGAGCTGGCCGCGCGCGCAGGTGACGGCGATGTTGTCGGATCTGAGGTTGGGGTTGGCGTCGATGAAGGCCTGCCGGATCTCATCCGGCGGCGCCCGCAGCCAGGCCCGGACGCCCTGGAGCGACGGCGGGATCACCGTTCCGTCGCGCGCGAAGCGCACGGCGGCGAAATAGTCGGCTGCGGCGAGGCCGGTGCAGGTTCCGTGCTTGCGGTATTCGTAGGCCGCAAGCCCGTCGGTGGGATAGAGGCCCTTGGCCGCGTCGAGCGCGGCAGGGGGAACGTCGGCGTCCAATTCGCAGTCCTCGGGATCGGCGCCGAAGCGGTTGTTCGGCCAGAGGCCGTGAACGACGAAGCCGTATCCGGCGCCGAGCGCGCACTGGCGCGGCGATTTCTGGACGCCGCCGAGGTCGCAGAAGCCCGGCGACCACGAAAGCGCCAGCACGTAGTAATCGAACGGCGCGGTCGCCGCGGGCGGCGGCCCGGCTTCGGAGGCGGAGGGAACGAAGACGAGCGTCGCCAGCGTCAGAAGGGCAGCTTTGGGGAACAGCCTTCGCATCGCCTCGCGGCCGCGCGCGGCCAATCCCCCCAACAGGCCCGCCAAGTCAGTAGCGCGCCTTGAGCCCGTAGCCGGACGCTTTGGTCTGCCCGATCCAACGCTCGAGGATCGGCCGCAGAACGTCGCAAGCCGGTTCATAGGCGTGCTCGCGGTCGAAGCCGACCACGCACCACTCGACGCCCCAGGTGAAGCCGATGATGCCGGCGTCGGCGGTGACGTCGTAGATGACGGTGGTCGGGCTTGCGCTCGATCGGGGGCGCCGCGCGGGGATCGTCCATCATCGCCCGCGCGACGCAATAGCGCCGCGGGATGTAGGCGAGGCCGTTCGAGCGAAAGCCGATCTCCTTCACGCGGTCGAAGGCGCCGATCGCGCTCTGGCCGCCCCAGTAGGTGTTCTCGGCCTCCGAGAAGCGTCCGGTGATGATCGACAGGACGGAGGGGTTGTCGCAGGCCGGCAGGTCGGAGGAAAAGATCGCCCAGCGCGCCTCCGCCGGGGTTTCGTATTGGGTGATGGGCGCCGGGCCGCTCTGCTGGGCCTGCGCCAGCGACGCGGCGCCGAAGACGGCCAGCAATCCGATGAGCGCGCGAAGCATGGCGGTCGTCCCCCAAAACGGAATCAGACGCGCCCTCCAAGGGGACGGCGCGCCGCCGGACATTGCGTCGCGGCGCCGGGCAAATCAAGCGCGTTCCGGCTTCGCCGCCCTGGCGGCGGGCGCGCGCCAGTCGTCAGTTCAAGCGCGCCCTGAGGCCCGCGATCTCCTTGTTGACGAGGTCGGAGCCGCTCGCGCCCTGCATCTGGTCGCGCAGGATGACCTCGGCCGCCTTGGCGGCGTGGTCGGCCGCGGCGGCGCGCACGTCGGCGGCCGCCTGCGCCTCGGCGAACGCGATCTTGGCCTCCGCCTGCTTGGTGCGGCGGGCCATGAAATCGTTCATCCGCTCGACCGCGTCCTTCTTGAGCTGCTCGGCCTGGGCCTTGGCTTCGGCGATGATGGCGGCGGCGCTGGCTTCGGCCTCGGCCCGCTTCTTTTCGAAGCTCGCCAAGAGCGCGGTGGCTTCGTTTCTGAGCCTCGCGGCCTCGCCGAGCTCCGCCTTGATCGCCTCCCCCCGCGCGTCGAGGGCCTTGAGGACCGTCTTGGGCGCGCCGAGGTAGATCAGAAGGCCCACGAAAACGATGAAGCCGCAGAGGACGAAAAATTCGGCGTCGTAATGCATCGCGCCTCTCCCCCCTCAGGACCGGGTCTGTTCGATCGCGGTCTTGACGGCCGCCGGATCGGCGCGGCCGCCGAGCCGCTCGACGATCGCGCCGGCCGTGTCGCGCGCGATTTCGGCGACGTTGGACATCGCCTGGGCGCGGGTGCCGGCGATCTGCTTCTCCGCTTCGGCGATCTTGGCGGAAATCTCGTTGTCGAGCCCCTTCCGCTTCGCCTCGGTTTCGGCCGCGGCCTGGTCGCGCGCTGTCTGGGCGAGCGCCTGGGCGTTTGCGCGCGCCTCGGCCAGCATCTTCTCGTGCGCCGCCGCTGCGGCGTCCGCCTTCTGTTGCATCTCGGTCGCCTCGTCGAGGTCGCGGGCGATTCTCGCCTTGCGGTCCTCGATCACCTTGCCGATCTGGGGCAGGGCGCGCTTGGACATGAACCAGTAGAGGAAGCCGAACGTGATGGCGAACCAGAGCAACTGCGACGGGAACGTGTTCGCGTCGAACGGCGGGAAGTTCGCGTGGCTTCCGCCCTCTTGACCGACTTCCGTTTGCGTTGTTTCGGCCTGAGCCATCAAGGAGGACCTTCAGAAAGCGGCAGGACGGGAAGGCGCGCGCGCCTTCCCCAGTTCGGCGTCGCCGATCAGACGGCGAAGAGCAGCAGGAACGCGATCAGCAGCGCGAAGATGCCGAGCGCTTCGGTCACCGCGAAGCCGAAAATCAGGCGGCCGAACTGGCCGTCGACGGCCGACGGGTTGCGCAGCGCGCCGTTGAGGAACTGGCCAAACAGCGTGCCGACGCCGATGCCGGCCGCGCCGGTGCCGATCGCTGCGAGACCAGCGCCGATGTACTTGGCGGCAATGGCGAGTTCATGCGGTTCCATGCGTAGCTCCTAAGGTCTTCGTCAGTGCGTGGAGGGAGGAACGGTCAGTGACCGCCGGGGTGAAGCGCGTCGTTGAGATACATGCAGGTCAGCATCGCGAACACGTAGGCCTGCAAGAATGCGACGAGCAGTTCGAGGGCGTAGAGACCGATCGTCATCGCGAAAGGCAGGATGGCGAGCACGCCCGTGAAGACGCCAGCGCCCAGCAGCATGACGACGAACGCGCCGAAAACATTCAGTGTAATGTGTCCAGCCAGCATGTTGGCGAACAGACGGACCGAATGACTCACGGGCCGCACAAAGAACGAGAAGACCTCGATCGCGACGACCAACGGCAAAATGTAAATCGGGACGCCCTCGGGGACGAACAGCTTGAAGAAGCCCGTCCCGTGCTCCTTCACGCCAATGACGACCACGATGAAGAACACCAGGAGCGCAAGCGCCGCGGTGATCACGATCTGGGCGGTCACGGAGAAGGTGTAAGGGATCAGACCAACCAGATTGCAGATCAGGATGAAGAAGAAGATGCTGAAAACCAGGGGGAAAAAGCGCATCCCGGCTTCGCCCGCCGCCGAGCGAACCATGCCGGCGATGAACTCGTAACTCATCTCGGCCAGCGCTTGCAGGCGGCCGGGGACTCCGGAGTCGCCGCGGGCGCCGATCGCCGCGACGAGGCAGCCCAGCGCCACCGCGAGCAGCATGTAGAGGCCGGAATTCGTCAGCGAGAAATCGGTGTGCGCAATGGAGATCGGCACGACCGGATGAATGGAAAATTGCTCGATCGGATTGATCGCCGGTCCCGCCACGTCCTAGTCCTCGTCGTCGTCCGCCCCGCCGAAGGGCTCGTCGGCCCCGCGGCGGGCTTGCCGCCCGGGCGAGGCGTTGGGCTCCGAAACCGGAGCCGAGCGCCGCACCCCTTTATCCGCCGCATTCATAGGAGACAAGCGCGAATTGAGCGTTGAGCCCCCACCTTTTGGCGAAGTCGCGCGGATGACGTTCCACACCCCCGCCGCGACTCCCAAAAAGAAAAACACGATCAGGAACGCGGGGTTGGTTCCGAACAGATGGTCGATCCCCCAGCCGATAGCCGCCCCGATGATGACCGCCGAGATCAACTCGCTGCCGGCCCGCATGCCCAGCGACATTCCGGAGTCGCCTTTCGGGGCTTGGGAGGCCGCCATAGGAGGGGACGGGTTCGTTTCCCGGTCCTTGCGCGCCTTCGACAGCGAGGACTTCAGCTGGTCGAGGCGTTCGTGGTCGTTCTCCGCCATGTCGCTGTCTCCTCCCGTCCTCCGGTGCGATACGGTAATGTTCCGCGCCATCGGCGTCGACCTCGCCGCCTCGGACAGAAGCCGAGAAGGCCGATCACAACAGCCTTATCGCGAACGGCGCCCGTTGCGATAGGGCTGGACGCAATGGAGCCGAAGCGTTCGTTGACATCACTCTTGCCTCTGCTAAGCTTCTGCTGTTGTTTATTACTTGCCGGATCGCAAAGCAGGGAGTTTGGCAATGAAGATTGCGAAAGCCAGCCTTGTTGGACTGTCAATGATGATGGCGGTCGGTGGAATGCTGACAGCCAGCGAAGCCTGGGCTCGTCCCGCCTGCTATCGCTCCAAAGATTGCGTCGGGAAAATAGGCAAGCAGGACCGACATAACTGCAAGCAAATACAAGGGAAGTCTTGGCGGTCGGACGGAGACTCCGTACCGCCCAGCGCTTGCGTGAATTTGTAGCGGAAGGACTCGGGCGCCGCGTCTTTTGTGCGGGGGGTGGTCGTGGCGCCGCGCTCGTCGCCTGAACGCCCGCTCACTCCCGCGCCAGCACCTCCCGAACCCGCTCGACGAGCTCCGCCTCGGGCGCGGTGAACTGGGCGCGCTGGCGGAGTTCGAGATAATCGGCGCGGTCCTTGGTGCTCTTGGCGAGTTCGGCGCCAAGCCTCAGGTCGCGGATCGCGACCTGAGGGCCGTCAGGCGCGTCGCGCTCGTTCGAGCCCTGGATCACAGCGCAGCGGCTGCCGCGCCTGTCGGCGTATTTGAGCTGGGCGTTCATCCCGCCGGCTCCGAGATAAAGTTCCGAGGCGACGCCCGCCGCACGCAACGCGGCGACGAGGCGCTGGGTGGTGGCCATCGCCTTCTCGTCCCGGTCGAGCGCCAGCACGACGACGGGGCCGGCCGTCTCGGCCGCCCTGACGATCGGGCTGTCGATGGCGCGCAGCGCCGCGAGCAGCCGCGACACGCCGACCGAGAACCCGGTCGCCGGCACGGGCTCCTCGCGGAAGCGGGCGACGAGGCCGTCGTAGCGTCCGCCGCCGCCGACCGAGCCGAACCGCACCGGGCGCCCCGCCTCGTCCTTGACTTCGAACGTCAGCTCCGCCTCGAACACCGGACCGGTATAATATTCGAGTCCGCGGACGACCGAGGGGTCGATGCGGATGCGATCCGGGCCATAGCCGGCGCTGCGCACGAGCTTCTCGATCTCGGCGAGCTCTTTCAGCCCTTCCCGGTCAATATGCGCGATGGCGGCGTTTCCCGACGAGCCGTCGCCCGCGGTCGTGACGATGTTCGAGTTTCCGGTCGCAAGGCGCGCGCCCGCGACGCCGTCGCCAAACATTACTTCAGTATCGCCCTTCGCCAGTCCGAGCACCGCGGCGATCTGCTGGTCCTCTAGTCCCGCCCCCTTAGTGAAATCGCCGCTTTCGTCCTTGCGGCCCGCGCCGAGCAGGGCGCGGACGCCCTCGGGGCCGAGCCGGTCGAGCTTGTCGATCGCGCGCAGCACCGTCAGCCGCCGCCCCGCGTTCTCCACGCCGCCGAGGCCGATCGCCTCCATGACCCCGTCGAGCACTTTTCGGTTGTTGACCTTGACGACATAGTCGCCGCGCTGGATCCCGAGCGCCTCGAGGCAATCGGCGGCCATCATGCAGATTTCGGCGTCCGCGGCGACGCTCGCCGCGCCGACCGTATCGGCGTCGAACTGCATGAACTGGCGGTAGCGACCAGGGCCCGGCTTCTCGTTACGAAACACCCAGCCGGCGCGATAACTCCGGTAAGGCTTCGGCAACTTGTCATAGTGCTCGGCGACGTAGCGGGCGAGCGGCGCGGTCAGGTCGTAGCGCAGCGACAGCCATTGCTCGTCGTCGTCCTTGAACGAGAACACGCCCTCGTTCGGACGGTCCTGGTCGGGCAGGAATTTTCCCAGCGCCTCGGTGTATTCGATGAACGGCGTCTCGACCGCCTCGAACCCGTAGAGCGTGTAGACGCTGCGGATCTTCGCCATCATCGCCTCGGCCGCGGCGATGTCGGCGGCGGTGCGGTCGACGAGTCCGCGCGGCAGGACGGCGCGCATGCGGCGGTTTACGTTGGGCTCGGTCATCGGCGTTCGGTCCGGTCGGCGGCTTTCTGGCTCAGAAGAACCCGGCCGCGATGTTGATGGCGAGGGCAAGAATGATGGTGTTGAAGTAGAACCCGACGACGCCCTGAACGACGCAGATGCGCCGCATCCGGCTCGACGTGACGTTGGTGTCGGAACTCGCAAAGGTGCAGCCGACGACAAACGCCTGATAGACGAATTCGGTCCAGCCGGGGTCGGGCTTGCCCGGAAACTCCAGTCCGCCGCGGTTCCCGTCGGCGGTCGCCCCGAAATACACGCCCGCATAATGGATCGCGAACAGCACCTGGATGAAGGTCCAGGCGGTGAGAATGCTGACGCCGACAAGGGCGAGATGCTCGGCCTTGTTGAGCCCCTCCATGGTCTTCACGGGGCCGAGGTCCCAGATGATCGCGGCCAGCGCGGCGGTCGCGGCGGACACGCCCAGCAGCAGCAGAACCCACTGGTTCTCGTCCTCGGGGCGCGCCTCCACGCGCGGGTTCGCGGTCGGGCGAAACATCATGAGCGCAATCAGGCCGATATAGGCGGCGCCGCCGACGTTCCAGGCGATCAGCAGCCGGGTCAACTCCCGCATGACGAGCGGCGTGAACAGGAGGACGACATAGGTCGCGACCATGATCAGACCCCCCGCGATCAGGCGGGGACGGTGCGCGATCGTCTGGAGAAGGCCGCCCGAAGCCTCGTCGGGGCCGGGCGTCGGCGCGGCGGTGGTCATGCGAAGCCGTTCTTTGCAAAGCGGCGCCTGCCTTGCCCGACGGGGCGCGGTCGGTCAAGCCGGGCCGGCCGCCGTTGCTTTCGCCACGCCTTGTCATAGCCGCGAATGCGGGTATGCAGGATTCCACGGTATTCAATCTATCGCCGGGCGACAGGCGGTCCGCTCGGCGATACCGGAGACTGACAATTCCAGGGAGGCCCGCATGCCCAGGGAGGCCCGCATGACCTCGGTTTCCGTCCGCGCCGAGAAGCGCGTGACGATCGTCACGATCGAGCGGCCGGAGCGCCGCAACGCCGTCGATCTCGAGACCGCCCGCGCCCTTTACGACGCCTTCAAACGCTTCGACGCCGACCAGAACGCCGACGTCGCGGTGCTGACCGGCGCAGGGTCTGCCTTCTGCGCTGGAGCCGACTTGAAGGCGCTGGCCGAAGGCGAGGCGGGGCGGTTCGAGAAGGACGGGGATTTCGGGCCGATGGGACCGACGCGCTTGAGGCTCGGCAAGCCGGTGATCGCGGCGATCGAGGGGCCGGCGGTCGCGGGCGGAACGGAACTCGCGCTCTGGTGCGACCTCCGGATCGCCGGGCGCTCGGCGACCTTCGGCGTTTTCAATCGCCGCTTCGGCGTGCCGCTGATCGACCTCGGCACGATCCGCTTGCCGCGCGTCGTTGGACACGGGCGGGCGATGGACATGATCCTGACTGGCCGGGCGGTTGGAGCGGAGGAGGCGCTGCGCATCGGCCTCGTCAACGAGATGACGGAGGAAGGCGGAGCGCTTCCGCGCGCGCTCGCGCTCGCCCACAGCCTCTCGGGCTTTCCGCAGAACGCCATGCGCAATGACCGGCTGTCCGCGATCGAGCAATGGGACCTCCCCGGAGACGCCGCCGCCGCCAATGAGGTCGCCAAGGGCCTCGCGACGCTCGCCAGCGGGGAGGCGACCGAAGGGCCGGCCCAATTCGCCGGCGGTCAAGGGCGGCACGGGAGCTTCGGAAAAGACGAATGAGCTCGCAACGGAGGGACGGCGTCTCGCCGTCCTCACCAGGCTTCTGAGCGAGTCGAGACGCCCTCCCACGGGCCTCACTTCCCCGGCTGCGCCTGCCGCGCCGTCCACTCCGCGCGCTCGAAATCCTCGAAGCCGGCGATCATGGCGCGGAAGGTCTTTTCGGCGACCGCCGGGTCGAGGCCCTGCGCCGCCGCGTCGGCCCGCACCTTGGCGATGACGGCGTCGACCCGGGCGGGATCGCTGACGGCGGCCGGATCCTTCTTGAACCGGCCCGCTTCGCCCACGTATTGCTGCCGCTCGGCCATCAAGCGCACGAGATCGTGGTCGATGCGGTCGATGTTCCGCCGGACCTCGTTCAGCGTCGCGCAGCATTTGCCGCCGTCCGCCGAAGGGCTCCCCCAATAGGCCGGCCGGGTCGCCGCGTCTTCGGCTTGCGCCGGCAGCGCGCAAAGGAGGCCGAAGGCGAGGAGGGATTTGCGAACCATGGAAAACCTGCGGCCGGGAGCGGGACTGGCTACTCTCGCCGAGCGCCACAAGCTGCGCAACGACTCCCTTCTCCGCGAGGCAGGGGAAGGTGGTCCAAAGCCCGATGGGGCGCCGAAAGCCGGAGCGGAGTTTTAAGCTACGCGCCGGCCGCGGCCAGCGCGCCGACCGATGCGGCCGTCCCCATCCAGTTTCTCGCGACGAGGCCCAGAGGATCGAGCGCGGCCTAAGTCTACGCGCCGTCTTTGCAGCCCCCTCGCCCCGCTTGCGGGGAGAGGGCCGGGGTGAGGGGCCCAGGCGACTAGCCGACGCGTCTCGTCGCCCGCGCCCCTCATCCTAACCTTCTCCCCGCAAGCGGGGAGAAGGGACGGCGTGTCTACCGAATAGTTCTACGCGCCGGCCGCGGCCAGCGCGCCGACCGATGCGGCCGACTCCATCCAGGGGCTCGCGGCGCGGCCGGACGGATCGAGCGCGGGCGCCGGCCTGGGGGCGAACCCGCGCCCGAATCGGGACTTTTCAGAGGGTTGCGGCGGAAATTCCGGGCGCGCGGCGGTCGGAGCGCGGGCGAGGTCGGGCGTCGGCGCCGCGGCCGGCCGCGCCGGACGTTTGGCCTCGGCCTCCCGTGTCACGGCCATCCTGGCGAGGCTCCGGGAATCGACCTTTTCAAGGGCTTCAGCCACGTTTGGGCGACCGGTCGCGGTCGTCGGGCAGCGCCGGCGGCGCGGCGGCCTCGGCGTCGTGGTCGAGCGCCGGCGTCCGGGTCAGCGGCCGGGCGGCGAGCACTGCGGCGTAGCGGTCGAGCGCGCGCACGATCCTCACCACCCGATCGACCGCCTTGAGGTTCATCTCCCCCATCGCGCCATAGGCGACAAGCAGCGCCTCGTTCAGCCGGCTCATCTGGAGCGCCGCGAACTCTTCCGGGGATTCGGGGATCGAGCGGGCGAGGACATCGCGAAGCAGGACGCGCGCCGCGCGCTCGGTCATGCCGACGCGCGCCGCGATGTCTGGCATCGCCACGCCGCGATTGGCGTAGTCGACGAGAACCCGCTCGCGCTCGATCGCCTTCAGGCGCAGGGCGAGCGCGGCGTCGGCGGGATTTCGGGGCGGTTTTCGCGGCGGGCTCTTCGGCGGCGGCGAGGCCTTCGGTCAATTCGGTCATGGCGGCGTCCTTGTTTCTGAAATTACCAATGTACGGATCCGCGCCGCGCTTGGCAAGCTTTTGTTTCGGAAAATTCGTATGGAGAGGCGCGCAGCGCTTCGTCGGCGGTGGCGGAGTTTGGCCGCGCCCGTCTTGCCGGGCGATGCCGGCTGTCCCTCGGGTCGCGCCCCGGGTGGTTCGATTACCCATCGCCTAGCCGTGCGGTCGCCTCGGCAAAGCGCCGGACGGCGGAGGTGCTGATCAGCGTGGAAACTCTTCGTGAGCCCGTCGCCACGCGGCGAGGGCCGCTTCGAGATGCCGGGCGCCGTAACCGAGGCGATCATGGCCGCCTACGCCGAGGCTGTGCGCGCTCGGCGCGCGGCGGCGTAGCGCGTCCTTTGTCGCGCATCGGTTCAACCTTCAGACCAATTGCGTTTGAAGCCGGATTTAGCCTATGCCTGCCGCCAAAACCGATGATCGGTTATGCTATGCGGTCTCTTTTTGGCTATGAGCGGCCTCGATTTCGATCCGAGACCGACCTGAACGACAGACGTCGATCGACCCGGTCATATACCAGAGCCTGGCCGCGTTCCGGCTCGCGCTGAGGCGGTTTCTGGCGTTCAGCGAGGCCGCAACGGTCGCCGCAGGCGTGACAGCGCAGCAGTATCAGGCCTTGCTCGTCGTCAGAGCGCATTCCGACGGCGGCATCATGATCCGCGATTTCGCCAGGGAGATGCTGCTGCAGCACAATGGCGCGGTGCAGATGGTGGACCGCCTTGTCGCCGGCGGTCTGGTCGAGCGGCGCCATTCGCCGACCGACGCGCGCAGCGTTCTCGTCTCGCTCACGGAGAACGGAACGGCCGTATTGGAGCGCCTGGCCGCGCAACACCTCGTGGAATTGCTGCGTCAGGAGCCGCTGCTCGCCGAGTCGCTAAGGCGCCTGAGAGACATCGTACAAGCGCACGCCGGTCCCGACTGACCGCCCTCCGGCTCGCCTCCCTTCCCGCGAGGGGCGCTCTTTGCCCAAAGTCGAAGTTCCCAACGCTCGCCGATATGTCATGCTGTGATATTCGTCTTCGCCAAAGGAGGCGGAGACGAGGGCGCGCGGGCCTGGCGATCAGGTCGGCGGTCTTCGAAAGCGAGCGCAAAGCCGCAGCTGGGCGGGCGTATCGACCCATCGGGGAGGAGACGACATGAAGGGTGATATCGATAGCCGTGGCTTGTCGCGACGATCGCTGCTGGTCGGCGGCGCGGGCCTTATTGGCGGCGGTCTGGCGGCGGGCGGGTTCGTAATGCCTGTTTTCGCCGACGACATGCCCGCGATGGGCACCTGGCCGGCCGGGTCGCAGGGCGATTCGGTCACCATCGGCGCAGCGGTGCCGCGCACCGGCGCTTACGCGGTGCAAGGCGAGGATGAACTCAAGGGCATGCAGCTCGCCGTCGAGCACATCAACAGCGGCAACGATCTGATCAAGAAAATCGCGCCCAAAGTCACCAAAGGCGTGCTCGGAAAAGAGGTCAAACTCGTCGTCGCCAACTCGGCGGCCAAGCCAAACCAGGCGGTGCAGGAGCAGCAGACCTTCATCAACGAGAACAAGATCGTCGCCATGACCGGCTCGACCTCGTCGGCGGTCGCCGTCGCGCTCAACAAGTTCGCCCAGCGCGAAAAGATCCTTTATCTCGTCGCGATCTCGGGCTCGAACGACACCACGGGCAAGGACTGCGCCCGCTACTCCTTCCGCCAGTGCTTTTATGGCGAGACCGCGGCCAACGCGATCGGCCCGGTGCTGGTGAAGGCCTATGGCAAGGGCCAGAAGGCGGCATTCATGACGCCCGACTACACCTATGGGCACACCGTCACCAAGTCGATGAACGACTATCTCACCGCCAACGGCGGCTGGACCCAGGTGACGGATCAAGTGTCGCCGCTCGGCACCCAGGATTTCAGCCAGTATTTGACCAACATCGCGAACTCCGGCGCCGACGTCATCATCAACGTCAACTGGGGCCGGGACGCGGTGCTGTCGGTGCAGCAGGCCAAGCAGTTCGGACTGACCCCCAAGATGAAGATGGTGATCCCCTATCAGATCCCGTTCCTGGCGAAGGAAGTCGGTCCGGATCTGACCGAGGGCGTTTATGCAGCGACGGATTTCTGGTGGACTCTGGAGGACAAGTACCCGCTCGCCAAGATGTTCGTGGACGAATTCAACAAGAAGTTCGGTTACAATCCGGAGTGGGGCGCCAACAACGCCTATATGCAGTTCGCCGTTTGGGCGCGCATGGTGTCCGGCGCTGGAACCTTCTACCCACCGGCGGTCATCAAGGAATACGAGAAGGGCGAGAAGTTCGACTCGACCGTTGGCGAAGTCTACTTCCGCGCCGCCGATCACCAGCTCGTCCGCCCGGTCGTCATCGTCAAAGGCAAGGCGCCGAAGGACATGAAGAGCCCAGACGACTACTGGGAGGTCATGGAGGTCGTCCCAGGCGGCCCGCTGATGCAGAGCCCCGACGCCTTCGGCTGCAAGCTCGGCGATTATACCTGACGCGATTTGATTCCCGCCGCATCGATCATGCGGCGGGAGTCTTCTGTCGGGCGTTACGGCGCCGCCCTCGACGGCCGCCTGCGGGACGCGCGACTCAAATCCTGCGCATTTGCTCCGGCTGGGCGCCGGGCGCCGAGCCGGATGACGGCCCGTCCTGACGGATCTGGGGAGACAGCGTGCTCAACTGGGCGAACTTCGCGTCGCAATGTTTCAACGGCCTGGTCCTGGGCGCGCTGCTCGCGCTGATCTCGTCAGGCTTGACCATTATCTACGGGACGCTCGGCGTCCTCAATCTCGCGCATGGCGCGATGTTCATGCTGGGCGGCTACGCCGGCTGGGCGGCGTACACCGCAAGCGGCTCTTTCATCGTTGCGGTCGTCGCCGGCTCGCTGTTCGTCATGCTGGTCGGGGTGGTCATGGAGCGCGGGATCATCCGGCATTTTTATGCTCGCCCGGGCGAGGACCAGCTTCTCGTGACTTTCGGCATCGGCATCGTCTTCGTCGAGGCGGTCCGGTTCGGGTTCGGCAGCCTGTCGAAGACCGTGCCGCCGCCGCCTCTCCTCCCGGGAATCACCTCGCTCGGCTTCATGGTCTATCCGACCTATCGCTTGGCTCTGCTCGGCATCGTCGCGGCGGCGCTTATCGCGCTCTATCTCGTCCTCTACCGCACCCGTATCGGCATGATCGTGCGCGCCGGCATCGAGGATTCGGCGATGGTCGACGCGCTCGGAGTCGACGTCTACCGCGTCTTCACCCTCGTCTTCGGGATCGGCGCGATGGCGGCCGGATTCGCCGGCATCATTAACGCGCCGGTGGTGTCGATCGCGCCCGACGTCGGCGAGACGATCTTGGTGCAGACCTTCGTCGTCGTCGTCATCGGCGGCGTGGGATCCTTCCCGGGCGCAGTGATCGGCGGACTGATCGCCGGCGAGATCATCAGCATCACCTCGATGTTCAACCCCGGCTATTCCTATGTCGTGCTCTTCGTCGCGATGACGCTGGTGCTCGTGCTGCGGCCCTACGGGCTGTTCGGCGCGGCGGGCCGCGAATAGGCGCAGGCGGTCATGCTCAAGGCCCGTCCTCTCCTTATCGTCGCGCTCACGGCGATCGGCCTCGTCGTCGCGCCGTTCGTACTGCCGTATCTCGGCGTCGCGCCGACAACCGTCAACCGTATCCTGATCTGGGGCTTGTTTGGGCTGGGGTTCGACATCCTTTTCGGCTTCGCCGGCCTTCTGTCGTTCGGCCAGTCCGCCTTCTTCGGCACAGGCGGCATGGTCGCAGCTTACCTTTGACTCAGACCGGCGTTTCGAACGTCATCGTGGCGCTCGTTGCGGGCCTCGTCACGGCGGCCGTCGATCGGCTTTCTCGTCGGCCTGATCGCCCTCCGCCGCACCGGGATCTATTTCGCCATGATCACGGTGGCGATCGCGGAGGTCTTCTACTTCGCCGAGTTCAGCCCGCTCTCGGACTTCACCGGCGGCGAGAACGGACTGCCCGGCGTTCCCCCGCCGTCGCTCGATCTCGGCTTCCGGACGGTGACCTTCGACTCGGACAGGTCGATCTATGTCTTCCTGGCGTTCTGGTTCTTCATCGGGCTCGTGATCGCGCTGCGCATCGTGCGCTCGCCAGTCGGCGTCGTCCTGAGGGCGATCCGCGACAATCCGCTGCGCGCCGCGGCGGTCGGCCACGACGTCCACAAATACAAGCTGACGGCCTTCGTGGTCGCCGCCGCCTATGCGGGTTTCGCCGGCGGCTTGCTCGGCCTGATGCAGGGCTTCATGCCGCCCGACGCCTTCACCTTCGATACGTCGGGGCAACTCGTGATGCAGACCGCGATCGGCGGTGCCGGCGTCTTGTTCGGTCCGCTGGTCGGCGCCGCGATCTGGCTCTATCTCAGCGACTTCTTCCAGAACACGCTGCATCTCGGCAGCACCTGGAAGCTCCTCCTGGGGATCGTGTTCGTGCTGCTGGTCACGTACCTGCGGCACGGCGTCGTCGGCGGCATGCGTCGACCTCGTCGCGCGCCTTCGCGGCGCGCGCAGACGCAACGCGCACGAGGCCGTCGAACCCGTCCCAAGCCCCGATCCAGCCCCGTTCGATGCGCCGCGCGCTCGCCGCGCCGAAAGCGCCTGCAACGCACGAACTCCGCATCGGGGCTCGACGACGTCATCCTCGAGACCAAGGCGCTGACGCGCCGCTACGGCGGCCTCCTCGCCAACCGGGACATCGATTTTGCGTCCGCCGCGGCGAACTGCGCGGCGTCATCGGCCCGAACGGCGCGGGCAAGAGCACGTTCTTCAAGATGCTGACTTGCGAGGTGAAGCCGCCCTCCGGCCAAATCCTGTTCGAGAACCACGACATCACCGGCTGGGATGTGGCCCGGGTCTGCCAGCTGGGCCTGACCAAGAGCTACCAGGTCAATCAGCTCTTCAATCGCTTGACCGTGCGCGAGAATGTCGCCATCGCCGCGCTGGCCGAGCGGCGCGGCCGTTTCCGCGCCGATTTGCTGCGCGACGCGGCGCGCGTGCCGGGGCTCGCCAAGCAGATCGAGGAGTCGCTCGATCTCGTCCGCCTGACGCACCGCGCCGAAACGCCCGTATCCGATCTCGCCTATGGCGAGAAGCGGCGGCTCGAAATCGGCCTTGCGCTGGCGACGCGGCCGAGCCTGCTTTTGCTCGACGAACCTCTTGCCGGCATGAGCCCGCGCGAGCGCGTCGAGACCGTCGCCCTGCTGAAGTCGATCCGGGAGGGGCGCACGCTGGTCGTGATCGACCATGACATGGACGCGATCTTCGAGCTCGCCGAGCGCATCACTGTCCTCAGCGAGGGCCAGATCCTCGTCGAAGGAACGCCGGACGAGATCAAGACCAACGCGACCGTCCAGGAAGCCTACCTCGGCGGGGTGCATGCGCTATGAGCCTGCTCGAAGTCTCGGGTCTCAACAGCTACTATGGCGACTCGCACATCCTGTTCGACGTCGGCCTCCGTGTCGAAAAGAACGAGGTGGTGGCGCTGCTCGGCCGCAACGGCGCCGGCAAGACGACGACGCTCATGAGCTTGATGGGCATGGTGCGTCCGCGCGCCGGTTCGATCCGGCTCGACGGCGACGAACTCGCCGGCCGGGCGCCGCACGTCATCGCGCGCGCCGGCATGCAGCTCGTGCCCGAGGCGCGGCGGATCTTCGGCAGCCTCAATGTCGAGGACAACATCGTGCTCGCGAGCCTCACCGCGACAAAACCTTGGCCGCTCGCTCGCATCTACGAGATTTTTCCCCGCCTCGCCGAGCGGCGAACGAGCCGCGGGACGGATCTCTCCGGCGGCGAGCAGCAGATGCTCGCCATTGCGCGCGCGCTGGTGCGCGATCCGAAGATCGTCCTGCTCGATGAGCCTTTCGAGGGCCTCGCGCCGGTGATCGTGCGCGACCTGATGACGGTTTGCCGCCGCCTCGCCGAGGAGGGCCAGACCATCGTCCTGGTCGAGCAGAACTTGGCCGCGACGCTGGCGCTGGCGAGCCGCGCCTACATCATCAACAACGGTCACGTCGTGCACGAGGCCGCGAGCGCGGAGTTAAGGTCGAGCGGGGACATCCTGAAACGCTATCTGGGGGTGTGAGGAAACGGCGCCCGCCGGCGTCGGCCCAGCGCCGCGGGCTATCCGCCGCCTGCTCGTCAAGCGCCCGTTATGGCTCGGGCGTGACGAAGCTTTCCATAACCAGCTTGCGGCCGGCGCGGTCGAAATCGATGGTGAGCTTCGGGCCGTCCGCCGCGACCACGCTGCCCGGCCCGAACTTGAGGTGGAAGACGCGCGCGCCGGCCTCGAAGCCTCCGCTCGAGGGCAGCGTGATCGCGCGTCCCTCGATCTGCCGGACCGGGCCGCGGTCAAACCCCGGGGAGGTCTCCCCGCGCCGCGTCCAGGCCTCCGCCCGCCTCGACCCCGGGGTTTCGTAGCGGGAGCCGAATCCGGCCGCATCGAAGCGCGAGACGCCGTAGCCGCCAAAGGCGGCGGATCCCTCCGTCTCCTCGACGTCGACATGGTCGGTGGGCAGCTCGTCGATGAACCGCGAGGGCACGGAGGTCTGCCACAGGCCGCGCACGCGGCGGTTGGCGGCGTGATAGATCTTCGCCGCGCGGCGGGCGCGGGTCAGGCCGACATAGGCGAGGCGGCGCTCTTCCTCGAGGCCGGCCCGGCCGTTGTCGTCGAGCGAGCGCTGGTGCGGGAAGAGGCCCTCTTCCCAGCCGGGGAGGAAGACCAGGTCGAACTCCAGCCCCTTGGCCGCGTGCAGCGTCATGATCGAGACGCGCTCGCCGCCCTCGGCGCTCTCGACGTCCATGACCAGCGAGACGTGCTCGAGGAAGGCGCCGAGATCCGGGAACTCGCCCATCGAGCGGACGAGCTCCTTGAGGTTGTCGAGACGGCCGGCGGCGTCCGGCGTGCGTTCGGCCTTCCACATCTCGATGTAGCCGCTTTCCTCGAGGACGAGTTGCGCCAGCTCTTCGTGGGGCATCCCCTCCGACCGCTTTCGCCACCGGTCGAAGCTCGCCAAGAGGTCGCGCAGAAGCTGGCGCGGCCGCGCCTTCAGGTCTTCCGTCTCGATCAGCATCTGCGCCGCCCGCATGAGCGAGACGCCGGCGCGGCGGCCGAATTCATGCAGGATCGCGAGCGTCGCCTCGCCGAGGCCGCGCTTCGGTTGATTGTAGATGCGCTCGAAGGCGAGGTCGTCGTCCGGTTGGGCGACGCAGCGCATATAAGCGAGGGCGTCCCGGATTTCGGCGCGTTCGTAGAACCGCGGGCCGCCGATCACCTTGTAGGGCAGGCCCATGGCGATGAAGCGCTCCTCGAACTCGCGCATCTGGAACGAGGCGCGAACCAGGATCGCGACGTCGTCGAGCGAGACGCCGTCCCGCTGCGCCGCCTCGATCGCGTCGCCGACGACCCGCGCCTCCTCCTGGCTGTCCCAGACTCCGGTGACGGAGGGACGCTCGCCCATCGGGGCGTCGGTGAACAGGGTCTTGCCGAGCCGGCCCTGGTTGTGGGCGATGAGCCCGGAGGCGACCGCGAGGATGTGTCCGCCGGACCGGTAGTTGCGCTCGAGCCGGATCACCCGCGCGCCCGGAAAGTCCTTCTCAAAGCGGAGGATGTTGTCGACGTCGGCCCCACGCCAGCCGTAGATCGACTGGTCGTCGTCGCCGACGCAGCAGACGTTGCCGCGGCCTTGCGCGAGCAGGCGCAGCCACAGATACTGGACGGCGTTGGTGTCCTGGTACTCGTCGACCAGGATATAGCGAAAGCGGCGCTGGAAGCCGGCGAGCACGTCGGCGTTGTCGCGGAAGAGCCTCAGCGACTCCATGAGCAGGTCGCCGAAATCGGTCGCGTTCAGCGTCTTCAGCCGCGCCTGATAGGCGGCGTAGAGCGCCGCGCCGCGGCCGGCCGCGAAGGACGAGGACTCGCTCGGCGAAACATGGGCCGGGTCGATCCCCCGGTTCTTCCACCCGTCGATCAGGCTCGCCAGAGCGCGGGCGGGCCAGCGCTTGTCGTCGAGGTTTTCCGCCTGCAGCACCTGCTTCAGCAGCCGGAGCTGGTCGTCCGTATCGAGGATGGTGAAGTTCGACCGCAGGCCCACCAGCTCGGCGTGCATCCGCAGGATTTTCACGCCGATCGAGTGGAAGGTGCCGAGCCAGGGCATGCCCTGATGGGCGCCGGTGAAGACGCTGACCCGCTCGCGCATCTCGCGCGCCGCCTTGTTGGTGAAGGTGACGGCCAGGATCTCGTGCGGCCGCGCCCGTCCCGAGGCGATCAGGTGGGCGATCCGGGTGGTGAGCACCCGCGTCTTGCCGACCCCGGCGCCGGCGAGCACCAGCACCGGCCCGTCGAGCGCCTCGACGGCCGCAAGCTGCTCGGGGTTGAGCCCCGCCAGATAAGGCGGAAAGCGGCCCGGCCGCTCGAGCGGCGGGAAGGCCTCGTCGTCGGGTTCGTCGGAGGGTTGAGCCACGGGGCGAATCATGCGCCCGCAACCTGGGGGGCGCAACCGGCTTTGTCGAGCCCGGCGCGCAGGCTTTCCGGCTCGACGTCGGCGTCGGCCTGCACGCTTGGCCAGGCGCGGCCGATTTCAAAGCTTTAGGCGCACAAATGTGTCCCTTTTTTCGGCCGGCGCCGCGCGGCCTCCCCGCGCCGGGCCGCCCTGCCGAATCGCCTCTGGTCGTGTCTAAATAACAGTATAGAAACGTTATTCAGCGGTCGTGAGCTTGGCGCGCCGGGGCCCCGCGGCGGGGTCGCGAGCGCGCTCCCGGCTTTCATGGTGCAGGAGGAAGATCGCCTGTTCACCGACCAGGTTCCAGGTCCATTTCGGCCAGATCGCGGAAAGCTCGGCGCCGGCCTGATCGAGCGCGACGCTGTTGTCGATCACCGCGCCGACCTCACGAGCGAGCGCAGTGAAATCGGTGATGGTGCAGAAGTGGATGTTCGGCGTGTCGTACCAGGAATGGCTCAGTTGCTCGGTCACCGGCATCCGCCCGCGCAGGGCGAGTTGCAGCCTCACGCTCCAGTGGCCGAAGTTCGGCACCGAGACGATGGCGCGCCGCCCGATGCGCAGCATGTTCTCGAGCACAACGCGCGGCTGGCGGGTCGCCTGCAGAGTCTGGGACAAAATGACGTAATCGAAGGCGTCGTCCGGATAATCGGCGAGGTCGGCGTCGGCGTCGCCCTGGACGACCGACAGCCCCTTGGCCACGCAATCGTTGACGCCCTGCTGCGACAGTTCGATGCCGCGCCCGTCGACGTTCCGTTCCTCGGCGAGCAGGCGCAAGAGTTCGCCGTCGCCGCAGCCGACGTCGAGCACCCGCGATCCCGGGGCGACCATTTCCATCACCCGGACAAGGTCGACGCGCCGGGCGTCGAGAATGCGCGAAAGGCTCACGCGATCCCCCACGCCCGCGCCGCGGCGTCGATGAACCCTCTCGTCGTCTCGATGAGTTCAGGCACGTCGAGCAGGAAGGCGTCGTGACCCCTGTCCGTCTCGATCTCGACGAACGACACCGAGGCGGCGCCGGCGTTGAGCGCGCGGACGATCGCCCGCGAATCGTGAGTCGGGAACAGCCAGTCGGAGGTGAACGACACGACGCAGAACCGGGTCGAGGAGCCCCGAAAAGCCCTGGCGAGCGAGCCGCCGAAATCGGCGGCGAGATCGAAATAGTCCATCGCCCGAGTGAGGTAGAGGTAAGAGTTTGGGTCGAACCGCTCCACGAAGCTCTGGCCCTGATGGCGCAGGTACGATTCGACCTGGAAGTCCGCGTCGAACGAAAACGTGCGGGCGGCGCGGTCCTGCAGGTTGCGTCCGAACCGCCGGTGCAACGCGCTGTCCGACAGATAGGTGATGTGCGCCGACATCCGGGCGACCGCCAGGCCCTTGTCCGGCCGCGTGTTCTCCTTCAGGTAGCGGCCCCCGCGCCAATCCGGATCGGCCATGATCGCCTGTCGCCCGACTTCGTTGAAGGCGATGTTTTGCGAAGAATGGCGCGCGGCGGTGGCGATCGGCAGGGCGGCGAAGACCCGTTCAGGGTAGGCGGAGGCCCATTGCAGCACCTGCATCCCGCCCATCGAGCCGCCCGCGACGCAGAAGAGCTTGTCGATGCCGAGGTGATCGATCAGCAGCGCCTGGGCGCGCACCATGTCGGCGATCGTGACCACGGGAAAATCGAGCCCGTAGGGCTCGCCCGTCCCCGGGTTGATCGAGGCCGGTCCGGTCGTGCCCATGCAGCCCCCGAGCACATTGGCGCAGATCACAAAAAACCGGTCGGTGTCGAACGGCCTCCCCGGCCCGACCATCGTCTCCCACCATCCCGGGCGGCCGGTGACGGGGTGGAGATTGCCGACATGCTGGTCGCCGGTCAGCGCATGGCAGATCAGGAGCGCGTTGGATTTTGCCGCGTTGAGGGCGCCGTAGGTCTGATAGGCGATGGCGACCGGCGAGAGGGTCGCGCCCGAATCCATAGTCAGCGCCAGCGGCGCGTTGAAAATCAGGCTGTCCGGGTACAAGGCCTGGAGGGCCGCGCCATTGAGCGGCGGGACGAGATCGTCCACGAGAGTGCACCCCTTGGGTCGGATGTCGTTCTGTCTAGCGAACGGCTTGTTTGTTATACCGGCACATCTTGGGGCGCAAGCGGTGTCCACTCCGGTCACGGTTCGGGCGCCGGCGTCTCACCCGCGCTCCCACGTCATCGAGGCCATTCGCGGGTCGGCGGCGAAGGCGTCCCGGCCGAACTCGATCCGAGCGAGCGGAAACTCGCGCATGGCGTAAGCGCCGTTTTCGCCGACGCCGACCCGCCACGTCTGGGCTTCCAGCGGCTCGGCCTTCGCGAAAGCCGCGCACGTCAGGACCGCGACATTCGCCCCGCCGGCAGGGTCGCGAACGGAGGCATAACGGATGATGTCCACATCCGCCTCTCGGGCCGCATCCGCGAGCGCCTGACAGGGTCCGTAGTCGGCAGGGCGCCGCCACAGCGCCACGTCGCTGTCGAGCGGCGGGGTCGTCAGGTCGACCATCCGGCGCGTCTCAAGCGCCGCGGAAAACCCGGTATATTCCGAAGGGTTCGCCGGCCAGGGGGCGTCAGGGGATTCGGCGAAGAACACGAGCCTATAGAATGCGATCTCGGCGACGGCGGCGCGCGCCTCCTCGGAACCGTAGTAGACCCCGAGCGTCGGACCTGCGCGGCGGAAGCGCGAACCGTTCGGGTACGCGGCGCCGTATCGGAACGGCGTCTTGAACAAGTAGTGCAAGCCCCCGCATTCCACGGGATAGGCGGGTTTCGTCCGCTCGATCAGGGTTTCCAGCACGTCCTGTTCGCTGAGGCTGTCGACCAGCTTCATCGTGGAGACGTGGTGCTGGGCCTCGACAAGACGCCAGACGGCGCGCTTGTAGGGCTTCGCCTCAGACGATAGCGCGTCGGGCGTCCAGATAGGCGATGACATCGATCAGCCCGGAAATGCTGCGGATCTTTTCGGCCGGCTTTCCGCCAAGGGCCAAATTCGGACTTGCGAGCCAGGCGCGCGCGACTCTTTCGTCGCCGCCCACGATGGCGTCGAGCGAGCGAAACAGCCGGACAAACAGAACGCCGAGCTCGAATTCCTTCTTGCGTGGGCTGAGCCAATAACCGCCGCTCTTCATTCGCGAAAGGGTCGCCGGACTGAGACCCAGCACCTCCGCCAGAGCGGAGGCCGGGAGACCGAACCTGTCGGCGGCCGCAAGGACGGCCTTGGTTAGGATTTTTTCTGCGTCCGGATGGAGCAGAGGCTTTCGCGCGAGGGCGGACATGAGCGATAGTCCTTTCTGAGGAAAATTTTACCACAACTTTTTTCTCAAGAATAGTCTCAAGCGCAGGCAGCGACGAAGGCGATTCTGCGCTCCGCTCCGCCAAGCCAAACAGGGACGGGATCCAATCCCTGCCTTCTCCTGGCCGACGAATCCCCGCCCGGCCTTGCGGGGGCCGTCATCGCGTGGCAAGCGGGCGCGATGACCGATCTTCCCCCAACGGAGACGCGCGCCGCGCCGCGGATCTCGTTCGTCTCGCTCGGCTGCCCGAAGGCGCTGGTCGACAGCGAGCGGATTCTCACGCAATTGCGCGCGGAGGGCTACGAGCTTTCCAAATCCCACGCCAACGCCGACGCGGTGATCGTCAACACCTGCGGCTTCCTCGACAGCGCCAAGGCGGAATCGCTTCAGGCGATCGGCGCGGCGATGGCCGAGAACGGCCGGGTGATCGTCACCGGCTGCATGGGCGCCGAGCCCGACGCGATCCGCGAGGCTTTCCCCAACGTCTCCGCCATCACCGGCCCGCAGGCGTTCGAGAGCGTGATGACCGCGGTCCACGCGGCCGCGCCGGCGCCGCACGATCCCTTCCTCGATCTCATCCCCGAGCAGGGGGTGAAGCTGACGCCGCGCCACTACGCCTATCTCAAGATTTCCGAGGGCTGCCACAACCGCTGCACGTTCTGCATCATCCCGAAACTGCGCGGCGACCTCGTCTCGCGTCCCGCGGGCGAGGTGCTTCGAGAAGCCGAGAAGCTGGTCAGGGCCGGGGTCAAGGAGCTCCTGGTGATCTCGCAGGACACCAGCGCCTATGGCCGCGATATCCGTTACGCCGCGAGCCCCTGGCGCGACCGCGAGGTGTCCGCGCGCTTCCTCGATCTCGCGCGCGAGCTCGGCTCGCTCGGGGCCTGGGTGCGGCTGCACTACGTCTATCCCTATCCGCATGTCGACGACGTGATCGCGCTGATGGCCGAGGGGCGCGTGCTGCCTTATCTCGACGTGCCGTTCCAGCACGCTTCGCCCAAGGTGTTGAAGGCGATGCGGCGGCCGGGAAATCAGGAGAAAACGCTCGAGCGGATCCAGGCGTGGCGGGCGATCTGCCCCGAACTGACGCTCCGCTCGACCTTCATCGTCGGCTTCCCTGGCGAGACCGAGGAGGATTTCGAGATCCTGCTCGACTGGCTGGAGGAAGCGAAGCTCGACCGCGTCGGCGCCTTCGAATACGAGCCGGTCGCCGGCGCCGAGGCGAACGCGCTCGGCCTCGAGCCGGTCCCGGCCGAGGTGAAGGCGGCGCGCCACAAGCGCTTCATGCTGCGCCAGCAGGCGATCAGCGCGAAGAAACTCGCAGCCAAGGTCGGCAAGCGGTTCGAGGTCCTCATCGACGAGGGCGGGGCGCAGGGGGCGAAAGGCCGGACCCAAGGCGACGCGCCGCAGATCGACGGGACCGTGCATATCGCCACCCGCCGTCCGCTGCGCGCGGGCGACCTTGCGACAGTCAGGATCGAGCGGGCGGACGCCTACGATCTCTGGGGGACGGCGGTGTGACGAGGCGAATTGGCCGAGCCGGCGACTGACCCCGATCCGATCGATGGAAAACCCCGCGCGCGCCGCCATTCAATTACGCGCGGTGGTTGCTGGGGTCTTGGGCGGCGATCGGCACACGGCCGCCGCCGCAGATCCCAGATTCGTTTTACGGCCTGGGACGGATTTCGATCGTGTCGCCCGCGCCATAAGGATCGATCGCAAGATGCAACGTGCCGATATTGGTGGTTGGCACGCGTCGCCGATCAATCATCTGCATCTGCAAGAGACCGAACGCCTCCAGTTTGCCAAGCGTACGCAACAAGTTCGGTTCAGCTCGATTGGTAAGCCGCGCCAGCTCGGCGACGGATTGCGGCTTGGCGTCCCGAATGGTGCGCAGCAAACTGCGGTTATCCGGCGTCAAAAGACGAACGATCGCCTCGGTCGACTCCATGCTCGGCTCGGCAGCGTCGGAAGGTGCGACAATCTCGCCGCGAGCGACTTTCCGCATCTCAGCTTCAAGTTCCTTCGTGCTCTGAAATCTTCATGGCTCGTCCTTTCGTTCTTTGTCGGTCGTCCTCACCACGTCCTCGGCAATGCCGCGCTCGTTCAAAACCCTTCGCACCTCGGCGAAAAAGTCCTCCAACAGCTGATCGGCGGTCGTAAAAGCGTAAGGCCGCCCGGGGTCTTCGCCGGTGCGGTGCCAGTGATCGTATTCAACCCGGGCGCGCCGATAGCTTGACGCCAACGGCGGCGCCCTATGGGCGTTATCGAACCCTACAAGCCGATCGCCGTCACGATCATGCAAGGTGAAGGAATAGCTCAAACCGTGCGGACGCTCCGGTCGCGGCGTTACACGTCCAATCTCGAATTTGAGCCAGTAGCCCTTTTCAAGATGATGGATGCGGCCATCGAACGCCAACAGAAACTCAAGCGTGTGTTCGTCGGATATGATGCATCTTCCCTATATCTCTTATCATGAGAGGATATCATAAAATGCGCTGAATTCAATTCCCCGAATTTATGTCCCTTCCCGAAGCCCGGGGACTGTCTCCTAAAAGTCTCGGCCAGTGGGAAGTCCTCATGGCCCGCAGGTAACTCAAGCGGTAGGTACTCGGCGAGGGGCGCCAGCCCAGGCCCGGCATCTTGATCGGATAGAAGCTGTCGCCCGCCCGGGTCAGACGCCTAATCGCCTGTGAGGCGCAGGTTGGGGAGAAGCGTCGGGATGGTGGGCGATGCAGGGATCGAACCTGCGACCCCTCCCGTGTGAAGGCACTGATCGGGCGTGCGTACATTGATTTTGCTTGCATTTTCATTTGCGAAAAGTGCCGGTTTTCGCGGTTTGTACCATAGTTTCCGGGGCCGCTGGCACCGGTATGATCGAACCCAGCGGGCTCCTCTTGGCTAAAAGTTGTCTTCGCAAACTTTAGCGATTGCGCAGGACTGGTTCGCAGCTCTATATGCGATGAGGAGAGGTGTTGGGAGCCTAACCCCGTGGCCGCTGAGCAGATCCCCGCGCTGCCTAAGAAGGCGGAACGTCGGCGAGGATGTGCTCTTGAACCCTGGGAAATCTCTATCGTCAAGGCGATGCTGGAGAAGCATGACCGGACGGACCAGGACATTCTTGCTTATTTCACGCGACCTACACGTTCGGTAAACCACAGGCTGATCGGCCAGATTCGCAAGGGCATTGCCCATGCTGCAACGCCCATAGCAACGAATGAGGATCTCGCCGAATTTCTCGCCGTGTGGCCGGAGATTGACCCCCAAACTGGTTTGAGCATTCGCGGCGATGAGCTTTTGATTAAGGCGCGCGAAGCGATGATCGCGGCTGTGCATACTTTTAACGGTGCAGGATTGTATTTCCGCGCTGAACTCTTCATCGTCACTGCAATCATAGCGTGGACTTATCTGCATCACGCGTATTTTCGACGCCTTCGTATCGACTATCGGCATTATCGTAATGCTGATGGGGAAAAGCAGGTGGCGACTACGGAAAGCGGCGCGGAAAGATACTGGGAACTTGGTACTTGCCTAAAGCACGAAAAATGCCCGCTGACAAAAGGCATGAAGGATAATCTTAATTTCCTTATCGAGTTGAGGCATGAGATTGAGCATCGTTCTACAAGCCGCATTGATGATGCGGTGAGTACGCAGCTTCAGGCCTGCTGCATCAATTTCAATGAGGTTATCAAGGCGCAGTTCGGGCCTCAGTACGGGTTGGAGCGCAGGTTACCTATAGCGCTACAATTCATGACATTCAGTTCTGATCAGCGTGCCGTGTTGAAGCGTGCAGCAAACCTGCCGCGCAACATAGAAACCATGATGGATGCCTTCGCCAACCGGATGACACCGGAAGAAAAAATCGATCCCCACTTCGCGTTTCGGGTCAACTTCACGCCGATTCTCGCCAACCGGCCGGCTGGTGCTGACCAAGTGATCGAGTTTTCAAAAGCGCCGCCGCAGGAAGGAGTGACTAGCACATATATCAAGGAAGTTGACCGTAAGAAATACCGGGCAGGTCAGATCGTAACGATGATGAATGAAGAAGGCTACCCGGATTTCAATATCAGGCACCACACATTGCTCTGGCAGTCTGACAAAGCGAAGGATCCTAAGCTAGGATTCGGGTCGCCGACGTTCGGCAACAAAGAATGGGGCTGGAACGACAAATGGGTAGCGCGTGTCAGAGAGCACTGTGAGAAAAACAGTGAGCGCTATGGGAAGATAATAAAGGATAAAGAGACTTTCGCGCGCCCAGTAATCGCTCCGCCATTGATACCCGCGTTCGAACCAGAAGTAAAAAGATGATCGTGGACAAAGTAGCCGCACAATCGTGGCTTTAGCTAACCTAGAAGACAGTATCGGTCATAAAAGCGGTAATGAACTCGGCGGCGACTTGAGGGACGATCGCGTCACCGAAGTCAATTTCCGCGTCCACGCTTCCGTGTACCCCATCAACCAACAAAGGAATTGAGGGTTCAGCTTGGCGGAGCAGCCCATCGGGACATTTGAGGAAGCCCACCTCGCTTGAACAGCTAGGTTCGGTAATCCGTTTTTTCTGTCCTTCGGTCGCTTTGAGTTCATACGCGCTCTGAATTTCTCCGGGTCTTCCATTATCATCAGCGTCCGAGGCGTGTGCCACAATCCAAAGCCGGTAGCGTTCATGGCCTTTCTGTCCACAAAGAGCAGGCAATACTGCCGCTGCGCAGGCGTAGCCATTTTCCTCCAAATCAGAAAAGGCTTCGTCCAGCCATCCGAAGGCAATCGCGCTTCTAACTTGCTCTCCAAAGACCGTTGCAGGGCGGCACTTTTCAATGAGCGCTTTCCATGTCGGCCAAAGGTGTCTTTGATCCGAGCCGCCTCGCTTAGCGCCCGCTGTACTGAACGGCTGGCAGGGGCAGGAACCTGTCCAAACAGGTCGGTCATCGGGCCAACCCGCGAGACGCAAGGCGTAGCTCCATCCTCCGATTCCTCCGAAGAAGTGGCACTGGGAATAACCCGCGAGGTCGTCTGAATTAACATCTGAAATATTCCGCTCGTCTACTTCTCCCGGTGCGATGATTCCTTCCGAGATTAAATACCTAAGGCGGCTTGCCTTTCGCTTGTCGATTTCGTTGTAGTATACAGGCACGCCACACTAGGTTTCTCCCGCTCTGAGCGGGCCAATGGTTACGAGATCACTTCGTGTTTCAACGGTTCGCCTTGTAAATCTCCTGGTTCTATGGTGTCGTCCTCGTACAAAAACCCGTTGCAGTGATCTGACCAAGTGGCGACATACCACTTTGATCCATCGCCGGGCACGTTACGGTCTAATTTTACAATACCGAATGTAGTGCGAAAGATCATATCAGCTTTTAGCTCGTATCGCCGCTCGTACCAGTTTATGTCAGATATGGTTGCTTCCCTACAGTTGATTATATTGCTCATTGTTGTTTCTCATATTATCGGAACTTAATTGACAATATGGACAGTAATGGAGATAAATGGAAATAACAAGGAGGCATTGCATGGCTAAAACAAAAAGCACTAAAGTTACGTGGCACGATCTGCACCTGCTTTTACCGCAAGATGTCTATGATAAGCTCGCCAAGCTCGCAGAAGCTGACCAGCGTAAACCGGCAGTCTATTGCCGTATTCTGATCGCAAATGTGCTTGATACTACGAGATGATAGTACAGGTTTCCGGGGCCAGTGGCGCCGTTAACTGGTGCGCGCATCGATGGCTGGGAGTGTCAGTTTCCGGTGCCAAACTGGCACCGTTAACGCGATAATCGGAGATAATGCCTCGGCTTCCGGCGAGGTAAATGGTTGAGAAGACTCATGGAAACCGTGGTGGGCGATGCAGGGATCGAACCTGCGACCCCTCCCGTGTGAAGGGAGTGCTCTACCGCTGAGCTAATCGCCCGGGCCCGGAAAGGCGGCACGTCTTTACGGCTCGCCCGGCGGCGAAGTCAAGGCGGGTTCGCCGACGTCGCCCCTCGAACAACAGCCGCTCGCAGCGCCTTTCGACCTGCCCGCCCGTGTTCGGTTTTCGCCCAGAAGTGCGGCCGGACGATCAGATCGACGATGGCGGACCATGCGGCCAGCGAGATCAGACCATAGTAGATCGGAAGGAGCGCGAAGGTCGCTGCGCCGACCTTGAGACGCCGCTGCCGCGCAGCCACGATCGCGGGGACGATCACCCCCCACACGCCGGCGCAAGCGAGAAGATAAACAAGGACATCGGCGGCTTCGCGCCATCCGGACAGCGGTCCGCCCCCGGCCTCGAACGCCCGCCAGATCACGCTCGCGGTGAAAACCGGCCACAGCAGCGCGCCGACGACCGCGCCGAACATCAGAATCGTCGCCGCGACAGCCCGGGATACGCCGAGGTCGCGAACGAACAGGGACGGCTTGCGGGAATGGACGATGCAGGTCTGCATCCAGCCCTTCTGCCAGCGGACGCGCTGCGCGAGCCAGTTCTTGAACTCGTGCGGCGCCTCTTCCGTGGTGTCCGAATCGAGCGTCCCAACCTTGTATCCATAGCGGACGAGCCGGATGCCGAGGTCGGCGTCCTCCGTCACGTTCCATTCGTCCCATGCGCCGACTCCGAGGAGCGCCGAGACACGGAAATGATTGGACGTGCCGCCGAGCGCGATCGGAAGCCCAAGCGCGCACAGGCCCGGGATTGATCAGGTCGAACAGCGTTGCATATTCGAGCGAGAACAGGCGCGACAGCCAGGAATCGTCGGCGTTGCGCACGCTCAGCCGGGCCTGAAGACAATCGAGGGAGGGGTCAGCCGCAAATCGCGACGCGGCGAGGCGAAGCTGGCCCGGCGCGGGAATGTCCTCGGCGTCGTAGACGACCAGAAATTCGCTGCGCGCTTCCGCCAGCGCGAGGTTGAGCGCGCGCGGCTTGGTCGAAGGCTGTCCGGGAGGCGCGATGATGACTTCGTAGCGCGCCGGCAGGTCAAGCGAGACGAGGCGGGACAGCGTCTCGTGGTCGCGCCGTTCGACAACCAGCTTTATGTCCAATTTGCCCTTGGGATAGTCGAGCGCGTCGAAGGCCTTGACCAGTTGCTGAACGACATCCGCCTCCCGATAGACCGGGGCGACGATGGTGTAGGACGGCAGCTCGTCGTCCGAGAGGGTGCGGGGCGGCTTTTCGTCTGCGTTCGCCACTGCGGACAGCGAACGCAATCCAATCGAGGCCATAAACAGGAGCCACAAGGCCGTCGACGCGATAAGGGAAAGGGTGTCGATGCTCATGGCGCCGATTGCGGCGGCCACAACCGCGACAAGGCCAAGGAATCCGACTTGCGCGGCGAGGAGGCTGTCCTTCGCAGAAAGGTCTTTCGGAAGGCGCGCAAGCGCATTGTCGAGAATGGTCTTCGAACGCTGCGCGCGGACCAGCGCGGCGAACCGCTTGGGCGAGGTCACCGCAAAACTCTCGGGACGCAGCCGGCCCGAGAGGGTCTCCTCCAGGAGACGGGGCGTGACGGCCGCGTTGGGGGCGATGACCGCCCGCGCGCCACTATGACGCTCCGCGAGCGGCGCGACCCCGCATCGCAACCCCTTCGCCGCATCGAAATCCTCGGCAAAATGAGGCGAGCCCAGATAGTACCCGCAGCCGAGCCGCTCCGCGAGCGCGCGGTAGTAGCGCTCCTCGCCGATGACGTCTGCGGCGAACAAGGCCTGCAACGGGCTCACGCCCGCGGGCGCGCGAAGGACCGCGGATCTGATCTGCTCGAGAGGCACGCCGGCGTCCGAGACGATCTGGAGTTCGGGCGGCAAAGGAGAATGCGCATCGCGCGACGGGAGGAGACCGCGGGACGGAGGACGGTCATCGCGCCGGCCCACGGCCCGAGCGAAGGCGAGGCCGGTTTGCGCCGCCGGCTCTTGAGACGTATTCTCCATCGCAGCGACGCCACGCACACACGGGGGCGCCGCACCGCTTCAATCGTCAGGAGAGGCCCCCGCCCCGGCCCAGTAGGTCACAAAGTTTGCCATTTGTCATGACCGTCCGGCGATTATTTGCAAATTTTTTTAGTGCAGCTCTGGTTGCAATTGCGGCTTTCGCCAGTTTCACCGCGGAATGCGCGCCGCTGTCGGCCCAAGCCCCGCCCACGTTTATCGACCCAAATCTGCGTCTCGAACGGCCGGCGCTTTCCGGCGTTCGCGCGATCCGCTTTCTGACGACCGACGACTATCCGCCGATGAACTTCAACCGGGAGGACGGCTCGCTCAGCGGATTCAACGTCGAGATCGCGCGCGCGATCTGCAAGCAGCTCGACATCGGATGCACCATTCAGGCCCGCCCCTGGGATACCCTGCTCGACGCGCTGGAGACCGGGAAAGGGGACGCCGTCATCGCCTCGATGGCGTCGTCGGAAGCGCTCCGGGCGCAGCTCGATTTTTCGTTCCCCTACTACAAGACGCCGGCCCGCTTCGTCGTGCGCAGGGACGAGGCCGGCTTTCCGCTGACGCCCGCCGGGTTGACGGGGAAGACCGTCGAAGTCGTCGCCGGGACGGCCCACGAGGTCTACCTCAAGCTGTTTTTTCCCAAAGCCCTCCCGAAGCCGTTCGCGAGCCTTGCCGACCTCGAGTCCGCTCTGAAGTCGAAAGAGATCGCAGGGGCGTTCGCGGACGGCGTGACGTTGGCGATCTGGCTCAACGGCGAAGACTTTTCCGACTGCTGCGAATTCCGGGGAGGGCCGTATCTCGAGAGCCGGTTCTTCGGAGAAGGCGTGGGAATCGCGGTCCGTAAGGACGACGACGAGCTTCGCCAGGCGTTCAACTGGGCGCTCGCGGCGATCATGCGCGATGGCGTCTACGCGGAAATCTACCTGAAGTATTTTCCGATCAGCTTCTATTGAGGCGATTCGCCGCTTTGATCAGGCGCTGGACGCTGTCGTCGTCGGACGGAAAATCCGCGTCGACCCAGAAGTCGCTCGAAATCCTGCAGGATTTCGCCGACGCGCTCGCCTGCGGGAATGCCGAGCGCGAGGATGTCCTTGCCTCTGACAGGCATTATTGGCGGAAGAGTTCGCTCAGGAAGCGCAGGGCCCGATCGAAGCCGGCGCCGTCGGAACCGATCGTTTCCGCCTGCGCCAGCAGCAAGCCGTCCCGGGCGCCGCGTCGCCCAAACGTAAACATGAGGCGACGCAGGACGCTCTCGCCGGGCGCGACGGCGACGCCGTGGAGCCTGGCCAGCGCGGACGCGGCGTGCAGGAGGCGCTCGCGTTCGGCGCTCGACAACCGCAGCCGCTCGGCCAGGCGCGTCGCGTCCTCCGTGACGATCACGCAAAGCGCGGCCAGTCGATAGAGCGCGTCCGACGCGAGCCCGGCGGCTTCCTCGACGGCGACGGCGCGTTCAAGCCGGGCGCGATCGGCAAATCCGAAAAGCTCGCCCAAAATGCCGCGCTCGCCCATGACCCGGACGACGACCGCGGCGCGCTCCGCGACCAAAAGCTTCAGGAATTCGGCGCGAACCCGCTCGCGCGACAGCCTCATCAGATCGGACCGATGGCGCACGCAGGCGCTCAGGCCCTCGCCATCGAGCGCGCCTTCGCCAAATCGCGCCGAAAACCGGAAGAAACGGAGAATGCGGAGATAGTCCTCGCGAATGCGCGCGTCGGGGTCGCCAATGAAGCGCACGCGCCCGGCGGCCAGATCCTCCAGGCCGCCGAGTTCGTCGTAAATGAGGCCGCTGGCGTCGACCGACAGCGCATTGATGGTGAAGTCGCGCCGGCGCGCGTCAGCGAGAAAGTCGTGCCCGAACGCGACCTTGGCGTGGCGTCCGTCCGTCTCGACGTCCTCCCGCAAGGTCGTGGTCTCCAGGACCTGACCCTCCAGGATCAGCGAGACGGTGCCGTGAGCGAGGCCGGTCAGCGCCACCTTGAACCCCGCCGCGGTCGCTCGGCGGATGACCTCGTCCGGAGTCGCGGTGGTGGCGAGATCGAAATCGCCAGGACGAAGGCCGAGGGCCAGGTCTCGGACCGCCCCGCCGACAACCCGCGTCTCGGCGCCTCCGCCGTTCAGCGCCTCGAGCGCGCGCGCAAGCGGTCCGCGCCGGAGCGGCGCGCAATCGCTAAGTCTGCCGTTCGCCACTCCGGGCAGGCCGCTCATTCGATATGCCCGGGGATCAGGACGCCGTTCACCTCGCGCGCCGGGACGTAGACGCCATGGCCTCGCGGAGACGCCAGGTTGAGCGCGATGAGCCCGATCACCGCGGCGGCCAGACCGACCAGGGTGAGCAGCGACACCCGAACCCCCGTCCAATGCTCGACCTCGAGCGGAAAGCGGGCGCGCAGCGCAAGATAGATCGCATAAGCCGCAAAAGGGGTGAGAAATAACGCCAGCGGCTCGAAGAGGGCCCGGCTCATGGCGCGATCAGCTTCTCATACATGTTCCGCAGGATTCCGGCGGTCGCGCCCCAGATATAACGGCCCTCATGCGGCATTGCATAGAATTTTCGCACCCGGCCCTGCCATTCGCGCTCGTCGACGCGATGATTGGCGGCGTCCATCAGGAAGGCGAACGGCGTCTCGAAGATGTCCTCGACCTCGAGGGCGTTGATCGACGGCGTGAAGCCGGGGTCGACAAGCGCGACGAGAGGGGCGATCCGAAACCCGGTTCCGGTCAGATAGGGGTCGAGCCAGCCGAGCGGCTCGATGAAACCCGGCTCCAGTCCCACTTCCTCGTGCGCCTCGCGCAAGGCCGCCGCCAGCGGGGTTTCGCCCGGATCGATCTTTCCCCCGGGGAAGGCGACCTGGCCGGAATGGGCGCGCAGGCTCGAAGAGCGGAGGGTGAGCAGCACGCTGAGGCCGGCTTGACGCGGGATGATCGGCGCGAGCACCGCGGCCGGCCTCGCTCTCGCGATCAGGGCCGCGTCCGGCGCAAGGCCGCTCAGAAGGAAATCGCTGGATGTCGGCGCTTCCGGTCCGGACAGATCGCCGAGCGTGAGGGCGGGCCGTAATTTCCGGCGCGCCAGCGCCCGCAGCGACTCGGGATCCAGGCGTCTCACGTCGACAATGGTCAAAGGCCCTCGATTTCGCTGGTCGGACACATGGGAAAGAAGACGCCGCCCGAACGCACGCCGAACCACATCGCCTCGCCTGAGCGTTCCGACGCGCCTCGGGCGACGAGATCATAGAACAGCGCGCGCTTGACCAGCGCCCATAAATCGCCGCGAACGCGAACGTAAGGTTTCAGGCCCTCGGCGGCCCCGCGCTCGAAACGCAACGGATGATCGACGCCTGCGGTCACAACGTCCTCGACGTTGGTGCGAAAGGTCAGAACCGGCTCGCCGTTCGTCTCGGAAACATCCATCTCGACCGCCAGGAACGGCGCGTCGTCCACCCGGACGCCGACTTTCTCGACCGGCGTCACCAAAACATACCGATCCCCGTCCTTGCGGAGAATCGAGGCGAACAGTTGGACCAGCGGCGCGCGGCCGATCGGCGATCCGCAGTAATACCACACTCCGTCGGCGGCGATACGCATGTCGATGTCGCCGCAGTCCGGCGGGTTCCACAGATGGACGGGAGCGGGCCCTCGCTCGCGTCGCGCCGCGACCTCGTTCAGCCCCCCGATCGCCCCATCAGGAGATTTGGGAGTCTTCGCCATATTCTGGCGCTCGTTTGTGGGCGAGTTTGCCGAACTCATGCTACGGGTCGACCTGGAAGAGACCCCCTCAATGTAATGCGACCGTCGCGATTGCGAAACCTGTGAGGCGTTCTGTGGCGAAGTGGATTACCGGATGAATGGCGTCGCCCTTTCCAGCGCGGACCCGTCGAGCCGCGACATCGCGGCCGTCCTCGAGCGCATCGCTGCGGCGCGCGCCGAGATCGGCTCGATCATCATGGGACAGGCCCGCGTCGTGGATTTGAGCCTGACCGTGCTGCTTGCCGGCGGTCACGGCCTTTTGATTGGCGTTCCGGGCCTCGCGAAAACGAAGCTGGTCGAAACGCTCGGCGTGGTCGTCGGGCTCGACGCCCGCCGCGTGCAGTTCACGCCGGACCTGATGCCCTCCGACATTCTCGGTTCCGAGGTGATGGAGGAAGGCGTCGACGGCAAGCGGGGATTCCGTTTCATCCGAGGTCCGATCTTCGCTCAGCTCCTGATGGCCGATGAAATCAATCGCGCGAGCCCCAGGACCCAGTCGGCGCTGCTTCAGGCGATGCAGGAACACCACGTGACGGTCGCCGGCGTCCGGCACGACCTGCCGCGACCGTTCCATGTGCTCGCGACCCAGAACCCGCTCGAACAGGAGGGAGCCTATCCCCTGCCCGAGGCGCAGCTCGACCGGTTCCTCCTGCAAATCGACGTCGGCTACCCGGACCGCGACGCGGAGCGCCGCATTCTGATCGAGACGACGGGCGAGCGGGAGAGGCAACCCACGCCGGTCATGTCCTCAGAGGACCTTCTCGAGGCGCAACGCGTCGTGCGGCGCGCGCCGATCGGCGAGAAGATCGTCGAGGCGATCCTCGACCTCGTGCGCGCCGCCCGTCCTGGCGAAGACGACGGGGAGCTCGCCAAGGGCGTCGGTTGGGGTCCTGGCCCGCGCGCCGCCCAGGCGCTGATGCTCGCCGCGCGCGCTCGGGCGCTGGTGGACGGCCGATTGTCGCCGTCGCTCGACGACATCGAGGCGCTGGCCGAGCCCGCGCTCAAGCACCGCATGGCGTTGACCTTCGCTGCGCGCGCGGACGGCGAAACCATCCCCGCGGTGATCGAGCGGCTTGTCGCGCAGACCCTTCGATGACGGGCCTGACAGCCGAGTCGAGCCGAGTCGGGACGACCTTATCTCCGTCAATCCGACTGGAAGCCGCGGACCTGTCCGCGCGACTGCCGAGCCTGATCGTCGCGGCGCGCAACGTGGCGCAGACGGTTCGGCATGGCGTCCACGGGCGGCGCAAGGCGGGCTCGGGGGAAAGCTTCTGGCAGTTTCGCCCGTTCGTTTCCGGCGAACCCTCGTCGCGCGTCGACTGGCGCCGCTCCGCCCGCGAGGAGCGCGCCTTCGTCCGAGAGCGGGAATGGGAATCGGCCCACACCGTGTGGATCTGGTTCGATCGATCATCCTCTATGCGGTTCGGCTCGAGCCTTGCCCCGACGACCAAGATCGACAGGGCCGCGGTGATCGCGCTCGCCTTCGCCGACCTCTGCGTGCGCAGCGGCGAGCGGGCGGGTTTCCTCGGGCTGACGCGCCCGTTGGCGACCCAAGGCGTGATCGAAAGCTTCGCCGAAGCCATCGCCACCGACGAACGCCTGCACGGTCCTTCGGAGGCGGCTTTGCCGCCCACGGCGCCGCCCCGCTCCCGCTCGCTGGTGTTGCTCGTTGGCGATTTCCTCGCTGAGCCCGACGAGACCGAGCGTGCGCTGAGGGCGGTCGCGGCGGACGGCGCGATCGGCGAGCTCGTCATGATCGTCGATCCGGTGGAGGAATCCTATCCCTTCTCCGGCAATGTGGAGTTCCTTCATCCTGCGGGATCGACGCGGTTCGTGACGCCGCGCGCGCAAAGCCTTCGCGAGGGTTATCTGCTTCGTCTCGCCGCCCATCGTGACGCTTTGAAACAGGCCTGCGCGCGGCTCGGCTGGGGACTGAGCCTGCACCGGACCGACGCCTCCGCCGCCGAAGCGCTCCTGGCGTTGCGCATGCGCCTCGCCGCGCCCGAGATCGGCTCGGCGGGCCGGAGCGTCTGACCCCCGTGTTCGCGCTCCCGCTCGCCTTCGCCGCCCCCGCCGTTCTGGTGGCGCTCGCCGGCCTCGGCGCGCTCTACTACCTCCTGCGCGTCACGCCCCCGACCCCGCGCCGCACGCTGTTTCCGCCGATGCGGCTCCTGCTGGGCCTGGTGGCGAAGGAGAACGAACCGGCGAGAACGCCATGGCCCGTTCTGGCGCTGCGCCTCGGCGTGGCGGCCTTGATCATTTTCGCCATGGCCCTGCCCCTGTGGCGCAGCCTCTCGACCCTGGTCGGATCCGGGCCTCTGCTCGTTCTGATCGACGACGGCTGGCCGGCTGCGCCGACGTTTGAGAAGCGAATCGAGTTCGCAAGACAGCAGACGGCGGCGGCGGCGCGGGCGGGACGAACGGTCGCGGTCAAGGCGATGTCGGATGGCGGGCGCGAGATCCTTCCGCTCGGCGCCGACGAAATCGACGGTCGGCTTCGCTCGCTGGCGCCACAGCCGTATTCGCCGTCCCGCGAGGCTGCGCTGCCGGCGATCAAGCGGTTCGTGGCCGAGCACGCCGGGGCGGACGTCCTCTGGATCGCGGACGGGGTCGAGTTGGGCGGGGCCGGCGCCTTCGCTGGCCAGCTCTCCCGCCTCGTCCACACCGTCGACGTCGTCACCGACGGAACCGGCGCGCGCGCCGTGGCCGGCGCCGAAAACAAATCAGGGTCGCTAAAGGCGCGGCTTGTCCGCTCCAGCGCATCGGCCCCGGCAAGCGGCGTCGCCCGCGCGCTCAACTCTCAGGGACGCGAGATCGGCCGCACGCCCTTCGACTTCGCAGCGAACCTCGCCGTCGACGTCCGTTTCGACCTGCCGGTCGAGTTGCGCAACGAGGCGCAGAGGATCGTGATCGAAGGCGACCGATCAGCCGGCGCCGTCTGGCTCGTCGACGACCGCTCGCACAGGCGCCGGGTTGCGATCGCTTCCGGAACCAGCGCGGATTCGGCGCAGCCGCTGATCGCTCCGAACTATTACCTCAAGCGCGCGCTCGAGCCGTTCGCCGACGTCAGCGAGTGGCGCGATTCGGCGAGCGACCCGATCGTGTCCCTGCTGGCGGAAAAGCCGTCCGTGCTCGCGCTCGCCGACATGAGCGTGGCGCCGGGTCCCGAGCGGGACGCAATCGAGCGCTTTCTCGACGATGGCGGCGTCCTGGTCCGGTTTGCCGGCGCCCGTCTCGCCGCCGGCGACGACGACCTGACGCCGACCGCACTGCGGCGGGGCGGGCGAACGCTGGGCGGCGCGCTGTCGTGGGAAACGCCGAAACATGTCGCCCCGTTCGAGAAGGGCAGTCCCTTTTTCGGCCTCGCCGCGCCGGACGAGGTGACGGTCACGCGGCAGGTCCTGGCGGAGCCCGAGGAGGGACTCGCCGAGAAGACCTGGGCGCGTCTTGCCGACGGCACCCCGCTGGTCACGGCGGCGCGGCGCGGCAAGGGTCTCATCGTCCTCTTCCACGTGACGGCCGACACCACCTGGTCCAATCTTCCGCTCTCGGGGCTGTTCGTCGACATGTTGCGCCGCGTGGTGGCGGAGGCGGGCTCGCCCGCGGCCGCGACCGACGCGCAAGGCGCGCGCGGCGGCCACACCGCGACGATTCCGCCCTGGCGAACGCTGAACGGCTTCGGCGCGCTCGGGGTCCCGCCCGCCCAGGCCCAACCGATCGGCGCCGACTTCTCCGGCGTCGGCGACGCCACGCATCCGCCGGGTCTTTACGGCGCGGCCAATTCGCTCAGCGCCGTCAACGCGCTGGCGGCGGGGGCGACGCTCGCCCCGGCCGCCTATGGCCAGCTCAAGGTGCGTTCTGGCGTTCTCGAAGCCCCGCCCGCCGTCGACCTGCGCGCCTGGCTGCTGCCGCTCGCTCTTATCGGCCTGATGATCGACGCGCTTGTTTCGCTCTGGATCGGCCGGACTTGGCGGCCTGGTCATCGCGGCGCCATCGCCGTGATCGCGCTTGCGGCCGCGCTCGGGACCGTTTCGATTCCGAACGCGGGCCGGGCGGCCGAGGCCGCGATCAGCGCCCGCGACATGGACTCGGCGCTCTCCGCCCGGCTCGCTTATGTCGCCACCGGCAATTCGACGGTCGATGAGACCTCGCGGCTCGGCCTCGCCGCGCTGACGCGCGTTCTGTCCGATCGGACCTCGGCCGAGCTTGCCGAACCCATCGCCGTGGACCCGTCGCGAGACGAACTCGCCTTCTATCCGCTCATCTACTGGCCGATCGTCGCGCGGCAGCCCCAGCCGTCGCCGCAGGCGCGGACCCGTCTCGCCGCCTATATGAAAAATGGCGGAACGGTGCTGTTCGACACCCGCGACGCCCTGACCTCGAGCCCCGGCGGCCCCCCAACCCCGGAAGCCCTCTGGTTGCGCGCGCTGCTCGACGGCGTCGACGTGCCCGCGCTCGAGCCCGCCCCGCGCGATCATGTGCTGACCAAGACCTTCTACCTGCTCGACCGAATCGTCGGCCGCACCGCGATCGGTCAGACCTGGGTCGAAGCGCTGCCTGCGCCCGATCCCAATGATCGGACCCAGCGGCCGGTCCGCGCCGGCGACAGCGTGTCGCCGATCATCATCGTCTCCGACGATCTCGCCGGAGGCTGGGCGACCGACGCCCAGGGACGGCCGCTCTACCCGCTCATTCCCGGCGGCGCGCGCCAGCGGGAGCTCGCGCTCCGCAGCGGCGTCAACATCGTCATGTACACGCTCACCGGGAACTACAAGGCCGATCAGGTTCACGCCAAGGACATCATCGAAAGGCTGACGCGGTGACGTCCTGGTCGATCGATTTCGCGCCGCTGGTTCCCCACTGGGTCCTCTACGGTCTGACCGCCGCGGCGGCGCTCGTCGCCGTCGCGCTGATTTGGCGCGGCGCGCGCGGCGCGTGGCTCCGTTCGCTGGCGTTCGGCCTTGCGCTTCTTGGACTGTGCGATCCGCGCCTCGTCCAGGAGAGCCGCCGTCCGCTCAAGGATGTGGTCGCGGTGGTGGTCGACCGCTCGGAAAGCAATACGATCGGCGGACGGAGCGCCCAGACCGACAAGACCCGGGACGAGGTCGAGGCGCGCCTCAAGGCGCTGGGCGATGTCGACCTGCGCGTGGTCGAAACCTCGCGCGAGGACTCCGACACGGAGGGCACGCGGCTGTTCGCCGCCTTGCGCGACGCGCTCTCCGACGCTCCGCCCGAGCGGGTCGGCGCCGCCGTCCTGATCACCGACGGCGACCCGCACGACATCCCCGGCAGCGCCGCCGCCCTCGGATTCGACGCGCCGCTGCATGCTCTGATCACCGGCCACCCGGGCGAGCGTCAGCGCCGGATCGAGCTGATCGAGGCGCCTCGCTACGGCATTGTCGGCAAGGACCAGATCATCGCCGCGCGCATCCTCGACAGCGCGGATCACGGCGAGCCGGTCAAGCTGACCGTGCGCCGGGACGGTCAGACGATCGGCGCGATCGACGCCCACGTCGGCCAGCGGGTCGAGGTGAAGGCGCCGATCGAGCATGCCGGCGTCAATGTGATCGAGCTCGAGATCGCGCCGGTCGCCGATGAACTCGCGACCGACGGCGACCGGGCCGTGATCAACATCGACGGCGTGCGCGACAAGCTCAGGGTCTTGCTCGTCTCGGGCAAGCCCCATCCGGGCGAACGGATGTGGCGCAACCTCCTGAAATCGGACGCCAACGTCGACCTCGTCCACTTCACCATCCTGCGCCCGCCGGAGAAGGGCGGCGACGGCGTGCCGATCAACGAACTGTCGCTGATCGCCTTCCCGGTCGCGGACCTCTTTGGGCGAAAGATCAAGGACTTCGACCTGATCATCTTCGACCGCTACGCGCAGCAGGCGATCCTGCCCTATACCTACCTCGAGAACATCGTGGACTACGTCCGCAACGGCGGCGCCCTGCTGATGGCCGAGGGCCCGGAATACGCGACCCCCGACGGGCTGTTCTACTCGCCCCTTGGCGCGATTGCGCCGGCGGAGCCCAGTGGGAACGACCTCGAGGCGCCTTTCCGGGCGCAGACGCCGGAGCTGGGGCTGCGCCATCCGGTCACGCGCGGGCTTCTCGGCGCCGAGGAGGGCGACAAGCCGCCGACCTGGGGCCGATGGTTCCGCCTCGTCGGCGCCAAGGCGACCGACGGACAGACGGTGATGACGGGGCCCGACAACCGGCCGCTGCTCGTGCTGTCGCAAGTCGACAAGGGCCGGGTCGGACTCCTGCTCAGCGACCAGATGTGGCTCTGGGCGCGCGGCTACGACGGCGGCGGCCCCTATCTCGACCTTTTGCGCCGGACGGCCCACTGGCTGATGAAGGAGCCCGAACTCGAGGAAGAGGCGCTGCGCGCCAGCGCCCGCGGCCATGTCGTCACCGTCGAGCGCCAGAGCGTCAGCGGCGAGGCCCGCGATACGTTCCTGACGGGGCCGGACGGCGTCAAGACCAAGCTTGCGCTTCAACCCGTCGCGCCGGGCCTCACCCGAGCGCAGGCGACCGTCGATCGGTTCGGGCTTTACCGGGCCGACGACGGCGCGCATGTCGCGCTGGTGAACGTCGGCCCCGAGAACCCGCTCGAGATGCGCGACGTCGTCTCGACGCTGGATAAAATGCGCCCGCTTGCCGAGGCGACGGGAGGCTCCGTCCGCCGGCTGTCCGCCACGAAAGCCGACGACGTCGACGTTCCGCGAATCGTCAGCCTGAACCCCGCGCCGAGCTATTCCGGCGCCGACTTCATCGGAATCAAGCGGACCGGCGCGAGCGAACTGATCGGGGCGCGCTCGACCTCGCTCGCCTCGGGCTTCTTCGGGCTGGCGCTGCTGCTCGGCGCGGTGATCGCCGGCTGGCTCTCGGAGGCGGGACGGTTCGAGCGCCGCAGGTCGTGAACAGGACCCTCGTGAATGAGACGGATGGCGGCCTTGCCGCTTCCGCGCAGCCGGTCTAGGGAAGGCGAGTTTTGTGGGGAGGACCTGTCCCGTGAGAAAAGTCTACGCCGACGCGGACGCAGCGCTTGCCGGAATCGTCAAGGACGGCATGACCATCATGTCCGGCGGCTTCGGGCTTTGCGGCATCCCGGAGACGCTGATCGAAGCCGTGCGCAAGACCGGCGTGAAGGATCTCACGATCGTCTCCAACAACTGCGGCGTCGACGGGATCGGCCTCGGCGTTCTGCTCGAGAGCGGGCAGATCCGGAAGATGATCTCGAGCTACGTCGGCGAGAACAAGACCTTCGCAAAACTCTATCTGTCGGGCCAGCTCGAGCTGGAGTTCAACCCGCAGGGCACGCTGGCCGAGCGCATTCGCGCCGGCGGCGCCGGGATTCCGGCCTTCTTCACCAAGACCGGCGTCGGCACGATCGTCGCCGAGGGCAAGGAGATCCGCGACTTCAACAACGAGGCCTATGTGATGGAGTTCGGGCTGACAGCCGACATCTCCCTCGTCCATGCCTGGAAAGCCGACACCGAAGGCAATCTCGTCTACCGGAAGACGGCGCGGAACTTCAATCCGAACATGGCGACCGCCGGCAAGATCACCATCGCCGAGGTCGAACATCTGGTTCAGCCCGGCGAACTCGACCCCGACCAGATCATGACGCCAGGCGTGTTCGTGCATCGCATCGTTCACGCGCAGAACGCCAAGAAACACATCGAGCAGCGCACGACGCGCAAGCGCGACGCAGCCTGAGGAGCCCGCTATGGCCTGGACCCGCGAAGAGATGGCGGCCCGCGCCGCCAAGGAGCTGAAGGACGGCTTCTACGTCAACCTCGGCATCGGCATCCCGACGCTGGTTTCGAACTTCATTCCCGCGGGCATGACGGTCGCGCTGCAGAGCGAGAACGGCATGCTCGGGATGGGTCCCTTCCCTTATGAGGGCGACGAGGACCCCGACCTCATCAACGCCGGCAAGCAGACCGTCACGGAATTGCCGACGACCAGTTTCTTCTCCAGCGCCAATTCCTTTGCGATGATCCGCGGCGGCCACATCGATCTGGCGATCCTCGGGGCGATGCAGGTCTCGGAAACCGGCGACCTCGCGAATTGGATGATCCCGGGCAAGATGGTCAAGGGCATGGGCGGGGCGATGGACCTCGTCGCCGGCGTCAAGAAGATCGTGGTGGTGATGGAGCATTCCGCCAAGGATGGCCCGAAGCTCCTGCACCATTGCGAGTTGCCGCTGACCGGCGCCAAGGTCGTCGACCTCGTCATCACCGACCTCGGCGTTTTCACGATCGACAAGCACGGCTATCGCGGCATGGCGCTGATCGAAGTGGCGCCCGGCGTCACGCTCGACGAGATTGCCGCAAAGACGCAAGCCTCGTACCGGGTCGCGATCGACTGAGCGGGGGGCTTTCGCCTCCCCAGTCCGAATGGCCGGGTTGACCCGGCCCTACAACGTCCTCCGTTGTGGCGCGCGCGGTTGGCGGCCCGCGATGACGACCGCCGTTCCGAACGCCCCAAAAAAATCCGCACGCCGATCCTTGCGCGGTCATTTCTCCGATATATCTTTACTCAAGACATATCTTAGATGTGTCCCAAGGAACCCGGAGTTCAACAATGTTCCATCGTCACTTTGAGGAATACGTCCGCCACGGTCGCCATGGCGGTTTCGGCCAAGGGCCGTTTGCCTGGGGCCGCAGAGGCGGCGGGTTCGGTCCGCGCGAGGGCCGGATGTTCGACGGCGGCGAGCTGAAGCTCGTCATCCTGGCGCTGATCGCGGAAAAGCCGCGCTACGGCTACGAGGTGATCAAGGAGCTTTCCGAACGCGTCGGCGGCGACTATTCGCCGAGCCCCGGCGTCGTCTATCCGACGCTCACGCTGCTCGAGGAGATGGGCTACGCCAAGGCGAGTCAGGACGAGCAGGGCCGCAAGCTCTACACGGTCACGCCCGACGGCGAGAAGCAGCTTGCCGACAATCAGCCCCAGATCGACGCCATCTTCGCGCGCTTCAGCGAACGCGAAGAGGCGATGGGGCGCGGCGGCATCGGCTCGGTCATTCGCGCCTCGATGAACCTGCGCGCCGCCACGCGTCTGCGGCTCCGCTCCCGCCCCGCTACGCCGGAGCAGGTCCAGGCGATTGTCGACGCCCTCGACGAGGCGGCCAAGACCATCGAGCGGATCTGAGGGGAAAGGCGCCCAGCACGACGCCCCGGCGCCACGGTCGCGGCCGGCGCAACGAGCCCGCGCCGTCCGCGGCCAGCCAAGCCAAGGTTGGCTCGCTGCGGCGTCGCCGGCGATTGCGCTTGCCCCGTTCGTCTCGCCGCCGTAGGGCTTCGACCGTCGAGCCGCCGCGCGGGGTCCTCGAATCGCCTCGCGGAGAGCCGCCCTGGCGCTCGGAGGGACGATGGAGCGAGATACCGATCAGGACTGGGATCACATCGGCCGGTCGCATCCCTACCACGGCGTCCTGGCCAATCCGCGGTTCCTGAATCCCGGTCCGGAGGACCTGAAGGATTTCTTCGCAAGCGGCGAAGGCGACGTCCAGCATGTTCTCGCCACCCTGACCAACGTCTTTGGTCCGTTCGAGCCGAAGAGCGCCCTGGACTTCGGCTGCGGCGTGGGGCGCCTGCTCATTCCGCTCGCCCGCCGATGCGGAATCGCCTACGGCGTCGACGTCTCCGAGCCCATGCTCGAATTGGCCCGGCGGCACGGCCAGGAGGCCGGAGTCGCGTTCGAACTCGGCAGGACGATCCCGACCGACCGTCAATTCGACCTCGTCAACAGCATCATCGTCATGCAACACATCCCGCCCGCCCGAGGCTACGGCCTTGTGCGGCAGTTGTGGGCGTCTGTGGCGCCCGGCGGCTGTCTGTCCATGCAAATCACCGTCTATAAGGATTCTCGCCATACCGGCGAACTCGCGCGCGACCTGAAGGCCTTCGCCTATGACGGCGAGACGGCGTGCAATTTTGCCGAGGGGACGGAAGCGCCCGGCGCCATGTCCATGTACGACTACAATCTCAGTCGCGTTTTTGCGCAAATGGCGCTCGAACCCGGCGCACGCGTGTTTCTGGACAAGACCGATCACGGCGGCTGCCATGGGTTCTTCATCTACATCCGCAAGACTTGAGCCGCCGGCTGGTTAAGGCTGCGGTTGCCGCGGCCTTAAGCCGAGCGCGTTCGCGGCGGTCGCGCGCCGAAGGAAGCGGTTTTTCAAAGCAGCCTTAGCACAAAGCGCAATTGAAATTGCTGCGCCGCACACCTAATTTAGGTGACCGCTGGGAACGGCACTCATACGGCGATCGAACCAACTGCCGGGGGAACCGCTCGATGTTTCGCAGCTACTCGTACCAGTTCTATGAGATGGCTCATGCCGCGCTCGCGCCTGCGCGCGCCGTGACGGACGCCACCCATTTCGTGTTCCGTAATCCCTGGAATCCTCTGGCGAACACGACGGTCGGCAAGAATATTTCCGCCGTGGCCGAGTTGTTCGAGCGGATGACCAGACGATACGGCAAGCCGACGTTCGGGCTCGACGAGATCGAGGTCGACGGCGCGGTCTATCCCATCCTCGAGGACGTCGTCTGGAGCCGGCCGTTCTGCAACCTGCTGCGGTTTGTCCGGCCCGATTTTCCTCACGCCGAAGACCAGCCGAAGCTCCTGATCGTCGCGCCGATGTCCGGCCATTACGCGACGCTGTTGCGCGGGACCGTGGAGGAGTTCCTGCCCCACTGCGACGTCTACATCACCGACTGGACGGACGCGCGCATGGTCCCGATGGCGCTGGGCCCGTTCGAGCTCGACGACTACACCGACTATCTCCGCGAGATCCTCCACCATCTGGGGCCGGGCGTGCATGCGCTGGGCGTCTGTCAGCCTTCCGTGCCGCTGCTCGCCGCCGTCGCGATCATGGAGGCGAACGACGAACCGAACATCCCCGCCAGCATCACGGTCATGGGCGGCCCGATCGACACCCGACGCAGCCCGACCGAGGTCAACCTGCTCGCCGAGAAGCGCGGCGTCGAATGGTTCCGCCGCAATGTCCTGCATTCGGTGCCGTTCCCCTACCCGGGTTTCGGACGTCAGGTCTATCCGGGGTTCCTGCAGCTTTCGGGCTTCATGGCGATGAACCTCGATCGTCACGTCAACGCGCATCTCGATATGTTCAATCACTTGGTCAAGAACGACGGCGACTTCCGCGGAAAAACACCGCGATTTCTACGACGAGTACCTGGCCGTGATGGACATGGACGCCGCGTTTTACATGCAGACGATCGAAAAAGTGTTCGTCCAGCACCTGTTGCCCAAGGGCGAGTTGACCCATCGCGGTCAGCTTGTCGACTGCTCGGCGATCCATCGCTGTGGACTGATGACCGTGGAGGGCGAGAAGGACGACATCGCCGGGATCGGTCAGACGACTGCGGCGCATGACCTGTGCATCAACATCCCCGCTTCGAAGAAGGTCGATTATCTGCAGTTGGATGTGGGGCACTACGGCATATTCAACGGCTCGAGGTTCCGCAAAGAGATCGCTCCGCGAATGCGCGAATTCTGGGCGATGATCGATGGGCGGCAGGCCAAGCATCTCCCCGCCAAGGTCAACGCCGCGAAGAAATCCAACGGGGTCAAAAAGCCCAACGGCGCCGCCCTGATGCCGAAGGCGCCGGAACGCGTGCCGCTTCCGGCGTAGCCGTCTCGAAGCCGGGCGTCGTCGCCCCCGGTCGTTCGATCCATCTATGCCCCTGGTTGTCCCCGGCTCCCGCGGCGCTGTAAGCTCCATCTGCACGAAGCGGAGGCGGACGGCATGCCGGGCGCAGGAAGCCGTCCCGGAGGGAGTCCGGGCGCATGGATCGTCGGCGTCGCCCTCGGCGTGGGGCTCGCGTTCGCGCCCGGGGAGGCGGAGGCGGGACGCGTGGTGTCGTTTGCCGCCGACTACCCGCCGGGTTCGATCCTGATCAGCCAGTCGGCGCGCAGGCTTTATCTTGTCCTCGACGGACGGACGGCGGTCGCCTATCCGGTCGCGGTCGCCCGGCGAGGAATGGAATGGAGCGGGTCCGCGCGGGTCGCGGCCAAATATGTCGAACCCGCGTGGTCGCCGCCCAACTCGGTTCGGCGCGACCACCCCAATCTTCCCGACGTCATTCCAGGGGGTTCGCCGATGAACCCGATGGGGGCCCGGGCGCTCGAGCTCGACCGTTCCGAAATCGCCATCCATGGGACAACGCGAGCGATGCGCGGCTCCATCGGCGCGGCGGCGTCCTACGGCTGCATCCGCATGCTGAACGAGGACGTGATCGACCTCTACGACCGCGTCTCGGTCGGCGCTCAGGTGATCATGACGCCGTAGGGGACGCTCAGCGCCGGCGGCCGGCGCCGCCGCCAGCGCATCCCTTCAACGCCGGCGTTCAGTCGAGATGCATGGAGCGCATCGCGAGGCGCACCTCCAAAGTCATCGTCGTCAGCGAGGCCATCAGCAGGACCAGCGCGAGCACGAACATGAACGCGACGCCGACCCGATGCTCGATGCCCAACGCCGCCAGAGCAAAAGCCACGATCAACAGCGCCGCGGTGCTGAGGGCGCTGAGGACCGAGAGATAGATCGCACGGTGCAACAGACGGGCGCGCTCGGCCAGCTCCGCCGCGCCCTCGGGCCATTGGTCGGGGGACCGCGGACGAGCCCGAGAAGTCGCTCCCAACGCCCGCGCGCGGTCGGACACTCTCTGGAGGCGCGCCGTCAGGATCGACAGATACCCAGCCACCGCGCCGAGCAGGAACGCCGGCGCAGCGGCGTGGCCGATCACCTCGCTCAGTTGATCGATGGTCGCGATCTTGTCCAGCACCGGCCCGTTCCCCTGCCAACCCCCTGCGCATTGCCCGAGCAGCCCCGGTCTTGGCAAGCCGGCGGCGTCCGCTTTCAACGGACTGCCCGGGTCTCCTCGGCATTGACGACGCGATCAGGGCGACGCGCGGCTATCCCGACAGGCGAAAGGCAGGAACGTCGTGGACATGCCCTCGTTGACGACGCGGATCGCGAGCACGTCGGCAAGCTTCCGATCTTTGGCGGTCGTCGGGCACATCGTCCCGGCGGCGACGCAATGGGCATGGATGAAGGCGGAGCCGCCCGCGACAAACTCGGCGCTGAGCCCATCTTGGCCGAAGCGACGCAGCGCTTCTTCCCAGTCGCGTGCGAAGCGAAAGCACTTTTCCTGCCGCCAGTCGCGTTTGGGTTCGCTGGGCTCGGCCGCCGCGGATCCTCCTGCGAGCGCGGCGACCGCCACAATCGCCAGTGCGCGCGGCCAGCGCGTCACGCCGGCCGCTCGCCGATCACGACCCGCTCAATTCCGGCGATGTCGCGCCGGGTTTCGGCGTGGACGAAGCCAAGCTGCGCCGCGAGGCCGAGAACGTCGCCCCCCTGCCCCGCGCCGACCTCGACAATCAGCCGTCCGCGCGGCGCAAGCAGGCTCACCGAGGCCGGTAGGATCGCCCGATAGGCGTCGAGCCCATCGGCCCCGCCGTCGAGCGCAAGGCGCGGATCGAAGTCGCGCACCTCGCGCGCTAGGCTGTCGATGTCGGCGCTCCGGATATAGGGCGGGTTCGACACGATCAGGTCGAAGGGGCCTTCGATCCCTTCGGTCCAGACGCCAAGGCGAATCTCGGCGCGGGCGCTGAAGCCGCACGCCTCGATATTGCCGCGGGCGACATCCACGGCGGCCGCCGACGCGTCGACGCCAAGGCCCTGCGCCGCCGGACATTCCGACAGCAGCGCGCAGAGTATCGCGCCAGAACCCACGCCGAGGTCCAAGATGCGCAGCGGGCGCGGCGCCGCGCGCCCAAGAGCTTGAGCGCAGCCTCGACCAGAGTCTCGGTTTCCGGGCGCGGATCGAGCACGTCCGGGGAGACCGCGAGCGTCAGGCCCCAGAATTCGCGCCTGCCGGTGATCTTCGACAGCGGCTCGCCGGCCGCCCGCCGCGTCGCGACATCGGCGAGCCGTGCGGCGGCGGCGTCCCCGAGCGCCGCCTCAGGCGCGGCGATCAGCGAGGCTGGCTGAAGGCCGCCGGCCTGGCACAGGGCAAGCCTCGCCTCGCGCTTCGGCGCCTCGATCCCCGCGCGGTCGAACGTCTCGGTCAGCCAGGCGAGCGCCTCGGCGCGGCTGGTCGCGGCGCCGAGCCCCCGCGACGCCGTCAAGCGACCTGACCGTGACAATGCTTGAATTTCTTCCCCGAACCGCACGGGCACTGTTCGTTCCGGCCGACCCGGCCCCAGCTCGCGGGGTCGCGTGGATCGCGCTCGGCGAGCGCGACGTTCGAGGTCGGGGCGAGCTGCACTTCGGCCGCCAACTCGATCATGCCGCCCAGCGGGTAGTCGTTCTCCAGGGCGCTGGGGTCGGCGTGCTGGAACTGCATCGGCGGGGGCGGCGGCTCGGCGGCCTGGAACCGCACCTCGATCCGCGACATCTGCGTGATCACGGCGTCGTGCCATTGCTCGATCAATTGCTGAAAGAGCTCGAACGCCTCGGACTTGTATTCGTTGAGCGGGTCGCGCTGCGCCATGCCGCGCCAGCCGATCACCTGACGCAGGTGGTCCAGCGTCACGAGGTGCTCCCGCCACAGGTGGTCGAGCGTCTGCAGGATCACCTGCTTTTCGATGTAGCGCATCGCCTCGGGCGAGTTGCGCTGAACGCGCTCGGCGTAGGCCTCCTGCGCGGCTTTGTGGAGACGGGCGCCGACTTCCTCGTCGGCGATGCCCTCTTCCTTGGCCCAGGCGTCGACCGGCAGGTCGAGGTTGAGCTTCTTGCCGACCTCGTCCTTCAGGCCGGCGATGTCCCACGCCTCGGGATAGGCGTCGTGGGGGATGTGCTTGGCGACCATGTCGTCGATGACGCCGGTGCGCATGTCTTCGATGGTCGGCTCGAGCAACTCGGCGGCCATCATCGTGCGTCTGTTCTCGAAGATGACCTTGCGCTGGTCGTTCATCACGTTGTCGAACTTCAGGATGTTCTTGCGGATGTCGAAGTTGCGGGCCTCGACCTTCTGCTGCGCCTTCTCCAGCGCCTTATTGATCCAGGGATGGACGATCGCCTCGTCTTCCTTGAGACCGAGACGCTTGAGCATCGTATCCATCCGCTCGGCGCCGAAGATCCGCATCAGGTCGTCCTGAAGCGACAGGAAGAACTTCGAACGGCCCGGGTCGCCCTGGCGGCCGGAGCGGCCGCGGAGCTGGTTGTCGATGCGGCGGCTCTCATGCCGCTCGGTGCCGATGATATAAAGGCCGCCGGCGTCAATCGCCTTCCGCTTGAGCTCGACCACCTCGGCGCGGATTTCCGCCTCCTTGGCGGCCCGCTCCTCGGGCGACGCGCCGGGGTCGATTTCCTGGCGGATCCGCATCTCGACGTTGCCGCCGAGCTGGATGTCGGTGCCGCGGCCCGCCATGTTGGTGGCGATCGTGATCGCGCCGGGCACGCCGGCCTCGGCGACGATCGGCGCCTCCTGCTCGTGGAAGCGGGCGTTCAGAACGGCAAAGTGCCTCGAGGGTTTCCCCGAGCGGGCCGAGGCGTAAAGCGGCTTCAACGCGCCCGGCTGGCTGAAGTCGATCTTGGTGTAGCCCTTGCTTTCGAGAACCTCGGCCAGGGCCTCGGACTTTTCGATCGAGGTCGTGCCGACCAGCATCGGCTGGAGCTTCGCGTTGGCGCTCCTCGATCTCCCGCACGATGGCGCGCGTCTTCTCGTCTGTGGTCCGATAGACCTCATCGTCCTCGTCGGCGCGCGAAATGGGAAGGTTGGTCGGAATCTCGACGACGACGAGCTTGTAGATCTCGGCGAACTCGTCCGCTTCCGTCGAGGCGGTGCCGGTCATGCCGGCGAGCTTCTTGTACAGGCGGAAATAGTTCTGGAACGTGATCGAGGCGAGCGTCACGTTCTCCGGCTGGACCGTGACGTGCTCCTTGGCCTCGAGCGCCTGATGCAGCCCCTCGGAATAGCGGCGGCCGGGCATCATGCGGCCGGTGAACTCGTCGACGATGACCACCTCGCCGTTGCGGACGATGTAATCCTTGTCGCGCTGGAAGAGCTTATGGGCGCGCAGCGCCTGGTTGACGTGATGGACGAGGGTCGCGTTGCCCGCTTCATAGAGCGAGCCCTCTTCCTTCATCGCGCCGATTTCGCGCAGCAGAGTCTCGGCATGCTCGTTGCCGGCCTCGGTCAGATTGACGGTGCGCTGCTTCTCGTCGAGTTCGAAGTCTTCCTTGACCAATTTCGGGATGATCGTGTCGACCGAGGCGTAGAGGCCGGAGCGATCCTCCGAGGGGCCGGAGATGATCAACGGCGTCCGCGCTTCGTCGACCAGGATCGAATCGACCTCGTCGACAATGGCGTAGGCGTGGCCGCGCTGGACCATCTGCGCCATGTCGTATTTCATGTTGTCGCGCAGGTAGTCGAACCCGAATTCGTTGTTCGTGCCGTAGGTGACGTCGGCGGCGTAGGCGGCGCGGCGCTCGTCGTCATCGAGCCCGTGAACGATCACGCCGACGGTCAGGCCGAGGAACCGGTAGATCTGGCCCATCCAGTCGGAGTCGCGTCGGGCGAGATAGTCGTTGACCGTAATGACATGGACGCCTTCGCCGGCCAGCGCGTTGAGATAGACGGCGCAGGTGGCGACCAGCGTCTTGCCCTCGCCGGTCTTCATCTCGGCGATCGCGCCTTCGTGCAGCACGAGGCCGCCGATCAGCTGGACGTCGAAGTGGCGCTGCTTCAGCGTGCGCTTGGCCGCTTCGCGCACGGCCGCGAAGGCGGGGGCGTAAAGGTCGTCGAGCGTCTTGCCCGCCTTGAGCTCGGCCCGGAACTCGTCGGTCTTGGCCCGCAATTGCTCGTCGGACAGGGCGGCGAATTCCGGCTCGAGCGCATTGATCGCGGCGATCTTCGGCCGGTATCCTTTGACCCGGCGGTCATTGGACGAGCCGAATACCCGTTTCATAACGGAGTCAAACTTCAAGGCGGCGAGCATTGACGACCTTTCCATAGCCGCGCGCGCCGGAGTTCCTCGCGCTTCGCCCGTCGTTCCGGACGTCCCCGCGGCGCGGCTTGCAACAACGGCCACAACAAAAAGCGCGAAACATGGCAAAGCGCCCGTTTTCGCGCAGCTGAAACAGGGTTGCGGTGGAGATAGGCGCCACGACCGGGGTTGTCAATGATAAGGACGCGGTCGCGGACGGCAGCCGACAGGCGCTACTTCTGGCAGACCGGACAAAAGAACGTCGAGCGTCCGGATCGCGCGTCGCGTGCGATTATGCCCCCGCAGCCCGGCCTTGGGCAGGCAGCGCCTTCGCGACCATAGACGTCAAAGCTGTGCTGGAAATACCCGAGCGCGCCGTCCGCCTGACGGTGATCGCGCAAGGTCGATCCCCCTGCCACGATCGCCTCTTCGAGCACGTCGTGGATCGCCTTGGCGAGCGCGTTGGCGCCGCGGGTCGGGCCGCCTCGCGCGTTGGCGAGGTCGCCGGCCGGGCGCAGCGGCGACAGCTTCGCCCGAAAGAGCGCCTCGCAGACGTAGATATTTCCGAGGCCGGCGATCCGTTTCTGGTCGAGCAGCGCCGCCTTCAGCGGCGCGCGCACCCCGGCGAAAAGCGCCGCGAGCCGCTTCCCGTCGAAGTCGGGCGCCAGCGGCTCAATCCCGAGCCCCGCGAGGCGGGGATGTTGGCCGACTCTCGGTGCGCGCGAGGTCCATGAACCCGAACCGGCGCGGATCGTTGTAGGTGACGACCTTCCCGTTATCGAGATGGATGACGACGTGGTCGTGCTTCGGGTCTTTCGAGCGCGGATGGTGAAACGCGCCCGGCGTCGCGTCTTCAATGCGGAACGAGCCGGACATGCCGAGATGGGCGATCAGGGTCTCGCCGCCCTCGAGCGCGACGAGCAGGTATTTCGCGCGCCGCGTCAGCGCCACGATCCGCTTATCCGTCAGCCGTTCGCGAAAGCGCGGCGGAAAGGGAAAACGGATGTCGCCGCGCCTCAGCTCGACCTTTTCGATCCGCGCGCCGACCATCGCGGGCGCAGACCCTCGCCGGACCGTCTCGACCTCGGGCAGTTCAGGCATCGGGGCTATCGGACAAGGGCGGCTCAGGCATGCACGTGGTCCCGAAGCACCGCCAGGAAAGCGGGCCCATATTTCTGCAGCTTGACCGCGCCGACCCCATGGAGCGAAGCGAGATCGTCAAGCGTGTCCGGCCGCTCCTTCGCCATCTCGATGAGCGTCCGATCGGGAAAGATCACGTAGGCCGGCTGCTTCTGCGCCGCCGCGATCGCGCCGCGCAGACCCTTGAGCGCCGCGAGCAGCTCGGCGTCGGCGTCGCCCGGTTCGACGATCCGCCGCTCGCCCCGCTTGCGTCCCGGGCTCACGACGTCCTCGCGCAGCGCGAAGGGCGCTTCGCCGCGCAGGATGCGGCGGCCCTCCTCGGTCACGACGAGCCGGTCGCGATCGTCCTCGTCGCGGACGATGAGCTTGGCCGACTGCAATTGCCTCAAGACCCCGCGCCAGCCGGCCGGCGTGCGGTCCTTGCCCACGCCGAAAGTCTTCAGCTCGTGATGCCCATGGCGCTCGATCGCCTCGGTCGCTTTTCCGGCGAGCACGTTGGCGAGGTGGCCGAAGAAGAAGCGGCCGGAGGTGCGCAGGACCGCCGACAGCGCCTTTTGCGCCTCGACCCGCCCGTCGATCAGCCGAACCGCGCCCTGGCAGACGTCGCAATGGCCGCAAGGGGCGGACTCTTCGCCGAACATGGACAGCAAGGTCTGACGCCGGCATTGCGCGGTCTCGCACAAGGTCACGAGGTCGTCGAGCTTCGCCATCTCGATCCGCTTGCGCTCCTCGGGCGAGCCGCCCTCGGCGATCTGGCGGCGGCGCAGCTCGATGTCGCCGGCCCCGTAGAGGGTGAACGTGTCGGCGGGAAGCCCGTCGCGGCCGGCGCGGCCGATCTCCTGGTAATAGGCCTCGATCGAGGACGGCATGTCGGCGTGGAAGACGAAGCGTACGTCGGGCTTGTCGATCCCCATGCCGAAGGCGACGGTGGCGCAGACGACGCAATCGTCCTCGCGCAGAAACAGGTCGTGGTTCGCCGAGCGCACGCCATGCTCGAGCCCGGCGTGATAGGGCAGCGCCCGACGCCCGGCGCGGCAGAGCTCCTCGGCCAGCTCTTCCGTTCTGCGACGCGAGGCGCAGTAGATGATCCCGCTCTCGCCGCGATGGCCGTCGAGGCGTTCCATGAGCTGGCGGGTCGCGTTGGTCTTCGGCCGCATCGCCAGAAAGAGATTGGGCCGATCGAACGAGCGGACGACGATTTTCGGCCGCCGGACGAACAGTTTTTCCGCGATCTCGCCGCGGGTCGGGGCGTCGGCGGTCGCGGTGACGGCAATCGTCTGAAGTCCGCCGAGCGCGTCCACAACCTCGCGCAGGCGCAGATATTCCGGGCGGAAGTCGTGTCCCCATTGCGAGACGCAGTGCGCCTCGTCGATGGCGAGGCAGCCGATGCGAAAGCCCTTGAGGTAGGCGATCATCTCGTCGCGCAGCAAGCGTTCCGGGGCGATGTAAAGCAGGCGAAGCGTCCCTTCCTTGAGGCCGCGCGCAATGCGGCGGCGCTCCTCGGGCTCGGTCGAGGAGTTGAGGGTCGCGGCTTCGACCCCGAGTTCGCTGAGCTGCGCCACCTGGCCGTTCATCAGGGCGATCAGCGGGGAGACGACCAGCGTCAGGCCCTCGCGGACGATCGGCGGCAACTGGAAAAGCAACGACTTGCCGCTGCCGGTCGGCATCACCGCGAGCACGTCCTCGCCGTCGAAGATCGCCGAGAGAATGTCCTCCTGTCCGGGGCGGAAGGCGGAATAGCCGTAGACGCTGGTCAGCGCCGCCCGAGCCTTCGCCATCAGCGCGGAATCGGGACTTATGCGCCGGCTCCGGGGTTGAATGCCGGCGTCCACTGGACCGCCTCGACGCTGTCTGCGCCGGTCGCGAGCATCACCAGCCGATCGAAACCGAGCGCCGCCCCGGACGCGTCCGGCATCGCGGCGACTGCGGCCAGAAAGTCGTCGTCGATCGGTTGAGGACGCGCCGTAGATCCGGCGCTGCTCGGCCATGTCGGCCTCGAAGCGCCGGCGCTGCTCGGCCGCGTCGGTCAGCTCGTGGAAGGCGTTGGCGAGTTCGACGCCGCACGCATACAACTCGAAGCGCTCGGCGACGCGCGGGTCGGCCGGGTCGACGCGCGCCAGCGCCGCTTCGCTCGCGGGATAGGCATGGAGGATGGTCGGCCGCCCGAGGCCGAGATGCGGCTCGACCCGCTCGCTCAAGATTTGGCTGAACACGTCCGACCAGGTGTCGTCCGCCGCGACCCTTACGCCGGCTGCTTCCGCTTCCGCGGCGAAGAGCGCCGCGTCCGGCTCGCCGCCCACGGGCAGGCTGTCAAAGAGGTCGACGCCCGCATGGCGCAGGAACGCGTCGCGCACGGTCAGGCGCTCGGGCGGCTCGAACGGACTCGCCTCGCGCCCCCGGAAAACGAAGGTCTTTGCGCCCGCGACATGGGCGGCGAGCGCGACGAGCGTGGCGCAGTCGTCCATCACCTTGGCGAGCGGCGCGCCGACCCGGTACCATTCGAGCATCGCAAATTCCGGCGCGTGCAGCGCGGTGCGCTCGCGGTTGCGGAACACGTGCGTCAGCGCAAAGATTTGCGTCTCGCCGGCGGCGAGGAGCTTCTTCATCGCAAATTCGGGCGAGGTGTGCAGCCAGGCCTCGCGCGCCGTCCCGTCCGGGCCGATGAGATCGGCGCGGAACCCATGCAAGTGGGTCTCGTTGCCGGGCGAGGCCTGAAGGGCGGCGGGGTCGACCTCGATGAAGGCCTTGGCGTCGAACCATCGGCGGACGGCGGCGGCGATGCGGGCGCGGGCCATCAGCCGCCCGCGCCTGACGGCGTGACGCTCGGGGCTCCAGAACGGCGGGGGCGGGTGGGGACTTAAGGGGCTCCGAAGGTTATGCGCGGTCGCCGGGCGATCGCGACTGGCCTTTGCCGCGGAAATGCGTATAAAGCGCGCCGACATCGCCGGGGCGCCGCTTCACAAACGCGCGTCCGTTCGCGCCCGTCACGCGCGCGCCAATTTCTTAAGGACACGGTCGTGAGAGTTATCGCAAGCTCGATTCGCAAGGGCAACATCATCGAACGCGAGGACGGGCAGCTCTGCGTCGTTCTTTCGGCCGAAAGCTTCCATCCGGGCAAGGGCACGCCGACGACCCAGATCGACATGCGCCGCCTGTCCGACGGGGTCAAGGTCACCGACCGCTTCAAGACCACCGAACAGGTCGAGCGCGCCTTCGTCGAAGACAAAGAGTTCGACTTCCTCTACGCCGATGGCGACGGACAACATTTCATGAATACGGCGACCTACGACCAGATCACGGTTCCGGCCGAGGTCATCGGCGACCAGGCGCAGTGGCTGCAGGAGGGCATGAAGGTCCTGCTCTCGATCTTCAACGAGACGCCGGTCGCGATCCAGCTCCCGCCGCGCGTGACGCTCGAAGTCGTCGAGACGGAGCCCGCGATGAAGGGCCAGACGGCGTCGTCGTCCTACAAGCCGGCCAAGCTCTCGAACGGCGCGCGCGCCATGGTCCCTCCGCACATTTCGCCGGGAACGCGGATCGTCATCCAGACCGAAGACGGCAGCTACGTCGAGCGCGCCAAGGATTGAGCGTTAGCCGGCAGGCCTAAAGTCGGGCCGAGGGGCTATCGGACTCCCGCCCGTCACCGCGACAAGGGATCCTATCCGACTTGCGGTCATGACCGTTACAAGGGGCGTGGCGATTGGCCGGTACGGCTAGCGGCCGCCGCCCTGATCCTAACTGTTTCACCGCAAGCGGACCGCCTGCCCGCCCATCACCGCCGCGCAGGCGTCCGCCAGCTCGTCGAAATGCGAGATCACCCGGTCGGGGCCGAGCTCCGTCACCGGCACGTCGGTGTAGCCGAAATCGACGCAGATCACCGGCAGTGCGGCGGCGCGCGCGGTCTTGATGTCGGTCACCGAGTTGCCGACCATGATCGCCTGGGGCGTCGACCCGCCCGCGGCCTCGATTGTGCCGATCAGGGGCTTCGGGTCGGGCTTGCCGACGCCAAAGGTGTCCTGCCCGCAGATAAAGGCGAAGCGGTCCATGACCCCGAGCTTTTCGATCAGGAGCTTGGCCGAGGCCTCCACTTTGTTGGTGCAGATCGCCTGCCGCCAGCCCGCCGCGGCGAAGGCGTCGAGCGCCGCGAGCACGCCGGGATAGAGGCGGGTGTGGACCGCGATATGCCCATTGTAATGGGCGAGAAAGTCGCCGAACAGGACTTCGAGCTTTTCCGGTGAGAGCTCCCGACCCGACGCCAAAAACCCGCGCTGGATCAGCGCCCGTCCGCCCGCGCCGAGCAGCGAGCGCGCATTCTCGACCGGCAGCGGCGCGAGGCCCTCGCGTTCGAGCACGAAGTTCAGCGCGCCCATGAGGTCGCCCGCCGTGTCGGCCAGCGTTCCGTCGAGGTCGTAGACGATCGTCAGCCTATCCATGGCGCTCAGGCCCAGAAATCGGGCATGGCGGGGCTGAGCAGGCCGCCGATCCGCACCGGCGCGATCGCCTTCGTCAGCCCCTCGGCGGTCGATCTCGGCGGCGACCGCGCAGAGCGTCGCGGGCCCCATCGCGGGCTCGAACCGCCCCGAGGGAATCCGGCGGGTGAACCGCCGCAGCGGCTCGTCCTTCTCCATGCCGATCACCGAATTGTAGTCGCCGGTCATGCCGACGTCGGTGACGAAACCTGCGCCGCCGGCGAGGATGCGGTGGTCGGCGCTCGGGACATGGGTGTGGGTGCCGACGACGAGGCTCGCCCGCCCGTCGGCATAGTGGGCGAGCGCCGATTTCTCGCTCGTCGCCTCGGCGTGGATGTCGACGACGCAGGCGTGGCAGGCCTCCCCCA
>CAVVJO010000054.1:0-165751 GCA_963748545.1 uncultured Alphaproteobacteria bacterium
GCGATTGAGTGACGGAAGATAAGATATGGCGCGTGAAGAGGGCGGCCGCGGCCGCGAACACAAGCACGAGGAGCGCGACAGCGAGTTTGTCGATCGCCTCGTCCACATCAATCGCGTGGCGAAAGTGGTCAAGGGCGGCCGCCGATTTGGTTTTGCGGCGCTCGTCGTCGTCGGGGACCAGAAGGGCAGGGTCGGGTTCGGCCACGGCAAGGCGCGCGAAGTGCCGGAGGCGATCCGTAAGGCGACCGAAGCGGCCAAGCGAGGCCTTGTCCGCGTGCCGCTTCGTGAAGGCCGGACGCTGCATCATGACGTGAACGGCCGCCATGGAGCGGGCCGCGTCGTGCTTCGCGCCGCGCCCGCCGGCACCGGCATCATCGCCGGCGGCCCGATGCGCGCGGTGTTCGAGTTGCTCGGCGTCCACGACGTGGTGGCCAAAAGCCAGGGCTCCTCGAACCCATACAATATGATACGGGCCACCTTCGACGCGCTTGCCCGCGAGGACAGCCCACGCTCGGTCGCGCAACGCCGCAATCTGAAGGTATCGACGATCCAGTCCCGTCGCCAGGGCGTCGAAGCCGACGCGAGCGACTCGTGATGCCGGAGGCCAATATGACCACCGAAAAGACGATCACTCTGTTGCAGGTCAACAGCGCCATCGGGCGTCCCGGTTCGCAGCGCGAGACCCTGAAGGGCCTCGGTCTCAACAAGATCGGCCGCAAGGCGAACGTCGCCGACACCCCGGCTAACCGAGGCATGATCGCCAAGGTCGCGCATCTCGTGCGCGTCGTCGAAGGCGAGTAGAGGATCGTGCGATGAAACTCAACGACATCAAGGATAATCCTGGCTCGACGAAGGCGCGCATCCGCGTCGGTCGCGGTATTGGCTCGGGCAAGGGCAAGCAGGCCGGACGTGGCGGCAAGGGTCAGACGGCCCGTTCCGGCGTGCGGATCAAGGGTTTCGAAGGCGGCCAGATGCCGCTCTATCGGCGCCTGCCTAAACGGGGCTTCACGCCGCCAAACCGACTGGCCTACAACGAGGTCAACCTCGGACGGATCCAGAGCGCGATCGACGCCGGCAAGCTCAACCCGGCCGAGACGATCGACGCCGAAGCGCTTCTAAAGGCGGGAGTCGTCACGCATCCGCGCGACGGGGTGAAGATTCTCGGCTCGGGCGAACTCACGGCGAAGGCGAATTTCGAGGTCGCTGCGGCCTCGAAGAGCGCTGTCGCTGCCATCGAGAAGGCGGGCGGCAGCTTGAAGACGCCTGTGGCGGAAGCCGCGCCCACCACGCCTTGATGGCGGCGTTCAGGTTGGCGATGGCGCGTCAGCCGACCATATGATAGGGGCGTTCCCGCCGCGCCGGTCAGGGCGGCGGGAACTTTGTTTTCAAACTCCGCGCTCCTGAGAGGGGCGCCGTCTGGAGAGCGCAATGGCGTCCGCCGCCGAACAGCTCGCAGCCAATATCAACTGGTCAGCCTTCGCCAAAGCGGATGAGCTGAAGAAGCGCATCTGGTTCACGCTAGGCGCGCTCGTCATCTTCCGGCTCGGTACGTATATTCCTCTGCCCGGCATCAACTCGGAGGCCTTTCAGGCAGCGTTCCTTGGTCAGAAGCAGGGCGTCCTCGACATGTTCAACATGTTCTCGGGCGGCGCCGTGCAGCGTATGGCGGTGTTCGCGCTGAACATCATGCCTTACATCTCGGCCTCGATCATTATCCAGCTCTTGAGCTCCGTGGTGCCATCGCTGGAAGCGATCAAGAAAGAGGGCGAACAGGGCCGCAAGGTCCTCAATCAATATACCCGCTATCTGACCGTTGTGCTGGCGATGTTCCAGGCCTACGGCATCGCGATCGGGCTCGAGGCCCGCACCGGCGTCGTCAGCGATCCCGGACTTCTCTTCCGCATCTCCACCATCGTCACCCTCACCGGGGGCACGATGTTCCTCGTCTGGCTCGGCGAACAGATCACGGCTCGCGGCGTAGGGAACGGTTCGTCGTTGATCATTTTTGCGGGCATCGTCGCCCGTTTGCCGCAGGCGATCGTGCAACTGTTCGAACTCGGTCGGCAAGGGTCGATCTCGACCGGGCTTGTCCTCGCCGTCATTGTGATGGTGTTCGTGGTCGTCGCGTTCATCGTCTTTATGGAGCGAGCGCAGCGCCGGGTCCCGATTACCTACCCACGTCGTCAAGTCGGCAACAAAATGTACGAGGGGCAGAGCTCCTTCCTGCCGCTCAAGCTGAACACCGCAGGCGTCATCCCTCCGATCTTCGCTTCATCGCTCTTGCTGCTGCCGACCACGGTCGCCAATTTCGCGCAAGGGACGACGAGTTCTGGGATCTTCACCACGATCACTGCGCTGCTTGGGCGCGGCAGCGCTCTCTATCTCATTCTCTATGTCTTCCTGATCGTGTTCTTCGCATTCTTTTATACGGCGACGGTGTTCAATCCGGCCGATACCGCTGACAACCTCAAGAAGCACGGCGGCTTCGTTCCCGGCGTTCGTCCAGGCGAGCGCACGGCGCAATACATCGACTACATCCTGACCCGAATCACCGTTCTCGGCGCGGGCTATCTGGCGCTGATCTGCCTGTTACCCGAATGGCTGATTTCCTATGCGTCGCTGCCGTTCTATTTCGGGGGCACCTCGCTGCTGATCGTCGTCAATGTGACCATGGACACGGTGGCGCAGATTCACGGACACCTGCAGGCGCACCAGTACGAGGGGCTAATCCGCAGGGCCAGACTGAAGGGACGGAAGCGATGAGGTTGATTTTGCTGGGGCCGCCGGGCGCCGGCAAGGGCACGCAGGCGGCCCAACTCGTTCAGAAGTATGACATTCCCCAGCTTTCGACCGGCGACATGCTGCGCGCCGCGGTCGCCGCCGAAACGCCGATCGGGCTCAAGGCCAAGGCGGTGATGGAATCGGGCGGCCTCGTGTCGGACGAGATCGTCGTGGGCATCATCGCCGACCGCATCGGCCAACCTGACGCCAAGAGCGGCTTCATTCTCGACGGCTTCCCGCGCACGGTCAGGCAGGCCGAAGCTCTGGACGCAATGTTGGCGGGTCGCGGGCTCAAGCTTGACGCTGCGATCGAACTGACGGTCGATGCGGGCAAGCTCGTCGCCCGCATCGTCAATCGCGCGGCCGAGGCCAAGGCCTCCGGCCTACCTGTGCGCAAGGACGACGATCCGGAAGTGTTCAAGTCGCGTCTTGCGGCCTACGACCGCGACACCGCCGCAGTGACGCCTTTCTATCGCGGGCGAGGGCTCTTGCGCGAAGTCGACGGCATGGCGCCGATTGACACGGTGACGGCCGCAATCGACGCGATCCTGAAGGACGTGGCGGGCGGGTGAGCAGTCCGACCCAGGACGCCGAGGCGCTGATCGAGCGGCGCGGCGCGGCCGGCGTCGTCATTCTCAATAGGCCGAAAGCGCTGAACGCGCTGACGCTGACAATGGTGCGGCTTGTGGCCGCCGCCCTCGACGCCTGGGAGGACGATCCTTCGATCACACGGGTCGTGATCGGCGGCGCGGGCGAAAAGGCGTTTTGCGCGGGGGGCGACATCCGCACCCTCTATGAACTCGGGCGGGCCGGCGACCACGTTCAGCAACTGACCTTCTGGCGTGAGGAATATCAACTCAACGCGCGCGTCCGAACCTATCCGAAACCCGTCGTGGCGCTCATTGACGGGATCGTCATGGGCGGGGGCGTGGGCGTCTCGATCAACGCCTCACACCGGGTCGCGGGCGAGCGTTTCTCCTTCGCCATGCCCGAGGTCGGCATCGGTTTTTTCCCCGATGTCGGCGGTACGCATTTCCTGCCGCGACTTCCACATCGCGCGGGCGTCTATTTCGCGCTTACGGGTTTGCGCGCCAATGCGGGCGATGCGCTCGCGTTCGGCCTCGCCAAGACGTTCGTTCCGAGCGCCGCTTTCGACGATCTTGCTCGCGCACTCGAGCAGGCCGACAATGTCGACGGGACTCTTCGTCGTTTTGCTGCGCCGGCGCCGGCGTCCGCGTTGATGGCTGAGTCGCGCGGACTTGAAGCCTGCTTCTCGTTTCGCGATCGCGAAGCCATTCTGGCCGCGCTGGAGGCCCCGGCGGCCAAAAACTTTGCTTTTGCCGAACCGGCCCGCGCTGCGATGCTTGGCAAGTCCCCGACCAGTCAGGCGCTAGCGGTCCGCCAGATGGCGCTTGGGCCGACGGTCGACTTCCACGAGGCGCTCAGGATCGAATACCGAATTGTGTCGCGAGTTTGCCGTGGCCATGATTTCTACGAGGGCGTTCGGGCTGTGATCGTCGACAAGGACAATCGCCCCGTCTGGAGTCCGCTGCCCTCGGACGCCGAACTCGACGCTTATTTCGCTCCGCTCGGGCCGGACGAACTGAGGTTTCCCGACCGATGACTTATCGCCTCCGCCAAAGCCGGGACGGGGCGATCGAATTCGTAGACGGTTCGCCCGTCCGCCCTCACGACGGGAAACTCAGTTCTCTGCTCGCAGCGGTCGGATGGGAGACCGCGCTTCTCTGGTATATGCGCACGCTCGCCTGGGTGTGGGTGAGCAAGGGCCTTTTCAACTGGGCGATCATTCTCGGCGCCTTTCCCAGCCTTGGCAGCTTCACCACGATGACGCTGGCGTTGCAGGCCACGATCGTGGCGTTCGCATGCTTTGATCTTCTGGCCGCAGTCGGATTGTGGCTCGCTGCGCCGTGGGGCGGAGCGATCTGGCTCTTGTGCGCCGTGGTCGAAGCCGTTTCCCCTGTGCTCAGTCCTCGCGCTGCCGCTATCGGCTATTCCGCCGCCGCGCTCAACGTCGTGCTCGCGATCGGTTATTTTCTCCTGAGTTGGCTCGCTGTGCGGGAACGCGCGTAGGATCGTCGCCAGACGGAAATTACCATCGCGAGCTCAAGACAATCTTTACCAGCCTGCGAAAACCTTCGATTCATCTTGATTCTTAGGCGTGTCTTCACGCCCTGCCGCTACCGTCCGTCCTCAAGAGAACCGAATACACTTCCGCGACCGAGAGACAAGGCAGGCGAGCGTACGATGTCCAATGCGTTCAAGACTCAGGAGTCCGTCGGGTTTGCGGACTCTGAACTTCATGTCTCCGGCCTTTACCTGGAAACCTTGACGATGGTCGAGCGGCTTCATCGCCGGTTGCTGGACGTCATCAAGGACGAATTTGACCGTCGCGAGCGGTCGGACCTCAACTCGGTGCAGGCTTTGTTGCTCTACAACATCGGGGACAAGGAGTTGACCGCTGGCGAACTGCGCACCAAGGGCTATTACCTGGGTTCGAACGTCTCCTACAATGTCAAGAAGCTGGTGGAGCAAGGCTTCCTTCATCATGCGCGGTCACGGGTCGACCGTCGGGCGGTTCGGATCCGGCTGACCGAGAAGGGTAAGGAGGTTCATCGGATCGTAGCCGGGGTCTATGCAAAGCACGCCCGTACGATCGAGCAGATAGGGGGGGTGCCCGGCGGGGAACTTGCCCGGGTCAACGTTTCGCTACAGCGGCTCGAGCGATACTGGACCGACCAGATTAAGTATCGGCTCTGATAACCGACCTTTAACCGAACTTGGACTTTAGAAGGGGCGTCCGCGAAACGGACGTCCATTTTGCGTTCGACGCTAAGCAAGGCCTTAAAATCGCCCGACTGACACCTATTTTCGCCCATACCCGTCTTCACTTCGGAAGGGCGTGGCCGCTTTCGATCGGCTCGCGCGAACGGGTGGGCGCCTACCTGCGGGGCCGGGGCGCTTCTCTTGGGGAGTTTGAATGCTGATGCGTGAAACCATCGTCCTGCGGTCCTCGCGCCGCTTGTTTTTCGGCGCAGCTTTCGGCGCGTTCGCCCTCGCGAGCTTCACCCCAGTTGCGACGATCGCCGCCGAAGACGGCGATCAGGCGGAATGGCCGCAGAGCTATGAGTCCTCGCCCCACATGCAGGTGCAGCGCGAGGCGACGCCGATCCTCTCCCCGGCGACCGTCGATGCGACGCAGGCCGCTATCCAGAAATATCAGGACATTGTCGCGCGCGGCGGATGGAACACCGTTCCGTCCGGCGGAGAACTGCGGATCGGCTCTAAGGGTCCACGCGTTCAGGCTCTTCGCGACCGGCTGGTCGCTTCGGGCGATCTCGACTTCGATCGCTGGCGCCGGCCCAGTTTACAACTCGTTCGTCGAGGCGGCGGTCAAGCGCTTCCAGGCCCGCCATGGCTTGAGCCAAAGCGGCGTCGTCGGCGACGCGACATTCGCGGAACTGAACGTGTCGGCGAACGCGCGCCTGCAACAGCTCGAAACAAACCTCGTGCGGCTAAAGACCTTTTCGGGCGACCTCGGCGCGCGCTATGTGGTCGCCAACATTCCCGCCGCTGAGGTTGAGACAGTTGAAAACGGCGTCGTCTATTCGCATCACGCAGCCGGCGTCGGCAAGATCGATCGCCAGTCGCCCATCATGCAGACGCGCGCGACCGAGATCAATTTCAACCCATTCTGGACCGTTCCTCCTTCCTTGATCAAGAAGGACCTGATCCCGAAGATGAAGGCTGATCCAAATTATCTAACCGACGAGAAGATTCGCATTTTCAATACGAAGGGCGAGGAGGTATCTCCGTCGTCGATCAATTGGAGCACCGACGAGGCGACCCACTTCAAGTACCGCCAGGACACCGGGGCCGATCTCAATTCGCTTGGCATCGTACGCATCAACATTCCCAACCCCTACGGAGTCTATATGCACGACACGCCGTCGAAGGGCGTGTTTGGCGACGACTTCCGATTTGTCTCCTCCGGCTGCATCCGTGTCCAGGACGTGCGCGACTATGTCGCTTGGCTGCTCAAGGACAATCCAGGCTGGGGCCGCGATCAGATCGACCAGGTCATCCGCTCCGGTGATCGCGTCGACGTCAAGCTGACCCAACCGGTCAATGTCTACTGGGTCTACATCACCGCCTGGGCGACGCCCGACGGCGTCGTGCAGTTCCGGCCCGACGTCTACCAGCGCGATGGCGCCGGCCCAGGCCCGCTCGCCTCCGCCGTGCCTTCTCAGCCGATGGCGATCCCGCAGGAGTAAGTCCCGAGATGGTCGGGTCGTGCTGCGCCGCTCAGCCCTCATCGACGGCGCGCAATTGACGCCGATCAATCCATCAGTCGGCGGATCTGCAATTGTGCTCTCGTCAGATCAGGCGTGACCTCCAAGACGTCTTCGACGCGGGTTCCTACACCATCTGACAAAGTTCGGGCCGGGTCGGCTAAACGCCCCGGCCCGACTGTCGTCGGACGCCGTGACGGCGAAGCCGAGGCCGCGCTGCGCAGGGGGCATGTCGCCAAGCCAAACACCCCCGAGGCTGGTTGCACTCCCGACCGAGGCGCCTCGGCTTGCCCTCTACCGCAACCGGACCGGGATGACCTCGATGGTCAGTTGCACCGCGTCGCCGAGGCCGTAATAGGAATAGGCGGGACGCGAGACGGCGCTGAGAAACTGGTAGAGGCTCAGCCGGAGACGCTTGAAGACATTGCTCTTGCGCGCGGGCAGGAGGTGGTCCTGCATGATGTGGACGATCCACTGGTGCGTGTCCACGGGCAGGTCGATTTCGTGGTGGCGCGCGAGTTCCTCCAGAGCCTTTTCGACATTCGGCTCTTCGAGGAAGCCGAAGGACAGCTCGACGCCGATGACGCTGCCCTTTTCCTCGCTGCGGTCGAACACGGCGACCTGGCAGCGGCTGCCGTGAATGTACGGCGTCTTTTTGTGGCTGACCTCGACGAAGATCAGGTTGCGCGGCAGCATGCCCGTGCGCTCGGCGATCAGGCGGATCAGCGACGGGGCGCGGTCGTGCTTCGCCCGAAGCGGGCGCGGCGACATGATGAGCGCGTTGCGCTCGAGGAAAAACTTGCTCGCCCGATGCAGCGTGACCACTTCCGACATGGTCAGCGTCGCCTTGGCGTTGTGTGCGGCGTAGGTCGCTTTACGTCCCCAGCGCCAGGTCGCCATCATGGCGAAGGCGACGGCGCCGACCGCGACCGGCACGTAACCGCCCTCGAGGAGTTTCAGAGAGCTTGCTAGGAAAAAGGCGGCGTTCAGCGCAGTCAGCGGCCCCCAGACGAAGGCGATCAGCATCCGGCTCCAGCCCCAGTAGCGGCGGGCTATCGGGATCATGGCGACCGACGTGATCACCATCACGCCCGACACAGCCAAACCGTAGGCGGCCGCCAGCGCCGCGCTCGAACCGAACACCAGAACCAGAGCCACGCAGCCGACCAGCAAGGTCCAGTTGATCGCGGGGATGTAGACTTGGCCTTCGTGCGCGTGGTGGGTGTGCTCGATGTCGAGGCGCGGGAACAGTCCGAGGCGGATCGCCTGCGAGACCAGCGAGAACGCGCCGGAGATCAGCGACTGCGAGGCAATGACGGTGGCGGCGGTCGCCAGGACCACCAAGGGCGCCTGGAGCCACGTGGGGCTCAGCGCATAGAACAACTTGTCGCCCGCAACCGGGGCGCCGCCGAGGAGATAGGCGCCCTGGCCGAGGTAGTTTAGGAGCAGGGCGGGGAAAACAATGGCGTACCAGGAGAGCCGGATCGGCAGCGCGCCGAAATACCCAAGGTCGGCGTACATCGCCTCGCCGCCGGTCACCACCAGCATCAGCGCGCCGAGCAGCATCAGCGCCCCGAAGAGGTTGGCGCGCCCGAGGAATTCGAGACCGTACACGGGATTGAAAGACGCGAGAATCTTCGGCGCCGTCGCAATCTCGGTCGCTCCGAGCGCCGCGATCACGCCGAACCAGACGAGCACGACGGGGCCGAATACGGCCCCAACCCCCGAGGCGCCCTTGAACTGAACGGCGAACAGCGCGATCAGCAGCCCGACCGTGATCGGAATGACCCCGGAGGACAAGCCTGGCGCCGCGACGTCGAGCCCCTCGACCGCCGAGAGCACGCTGATCGCAGGCGTGATCATGCCGTCGCCGATCAGCAACCCAGCGCCGGCCATCAGAGCCCAAAGCAGCATTCGGGCGCGGCGGTCCTTTCGGTCATGCAGGAGACCGTACAGGGCGAAGACGCCGCCCTCGCCGTCGTTCTGCGCGCGCAGCACCAGAAGCGCGTACTTGATGGCGACGATCAGGGTGAGGGTCCAGATCACAAGCGACACGGCCCCGAGGGCGTCTTCCGCCGTCCGCCCCGGCGCGACGCGAAAGATCTGGTCCATCGCATAAAGCGGAGAGGTTCCGATGCCGCCGAAGACGACGCCGAGCGCCCCGAGCGCCAGCGGACCGACGCCGCCCTTCGGCGCGTGATCGCGGTCGCGCGGCGCGGCGTCAACTTGACGGGACGGTTCGACGAGAGCGGACATCGACGCAGGTTTCTACACCCTCACTCTGCATGGCCGAGCGGCGGACGGCAACGCTCGCGCCCCGCGACACTTGCGCCCAGTCCGGAGACTTGCGCGCGGTCCCGACATGGTCTACGGCCGCCCTTCACGCGATCATGGGAGACAGGCTTTGGCCGCAACGGCGTCCTTGAGGCCGATCAACTGGCTCAACGTCTCGACGCTCGTCAGCGTCGCCATTCTGGTCGGCACCGAACTTATCGGGGCGGGCTTTGCGGCCGGCTGGGCGATCGGGGGCCTGTTCGCGCTCGGCCCTGTCCTCACGCATGGCCTCGAAGCCGTGCTCGTGCTTCTCGCGCTGGTGGGGCTTTATTACTTCCTCCGGGCGGCGATCGGCCACGAGAAGCTTCGCGGGTAGAGAGGCCTCGTACCGAATAGCGACGCCAGGAAGCGGGCCGCGCGCGCACGTGGCTCCTCCATTCTGACCCGAGCTTCGGTCGTCCGGGAGTTACCGCTCCGGCGGCGGCACGATGTCGGCGTAGATGTCCGGCACGTACATCTCGGGCGGGATCATCTCACGATGATAGCCCGGGTGATGCTCGCGAGGCGGCAGGATCGGCTTCTCGTGCTGCACCTCCTGATAGGGAATGCAGGTGAGGAGATGCGCCATGCAGTTCAGCCGCGCGCGCTTCTTGTCGATTCCCTCGATCACATGCCAGGGCGCCTCCGGGATGTGCGTGCGCTCGAACATGATCTCCTTCGCCTTGGTGTATTCCTCCCAGCGGCGACGAGACTCGAGGTCCATCGGCGAAAGCTTCCACTGCTTCAAAGGATCGTTGATGCGCATCAGGAAGCGCAGGTTCTGTTCCTCATCGGTTATCGAGAACCAGTACTTCACCAGGACGATGCCCGAGCGGACCAAAAGCTTCTCGAATTCGGGAACCGACTGAAAAAACTCCTCATACTGGTCGTCGGTGCAGAAGCCCATGACGCGCTCAACGCCGGCGCGATTGTACCAGGAGCGGTCGAACAGCACGATCTCGCCGCCGGCCGGCAGATGCGGCACGTAGCGCTGGAAATACCATTGGGTGCGCTCGCGCTCGCCCGGAGCGGGCAGGGCGACCGCGCGCACGACGCGCGGGTTAAGGCGTTGGGTGATGCGCTTGATCACGCCGCCCTTGCCGGCAGCATCGCGGCCCTCGAATAGAACGACCAGCTTGAGTTTCTTGGCGACTACCCAGTCCTGCAGCTTGATCAGTTCGCGCTGCAGCCGGAGAAGCTCGGTGAAGTAGAGCTTGCGCGGAAAGCCTTGCCTCTCGGGCAGCTCGTGGCCGTCGGAAAGCAGATCCGCCAGTTCGCTGTCCTCGAGCTCGAGCTCCAGGTCTTCGTCGAGATTGTCCTGAATCTCGGCGTTGATGCGATGCTGAATTGCGCTGGAGCCGTTGTCCTTCGTCGCGCTCATCGTCGTGTCCCTCGTCGGCGCCGGAGTTCTCCGGAGCGGTCCTCCCAAATCTTTCAATGACACATGTGACAACGCCACGACAGGCCCGCGCGCCCGGGCCGCTCGTCCCGGCGGCAGATCATGCGCGGCGGGGCCGCCGTGTGTTGAGGACCGCTTCCGCCCCTCGGGATGGCGCAGCGTACGGACGGTGTCGGCGTAGTCCGACGGTCACGGCCCTCGCATCGAGGCGCTGGAGAACTCGTCGTCTTGAAGCTTGGTTATTTAATAGCCAGAACGAAGAACGCCGGCGACTTTCCGTTCCCTCTTACTGCCGTCGCAGCGCCGCGTAGAGGGCCGTTTCGAAGGCGATAAAGCCATCAAACGCGGCGGGGTCCATGAAAGGGAAATATTGGCTCGCCCAGAAGCCGGCGACGCCGTTCTTGCGGTCGGCCCAGTAGTAGAGGTTGCCGAGGCCCGCCCAGCCGATCGAGCCGGCGGGCCGGCCAGTCGGGGCTTCGACCATGTTGACCATGAAGGTTAGTCCCCAAGTCTTCGGCGCGCCCGGAAAAAATTCCGCGTCGTGGGTCAGGCCGCGGCTGACGCTCGCCATGCGCTCGATGGTCATGCCCGCGAGATTGTCGCGAGCAGCCATCGCGATGGTCTCCGGTTTCAGAACCCGGCCGCCCTCACCGGTTCCGTCGTTCAGCCACATGCGCAAGAAGCGCATATAATCGGGCACGGTCCCGAACAGTGCGCCCCCGCCCATCCAGACTTCGGGGTCCTCAGGCAATTGGAAATCGATCGGGGCGAGCTCGCCGTCGCGGCCGCGCTGATGCATGGCGGCGCGCCGGGCGCGCATGGACGCGGTCGGGACAAAGGCGGTGTCCGCCATGCCCAGGGGATCCAGCACCTGAGACCTCAGGACCTTGTCGAGCCGCTCGCCGGCGACCGCCTCGACGACCTGCCCGGCCCAGTCGATCCCGATTTCGTATTCCCAGCGCTCGCCCGGATCGAACAGGAGCGGGGTCATCAGCCCACGCTTCAGGCCGAGCCTGGGATCGGCCTGGTCATGCTCGGCGGCGAGGCGCTTGAGCGCCGCGCTGAAGTAAGGATAGCCGAAGCCGGCGGTGTGCAGCATCAGCATCCGGGTCGTGATGTCGCGCTTCGGCGGCCTGAGCCTCAGGGCGCCCGCCTCGTCGAAGCCTTCCAGAACCCGCAACGTGCCGATTTCCGGGACGTATGTTCTCGCCGGCGCGTCCAGGTCGAGACGGCCCTCCTCGACAAGCTGCAGCACCGCGGTCCCAGTGATCGCCTTGGAACAAGAGAACAGCGCAAAAACGCTGTCGATGGTCATCGGTGTCGGATCGCCGAGCCGCCGCACGCCCGCCGCGCCTTGGTAGAGAGCGCTTCTCCGGTCTGTGATCATCGCGACGACCCCGGGCACGCGCGGTTCGCCCGCCACCGCGTTCTGCAGGATGCCGTCGGCGGAAAATTCAGCGGCCATTGGGGCTTCCTCGAAAACGGCGGCCTTCGTTGACACAGGGCCGTTGTATGATATACGCAATGTGAAAAGTATATCCAATGGACTGGCCATGCAAGTCGCAAAATGGGGCAACAGCCTCGCCGTTCGCCTCCCAGCCTCCGTCGTCGAAGCCCTGCAGCTCAAGGAAGGCGACGAGATTGAGATTTACCTCTCGGACGAACGCGGCTTCGGGGTCGCGCGCAAGCCAAGCAAAGACGATTGGTTGAATTGGTTGCGCGCTTTCCGCGGGCGACTCCCAGCGGACTTCAAGTTCGACCGCGACGAGGCCAATGCCCGGTAGCTTCTTCGACACTGACGTCGTCCTGTGCCTCGCCTCCGGCGATAGCCAAAAAGCCGATCGCGCCGAGCAGATCTTACGCGCCGGCGGCGCCGTCACCGTCCAGGTCCTGAACGAGACCGCGAACGTGATCCGTAGAAGACTTGGGGTGTCATGGTCCGAGGCTCGGGAATTCCTGACTGGGTTGCGCGCGCTGGTCTCTGTCCTCCCGGTGACCTTTGAAAACCACGAGACGGGCCTCGCACTCGCCCAGCGCTATGAATTGTCGATCCATGATGCGATGATCGCCTCGGCCGCGCTGACGTCCGACTGCGACACGTTGTGGTCAGAGCACATGCATCACGGCCTGTTGATCGGCGGACGCTTACAGATCCTCAACCCCTTTCGGACGCCCTCATGAAGCCCGCCTCCGCGACGTCCGCCCTCAAGGTCCAGGCCGTGCTCGGGCCGCGCTTCGCTGTGCTCGAATTCGACGCCGGCACGCGGACCGCCGACGAGGCGGCGGCGGCGATCGGCTGCACGGTAGCTGAGATCGCCAAGTCGCTCGTGTTCCGGTCGGCAAGCGGCCGGAGCGTTCTGGTGATCGCCTCCGGCGCGAATTGAGTTGATGAGAAGAAGGTCGCGGCGCTGATCGGAGAGCCGATCGGGCGCGCAGACGCTGATTTCGTTCGCAAGGCGACCGGCTTTGCGATTGGCGGCGTTCCCCCGGTCGCGCACGCGGAGCCGCCGATCGCGCTGATCGATAAGGCGCTGATGGGCTATGCCGAAATCTGGGCAGCCGCCGGGACGCCGAACGCCGTCTTCCGCTTGACGCCGGCCGACCTCGTTGAATTGACTCGCGCAACGATCGCGCCGATCGCGCACAGATAGTCGCCTTAGCAGAGGCCAGAAAATGCCGGAGAGCCAGCAAGGACGCATTCGGATCGGCGTCGGCGGATGGACCTACGAGCCGTGGAACGAAACCTTCTACCCGAAGGGCCTGCCGCGCGCTCGCCAGTTAAATTATGCAAGCCGCGCGCTCACCTCGATTGAGATTGATAGCACCTATTACCGCGGCATGTCGGCGCAGATCTTTCAAAAGTGGCGCGGCGAGACGCCGGAGGATTTCGTTTTCGCCGTCAAGGGATCGCGCTTCGTCACCAACCGCCGCGTGCTCGCGGAGGCCGGCCCGTCGATGGAAAAGTTCTTCTCGACCGGCGTTACCGAGCTCAAACAGAAGCTTGGCCCGATCAACTGGCAGTTCGCCACGACGAAGCGCTTCGACCCTGACGACTTCGACGCCTTCCTGGCCCTCCTTCCGCGGTCGGTCGAAGGCGTCACGCTTCGCCATGCCGTAGAGGTCCGTCATGACAGCTTTCGCACTGGGGAGTTTGTCGAGCTGGCTCGGTCGCGAGGCGTCGCGGTCGTAACCGCCGCGGACGGCGACTTTCCGCTGATCGCTGACGTCACCGCGCCGTTCGTCTATGCGCGCATTATGGGGAGCAGCGAGGACGAGGCTTTGGGCTATTCCGAGGCCGCGCTTGAAGCGTGGGCCCAGCGAGCCCAAGCGTGGGCGCGAGGCGATGCGCCGGACGATCTCGAGCGCCTTCATCCCCAGGCGAAAGCGAATCGCAGGGATGTCTTTCTCTACGTGATCTCAGGCTTCAAGGCGCGCAACCCGCTGGCTGCAGCGAGGCTGATCGAGAACGTTCGCGGCTGATTTCCGCCTTAAATGATATGGCCGGCGCTTGCGCCGGCCACAGGTCGTCTCGGCGCCTGAAGGGGGGCTCGTCCACCCTTCTCGCGCAAAGTTCAGTCGCGTTCGCATCCGGCCGCGGCGCAAACGACGGGGCGGGCGGCGCCGGTCAACGAGCGAATTGCTGTGGCGAGCGCGGCGCCCATTTGGGTCGGTCCGTACCGGTTGAGCGGGACGAGCTGGGCGCATAGGTCGTTCGCGAAGAGCGACGAAGCGGCGCGGCCCCCGCCGCGCGCAGAAAATTGCGGACGTAGCATGTTGGTCTCCATCTTTTCTTTGATGCCGCCGCGTTGCCTTGGGCGGCTATGCTCCAGTCGGCTCGCCAATCGTGACTTCAACGCTGAACGCCTGCGGGCATGAACCCGGGCAGGGGACTTTCGCGCGATCCGCCGTTTCGGAGGCTGTCCTTACAACCTAGATATGCCAGACGATTGTGAAACCCATTTGACTGGTCGCGATCGGCGCCCAAGAGAGCGCCTTTCACGCTGTGCATATAGGCGTCCCTGCTCAAAGAACCATACCGAGAAGCCAACCCTCCTTGATTTATTTCGCGTGACAACCGTCGCCCCTGCGATCGTTGGCCAGGGCAACGACAAGCCGCCGTCGCAGGAAACGGGTTGCCTCAGGCCGGGTGGGGGCTCAAGCTCGTGCAACGGCAAGGGAGTTGAACCTTCAATGAGCCGATCGTGTCAGTCTTTTTGCCTCTTTGAGACCGCAGCTGGCGTCTGCGCCATTGCATGGAGCGATTTCGGCGCGACCCACTTTGTCCTTCCGGCCGTCGCGTCCGCGGCCGTTGAGAAAAGCCTGAGGAGACGGTCGCCGGACGCCGAGCCCGGCGCGCCGCCGCCTGCGATCGAGGAGGCGATGGCGAGAGCGAAACGCTACTTTGCCGCGGAGCCGACAGACCTTTCCCGTACTCCGCTCGACCTGCGCGACCAGGATCCCTTTTTCGCCCAGATCTATGACGCGCTGCGGCAGGTCCCTTGGGGCCGAACGACAACCTATGGCGCGCTGGCCGCGGCGGTTGGCGCGCCCCGCGAATCCGCGCGCGACGTCGGCGTCGCCATGGCCAAGAACCCGATGCCCCTTCTCATTCCCTGCCACCGCGTGCTGGCGGCGGGCGGCAAGCTTGGCGGCTTCTCGGCTCCGGGGGGCTCGCAGACCAAAGCCCGGATGCTGCGGCTGGAAGGCGTCGACCTCGCGCCGCCGTCCGCCCCGGCGCAACGCGCCTTCGCCTTTTGAGCCGAGCGGGCAAGACGGAGGCCCTGCGTTCGAGGAGAAAGGCTCCGCGGATGTCCGGTCAGCCTATCGCCTGATCAGCGAGATGCCTGAGCTTCTCGGGATTGCGCATCACGTAAATACCGACGATTTTGTCGCTCTCGATCTCGAGAGCGGTCGTCTGCAAACCGTCCTGTTCCGCCGAGAGATATCCCGGAAGACCGTTGACGAACCCGTAACGCAGGATGCGCGATATCCGCCGCGGAAACCGCCAGGCGAGCGCAGCATGGAGCCCGAGCACGTCCTCGAGTTCGGCGAGCACTCGTTTCGCCGCCGGCCTCTTGCCGCCCCCGTCGGAATAATGGACGACGTCCGCGGCCAGAAGCGACCGTAGCGCGTCCATGTCGCCGCTCCTGGTCGCGGAGAAAAACGCCGCAGCGAGGGCTATCCCCCGCTCCTTCGCGACGGGAAAGCGCGGACGCGCCGCACGAACATGCGCTCGGGCGCGGCTCGCAAGTTGCCGACAAGCGGCAGGCTCGCGGCCGATCGTCTCGGCGACCTCGTCGAAGCTTGCGCCGAACACGTCGTGCAGAAGGAAGGCGGCGCGCTCCAGCGGCGACAGGCGCTCGAGCGCCATCATCAGCGGAAGCGTGACGTCGTCCACTTCGTCGTCGACCGGGTCGAATATCGGCTCCGGCAGCCATGGACCGATATAGGTCTCTCGTTGGCGCCGCGCTGACTTCAGCTGGTCGAGACAGATGCGGGTGACGACGCGACGCAAATAAGCCGCCGGCTCGTCGACCCCAGCGCGATCGACGGCGAGCCAGCGCAAAAATGCGTCCTGCACCGCGTCTTCCGCGTCCGCGACCGAACCCAACATGCGATACGCGATGCGGGTCAGTTTCGGACGCAGCGGATCGAAGCTCGACGCCGCCCCTGCGGCCTCCCCCGACAGTGTCACGCCGCCCTCTTGTCCTCGCCCGGATGCAGGGCACGGAAGCCGGCCTGAATTCGATTTCCATCCGTTGATCGTGACGATCAGCAGCGTCAGAGCGACCTGTTCCTCGTTGGAGAACTGCGACTTGAGCGCCTGATAGACATCGTCAGGCGCGCCCTTGTCGGCAAGCCGGGTCAACGACTCTGTCCAGGCGAGCGCAGCGCGTTCACGATCGCTATAGAGCGGGGAGTTGCGCCAGGCGTCGAGGAGATAGATGCGCTGCTCCGTCTCCCCGGCTTTCCTCGCCTCTGCGGCGTGCATGTCGAGGCAGAAGGCGCAGCCATTGATTTGCGAGGCCCGGATTTTCACGAGTTCCATCAGGCTGGCCTCGAGGCCCAGTTTCGACACGCTCTGCCCGTAGTCGAGCCAGGCCTTCATCGGCTGTGGCGCGACTGCGAAAGCGTTCAGTCTCGGCGTCATGATCGTCTCCTGCATGGTTCCTTGAGGACATGACGAGGCGACGAGCCGGACTGTGACATGACCTATTGTTTTTTATGGCGGCCCGACACCCTTGGTTCCTCACGGCGCTGCGAGGATCTTCCGATCGACCAATTTCTGCTCGATCCGCTGCGCCAGCTCGTCCTGGGTGAGCCCGGCGGCCTTGACCCGGCCGAGATAAGGGAAGGCCATTGTGCCGTCCTCATCAACGCGAGCCGTCGTATCAAGCTCCGGCGCGGTCACGATCCGAATGGTGACGACGTCCATCGGGGTCAGAACCCGGCCGCCCGCCAAAGCAGGATCGGTTCCGGCGGCAAGCATGAGCGCGCCGCCAACAGCCAGGAGCAAGACGAATTTTCGTGTTCCGATCCTCACGGACCCTCCGCGGCCAACCGCCAGCCGCCGCCCGGCGCGCGCTCCAGCGTTACGGTTTTCAATCCGAACGGCTCAGGCGTGACGCCGCGAATCCAGAGATCGAGGCGCTCCGCCTCGACCGTGAGAAAAGCCGCGGCCGCCTTGTCCGCCTCGGTTGGAAAGAACGCGTCATAGGCGCGCTTCCATCGTCTCCGAACCTCCGCCTCGTCATCTTCGAGCTTGGCCGCACCGGTCACAGAGACGAAGGAGTCCTCCGCCTCGCGCTGAAAGACGAGGACAACCTTGCCGCCCCGCCGGATGTTCGCCGCCTTGCCCGAGCGTCCGTCGGTCACGAAGCGGAATGTCCAGGCGTCGTCCCCAGCCCTCGGCGGCAACCGGCCCATTGGCCGCAAGCGCGGAACGCCGGTCCTGCCGGCGCTCGCGAGCCAGCAGGACCCGGCTTTGGCGACGGTCGCGGCGGCGCCCTCGACGAGCCGGCCAACTTCGGCGGAATCGCGTTCGTCCATGCCTGACACCTCCCGCGCTCACAGAAGGGGGTGGCCTCCCGGAGGCAGACGCTCGCCGAAAATTATGCGTTTTCTTAGTCGGGGCGAGGCAAGCGCCTCACGCGGTAAGGGACGCGACGATAGCCTTCAACAGCGCCGCTGCGTCGCGCGGATCGAGCCGCACCTGCAAGCCGCGCTGGCCGCCGTTTAGATAGACGCGCTCGTGCGTCATCGCCTGCTCCTCGATCGCGGCGCGGGCCGGCTTCATTTGTCCGAACGGACTGATCCCGCCAACCTTGTAGCCGGTGGCGCGCTCAGCGTCGGCAGGCTTCATCATCTGCGCCGACTTGCCCTGGAAGGCGGCCGCGAGTTTTTTCATCGAAACTTCGCGGTTGGAGGGGACGATGACGCAGACCGGTTTCCCGTCAACCAGCGCCATGAGGCTCTTCAGCACCCGATCCGGGGGTTCGCCCAAAGCTTCGGCCGCCTGGATGCCGATCTTCTCGGCGTCGGGGTCGTACGCGTAGCCATGAACGGTAAAGGCGACCCCGGACTGCTCAAGCGCCTTGGTCGCCCGCGTCGCCTTCGACACGGCCAGCTCGTCCCTTACAGGGGACGCCCCTCATCGACTTCGTAAATTTTGAGGTTTCGCTCGCCAATGCCGAGGTCGCGTCCGGCTTTTCGCCAAACGCCCATATGCGCGGAGGACCCGTGCTTCTCGAGCGCCGCCTGATCGCGCCACAGCTCGCTGATATGAATCAGGCCTGGGTCGAGCACATCCTCGGCGAAGGCGTACTGCACGCAGCCGTCCTCCGCGCGAGTCGCCTCGATCATGCGCGCCATGGGGTCGCGCGCATCGCGGATTTTATCAGAGGGGAAACGGACCGTGCCGGCGATCATGATCATGGTCTCACTATAGAAGCGCCTCTGCGATTTCGGAAGCCCCCTGGAGGGCGTGCGTCGCCCACGCCGCCGCGCTAAGCAAGCGCGCCGACAACTCAGGCCCATTCGCCCTTGCGGAAGACAGGCGTTTTCGCGCCAGTCTCGTCGATCCCGTCGATATTGATGTGATCGGAGCCGATCATCCAGTCGATATGGATCAGGCTTGCGTTGCCGCCGCGGGCCGCGATCTCGCCGGGTTTGAGCGTCTCTCCGCCAACGAAGCATTTGGAATAGCACTGTCCAATGGCGACGTGGCAGGCGGCGTTCTCGTCGAACAGTGTGTTGAAAAACATCAGGCCGCTCTTCGAAATCGGCGAGGAATGTGGAACGAGGGCGACCTCGCCGAGCCGGCGCGCGCCCTCGTCGGTCTCCAGCACCTTGCGCAGCACGTCTTCGCCGCGAGAAGCCCGCGCATCGACGATCCGGCCGCCTTCGAATGTCACGGCGATATCCTCGATTAGCGTGCCTTGATAGGAGAGCGGTTTGGTGCTGACGACATGGCCTTCGACCCGCAAGGCGTGCGGCGTGGTGAACACCTCCTCGGTCGGGATGTTCGGGTTGCAGGTGACGCCGTTCTTGGCCGTCGACGCGCCGCCATGCCATTCATGCCCGTCGGCGAGCCCGATGGTGAGGTCGGTGCCTGGTCCGGAATAGTGCAGGGCGTGGAAGCGCTTTTCGTTCAGCCATCGGGTTCTGACCGCGAGCGCTGAATTATGGGCGCTCCAGCCCGCGACTGGATCGTCGCCATCGACCCGCGACGCGGAAAAGATCGCGTCGGCCAGCTTTGCGACCGCAACCTCGTCGTCGTCGCCGGGAAACACCCGCTTCGCCCAGGAAAGCGTGGGATAGGCGATGATATTCCAGTTGATGTCGAAGCCGGCGATCCTTTCCAGCGCCGGCTTGTAGGCGATGGCGTTCGCCTTGTTGGCCCGCGCCACTTTCCCTGGGTCCGCGTCCGACAACAGCATCGGATCCTCCCCGACGATGGCGAGCCGGGCCGTATTGGCGGCAAACGCCTTGCCGACGCCGTCGTAAAGCCAGCCGGGCGCGCGATCAAAACTCGCGTCGGGCGCGAAGCGATAGCGCGCGAGCGTCATCTCCTCGTCGGAAAAGATCGGCGTGACAAGGCCCGCGCCGGCCTTGTAGGCCTCTTCGGCGACCTTGCGCGCAAGCGGCAGCGCCGCGGTCGGCGCCGTCAGGAAGAGGTCCTGCCCAGGCTGTAACCTCAGGCCGACCTTGACCGCGATTTCGGCGAGACGCCCGAGCCGGGCGGGATTGATCGAAGGAAAGTTGCGAAGGTGCGTGGTCAAATGAGCCTCCGGCGAGAGCGGGGAGCGGGAGCGTGAATGTCAACCATAAGGGGGCGAAGGGAGCGCAATAAGGCGACAAGGGCAAGATCTCCGATCACCGACGCAGTCGTTTCGCGCCGACGCCTCCGCGCCAAGATTGGGCGCCATGATTTGCCAGGTGAACACATACGTTTGTCCCCCGCGCGGAGATCCGGCATGCCGACTAATCCCGAGAATGTCCTTCCCGACGCCCTCCGCGAGGTGCGGACGAAGCCGCTGTTCGTGATGCGCCTCGATGTCCGGCCCTTGCAGATCGTGGGCGCGACGCCCGGCGGGTTTCGCCGCGTGGGCGTGGTTCCGAGCGGGACCTTCAAGGGCGAACGGCTTTCGGGCGTGGTGCTCGAGGGCGGCGCCGACTGGCAGGACGTCCGCCGCGACGGCAGCGTGACTCTCAACGTCCGCCTCGTGCTCAAGACGGACGACGAGGCGATGATCGGCATGACCTATCGCGGACTGCGGCACGGTCCGACCGAGGTTCTCGCCCAACTCGACCGCGGCGAGACGGTCGACCCGGCCGAGTACTATTTCCGAACCGTCTGCTTTTTCGAAACCGCTGCCGAGCGTCACGCTTGGCTCAATGGGATCGTGGCCATCGGCCTCGGTCATCGCTACTCGGACGGGCCGGTCTACAGCCTGTTCGAAGTGCTTTAGGACGAGACGATCTCGACGGGCGCCCCGACGGTCAGCCCGAGGGCGCGGTCGGCGCGGCCGCGGTTGACCGCGATCTCGGCCAAACCGTTGGAATTGGCATACCAGAAGGCAGCGCCGGGAGGCCGGTCGGAGAAGGTCCGCGCCGCCTCGAGCCTGCGGCCGGCCACGGCGAGTTTAGCATCCTGGGGCACGGCGGACGCCCGCAAACCCGTGATCGCATTGCCGTAGTGGTCGAAGTAAACGACCTCGGCAAGATCGTCGGGCCAGTCGGGCCGACGAATAGGGCGCTCGTCGATCGGGCGTCCCGGCGGGTCGTCGCCGCGGGCGATCTGAGCGGCGACCGGCGCAAACAGGTCGCGGCCGTGAAAGCTTGCCGACAGCGTCTCCGGCCTCCAGGCGATTTCCCAGCATCGCGCACGCTGTGGGCGGCGCTGAACCAGTTCGAAGAGTCCGTTTCCCGGTCCGACGAACCAGCGCCCGCTGGCTTCGACGATCACTGCTGGACGATCGCTCCCGACGCCGGGATCGACCACTGCAAGGAACACGGTCCCTTCGGGAAACCAGGCGGAATAGGCCGCCAGCAGATAGGCCGAAGCCTTCGGGTCGCCGGTCGGCGCGTCCGCGAAGAGGTCGACGACTGGGACGGCCGGGGCCATCCGGGTGAGCACCGCCTTCATCTGGCCCGTATAAGGTCCGAGGAGGCCAAAATCGGTGAACAGGACGATCATGACGCAACGGAAGGTGGCCGCGCGCCGTCGCGAGGTCAACGGGGCCCGCCGCTGAAGGCGGTCGAGCGGCTCAAGCACGTGATCGCCGAACAATGCGGGGGGTGAGCGCGGGGCCCCCGCTCGCGAAGGACAAACCGACGCCATAGTCGGCGCTTGACGTAGATATACCGAACGGTATATCATGACGCGGATGCCTCCCTCGTCGGACGATACGCGTGCTGAGCTTCTCGCCCGCGCCCTCGACCTCTTCGCCGCCTATGGCTACGATGGCGTGGGCGTGCAGCAGATCTGCGCCGCGGCGGGTGTGACCAAGCCGACCCTCTATCATCATTTCGGCAGCAAGCGCGGGCTCCTCGAGAGATTGATGGAATTGCGGCTCGAAGCGTTGCACGCAGCCCTTCAGCAAGGGGGCGCGCCGCACAGCGAGCTCGAGGCCGCGCTGACGGCGATCGCCGAGGCGACCTTCAGCTTCGCGGCGCGTGAGCGCACGTTTTACCGGCTCTATCTCACGCTTTGGTTCGCGCCAGTCCGTAGCGAGGCCTATGACGTGGCAAGGGTGTTCCATGAGCGGCATTTCGATGCGGTCGAGCGGCGGTTCGGCGAGGCCGCCAGGGAGAGCCGCGCGCTCGATGGCCGCAGCCGGGACCTCGCCGCCGCCTTCCTTGGCGTGCTGAACAACCATATCGGCCTCGCCCTCAACAATTACGCGGCGCTGAACGCGAAGCGCGCGAACGCGACGGCGCACGCCTTCCTCTACGGCGTTTCGCCAGAACCGGATCGAGGCGCATCGCGCGGTCGCAGAAAGCTGTCCCCAGATCTACCGATCGGTACATAGGAGCGCCCGTTCATGCCCGCTTGGATCGAACACGCGATCTTCTGGCAGGTCTATCCGCTGAGCTTCGTCGGCGCCGAAATCCGCCCAGATCGGCCGACGCCGCTCGCCCACCGCCTGGACCGGCTGACCCACTGGCTCGATTACGCCATCGAGCTTGGCGCCTCTGGCCTGATGTTGGGCCCGATCTTCGCCTCCGCCACGCATGGTTACGACACGACCGACCATTTTCGCATCGACCCGAGGCTCGGCGACGACGCTGATTTCGACACGCTGATCGGCTCCGCGCGAAGCCGCGGGATGAGGGTCCTGCTCGACGGCGTGTTCAACCATGTCTCGCGCCGGCATCCGGCCTTCGCGGAGGTTTGCGCGCAAGGCCGATCCGCCCCCCGCGCGCGCTGGTTCCGCCTCTCTTGGCCGAGCGGGCAGGCAGCCCCAGAGGCCGAGACGTTCGAGGGCCACCACGATCTCGTCGCGCTCAATCACGACGCGCCCGAAATCGAAAACCTCGTGGTCGACGTGATGATCCACTGGCTCGACCGCGGCGCCTCCGGCTGGCGGCTCGACGCCGCCTATGCGGTCCCGCCGCGTTTCTGGGCGCGCGTGCTGCCGCGCGTGCGCGCGAAGCACCCTGACGCCTATCTCGTCGGCGAAGTGATTCATGGCGACCTCGTCGCCTTCGTGAAGGACAGCGGTGTCGACGCCGTGACTCAATACGAGCTCTGGAAGGCGATCTGGAGCGCGCTCAACGACCGCAATTTCTTCGAACTCGCCTGGGCGCTCGACCGGCACAACGGCTTCCTCGACGCCTTCGTACCCCAGACCTTCGTCGGCAATCACGACGTCACCCGGCTCGCGAGCCGCCTCGCCGATCTGCGGACGCTCGACCACGCGCTCGCAATCTTGTTCGCCTGTGGCGGCACGCCCTCGATCTACGCCGGCGACGAACAGGGATTTACGGGCGTCAAGGAGAACCGGCTGGGGGGCGATGACGCCGTCCGTCCGACCTTCCCCGATCGGCCAGGGGCGCTTCCGCCGGAAGGGTCGCCAGTCTATCGCCGCCATCAGGAGTTGATCGGCCTGAGGCGGCGCCATGCCTGGCTGCATCGGGCCAGAACCCGCGTCGTGCATCTCGCCAACGAGGCCTTCGTCTTCGAAGCGCGCGAGGGCGACCGGCGGCTCATGGTTGCGCTCAATCTCGGACAGGAGACCACGCTGCCCGCTCCCGGGATGCATACGATTCTGTTCGGGCGCGACGCCGGCCTCGGAGACCAAAAGATGCGTCTCGGCGAAATCGGCTGGGCGATCGTCTCGCCCGAGCCGGCCCCGTAGCCGATCGCAGGGCGCGCGCGTTAGCGGTTGATGAACCACGCGCGGTCAATTCGCCCTTGGTTATGGGAACGACGGGCCGAAAGCATCGTTGGGTGACAGAGCCTGGCGACAGGCGCCGCCGAGTCTTTGGAGGTGGTTCATTGAAAGTCCCATATCTTGTCCTCGCCCTCGTGGCTGCATCGCCCGCTTATTCCGAAACGGTGTCGCCGGAGGCGGACGCTTGCAAAGCCAGCGGACTGATCGCCCTCAAGCAGAAGTCGCCGCAGGTCAAGGATATCGTGATCGACCTCGACAGCGCGAAAGTGATCAACGCCGACACCTCGATCGAGAACGTGCCCGTCAAGACCGTCGTCATCGCCGACGCCTACGTCGAGCGGGCCTCCAAGGACAAACCGCAGACGCTGGTCTGCATCATTGGCGACAAGGGCAAAGTGCTCATGACCTTATTTTCCAACCGCTGACAGACGGCCTGTCGCGCGCGCGATCGAGGAGGGCGCCTCGCAGTCCATGAGACGGTCGCCGTCATGGACACATCGAGCGCGTCCAGCTTAGCTGAGATCGCTCATTGCCCCTTTGCGCACCCACGTGCGCGCCAGGCCCACCGCTTCAAAGCCGAGGCGGGCGTATAGCCGCTTCGGTCGGTCATCGGCCAGCGCGCCTTGAAAAATCGTCTGGCAGCCGTCGCCGCGCAGGCGGTCGACGAACGCCGCGATCATGCCCGTTGCGACGCCACGCCGCCGGGCTGACGGCAGGACGAACAGGTCTTCGATGATCCCGACGCTCTCTGGCGCTGCGGCACAGGCCCCGTAGGCGACCGCCCCCTCATTCTCGATCGCCAGATGGAACCGATAGGCGGGGCTTTTCCTCCGGTAGACCTCGACCATGCGCCCGCTGAATTCCAGGTCGAGGTCCAGGCCGTCGACGCCTGAGCGCTCGGCGTGATTGGCGATGACGAGCCGCAGGAGGATTTCCCAGTCAGAGTTCTCGATAACAGGCCTCAACGTCACCGGCGCGCCGCGGCCGGCAAGTTCGCCCGAGAGCGCCATCAGGATAGCGACAGGGCGCTCGACGAAATCGTCGAGCGCGAGGCGCGCCAGAAACCGGTCGGGCGTAAATCGATCGGTATGGACCACCCGCCAAGGCGTATGCGCAAGATGCGCCTCCATCGCGGCGAACACGGCCCCGATCCCGGCCTCGTCCTCGGCGGTGACCGCGTCCGCATGGTTGACGTCCCAGACGTCCGCATGGGCCGGGTCGACCACGATGTGACAGCAGTGTTCCGCGATCACATCCGCGCCCAACCGGCGCTGCCAGCGATACGCTTCCGCAACGAACCGGGCGAGATCGCTCTGTCGGCCAGGGCTTTCGTTCATGCTCGGGCGGGTCTGCGATCGATCGCCGCGCGCCGATAGGTCAAAGGCGATTGGCCGGTCCAGCGCCTGAAGGCGTGGGTGAACGACGTTGGGGCTTCGTATCCAAGAAGCCACGCGACTTGGGTGAGCGGACGGCTATCGTCTTTGACGTAGGCGAGGGCCAGATTGCGTCGCAACCCCTGCAAAACCTCGGAGAAGCTGGTGCCTTCGTCGGCAAGTTTCCGGGAAACCGTCCTCGAGCTTAGCGACAAGCGTCCGGCGACGGACTGCAACCCGACGGGGCCTTCGGGCATCAGCCGCTGGATCTCCGCCTCCACGATCGTGCGGAATGCCGTCCTTGCGGTTGTCCGCTCGCTCGCCGCCACCTCGCAAAGCGGTTTCACGATTTCATGCAGATGAAGGTCCTCGGTCACGAGAGGAAAGTCCAGGACGGCGTTCAAGAACACGAACCGCCCCGAGGCCCCGCCGAATTCGACCGGACACCCAAGGAACTGCGCGAACGGCTTCGTCTCGCCGTGGGCAAAATGAGGAAGCGTAGCGCTGATCGGCGAAAGCTGGCGCCCGGTAAACTGCCTCATCGCACGGAGGCTGAGCGCCGCCCAGAACTCCGTGTTGACGCTCACGTCCTGCGCCGCAACGCCGGAATATTCGAACTCAACCACATAATGCGCTCCGAGCCGATGCGACCTCAGGATCAGGCTCTCGTTGATCAGTTTCGAATAGGCCAGGAACAGGTTTAGCGCGTCTCGGAGGCGTTGCGGAGAGGAGGTCACGTAGTACAGCAGCCCCAACTCTCGCAGATTGGTTCCGGCGGCGAGATGCAGGCCGAGGCCGTCGTCTCCTAACGCTTTCGCGGCCAGTTCGAGAAATCGCCCCTGACGCGAGGCGGGCACTCGGGTCTCCGGCGCCCTCAGCGCGTACCCGGCCAACCCGGCTCGTTCGACAAGCGGTTCGGCGCGAACGCCGCGCCTCTGGAGAGCCCTGAGCGCCTGTCGAATCGCCAAGGTTGTGACGCTAGGTTCGTACAGACCCGCCACCGACTGCAAAGCCCGCTCATTGCCGCTCAACATGTCCGCCAGCATGGACAGTCACTTGATGGATGTCGAGTGCGGGAACCGGCGGCAGGTTTTCGCCTTAAACAAAAACACCCCGCGCCGAAGAAGGGGGTGCTTCGGGCGGGGCTTTTCTTTGCGAGCCTCGTCAAGGGGTGCAACTTGGCTCGCAACCTCTCTTTGGGCCAAGAAGGGATCGCGGTCCTGTTCCCCTGCGCCAGTCTCCTGTCATTTCCCGCCAAGGGTTGCAAAAGGTCATCGCGGCGCCTCTGTGGATAAAGGCCTGCCGTCCGAGGACCCCGCCGCCTCACTTGATCAGGGCGACCGCCTCCCGGAATCGCGGGTGCGCGGCGCTGCCCAGTCCCTCGAACACGACCATTTCTGTGGTGACGATCTCGACGCCGTAGCGTTCCATCCGGGCGAGCGCAGCCGCCTTGCTTTCGGGCCGACGCGAGCCGATCGCGTCGGCCACCACAAACACGCGCCGGCCCTTCGCGATCAGCCCCAGCGCCGTCTGCAGCACGCAAACGTGGGCCTCGCAGCCGGCGACGATGAGCGCATGCCCCTCGGCGAGCCGCTGGTCGAAGCCCGGCGCGCGACCCGCGTCAAACGTCATCTTGGCGAAAACCCGGTCTTCATCCGCGCGGAGCTCCGGCACGATTCCACCGAGACCGCGCGGGTTCTGAGCGGTGAAGAGGGCGGGCAGGCCGAGCAGGGCGGCGGCTTTGACGAGCCGCCGCGCATTGGCGATCGCGACCGGGCCGTCGTCAATCGCGGGCATCAGCCGCACTTGGAAGTCGATCAGGAGAAGCGTCGAGTTTTCAACCGCGATGGTCGCCATGCCGGCCTCCGACCTGAGGAATTGCAACTCAATGTAGCGCAGGATCGGCCGCGCCGCTCCCCGCCGGCGATAGGAGCGCGAGCGCGGCCCTGCACGGGATGCTCGGCGTCACGCGCCGAGCGCGCGCGTGAGCTTCGGCCACATCGCGTCGACGCGCCTCTGCACCTCGGGCGACATGGCGAGCGTACGGCCCCATTCGCGCGTGGTCTCGGCGCCGATCTTTTTGGTGGCGTCGAGGCCGAGCTTGCCGCCGAGCCCCAACTCGGGCGAGGCGAAATCGAGGTAGTCGATCGGCGTGTTCGTCACGACGACCGAATCGCGCCCGGCGTCCATCCGCGTCGCCAGCGCCCAGGCGACGTCTTTCCAGTCGCGCACGTCAATGTCGTCGTCCACGACAATAATCGTCTTTGTGTAGTTGAACTGCGGCAGCATCCCCCACAAGCCCATCATCACCCGCCGAGCCTGTCCCGGGTAGGACTTGCGGATCGAGATGATCGCCATGCGGTAGGAGCAGGCTTCCGGCGGCAGCCAGACGTCGACGATCTCCGGCATCTGTCGGCGCATCGTCGGAAGCGCGAGGTCGTTCAGCACCGCCCCGATCACCGAGGGCTCGTCCGGCGGCCTGCCGGTGAAGGTGGTGAGATAGATCGGATCGCGCCGGGTCGTGATCGCGGTGATCCGCATGACGGGAAAGGATTCGATGCTGTTGTAGTAGCCGGTGTGATCGCCGTAGGGCCCTTCCGCCGCCGTCTCGGTCGCCGAGACGAATCCCTCGATCACGATCTCGGCGTCGGCGGGAACCATGAGCGGCGCCGTCAGGGCCGGCGCGATCCGCGGCCTTTCGCCGCGTAGTACGCCGGAGAAGCGGAGTTCCGACACCGTTTCCGGCAGCGGCAGGACGGCTGAAAGAATTGTCGCCGGATCGACGCCGATCGCCACAGCGACCGGCGTGTCTTTGCCGCGCGCGCTCCAGGCCCGATGATGGGCCGCGCCGCCGCGATGGGCGAGCCAGCGCATGATGACGCGATCCTTGCCGAGCACCTGCATGCGATAGACGCCGATGTTCATATGCGCTGTGTCGTCGGCGTCCGCGTCAGGCGGTCGCGTGATCACCAGTCCCCAAGTGATCAGGGGCGCGGGCTCTCCGGGCCAGCAGGTCTGAATCGGCAGGCGGCCGAGATCGACGTCGGGGCCGAGCCAGCGCTCGGCCTGACAGTCCGGCCGGGACACCAGGCTCGGTCGGGTCGAAAGCGCCGCGTGGAGCATCGGCCACCGGCTCAGGGCGTCGCGCATGCCGTCGAAGGGCTGCGGCTCGCGGAGGGCGGCCAGCATTTCTCCGAGTTCGCCAATCCGCGACGATGGGACGCCGAACCCCGCCGCCACGCGCTCAGCCGTTCCAAACAGATTGGCGAGCACGGGCGTTTTTGCGCCGTTGGCGTTCTCGAACAGGAGCGCCGGGCCGCCGGCCGCAAGAACGCGTCGGTGAACCTCAGTCATTTCATGCACGAGGCTGATCGGCTCCCCAATTCGGACCAGAAGCTTGCGCTCTTCCAGGAAGCGCGTGAACGCGCGGAGATCGCGAAACGCCGGGAGGCTGCGGAAGGACATTCCGCCTCCTCTCGTAGCCGTTACGGGCGCGCATTGATTTAGATCAAAGCGCGGAGCCGGCGCTTCTGACTTATGAACCTATGCGTCAAACCCGAAATATTCCCTTGTTTCCGGCGGCGGGCGCGCTTGCGCTGCGCTTCGCGCCGCTCTGGCCGCTTTCGCTGGTCGGCGCCCGCCTGACGCGCGGGCTCGTCGAGCGCCATCCGGCGCTGTTCTCGCGGCTCGGCGAACAGGCGGACAAGGTCTTCCTGATCGATCCGACCGACCTGCCGCTGGTGTTCGTCCTCAAGCCCCAGGCCTCTCGCCCGACCTTGAGAGCGCTGCGGCGGGATGAGACGGTCGCCTGGGACGCGCGCATCGCGGGACCCTTGGCTGCGCTGATCGGCCTGGTGCATGGCGCCTATGACGGCGACGCGCTTTTCTTTTCGCGCGATCTTTCGATCGAGGGCGACACCGAGGCTGTTCTTGCGCTCCGCAACGCCATCGACAACGAGGAGCTCGATCTCGTGCGCGAGACAACCGCCATTTTCGGCCCGCTGGCGAGGCTCGCCGACGCGCCCGCGCAAAAGCTCGCCGCGGCGGTGAGCGCCGTGAGCGGCGCGCCGCTCACCCGCGTGCAGACCGGGCGGTTCGAATGACCCGGCGCGACACGCCCGAACTCGTCTGCCCCGCCGGAACGCCGGCCGCCCTGCGCTCGGCGATCGAAGCCGGCGCCCATTCGGTCTATTGCGGGTTCAACGACGAGACCAACGCGCGCAACTTCCCCGGCCTGAATTTCTCGCGCGAAGAAATGGCGGAGGCGATCGGCTTCGCGCATAGACGCGGCGCCAAGGTGCTGATCGCGATCAACACCTTTCCGCGCGCCGGCGCCTTCGGCCTCTGGACCCAGGCGGTCGACGACGCCCACCGTTTTGGCGCCGACGCGGTCATCCTCGCCGATCTCGGCCTCCTCGATTACGCGGCCGAGCATCGCAAGGGCTTGCGCCTGCATCTCTCGGTCCAGGCGGCGGCTGCCAACGCCGACGCGATCGCCGTCTACGCCCAGGACTTCGGCGTCAAGCGCGTCGTGCTTCCGCGCGTGCTGACGGTGCAGGAGATCGCGGCCATCAATCGCGAGATCGAGGTCGAAACGGAAGTGTTCGTGTTCGGCGGCCTGTGCGTCATGGCCGAGGGGCGCTGCTCGCTCTCCTCCTACGCCACGGGCAAATCGCCGAACATGAACGGCGCCTGTTCGCCGGCGAGCCATGTCGAGTACCGCGAGGAGGGCGGCCAGTTGGTGTCCCGCCTCGGCGGATTTCGGCATTCACAAGGTCGGGGCCGGCGAGCCCGCGCCCTATCCGACGCTGTGCAAAGGCTCGTTCCGCGTCGGCGATTATCAGGGCCACGTGTTCGAGGACCCGGTCAGCCTCGATGCGGCGACGCTGATCCCACAGCTCGCGGAAGCCGGCGTCACGGCGTTGAAGATCGAGGGTCGTCAGCGCAGCCGCGCCTATACGGTTGCGGTGGTCGGCGCCTTCCGCGCCGCCATCGACGCCTATGCCGCCGGCCGTCCGATCCCGGCGAACGCGCTCCGCGATCTGACCGAGGGGCAGAAGACCACGGCAGGGGCCTATCGCAAGGCCTGGCGTTGAAGTCGGGAATGAGCGGAAGGGAACGAGGCTTGGACAATCGCTTTGAGTTGACGATCGGGCCGCTGCTGTTCAACTGGTCGGCGGACGCCTTCGTCGACTTCTACGCGAGGATCGCCGACGAGGCGCCGGTCGAGCGGGTCGTGGTGGGCGAGCTCGTCTGCTCGAAACGCTTGCCCTTCTACGCCGATCGCATCCCCGACGTCATCGAGCGCCTCGAACGCGGCGGCAAGACGGTCGCTTTGACCACGCTTGCGCTTCCGACGCTCGAGCGTGAGCGCAGGGCGGCGCGCCAACTCGCGGAGCAGACGGAGCACGAGCTTGAGATCGAGGATCTGACGCTGCTGCGGTGGATGGAGCCGGAAGACCCCTTTGCGGTCGGGCCGCTGGTCAATGTCTATAACGAACGCACCCTCGCCTATCTCGCCCGGCGCGGCGCGCGGCGCTTCTGCCTGCCGCCGGAATTGCCGGTCGCGTCGGTCGGCGCCCTCGCGGGCGCCGCCGTGGAGGTTGGCTCGCGCGTAGAAGTCTGGGCCTACGGCCGCATACCCCTGGCCATCTCGAGCCGCTGCTACCACGCGCGGGTGCATGGGTTGAGCAAAGACTCCTGCCAGTTCGTCTGCGCCAACGACCCGGACGGATGGGCGACGAAAACCCTCGACGGCGCCGACTTTCTGGCGGTGAACGGCGTGCAGACCCTGTCGCACGTCACCGCCAACCTGATCGGCGACCTCGATCGCCTCGCCGAGGCTGGCGTCCATGCGCTGCGCCTGTCGCCTCATACCGGCGACTTCGTCGCGGTGACCCAAACCTTCGCTGACGCCGTCGCCGGGAGGATTTCGGCGCAGGAGGGATTGGCGCGGCTGCGCGAAATCGCGCCGGAGGCGCAATTCTCGAATGGCTTCTTGTTCGGCGACCGCGGCGCGTCGACACTGGCGCGGGCTGCGTTGTAGACGCGGTCGTTGACCGCGTCGGCGGCGATCAGCGACCTCGCTTAAAGGGTCGCGGGATGAACGCCGCTACCGCAACAGCTTGAACGCGTGCGCCGACCAGTCGCCCTTTCCAACGCCCGGGATGCACCAAAGTCTGCAAAGCGGCTCGATCGCGCGTGCGGCCTCGACCGCGCCCATGTCCTCGACGTCCCAGCCAAACTGGTCGCAGATCTCGGCGATGGTTTTCTTGGCCTCGGCGTCGTTGCCGCAGATGAACATCGTCGGGCGTCCGCCGGAGAACTGCGGGTTGACCATTTGGCCCGCGCCGACTGAATTGAACGCCTTGACGAAATGGGCGGCGGGATAGGCCTGCTGCAACCGCTCCATCAGAGACTCGTTCGGACCGGTGAAATAGCTTAGCACGCCCGCGGCCGGCGGCCCGGCGCCGATCGGGTTGCAGGCGTCCATCACCGGTTTTCCCTGGAGCGCCTTCGGCCCGATCAATTTCAACGCCTCAAGCGCGACCTGTCCCGCGACGGCCAGGATGACGACGCGCCCGAACGCGGCGGCTTCGGCAAAGCTCTTGACGCGGACGCCCGGATTCTTTGCCGCCCAGTCTTTGAGATTCGCGGGCTCGCGCGTGCCGATCTCGACCTCGTGGCCGTGCTTCACCAAACCCGCCGCCAACGTCTGGCCGACCACGCCCGAACCGATCACGCCAACCTTCATGGATCGTCTCCCTCGTCCGAGCTGCCTGCCGACTCTCTCGCCCCGACGTGGGGACCGCGAAACCCCGGCGCAAGAGCGGCGGCCCCGACCCATAGCGGGCTCGCCGCCCTCAACCGCCCGGCTTCCCCCTTGCCTCCGCGGGCTTCAATGCGCCGACGATGCCGAGCGGCGCGAAGTAAACGGCCAAAACGAAGGCGAGGCCGAGCCAGAGGAGCCAGCGGTGGGGATCGAACAACGCCGGCAGGACCGGCAGATGCGCGTCGGCGGCGGCGTTGGCGAGGCCGCCCATGAGGTCCTGCAGGTAGCTCTCGGCGAACACGAACAGGGCGGCGCCGACGATGGCGCCGTAAAGCGAGCCCATGCCGCCGACCACGACCATGACGAGGACGTCGACCTGGATCGAAAACGAGAGCGCCGTGTCCGGGCCGACGTAGCGCAGCCAGAGCGCGCTCAAGGCCCCCGCGAGTGTCGCGCCGAGGGCGGCGATGCAGGTCGCCATCGTGCGGTGGAAGACGATGCGGTAGCCGAGCGCCTCGGCGCGAAACGGGTTCTCGCGGATCGCCTGCAACACGCGGCCGAATGGCGAGTTCACGATGCGCAGCAGCGCTAGGAAGGCGAGCGCCGAGACCACGAAGACGAGATAATAGGCCAAAAGCTTGCCATTGGCCTGCACGCCGAAGATCGGATGGTCGAGCCACTTGAAGCCCGGTTGGAGCACGGGCGGGACCTTGAACGAGCGTCCGTCCTCGCCGCCGGTCAGATCCGAGAGCTGGGAGGCCAGCACGTTGAAGGCGTAGGCGACGGCGAGCGTCACCATGGCGAAGAAGATCGCCTGCACGCGCAGCGAGAAGAGGCCGATCGCCAGCGCCAGCGCGAGCGACAGGACGAAGGCGAGGGCTAGGCCGCCGAAAAGCGCGGCCCAGCTCGCCCCGAACCCATAGAGCGCAAGCCCGACGCCATAGGCGCCCACTCCGAAAAACATCACATGCGCGAAGGACACGATGCCGGCGTAGCCGAGCAGGACGTCGTAGGAGGCGACCAGCAGGATCATCACGCAAGTCTTCGCCGCGGTATTCAGCGCCTTCGCCCCCGGGAACAGGAACGGCGCGAACAAGAGCGCGAGCACGATCAGCGCGATCAGGATCTGCAACGCCCGGCCGCGGGGCGGATCGCCGGAGAGCAGCGTCATCGTCCGCTCACCGGATAAAGGCCGCGCGACCGCCACAGGAGCACGACGACCATGGCCAGGATGTTGGAGACAAGCGCGAGCTTGGGCGCGAGGAATCCGGCGTAGTTGGCGATCAGCGACACCAGGATCGCCGCGACGAACGAGCCGCCGACCGAGCCGAGGCCCCCGATGATGATGACGATAAAGCACAGGACGAGAAACTCGCCGCCGATGGTGGCGTGCACTTGCCCGCGATAGAGCGCCATCATCGCGCCGCCGAGGCCGGCGAGCCCCGATCCCGCCATGAACACACCGACGAACAGCCGGTCGATGCGGTAGCCGAGCGCCTCGACCATTTCGCGGTTCTCGACCCCGGCGCGAATCAGGAGGCCGATCTTGGTGCGGTTCAGGATCAGCATTTCGGCCGCGAATACGACCAGCCCGACGATCGTGGCGAGCACGCGGTACTTTTCGATCGCAGTCTCGCCGAACACGAACGATCCCTGAAAGCTTGTCGGCAACGGGAGTGGGATCTGGTCCGGGCCCCAGAACGCGTAGATCAGCTGCTCGGCGATGATCGAGCCGCCGATGGTCGCCAGAATCTGCCGCAGATGCTGGCCGTAGACCGGCTTGACGATCAGCCGCTCGAACACCCAGCCGAGCGCGCCGCAGACGAGCGCCGCCGCAACCACGGCGAGGACGAACACGACGATGTTGAGCGCGACCGAATCCGAAGCCGACCAGCTCGCGAGCGGCAAAAGCACGAGCGTCGCGACATAGGCGCCGAGCGCGATGAAGGCGCCGTGGCCGAAGTTGAGCACGTCCATCATGCCGAAGACGAGGGTCAAGCCCGAGGCCATGGTGAAGATCATCATGCCCATCGCGAGCCCTGCCGCGGTGAGCGTCAAGAACGTCGAGGCCGATCCGACGAAAGGCGCGGCGACCGCCGCGACGATCAGCGGGGTCAGGGCCGGCAGAATTTCGATCCTGCGGCGCGGCAGCGCGGTTCCGACGTCGAGCGCGCTCATTGGTGCGAATCCAGGCTGAGGCCAAGCAGGCGGTTCTGCAAAGGTTGGTCGGCCGCGAGCGCGCTCATCGCGCCGCTGTGCACGATGCGGCCATTGTCCATCACGCGCACCTCGTCGCCGACCTCGACCGCGACGCGAAAGTTCTGCTCGACCAGCAGGATCGTCACGCCCGTCGCCTTGATCTCCTTCAGGCATGCGATCAGCGAGCCCACGATCGCCGGCGAGAGGCCCTTGGTCGGCTCGTCGATCAACAGGAGTTCGCGCGGCTCGACGATCGCGCGCGCGATCGACAGCATCTGCTTCTGGCCGCCCGAGAGCGAGCCTGCGCGAGACAGCCAGAATTTTCGCAGCGCCGGGAAGAAGCCGAAGATCCAGTCGAGCCGCGCGTCGTCGAGCGGTCCTTGGCGCGCCCCGAGGATCATGTTCTCCCTGACGGTGAGGTCGGAGAAGATCGCCATCGTCTCGGGCGCGTAGCCGACGCCGAGGCGCGCGACGTCGCTCGCGGCGAGGCCGTGCAAAGCCGTGTCGCCGAGCACGACCCGCCCTTTCGAGGCGCGCCAGAGGCCCATGACTGTGCGCAACGCGGTCGTCTTGCCGGCGCCGTTGCGGCCGAGCAGCATCGTGGTCTTCGCCGCCGGGGCGTCGAAATCGACGCCCTGCAGAATGTGATAGCGGCCGATGTAGGTGTGCACGCCTTCGAGCGTCAGGCCCGCGCTCATGTGGCCTTCTCCGGCGCGATCCCGAGATAGGCCTCCTGCACGACCGGCGAGGCGATGACGGTCGCCGGATCGCCGTCGGCGGCGAGCTGGCCGTTGGTCAGCACGATGATGCGGTCGGCGAGCGAGCGGACGACGTCCATCTTGTGCTCGACCAGCAAGATGGTCTTGGCCGCGTCCGCCTTCAGCCGAGCGATCAGGTCGAGCACTACCGGAACCTCGTCCACGCTCATGCCGGCGGTCGGCTCGTCGAACATGTAGACCTTCGGCTCGAGCGCCATCATCATCGCGACTTCGAGCTTGCGCTGGTCGCCGTGCGGCAGAGAGGCGGCCAGCGCGTCGCGCTTGCCCCCGAGCCCGACCGATTGCAGAACCTCTTCGGCCCTGTCGATCAGATCCGCCCGCGCCCGCCAGGGACGGCGCATCTCGTAATGCACCCCGGCCTGCGCCTGGACGGCGAGCCGGACGTTTTCCGCCACGCTCAGGCGGGGGAAAAGATTGGTCAATTGAAACGCCCGCCCGAGCCCGAGTCGGGTCCGTTGCGGGGCGCTGAGGCGCGTCACATCCTGCCCGTCGATCAGGACCGCGCCGTCGGAGGCGCGAAGCTGGCCGGACATGAGATTGAAATAGGTGGTCTTGCCCGCGCCGTTCGGCCCGACGATGGCGGTGAGTTCGCCGGGCCGGAACGCGCAGGTGACGTGATCGACCGCGACATGACCGCCGAAGCGAACGGTCAGGCCGCGGGTTTCGAGCGACGGGGTCACCGCTTGTTTCGGATCGGGATGTCCATGTCCTCGATCTTGATCTCGCGCGTGAGCTCGGGGATCGCCCACGCCACGTTCGGATCGACCTTGATCTTGAAGGCGTACATCGACTGGAGCGCCTGATGGTCCTCCTTGCGGAAGATCATCTTGCCCTTCGGGCGTGTCGAACTCCATCCCCTCCATCACGGCGATCAGCTTCTCCGAGTTCGGTCGACTTCGCCTTGTCGAGCGCCGTCACCAGCGCCTCGGCGGCGGCGAACCCGCCGGCGGTGAAGAAGTCCGGCGGCGCGTTGAAGCGCTTCTTGTGCTCGGCCACCAGCCAGTCGTTCGTGGGGTTTTTGGGGATCTCGTAGTAATAGTAGGCCGCGCCCTCGAGCCCCGGGAACTTCTTGTAGGCGGCGAGGATCGGCAGGATGTTGCCCGCGCCGGCGAAGCCGATGCCGTAGCGCTCGGGCCCGAGATCGGCGAGTTTGTCGAGCGGGTTCGTGGCGCCGGCCCACACCGTCCAGATCAGCTTCTTGCCGGGCTTGTCTTTCAGCGCGTCGAACAGGCGCTGGCCGACGCCGGTGAAGTCGGTCGTGTTGGCGGGCGCGTATTCCTCGGCGACCAGATTCGCGCCGGTCTTGGCGAGCGCCGCCTTGAAGGCCGCCACGCCGTCGTGACCGAAGGCGTTGTCGACGCCGAGCACGGCGATGTTGACCCCCGGCGCGCCGATCGCGACCGCGTTCGAGATCGCATCCTGCGACGAGTTGCGGCCGGTACGGAAAATGTAGCGGTTCCACTTCTCGCCGGTGATCTGGTCGGCGACCGCCGGCTCGACGATCAGGATCTTCTTGTGCTCCTCGGCGACCGGCAGCATCGCGATCGTCGCGGGCGACGACGTGGTGCCGACGGCGATATCGGCCCCGTCGTCCTCGAAGGCTTCGGTCAGCGCGCTCTTGGCGAGGTCGGGCTTGCCCTGATCGTCCTTGGTGATGACCACGATCTTGCGGCCGTCCACCTCCATGGTCCCCTTGGTGGCGTATTCGAGGCCGAGCATGAACCCGGTCTCGGTCTGCTTGGCGTAGGCCTCGAGCGGGCCCGTCAGGCCGCGAATCAGCGCCACCTTGATGTCGTCCGCGTGCGCCGCGCCGGCGGCTGCAACGAAAATCGCCGCGAAGGCGAGGGTTTTGAGACGAAAACTCATGAGCGCTCCCTGGAATTCACGACGGCTACCCTGTTTCCGATGGCTGTCTGTCGATCGCGCGACGCCCGGCTCGAACCGTCAAGCGAAAGCTTAGCCTCGCCGCGCCGGGGGTGACAAGGAGCGCCAGACATTTTATGGCCAATTCGCGCCGTCGTTTTCGCCTCGGGCGAAGCGCCCGCAAAACCGGGCTTGCGCGCCGTAGGCCGCGCCCCTATAAGGCCGCTCGGGTCGCCTCGGCGGCCCATGTCGGAGTGTAGCGCAGTCTGGTAGCGCACATCGTTCGGGACGATGGGGTCGGAGGTTCGAATCCTCTCACTCCGACCATTCTTTCAAAGCCCTTGTCTTTCAAAGCGCTTGGCGATCCCCTGGAGGGTTGCGCGCCGCAAGAGCCTCAACGTTGGCTGCCGGCCTCGCTGTATGGCCGAAAGGTCGTCTTCTCGGTGCCGCAGTCCGGACAGCGCCAATCCGCGGGGACTGCTTCGAACGGCGTGTGCGCAATGGAGCCCGGCCCCGGGGCGCCCTGCGCCTCGTCATAGATGTAATAGCATCCCCTGCAGATGAACCGGCGGCCGCTCGTCGAAGCAGCGACCGGGCGAAAGACGCCGCCGTCCGCCGCCGCGCTCGGCGTCGCCAGTCGGTCGCCGACCGAAATGACGCCGCCCTGTCGCGCGATCAGGTAGACGCCGAGGTTCTTGTGGCCGAATGCGGCGCGCAGCGACCCGGGAATGTCGAGATCGCGCTGGCCCGTTAGCGGGTTGACATTTGTCGCCCCGCATCGGCCGTTCTTGCGGTCGACCGAAAACACGACGCCGCCCATGCGAACCTCGTGGCCGATCCAGTCGAACTCCTCCCAAGGCCTCGCGCCGTCAACATAAATGTTGGCGCGAAAGCGCAGGGGATCAATCGGGACCCGCCATTGCTCCTCGAGCGCGCGCAGCGTGGCCAGGTTGATGAGCGAAATCACGTTGTCCGGCTTGTCCATGAAATGGCCCGCGCGGGACCGCACCAGCACGGGCGGCGCGGAAAAGTTCGGCAGCAGGCTCCAGAAGAAGTCCTCGAGCGCCCGACGCTCGTCCGGATCCGCGAGCCGCCCGGAGGCCTCCAGACGCCCGTGGCGCCTCACCGTCAGCCGCATTTCCGCGAGATCGAGTTCCGTCTGCGCGTGCGCCAGCCCCTCGTCCAGCATCAGCATGGCGAAGAGCCCCTTCTTGGCCCATTGCGGATTGTCGTGATCGATCGGCGCGGTCGGCCGGGCGAGGGCGAAGACGCGGTCGAAAGGCAGCGGCCGGTCCGCCTCCAGCGCCACCCGGGGCAACGCCTCGGCGCTCAAGCCCTTGACCGGATATCGATAGATGCTCTCGACCCGCGCCATCGCCTTCGCCGCTCCGTTGCCTGCGCGGGACGAGGTTGCCCGGTCGTCGGGGCGAGTCGATAGAGCCGGCCGGCGGCGGAAACGGGAGTCCAGATAGGCCGAGGCGCGCCGCCGCTCGCGCGGAACGCTGACCGGCGCTTGCGGGACGCGAACCAGGAATTCGGTCACATCCGCCGACGGGTCATCGATCGTGTCGTCGATGATTTCTGACAGGAGATCGACTCCCTGCTCGATCTGGCGCGGGACGACGGCGCCAAAGCCCAGGATCAGCGCGCGCCGATCGAGCAGCGACGGCGCAATCGACAAGGCCCCGCCGCTCTCCAACGTGTAGACCCCGATCCGCCGGCGGCGGGCCATCGCCTCGAGCGCGGCGGCGTCCGGGACGCCGGGCGGCAGGCGCCAGAGGAGATGCAGGCCGCTTCCCTCTCCGCTGACGCTGATCTCGCCGAAATTGCGCCGCAGCGCCGCGAGCAGGCCGTCCCGATTCTCCCGATAATGGGCGCGCACCCGCGCGACATGCGTTGCGTAGCTCGGACCCTGCATCATATCGGCGAGTGTCGCCTGCTCGAGCCAGCCGCCTGCGCCGCCGAGCAGGCCCTTTGCCGCGCTCACCGCATCCACGAGCCGGTCGGGCACCACCATGTAGCCCAGTCCCACGCCGGCTCCGAGGGTGCGCGAGAAGGTCCCGAGGTGAATGGCGCAGTCGGGCGCGGTCGCCGCGATCGCTTTCAAGGGCGAGCCCTCGTAGCGGAACTCGCCGTCGGAATCGTCTTCCACGATGTAGCAGCCGCACCGGCGCGCCCACGCGGCGATGGAATCGCGCCGCGCCGGCGAGAGGACATGGCCGGTCGGAAACTGATGCGACGGCGTCAGATAGAGAAGCGCCGTCGGGCGCTGAGGCAGGCCGTCGGGAACGAGCCCGGCCTCATCGACCGAGACGCCGACGACCTCGGCGCCCGTCGCCTCGAAGGCCGACACCGCGCCGTTTGCGCAGGGGTCCTCCACGACCGCCGTCGCGCCGCGATTGAGGAAGAGATGGGCCGTAAGACCGACGCCCTCCTGCACGCCGGAGGTGACAAGAATCCGACCCGGATCAGCGACCACGCCGCGGGTGGCGGCCAGATGAGCCGCGATGGCGGAGCGCAGCGCCGGCAGGCCGGCCGGGTCGACAGGCTCGGCAAGGCCGGCCGCGCCGCCGCGCGCCAGTTGCTTCAGGATGAGCCGGCGCCACGCCTTCAGCGGGAAAAGCGCTGGATGCGCCCGGCCAGGAGCGAAATCGACCGACAACCTGCTGCGGCCCGCGGCCGCTGGCCGGCGCGGCGGCGAAGGCGCGGCCGGCAGCGGCATCGACCATCGGCTCCGCCGCCCGCCGCCCAGCGCGATGGGCGCGATCCGGGCGAGTTCCGGCCGCGGCTCGGCGGCGACGAATATCCCCGAGGACGGTCGCGACTCGACAAGCCCCTCGACCATCAGCGTTTCGTAGGCGCGAATGACCGTGTTGCGCGCGACCTCCAACTGCTCGGCGAGGCCTCGGCTGGAGGGAAGCCGGGCGCCGCCGGGCAATCGCGCTTCCGCAATGGCGCGGCGGAGCTGGCCGACGATCTGATCCGTCAGGCTGTCGACGCCCGAGCGGTCGAGAAGCAGGGGCAGTTGCATGGAAAGGCGATCCCGTTGCCGGTCGGGAAGAGTTTAGCCGGCTCCGGATTTGTTGCAATGCGGCGACGCGGCTGGACCCATCGTCCGGGCGCCGGCTGGCGCCATCCAGTTCGCCCGTGAGGCGCCGATGACGGTTGACGCGGCAACTCCTGCACGTCCAGCGGGCGCGCCTGCGCGAAGCGTCGGCACGAGTAGGCGCGCCGAGCGTGATCCAGGCGACCTCATCTGGACCCATGTCTTCGCCCCGGCTTGGTTCTCCACCGCGCGTTCCGGCTCATGCCAGCGTGAGGTCAGCGACTGGCCCCGCGCCGGGGCGGGGTCCGGGTCCGACAAAGGAGACGACGATGGGAATTTCACGCAGGACATGGCTCAGAAGCGCGGTCGCGACCGCTATGACCATAGCGGCGACAGGCTACGCCTTCGCGGAAGATACGATCAAGGTCGGCATTCTGCACTCGTTGTCGGGAACGATGGCGATCAGCGAAACCATCCTCAAGGACGTGATGCTGATGCAGATCGACGAACTCAATGCCCATGGCGGGCTGCTCGGCAAGAAGGTCGAGGCGGTGGTCGTCGATCCGGCGTCCAACTGGCCGTTGTTCGCCGAGAAGGCCCGCGAGCTTTTGACCAAGGACAAGGTCGCCGCCGTGTTCGGCTGCTGGACGTCGGTGTCGCGCAAATCCGTGCTGCCGGTATTCGAGGAGCTGAACGGGCTCCTGTTCTACCCGTTGGAATACGAGGGCGAGGAAGACTCCTACAACGTCTTTTACGGGAGCTCGGTCCCGGACAACAAGGCGATCCCCGCGGTCAAATACCTGATGAGCAAGGACGGCGGCGAAGTGAAACGCTTCGTGCTGGAAGGGACCGACTACGTCTATCCGCGCACCAGCAACAAGATCATCCGCGCCTTCCTGAAGTCTCAAGGCGTCGCGGACGCGGACATCATGGAAACCTACACGCCGTTCGGCTTCTCCGACTGGCAGACCGAGGTTTCCAAGATCAAGGCGTTCGGATCGGCGGGCGCGAAGACAGCCGTCATCTCGACAATCAACGGAGACGCCAACGTCCCCTTCTACAAGGAGCTCGGCAACCAGGGCGTGAAGGCGACCGATATCCCGGTGATCGCCTTTTCGGTCGGCGAGGAGGAACTCGCAGGCGTCGACACCAAACCGCTCGTCGGCCATCTGGCCGCATGGAGCTACTTCGAATCGGTCGATACGCCGGAGAACAAGGCCTTCATCGCCAAATGGCGCGCCTATTCGAAGAAGCCCAACAACGTGACCAATGACCCGATGGAATCGGCTTATATCCTGTTCCACATGTGGGCGCAGGCGGTGCAGCAGGCTGGCTCAACAGACGTCGACGCCGTCCGCCAGGCGATGATCGGCCAGAAGTTCAAGTCGCCGTCGGGCGTCGAGGTGACCATGCTGCCCAACCATCACATGGCGAAACCGGTCATGATCGGCGAGATCCAGGGCGACGGGCAGTTCAGCATCGTCTATCAGACCGACGCGCTGCCGCCGAAACCGTGGAGCCCCTACGTTGAAGCGAACAAGGGACGCGTCGCCGATTGGTCGTGGCCATGGGCCTGCGGCGGTTGCACGGCGCCGAAGTACCAGACCTTCTAAAGCCCGCAGGAGAGAAACTTTCTCGCGCGCCGCCGACCCTCTCGGCGGCGCGTCATGCCGCGTCAGAACGGGTAGTGCTGGGGCCCTTCGATGGTGATCCAGCGCAGGTCGGTGAACTCGGCGATCACCGCCTTGCTGCCGAACCGGCCGTAGCCCGAGGCCTTGACGCCGCCGAACGGCATCTGCCCCTCGTCGTGCACCGTCGGCCCGTTGATGTGGCAGATGCCCGATTCGATCCGCTTGGCGACGCCGAGCGCCCGCTGCACATCGCGGCTGAACACGGCCGCCGAGAGCCCGTATTCGGTGTCGTTGGCGACCCGGATCGCCTCCTCGTCGCCCTTGACCCGCACGACCGGCTTGACCGGGCCGAACGATTCCTCGCGATAGATGCGCATGTCGGAGGTAACGTGGTCGACGACCGTCGCCTCGACGATCGAGCCATTGCGCTTTCCGCCGGCCACGACGACGGCGCCCTTCTCCTTGGCGTCGGCGAGCAGGGCGTCCATCCGCTCGGCAGCCGCAAGGTTCACCAGCGAGCCGAGAACGACATGCCCGCGCGGGTCGCCGGCCGGCAGCGCCGAGGCGCGCTTGGCGAGCTTCTCGACGAAGGCGTCGCGCGACCGCTTCGTCGACGATCAGCCGTTCGGTCGACATGCAGATCTGCCCCATATTGGCGAAGGCGCCGAACACCGCGGCGTCGACCGCCGCGTCGACGTCGGCGTCGGCGAGCACCAGCAGCGGCGCCTTGCCGCCGAGCTCGAGCAGCACCGGCTTCAGATGCTCGGCGCAGAGCTTGGCGATCTCCTTGCCGACCCGCGAGGAGCCGGTGAAGTTGACCCGCTTGACCGCCGGCTGGGCGATCAGCGCGGCCACGATCCTCGGCGCGTCCTCGGGCGCGTTCGAGATGAGATTGACGACGCCCTTCGGGAAGCCCGCCTCGTTCATCACCTCGACGATCAGGCTATGGGTCTTCGGGCAGACTTCGGAGGCGCGCAGGATCACCGTGTTGCCGCAGGCGAGCGGCGCGGCGATCGCCCGCACGCCGAGAATCACGGGCGCGTTCCACGGCGCCATGCCGAGCACGACGCCCGCAGCCTGGCGCACGGCCATCGACAGCACGCCCGGCTTGTCGGCTGGAATGATTTCCCCGGCGATCTGGGTCGTCAGCGCCGCCGCCTCGCGCAGCAGAGTCGCGGCGAAGAAGCAATTGAAGCCGCCCCAAGGCCCGATCGAGCCGATCTCCTCGGTCATCGCTTTGGAGAAGTCTGCGGTGCGCGCTTCGATGAGATCGGCCGCCTTCATGAGCAGGGCGCGCCGCAGGCTCGGACCGGTCTCCGACCACGCGGGAAAAGCCCGATGCGCGGCCTCGACCACCTTGACGACATCGGCCTCGCTCGCCGCGGCGGCCTCGCTGGCGACCCGCCCGGTCACCGGGTCTTTGCGCGTGAAGGTCGCGCCAGAGGCCGCGCCGACAGCCTCGCCGTCGATGATGAAATCAACTCGCATGGTTCCCTCCCTTGTTGATGCGTCATCCAACCACAGATTGCGAGGCTGGGAAACACCCCACACGGCTTTGCCGAGCGTCGCGGGGGCCGCGGGTCTGTTGACCAGGCGCCCGCCAAGCGCGAGAACTTCTCGTGAGATGGCGGCCAAGAGGGGCCGTGAGGGGAGTGAGCATGCGGAACGCGATGATGGCCGCTTTGGCGGTCGTGCTCGGCCTCGCGACCCCCGCTCTCGCGCTCGACAAGGTGAAGTTCGGCACCAACTGGCTCGCCGACCCGGCCGCCGGCGGCTTCTTTCAGGCCGCAGCCGACGGCACCTATGAGAAATATGGGCTGGACGTCACCATCGTCCCCGGCGGCCCGCAGGCCAACGGGGGTCTGCTGATTCTGTTCGGCAAGCTCGACTTCTTCATGGGCGGCGACATGATCGGCAATTTCCTCTCGGCCGAGAGCAATCTGCCGCTGATCGCGGTCGCGGCGGACTTTCAGAAGAGTCCGCAAATCCTGATGTCCCACCCGGGCGTCGGCCTCGACAAGTGGGAAGACCTGCCCAGCGCGAAGCCCGTCTACCTCGGCGCCGGCGCGATCAACACCTTCTACGCCTGGCTGCGCCTCGCCTATGGCTTCAAGGATGAGAACGTCCGCCCCTACAATTTCAACTCGGCCCCGTTCATCTCCAACCCCGGGTCGATCCAGCAAGGCTACGCCACCGCCGAGCCGTTCGAGATCGCGCGGCAGGCCCGCTTCGACCCCAACGTGTTCCTGCTCGCCGACCACGGCTATTCGACCTACGCGACCTTGATCGTGACCCGGAACGAGATCGTCGAGAAGCGTCCCGATCTCGTGCAGCGCTTCGTCGACGCCTCGGCGGTCGGCTGGTATCACTATCTCTATGGCGACAGCTCCAAGGGCAACGCGCTGATCAAGGCGAGCAATCCGGACATCACCGACGAGCAGATCGCGTTCTCGATCAAGACATTGAAGGCGCGCGGCATCGTCGATTCGGGCGACGCGCTGACGCTTGGGATCGGCGCCATGACCGACGCGCGCTGGAAGGACTTTTTCGACAAGATGGTCGAGATCGGAATGGTCGATGCGAAGACCGACTACAAGAAGGCCTATACGCTTCAGTTCGTGAACAAGGGCGTCGGCCTCGATCTCAGGCCAAAATGACGCGGAGTCTCTGAGCCTGGGCCGCCCGCGTCGAAGCGCCGGGCGACCCGCTCGAGGCCGGCGTCGCCATGGCGCGGGTCAATTGCAGCGCAAGGAGCGGAGTTCGCCGATCGCGCCGGCGGCGTAGAGCAGGGCCACGCAAAACTCCGGAGCAGCCCCTATGGACGCCGCCATGACCGATCCCGTCATCGACCTGACGACCGAAGACAAGTGGGACGCCGTTCGCCGCCGCGACGCGGCCTTCGACGGCGCCTTCGTCTTCGCGGTGAAGACCACCGGCGTCTATTGCCGCCCGAGCTGCGCCTCGCGCGCGGCGAGGCGCGAGAATATCTCGTTCTTCGCCACCCCCGAGGCCGCCGAGCGCGCAGCCTTTCGCGCCTGCAAACGGTGCCGGCCCGACCGGATCGACGAGCCGGACGCCCATGTCGCGCTCGTGCGCCGCGCCTGCGCCGCGATCGCCGGGGCCGAGACGCCGCCTTCGGTGGCGCAACTCGCGGCGCAGGCGTCGCTGAGCCCCTTCCACTTCCACCGCGTCTTCAAGAAGGTCACCGGCGTGACGCCCAAGGCCTACGCGGCCGAAACGCGGGCGCGGCGCGCTGCCGAAAGCCTGCGAACCGCGAGCACCGTCACCGAAGCAATCTACGACGCGGGGTTCAACGCCTCGAGCCGGTTCTACGAGACGTCGGCGGCTCGGCTCGGCATGACGCCGACCGCGGCGCGGCGGGGAGGGGAGGGCGAGGCGATCCGCTTCGCGGTCGGCGAGGCTTCGCTTGGCGCGGTGCTGGTCGCAGCGACCGAAAAGGGCGTCGCGGCGATCCTGCTCGGCGACGACCCGGAGGCGCTGGTGCGCGACCTCCAGGACCGGTTCCCGCGGGCGAAGCTCGTGGGGGGCGACGCGGCGTTCGAGCGCACGGTCGCTCGGGTGGTGGGCTTTATCGAAGCGCCCGGCCGGCGGTTCGACCTGCCGCTCGACATCCGCGGCACAGCCTTCCAGCAGCAGGTCTGGCAGGCGCTACGCGCAGTCCCGGCCGGGCGCACGGCGAGCTATGCGGAGATCGCCAACGCGATCGGCCGGCCAAGCGCGGTGCGCGCAGTCGCCCAGGCCTGCGCGACCAACCCGCTCGCAGTCGCGATCCCCTGTCACCGCGTGGTCAGGACCGACGGCGGCCTCTCGGGCTACCGCTGGGGCGTCGCGCGCAAACGCGCGCTGATCGCCCGCGAGGCGGCGGAATGACGGGGATGGACCTTCAAGCGGGCGCGGTCGACCGGCTCGACTGGCCCGCAATCGCGCGCGGCCTAGACGCCTACGGCGCGGCCGTCGCGCCGAGCCTGCTGTCGCCAGACGCCTGCGGGGCGCTGGCCCAGCTCTACCTGGACGAGCAAAGCTTCCGCTCGACCATCGTCATGGCGCGGCACGGGTTCGGCCGGGGGGCGTACAAGTACTTTGCGGACCCGCTCCCGGAAGCTGTCGACGCGTTGCGCCAAAAGCTCTACCGGCCGCTCGCGCCGATCGCCAACCGGTGGAACGAGACGATGGGCGTGGACGTGCGCTATCCCGCCGAGCACGACGCCTTTCGCGCCGCGTGCCGCGCCGCCGGCCAGACCCGGCCGACCCCGCTGCTGCTGCGCTACGGCCCCGGCGACTACAACTGCCTGCATCAGGACGTCTACGGCGCCCTCGTGTTCCCGCTCCAGGTCGCGATCCTTCTGTCGGCCCCGGGGCGGGACTTTTCCGGCGGCGAGTTCGTCCTGACCGAACAGCGGCCGCGCATGCAGTCGCGCGCCGAGGTCGTGAGCCTGGGGCAGGGCGACGGCGTGATCTTCGCCGTGCGCGAGCGGCCGGTTCACGGAACCCGCGGGCCGTACCGGGTGGCGCTCCGCCACGGCGTCAGCCGCATCAAGAGCGGCGAGCGCTTCACGCTCGGGATCATTTTTCACGACGCGACGTGAGGCGTGCGCCCGCCAGGAGTTGAGCGTCGCCGTTGCGGTTCGGAGCGGCGGGTAGGGGTGGGAGCCGCCCCGGAAGCCGCCCGCCGTCCGAAGCTCAGAAGGTCGTCCGTCATCGCGGAATTGCTAATGATTGACCTTGTCGGCTGCGTTCTCATAGGTTGCTCATAACGAGAAGTTCAGCGGGGAGCACGGTCGAGATGGCTGCCAAAGACGTCAGGTTTTCCGCTGACGCCCGCGAGCGCATGCTGCGCGGCGTCGACATCCTCGCCAATGCCGTCAAGGTGACGCTCGGCCCGAAGGGCCGCAACGTCGTGCTCGACAAGTCGTTCGGCGCTCCCCGCATCACCAAGGACGGCGTCACCGTCGCCAAGGAGATCGAGCTCGAGGACAAGTTCGAGAACATGGGCGCGCAGTTGGTGCGCGAGGTGGCCTCGAAGACCAGTGACGCCGCCGGCGACGGCACCACGACCGCAACTGTGCTCGCCCAGTCGATCGTGCGCGAGGGCGCGAAGTCGGTCGCGGCCGGCATGAACCCGATGGACCTGAAGCGCGGCGTCGACCTCGCGGTCGCCGAGGCGGTCAAGGATATCGCCAAGCGCGCCAAGAAGATCAAGGACTCTGCGGAAGTCGCGCAGGTCGGCATGATCTCGGCCAACGGCGACGAGGCGATCGGAAAGATGATCGCCGAGGCGATGCAGAAGGTCGGCGTCGAGGGCGTGATCACGGTCGAGGAGGCCAAGAGCCTGGAGACCGAGCTCGACGTCGTCGATGGCATGCAGTTCGACCGCGGTTATCTCTCGCCGTATTTCATCACCAACGCCGAGAAGATGATCGCCGAACTCGAGGACGCCTACATCCTCATTCACGAGAAGAAGCTTTCCTCGCTCCAGCCGATGCTGCCTGTGCTCGAGGCGGTCGTTCAGACCGGCAAGCCGCTGGTCATCATCGCCGAGGACATCGAGGGCGAGGCGCTCGCCACGCTCGTCGTCAACAAGCTGCGCGGCGGCCTCAAGGTTTCTGCGGTCAAGGCGCCGGGCTTCGGCGACCGCCGCAAGGCCATGCTCGAGGACATCGCCATCCTGACCGGCGGCGTGATGATCGCGGAAGACCTCGGCGTCAAGCTCGAGAACGTCACGCTGCAGATGCTCGGCAAGGCCAAGCGCATCCGCATCGAGAAGGAGAACACCACGATCATCGACGGCGCCGGGGCCAAGAAGGACATCGAGGCGCGCGTCGGGCAGATCAAGGCGCAGATCGAGGAGACGACCTCGGACTACGACCGTGAGAAGCTTCAGGAGCGTCTGGCCAAGCTCGCGGGCGGCGTCGCGGTGATCCGCGTCGGCGGCGCGACCGAGATCGAGGTGAAGGAGAAGAAGGACCGCGTCGACGACGCCCTCAACGCCACCCGCGCGGCGGTCGAGGAAGGCATCGTTCCCGGCGGGGGCGTCGCGCTCCTGCGCGCCAAGGCGGCGGTTGCGAAGCTCAAGAGCGAGAACGCCGACGAAGAGGCCGGGATCAAGATCGTGCTGCGCGCGCTTGAAGCCCCGATCCGGCAGATCGTCGAGAACGCCGGCGTCGAGGGCTCGATCGTGGTCGGCAGGATCCTCGACAACAAGTCGCAGACCTTCGGCTTCGACGCGCAGACCGAGCAGTATGTCGACATGATCGACGCCGGCATCGTCGATCCGGCCAAGGTCGTGCGCACGGCGCTCCAGGACGCGGCTTCGGTCGCCGGCCTCCTGATCACCACTGAGGCCATGGTGGCGGAAGGCCTGGAGGGCAATCCTGGGCGCGGTAAGGGTCGATCGAGAGATCTTCGCGGCCTTGAAGGGAATCCTGGAGGGGGCAAGGGTTAAAGTCGGCAGCGCGGCGCAACCATGTTTGCGGGACTCCCAAAGCTCTTTGATAGATCTTTCTTCATCGGCTATTTTCTTCCGGCCTTTTTGCTCTTTGTCGGGATGGGCACAAATTTATATGCGTTCGGGTACATTGATGAAAAATTAGCTGAAGACATTGCGAAGAAGGACACCTTGGCGGCAGTCGTTTCCCTGGTCGTGGTATGGTTGCTTGCGATTCTCTTAATGACGTTCAGCCGACCGATTATCAGATTGCTTGAGGGTTATGGGAACGGGAATCCTTTTCATATCTTGTTAAGTCAGCAAATCGAGCAATTTCAGACCAAGGCGGAGCCGTATCTTGCTAAAATGGAGAATGTTATAGGGGCTCGGCGACGCGGTATCCGTGAAACGGACGAATTCGAGATCTTGGACGTTTGGCAAGCCGCATTGGACTTCCCTGAGCGGCGGGATTTGGTGCTGCCTACTCGCCTCGGAAACGTGATGCGTGCCTATGAACGGTACTCAGCCGTGGTGTATGGGATGGAGGCGATTGCAATATGGCCACGCCTCGTGATGATAATTCCCTCACAGGCGAGAGAAACTCTTCGAGAGGCCGAGGCTCTATTTTATTTTGCCATCAACATGCTGCTTATAGGCATTATTACAATTCTGACGTCAGTTATAATGATAATTGATTATTTTTATCTAAATGGTGCGGCGAAGTACGCGGTCATTTTCAACTGGCCATTATTATTGATACTTGCTTCGAGTGTATTTTTCATTGTGTTCAGTTGGGCGAGGCTTCCTGACGCCGCCCGCCAGAGGGGGGACCAGGTCAAGAGCATCTTTGATCTCTACCGCCAGCCGCTCGCGGAAGCGCTCGGCTTCGACTTGCCACTGGCGGAAGCGGAAGAGCACAAAATGTGGGAGCTCATAAGTCGCCGGATGCTTTTGAGATTATCGGGAGACAGATTATCCGGCTACGATAAGAGTCTTGATGATTTTCGCAGCAAGGACAAGAAGAGTACGAAAAGCGGAGATGCAAAGAGCTTGGCAAAAGCCAAGCCAGGTAAAAGTGAAGGCAAAGAAAAAGAAGAAGAAGAAGACGACGACGATGACGATGAAGACGGCGACGAATAGAAGGAGCGTTCGCGTTGAAGCGCCAAATGATATTCGAAAACGCGCGAGGCATCTGCTATGAATACTGATGTCAAGACATGGCCGTTACAGTTGATATTTATCCTGACTTTAATCGGGGGAATCGTCGGACTTATTGATCCGAGCATCTTCGATCGGGGCGCTTCGCCAAGTCTGACGCTTCCCTACGTATTGAGCGGGGTCGCTGTCGTCAGCGCCCTGCTGCTTTATATTCCCTTGCTCCGCGTGGCTTATCTGGCCAGGGAAGGGATCGGCAACCCGGCCAATCCAGCAGCCGGAACTCTTTTGGCCAGGTTCGGTGAAACCGGCAATCCCGGCGCGGGAACCTTGCTGAACAGGATCGGGTCTTTGGTCGATGCGATCGGGGCTCCGCCCAACCCGGGAGCCGGCACCCTCCTTGAGCGACTCAACACGTTGGCAAGCGCACTCGGCACGCCTGCAAATCCGCCGGGTGGGACCGTTTTGGCGCGATTGAGCAACCTGGAGACGTTCGCAACGGCGCTCGGCGCGCCGGCAAATCCTCAAGCCGGCACCCTCTTGGCGCGACTGAACACCCTGGAGACGCTGGCGGCCGCTCTCGGCAATCCCGCGAATCCGCAAGCTGGGACGCTTCTGGCGCGACTCAACAATCTCGAGACGCTGACGAGCGCTCTTGGCGCGCCCGCCAACCCGCAGGCTGGGACAGTTCTCGCGCGAGTCGCTCATTTGGAAACGCTCGTCGACGCGCTCCCAAAACAATAAATGCGCCACGCTCGGCGCTGCCGCAGGCGGCGCCGCGACGCCGGGAAAACGTTGCCGGCCCCGCCGCGGGGTTCTATCTAGGGGTCACGCTCCGACGCTTCGAGGTTCTCCATGCCCGCCCGCCAGCCCGCGATCTTCATCCCCCACGGAGGCGGCCCCTGCTTCTGGATGGAATACCCGCCGCCGATCGGGGCGCACGGCTGGGACAGGCTCAAAGCTTATCTCGCGGGCCTCGTGGAGTCTTTGCCCGAGCGGCCGAAGGCGTTCCTGGTCGTCACCGCCCATTGGGAGGCCGCCCAGCCGACGGTCAGCGTCAACCCGAAGCCCGGGATGCTTTACGACTATTATGGCTTTCCGCCCCACACCTATCAATTGACCTATCCGGCGCCGGGCGCGCCGGAGCTTGGACAGGAGGTCAAGCGCCTAATCGAGGCCGCGGGCCTGCCGGTCGCGGCTGATGCGGCGCGCGGCTTCGACCACGGCGTGTTCGTGCCGTTCCTGATCGTCGATCCGAAGGCCGAGATCCCGGTGGTCATGCTGTCCTTGCGCAAGGACCTCGACGCCGCCTTCCATATCCAGCTCGGCAAGGCGCTCGAGCCGCTGCGCGATCAGGGCGTTGCGATCGTCGGCAGCGGCATGAGCTTTCATGATCTGAGAACGTTCATGGCGGGCGGGGACGGGGCGTCGTCGCGTTTCGACGCCTGGCTCGACGAGACCGCGAAGGCGCCGCCGCCCGAGCGCGAAGCGCGGCTCGCCGCCTGGGACAAGGCGCCCGGCGCCCGCGATTGCCACCCGCGGGAGGAGCACCTGATACCGCTGATGGTCGTGGCCGGGGCGGCCGGCGCCAGTCCGGGCGAGCACGCCTTCAAAGACGTGATCGGCGGGAAGACGATTTCCGGGTTCCGGTTCGGGTGAGGGCGGTCGCACCCTGCGCAACTGCTGCGCAACGAGAGGAGATTTCATCTCCTCTCGGCGTGAATCGAGGAGGAACGTGGCCTTTCAGGCCCGAATGAAAGTCAGCAGATCGGCGTTGATCTGGTCGGCGTGCGTCGTGGGCATGCCGTGCGGGAGACCGGGGTAGGATTTGAGCGTTCCCTGCTTCAGGAGCTTAACGGATCTCGCCCCGGTCGTCAGAAACGGACAAATCTGATCGTCCTCGCCGTGCATGACCAGCACCGGCACATCGATTGACTTGAGATCGGCATAGAACTCGGTCTCGGATAGGACTCTTATGCATTCATATTGCGCCTGAATACTTCCCATCATCCCCTGCCGCCACCAATTCTCCCGAATGCCCTCCGAGACCTTTGCGCCCGGCCGATTGAAGCCATAGAACGGCATCGTGATGTCTTTGTAGAATTGCGAACGGTGGTTGGCGGTGCCGTCGCGGATTGAATCGACCACTTCCTTGGGCACCCCGTCGGGGTTCTTGTCCGTCATCATGAACAGGGGCGGTATTGCGCTGATAAGCACGGCTTTCTTGACGCGGCCCTTGCCGTGCCTGGCCACATAGCGAGTGACTTCGCCGCCTCCTGTCGAATGCCCGACGTGGACCGTGTTCTTGAGGTTAAGTTTTTTGACAACCTCGAAAGCGTCGTCCGCATAAGTGTCCATGTCGTGGCCATTCGCAACCTGGCTCGATCGACCGTGACCCCGCCGGTCGTGAGCAATCACCCGATAGCCCTTGCTCAGGAAAAACATCATCTGAGCGTCCCAATCGTCGGCGGTTAGCGGCCAGCCGTGATGGAAAAAGATCGGCTCGCCGGTCCCCCAGTCCTTGTAGAAGATCTCAACGCCATCCTGTGTCGTGACCGTAGGCATGTCCGTGTATCCTCTGCGAAATTTCGGGCATTGCGCCCCGCGGTGGAAATTGTAGGAAGATTGGGCCATCATGAGTATTCGCGGAAACGACAATATGCGGGCCGAGAGCGACAGATGCCGACATCCGACTCTCCGACAGAGATTGCGTTGCTGCTTTATCCTGACGTCGCATCCGCAACTGTCTACGGACTTACGGACCTGTTCAGCGTCGCGACGACGCTAATCGGCGATCACAATGGAGGGACCGGTCACGCGCTTCGCGTGAGCCACTGGCAGCCGAACGTGCCCAACGGCTCAGTTGACTGCGCTTTCGACACGCATCCTCAGTTCGTCAGCGCGCCCGTCGCCGTTATCGTCCCAGGAAGCTGGCAAGGGCCGCCCACGCAGGACGTCATCGATTGCCTGGTCAATTGGCTCGTCGAACGCCACTCGGCCGGTTCGACACTCTGCTCCGTATGCGGCGGGGCGTTTGTATTGGCCGAGACGGGCTTGCTTGCTGGGCGCACGGCGACCACGCATTGGTCGATGACCCAGAAGCTTGCGCAAAGCTATCCGGATATCATGGTCGACGAAAACAAGCTCACGGTGGAGGACGGCAACTTCATCACGGCCGGAGGGGTGCTCGCCTGGACTGATCTCGGCCTGAAGCTTGTCGATCGCTATCTTGGTCCCACGATCATGTTGGAGACCGCGCGATTCATGCTGGCCGATCCGCCTGGACGCGAGCAACGCTTTTACAGCAACTTCGCGCCGAAACTGCACCATGGAGACGCCGCTGTCCTCAAGGCGCAAAACTGGCTTCAGTCGCAGTCAGCGAGTCAGCCTTCAATTGCCGAGATGGCGTCTGTCTGCGGGCTTGAGGAACGAACCTTCCTTCGTCGTTTCAGGAAGGCGACGGGCCTCACTCCCAGACAATACAATCAGCGGCTTCGTGTGGGAAAGGGGCGCGAGTTGCTCGAATTCACCAATCAAACGATCAATCAAATCTCCTGGGCAGTCGGCTATCAAGACTCCCGTTCGTTTCGAAAAGTCTTCCAAAGAGTGATGGGTTTATCGCCTCACGAATATCGCAGGCGGTTTGCGCCGGGATAGCCGTGAGGGCGCAAATCCTCCGCGTGGCGCGCCAGTCTCGCATTGCGACGCGTTGACTGCCACCCGCGGGAGGAACGCTTGATTTCGCTCATGGTCGTGGCAGGGCGGCCGGCGACAGTCCGGGCCAGCACGCATTCAAAGACGTAATCGGCGGCAAGACGATTTCCGGGTTCCGGTTCGGGTGAGGGGGGTGAAGGTCGCGGACTTGATGGTGCCGCTCGATGAGGGGCTGCCAGGCTCCGGCACTCGAAGGGTTGTAGCGCCTTAGCAGAATCACAAAAAAAGTCTTTACAAAATTCAGAAACTGCCTATTTTGGCTTTTGAGGGTCTGAGAGGACGGTCAGGTGCTGGATTTGGTCGGGCGACGTGAGGGCCGCATCGGAGCGCCGGCTCCAGGCGCGGGGGTCGCGACGGTCGAGGCTGGTCGGCTCACGGAAGCGCTGCCCGTTCCCGACCGAGTTGGAACCAATTGGCGCCGCAAACCCTTGAAATGCCCCAATTCGGGAGCCAGGCGCGTAACGTTCCGGGCCTGCGGAGCGAAGGCCGCTCACGACCCCCGACCCTCGAGCCTCGACCCAACGCATCAGCTTGGGGGCCGGAACCCAATGGTCACGCAACCCCTTGAAAACCCCCAATTCGGGAGCCGAAGGCGCGATCGGTCCGGTCGCCTCACAGCTGCGCCGGAAATCCCGGCGCGCGCAGATCGGTGTGCAGCGCGTCCTCGAGGAGCTTGACGACCTGCGTCGACGAGGCCCCCCCGCCATAGGCCTCGCGGGCCCGGATGAAGGTCTGAGCGGTGATCGCGGCGAGGTCGAGCGGGACGCCGAGCTCGCCGCCGAGCTTCATCGCAAAGCCCAGGTCCTTGCAGGCGAGCTCCATGGTGAAGCCGACGTTGTAGGAGCCGTTGAGAATGAGCTGAGACTCGGTTTCGTGGACGAAGCTGTTGCCCGAACTCGCCTTGATCACCGCGTAGGCCTGCGCAAGGTCGAGCCCTCGGCGCTTGGCCAGCATCAGCGCTTCGCCCGCCGCGACGAGGTGGACAAAGGCCAGCATGTTGGTGATGACCTTGATCGCCGACGCCGATCCCAGCGGCCCGACATGGAAGACCGGCCGGCCGATCGCCTCGAGCGCCGCGCGGTGGCGATCAAACGTCTGCAAGTCTCCGCCGACGATCACCGCGACGGCGCCGGAGGCCGCCTTGTGGACTCCCCCGGTGACCGGCGCCTCCAGAGCGAACACGCCCTTCTCGGCCGCAATCGCCGCGAGGCGCTGGACCGCTTCCGCGTCGACGGTGCTCGATTCGATCCAGGTCGAGCCGGGCGCCAGACCGGCGAGCAACCCGTCGGCGTCGGTCAGCACCTGCTCGGAAATCGCGGGGGAGGGAAGGCAGGTGAAGACCGCATCGACCCGCTCGGCGAGCGCGCGGGGGCTCTCGGCCCAGGTCGCGCCCGCGGTCGAGAAGCGGCTTGGCCACGCCGGCGTCGAGGTCGTTGACGATCAGGTCGAAGCCAGCGCGCTGGAGGCTCGCGGCGAGGGGGGCGCCGAGGTTGCCCAGGCCGATAAATCCGTATCGCATCGTGGCGCGCCTCCTACGGTCGAACCGAGCCGGTCGGGAGCATAAGCCCCGGGCGCTCGCCGGCAAGGGACGCGTCGTCGCAACGGACCCCTGTCGGACGGCACTGGCGCCGGGCGTCAGGTTGCACTAAATTCACAAGATTGTCGTCTGCAGGCGGGAAGCGGCGGCACAATCGGGGGACGTGTCGGTGGAGACGATCGCAGCGGTGGCGGCCAGAAAACTGGCCAAGTTTCTGGCGGACGACTTTCGCGACATCTTCGGCTCCACTCATGAGGATAAGGCGGAACGGTTGGGGTCGCTGGCGCGCAGCGCCATCGAGGCGATCGCCAAGAGCGATGCGCTCTACCACAATTTCGAACATACGATGCTGGTGACGGCGGTCGGCCGCGACATCTTGCGCGGGCGCATCCTGTCGCAGCGGATCGAGACTTCCGACTACCTTCACCTCATCTGCGCCTGCCTGCTGCACGACATCGGTTTTGTGCGCGGGGTTCTGAAGGGCGACACCTCGACCGAGTTTGTCGTAGACCAGAGCGGCCGCAAGGTGACTCTGCCGCGGGGCGCGTCCGACGCCGCGCTGATGCCTTTCCACGTCGACCGGTCGAAGCTGTTCGTCTACGAGCGGCTCGGCGATTCTCCTCATGTCGATCCCGCCCGCGTCGCCGAGGCGATCGAGCTGACCCGCTTTCCGCCCTGCCTCGACGGCCCAGAGAGCGCCGATCTCGAAGCGCGGCTGATGCTGTCCTCGGATCTCATCGGCCAGCTCGGCGACCCTCTCTATCCGAAAAAGGCCAACGCCCTGTTCGCCGAGTTCGAGGAGAACGGGACCAACCGGCAGTTCGGCTACGAGTTCCCGGCGGATCTCGTCGACAAATATCCGACCTTCTTCTCCCACAGCGTCGCCGGCCACATTGCGGAGGGGGTGAAGTACCTCTCGGTCACCGCCTCCGGGCGTCAGTGGGTCGCCAATCTCCACAACAACGTCTGGTGCGCCGAACATGGCCAGTGGCTGATGGGCCCCCAGCCCTGAGGCCTGACATTACTCCGTCGCGCCGACCGGCGCGATGCGGGGCACGAGGTGGAGCGCATCGCCGTTCCAAGGATGGGCGCGCGCGACCGCCTCGTCGAGTTCGATCCCGAGCCCTGGCTCGCTCGGGGGGATGACGTAGCCGTCCTCCCAGCGGATCGGCGTCTTCAGGATCGCGGCATGGAAGCCGTCCCAGCGCTCGATGCTTTCGAGGATCAGAAAATTGGGGATGCAGGCGGCGAGCTGGATGTTGGCCGCGCCGACCACGGGCCCGCAATAGAGGTGAGGGGCGATCTGGGCGTAGTGCGCCTCAGCCATCGCCGCGATCTTCTTGGCCTCGAGGATGCCGCCGACCCGGCCGAGGTTCGGCTGCAGGACGGAGGCCGCGCCGGTCTGAAGCACCCGCGCGAACTCGTATTTGGTGGTCAGCCGCTCGCCGGTCGCGATCGCCATCCGGCACTGAGCCGCCACCTTCGCCATCTCCTCCGGCGCCTCCGGGGGGGTCGGCTCCTCGAACCACAGCGGTTCGTAGGGCTCGATCCGGCGCGCCAGTCTCAGCGCGCCCGAGACGGTGAACTGGCCGTGGGTTCCAAACAGGAGGTCCGACCTCGTCCCGAGCGCCTCGCGCAGGGTCTTGCAGAAGGCCTCGCTAAGCTCGAGCCGCTCGAGGCTCGGCTGGCGCGGATCGAACGTCGAGTAAGGACCGGCGGGATCGAACTTCACCGCGGTGAAGCCCTGCTTCAAGTATTTCAGCGCCCGCTCCGCAGCCGCGTGCGGCTTGGAATAGACCGGACTGTCGGAATAGGCGTGCGAGCCGGGTTCGTCCGGATAGAGATAGGTGTAGCTTCGAAGCCGCTCATGGACCTTGCCGCCCAGGAGTTCGTAGACCGGTTTTCCAACCGCCTTGCCGACGATGTCCCACAGCGCGATTTCGACGCCGCTGAGCACGCCCATCAGGGAGGCGTCCGGCCGGCCGGTATAGCCGCGCCCATAGACGTTGCGCCACAAAGCCTCGATGCGGAACGGATCGGCGCCGAGGACGTGGCGCTCAAAGACGTCGCGGATCATCGGGACGATGGCCTCGGGAGCGAAGCTCGCGGCGTAGACCTCGCCGACCCCCTCGACGCCGCAGGCGGTCACGAGCTTGAGGAAAATGAAATAGCGTCCGCCGAAGGCCGGCGGCGGGTTGCCGACGACGAAGGTCTTGAGTTCCGCGACCTTCATCGGCGCGCCTCCGCTTCAGAAAACAATGACGTTCCGCACCGCCTGGCCGGATCGGGAGGAGGCGAGGGCGTCGTTGATCTGGTCCAAGGGATAGCGGCCGGTGATGAGTTCGTCGAGTTTCAGCCGACCGTCGCGATAGAGGGCGATGATCTTCGGCACGTCCACGGCCGGGCGGGCCGAGCCCATCTTCGAACCCAGTATCTTCTGCCCGTCGGCGGCGAGCCAGCCGGGGTCGATCGTCGCCGCGACGCCCGAGGGGGGCATGCCGACGAGCACTGTGGCTCCGTTGCGCTTCATCAGCGACACGCCCTGTTCCGCCGCGCCCTTGACGCCGACGGTGACGAACACCCAGTCGGCCTTGCGCCCCCCGGTAAGCGCCTTGACCCTGTCCTCGACGTTCTCCGTTTTGGCGTTGATCGTGTGCGTCGCGCCGAATTCGCGCGCGGCGGCGAGCTTCTTCGGCTCGACGTCAACGGCGATGATCGGAATGCAGCCGACGATCCGCGCGCCCTGGACTGCATTCAGCCCGACGCCGCCGCAGCCGATGATCACGGCGCAGGAGCCGGCCTTGACGTCGGCGGTATTGAAGACGGCCCCGAGGCCGGTCATCACGCCGCAGGCGATCAGCGAGGCGACGTCGAGCCTCACATCCCGGGAGATCCTGACTGCCTGGGAGGCGTCCACGAGGATATGCTCGGCGAAGGCGCCGGTGCGCAGTCCGTGGACGAGGGGCAGCCCGTCGGCGTCGCGGAGCGGGGTCTGCCGGTCGAGCGGGAACACCTCTTCGCAGAAGACTGGAGCGCCCTCGGCGCAAGCGGGACAGAAACCGCAGTTGCGGATCAAAGTGGCGACGACGGGGTCGCCGGGCTTGAGTCGCGTCACGCCAGGTCCGACCGCGTCGATCACGCCCGCGGCTTCATGGCCGTAGACTGCGGGCAGGTCGCCGCCCCACGCGCCGTCAATATAGTGGATGTCGCTGTGACAGATGGCGCAGGCTGCGGTTCTGATCAGCACTTCGCCCGGCCCCGGCTCGGCGATCTCGATGTCTTCAATCGAGAGTGGCGCCCCGAAGGACCGGCAGACGGCGGCTCTGACTTGCATAACACCCCTGAAATTCTGTGGGAGACGTGCGTCTGAAACTTTCGCGGTCAACGTGTAAGTTCAAGCGCACTCTTGATGCGGGGGGCATGCTTTTTTGAGGGGCGGTATCGGAGCCACGCGTCTTTCGCGGGTCTAACCGCGAGACGCTGAGCGCCCTGGACGGAGCGCGTCTACGGGACATCGCGTGGCATTCGGAGTTTGCAGAAGCCTACCGCGGGTCCTAACCCGCCTGTGGCATTGAGGGACTTGAGCCGTTTCTCAAAGTCTGCAGCTTCGCGTCGGCTCATGCAAGTCGATCTTTCACCAAGTCGATCAGGTCTTAAGACGTCCTAGGCCTTGCGTCCAATTTACATTGATATCAATAAGCGCCTACTTTCTGCTTGCCTTCCATAGGCAAGTATCGCACGGCGAAACAAGCTGAATACACTATCGTTCACTTTCGCAGAGTCTTGGGAGGCAAGCCGAAATCGTTCGGGGCGAGCGGTCGCTCGGGGCGGCGCAACCTGAAGGGGACGATCATTGGGCCGCAAAGACTTCGCAGGGGAAGGGTAGCTCCCAGCAATCGTTGGTAACGTCTTTAACATAGGGGAAATGACCACAATGGATGACCATCAAATGAGAAGTCGATCCGCACTCGAGGCGCGAAAGGGCGGCGCGCTCGCACTGGCCGCGATTTTGGCGCCCCTTCTGGCGTTCGGCGCCTCCGCCGCCCGCGCCGACGGGATCCCTGCCGGGGGGACGATTATCGGCGTTTTCTCCAACATCGTTACACAAGGCTATGTCACGCACTACCCGGCGCTGTCGTCGCCGCCGTACTACTATGACAACAGTTCGACTGCGGCCTACAGCGTCGGCAATAGCGCTGACACGACCCTAACCGGGTCCGGCATTCAGGCCACCGGAAGCAAGCTGCAATGGGGCGTTTCCACGAGCGGCGTCGCTCCCGAAGACAGCTACAGCGAACTCATCTTCTTCGGAGGCCAAGTCCCGGCCGACATTCACCAACCGTTTCAGGCGGGCGTCATCACCTTCCTCAACGGAACGAGCGACCTGGACACGCTGATCTTTGGCGCTGACCTTAGCTTCTATGTCAACAGCGTCAGCTCCGCGGATTATCTTGGCACCGATAAGATCATCATCACAACAACCAGCAACCTCAGCGCTGGATACCCGGGCGAACTCGCCCAGGACGCCGACTACATCAACATCTGCGGGAATGGCAGCAATGTCTGCGGAACCTCGATCGAGGCGTTCGAGGATTCCGAGGGCGGGACGGGAGTGACCGTCGACCTGACCGCGCAGATTGTCGGGGACCCCACGCTGAACATCACCGACGTGGCGCTGTCGCCAGGACAAGACCCGTCGACCAGCGGCGTGCTGGGCAGCGAGGGGCCGCTTGGATCGGCGATTCCCGAACCGGCGACCTGGACCATGTTGCTCCTGGGTTTTGTTGGGATTGGCTTTGCCGCCCGCCGCGTGGGGTCAGCGCGGTCGAGGCTATCGGAGCGGGCGCTGTAAGGGGGGTGCACATCCGGGGGCCGCGGAAGCCTAGAGCGGTCGCCGCGCCTGCAATCCTTGTGTCCGCTTGGCCGCGAGGAAGCGAGACCGTGCGGCCGGTTGCGCCGTCCCGCTTCACGCGTCCTGTTTTTCACGATTCGCTGCGTGATTACACTTGACTGGGGGTAACGAGCCATGACGAAGCGGACGATTTGCAGGGTTGTGACGCCCATCGCTTGTCTCTCGGCAATTCTTTCCTTTTCGGGGCAGGCGCTAGCGAGCTCCGTTCTCGACCCGTCAAATTTCGCCTCGGAGGGCGTCCTCGATCTCGTGTCAGGCGCCTATACGGTCGACACGAGTGGCGGCTCGGGCGGGCTTCCGGTGCTCAAAAACGCGATGGGTTCGGTTCTGGCGACAGGCGTGCTTTACAATCAGGGGAGTTCGTTCGATCCGAACATCGCCGTTCTCACGTTCTCCAATGTGACGATCGGGACCGGTGTGACGATCACGGTGACGGGAGCCAATCCCCTCGCTTTGCTGTCCAAGGGCTCGGAAGACATCGACGGCTCCATTCTGGCCAACGGCGCCGCAGGCGAAAACGGGGGACAGGGCGGCCTCGGCGGCGAGGGCGGCCCAGGCGGTGGCGCGGGCGGCGAGGGCGGGCTGTGGGGTTCGACCTACGTCGGCTCGCCGGGGCAGGGCCCTGGCGGAGGTCCGACGACGCTTGCGGGCTCTACGATCGACTCGTTCGGCGCTGGCGGCGCCTACGGCGGCGTCGGCACGAACGGGGCGTCATTTTCCTCCACGACTTACGGCGATCTCAACACCAATCTTCTCGCAGGGAGCGGCGGTAGCGGCGCGGGCGCCGACTTCATCGACACAAAGGGCGGGGGCGGCGGCGGCGCCGGCGGCGCAATCGAATTCAGCGCGGCGTCGGGAATTGTGCTCGGCGCCGACAGTCTGATCCAGGCCGACGGCGCCGACGGCGGGGTGGACGGCCTGTTCAATTATACCGGGGGTGGCGGTTCCGGCGGAGGCCTGTTGTTCGCCGCGCCTACGATCGCGGCCTACAGATACGACGGGATCCAGGCGACGAGCGGCTTCACCGGCGGCGGCGGCGGACGCATCCTGTTCTTGACGGACACTGCCGCGCTCGCTCCCGGCAGCAACAGCGGCGCCGCAAACGTCAGCGCGGCGCTCTATGGCAATCCGGGGACGATCGACTACGGCTATCTGCCGACAGGAGCGGTTCCTGAGCCGGGGACCTGGGCGATGATGCTCGCGGGACTTGTTGGGCTTGTTTTTGTCTCCTTTCGCGCAGACGCGACGCGATCCAGACGAATGGAGGGGGCGGCTTAGACGGTCGTTTCCATCTTGTTTGCGCCGCTCGGAAGGCGCCCCAGGAAAATCGAGCCGGGCGGTTCCGCGGCTCTTGCGCAGCGCGGACAAACGCGTTAAGGAACCCCACCGGGGTTGACGGCGCGATGCGACCCCGCATGATCATACATGGCTACCGCCCTAGTTGGGCCCGATCTCGAAAGGGGCAGGCTTGAAGAGAGGCGGCGGATGGGCCGGAGGACGGAAGGGGAAACCCTTGCGTCCATTCCGGCCATGTCCTGTCCGAGACTGCAGGCGCGGAACGCCCTTGGGTGGACCGCTTAATTCCGTGACGGACCTTAGACAGGGTCTGACTTGGGGCCAGCATAGACGGGGAAGACCGAATTTTTCAACCGTGGGGAATTCCTTACGGCCGATGCGGTTTGAACCATCTGTCCGGCGCTGGGTTCGCCCATCTCCGGGGACAGGCGCAAGTCGCCGCGAAGCGAGAATCGTCGAGATTTTCGCGTCGCGGCATGTGCAACAGGCGGGCTTGAAGCCCGCCGACCGGAGACAGCACCGTGGATAGAGCGGAAAAGAAAGACGCTGTCGCGGCCCTTCACGACGTCTTCTCGAAAACGTCGGTCGTGGTCGTGGCGCACTATTCCGGCTTGACGGTCGCCCAGATGCAGCGTCTGCGCAAGCAGATGAAGGCCGCTGGGGCGTCCGTCCAGGTCGCCAAGAACCGCCTCGCCCAGATTGCTCTCGAAGGCACGGACGTCGCCTCGATCGGCCCCTTGCTGAAGGGACCTACCCTGATCGCCCATTCGGCCGATCCGGTGGCGGCGGCCAAGGCAGCCGTGGCTTTCGCCAAGGATAACGAGAAATTCGTGCTCCTCGGCGGCGCCATGGGAAAAACGGCCCTCGACGTCAACGGAGTCAAGGCGCTTGCGACCTTGCCCTCCCTCGACGAGCTGCGCGCCAAACTCCTGGGGCTCCTCACCGCCCCGGCGACCAAGCTCGCCCAGCTCTCCACCGCGCCCGCCGCCAAGCTCGCGCGGGTGGTCGGGGCCTATGCCGCCAAAGACGCAGCCTGACAGAGGCTCTTTGAAAACTCTCAGTTCGAACCCATATTAAGGAACACGCATCATGGCCAATCTCGAAAAGATCGTCGACGAACTCTCCTCCCTGACGGTTCTCGAAGCCGCTGACCTCGCCAAACTCCTCGAAGCCAAGTGGGGCGTTTCCGCCGCCGCCGCGGTCGCGGTCGCCGCCGGTCCCGCCGCTGGCGGGGCCGCCGCTGCGGCTCCGGTCGAAGAGCAGACGGAGTTCACCGTCGTTCTTGCCGCCGTCGGCGACAAGAAAATCGAGGTCATTAAGGAAGTCCGCGCGATCACCGCGCTCGGCCTCAAGGAGGCCAAGGATCTCGTCGAAGGCGCGCCCAAGCCCGTCAAGGAAGGCGTCTCGAAGGACGAGGCCGAGAAGATCAAGGCCGCTCTGGAGAAGGTCGGCGCGAAGGTCGAGCTCAAGTAATGAGCGGGCGAGCCCTGTGCGGGCTCGTCAGTCAAACAGTGGACGGTCCCGGGTCATTCGGCTCCGGGGCCGTTCCCGCGTTTTGAAGTTGGGTTTCATCGAACCGTCGAGGGGCGCGGCGCGCGCCTCGACGGGAATTTGACGGGGCGATCGGTTCGCCCGGGCGGCTCTGGCGAGCGATCCTGAGCCGCAAGGATCGCCCGAAGGGCGTGAGCATTGAGGAACGACATGGCGCAGACATTCACCGGCCGCAAGCGCGTTCGCAAGGTCTTCGGGCACGTCAGGGAAGTCGGCGAAATGCCGAACCTGATCGAAGTGCAGAAGGCCTCGTACGACCAGTTTCTCCTCATGGACGCGCCGAAGGGCGGCCGTCCGACCGAGGGCTTGCAGGCGGTGTTCAAGTCGGTGTTTCCGATCAAGGATTTCGCCGACACGGCGCATCTCGAATTCGTCAAGTACGAGTACGAGGCCCCGAAGTACGACATCGACGAGTGCCGTCAGCGCGGCATGACCTACGCCGCGCCCCTCAAGGTGACGCTCCGTCTCATCGTGTTCGATGTCGATCCGGAGACGCAGGCCAAGTCCGTCAAGGACATCAAGGAGCAGGACGTCTACATGGGCGACATGCCGCTCATGACGCCGAACGGCACCTTCATCGTCAATGGCACCGAGCGCGTCATCGTCTCGCAGATGCACCGGTCGCCCGGCGTGTTCTTCGACCACGACAAGGGCAAGAGCCACTCATCTGGCAAGCTCCTGTTCGCCGCCCGCATCATTCCCTACCGCGGCTCCTGGCTCGACATCGAGTTCGACGCCAAGGACATCGTCTACGCCCGCATCGACCGTCGCCGCAAGATTCCGGTGACGTCGCTGTTGTTCGCGCTCGGCCTAGACGGCGAGGAGATTCTCAAGACCTTCTACCGCACCGTGACCTACGGGCGGCTCAAGGACGGCTGGCGCGTGCCCTACGATCCCGAACGGATGAAGGGCTTCAAGGGCACGGTCGACATGATCGACGCCGACACCGGCGAGGTCGCGATCGAGGCTGGTCGCAAGCTGACCGTGCGCTCGGCCAGGCAGCTCGCCGACAAGGGCCTCAAGGCCCTGCTTTCGGCCGACGCCGACCTCTACGGCCAGTACATCGCTGAGGATCTCTACAATCCTGAGACCGGCGAGATCTACGCCGAGGCGGGCGACGAGATCACGGAGAAGTCGCTGGCGGGCCTGCTCGAAGTCGGCTTCACCGAGCTGCCGATCCTCGACATCGACCACGTCAACGTTGGCCCGTACATCCGCAACACGCTCAAGGTCGACAAGAACACCTCTCGCGAGGACGCGCTTTTCGACATCTACCGCGTCATGCGCCCGGGCGAACCGCCGACCATCGAAAGCGCGGAGGCGATGTTCCATTCGCTGTTCTTCGACAGCGAGCGTTACGATCTTTCGGCCGTCGGCCGCGTGAAGATGAACATGCGCCTCGACCTCGACGCGCCCGACACTCAGCGCACGCTGCGCAAGGACGATATCCTGGCGGTGGTGAAGGCGCTCGTGAACCTGCGCGATGGCCGGGGCGACATCGACGACATCGATCATCTCGGCAACCGGCGCGTCCGCTCGGTCGGCGAGTTGATGGAGAACCAGTATCGCATCGGCCTCCTGCGCATGGAGCGCGCGATCAAGGAGCGTATGAGTTCGGTCGAGATCGACACGATCATGCCGCAGGACCTGATCAACGCGAAACCGGCCGCAGCCGCGGTGCGCGAGTTCTTCGGCTCCTCGCAGCTGTCGCAGTTCATGGACCAGACAAACCCGCTGTCCGAGATCACCCACAAGCGGCGCCTTTCGGCGCTTGGGCCGGGCGGTCTGACCCGCGAGCGCGCGGGCTTCGAGGTGCGCGACGTGCACCCGACCCACTACGGCCGCATCTGCCCGATCGAGACGCCAGAAGGCCCGAACATCGGACTGATCAATTCGCTCGCGACCTTTGCGCGGGTCAACAAGTACGGCTTCATCGAGGCTCCTTACCGTAAGGTGCGCGACGGCGTGGTGACCGACGAGGTCGTCTATCTGTCGGCGATGGAGGAGCAGAAGTATGCAGTCGCGCAGGCCGACACGCCGCACGCCGATGGGCGCCTGACTGGAGACCTGATCGTCTGCCGACGCGCCGGAGACGTCGTGTTCCTGGCGTCCAATCACGTCGACTTCATGGACGTGTCGCCGAAGCAGCTCGTCTCGGTCGCCGCTGCGCTGATCCCGTTCCTCGAGAACGACGACGCCAACCGCGCGCTGATGGGCTCGAACATGCAGCGCCAGGCGGTGCCGCTGCTGCGCTCCGACGCGCCGCTGGTCGGCACGGGCATGGAAGCGATCGTGGCGCGCGATTCGGGCGCGGCGATCGCCGCCCGGCGCACCGGCGTGGTCGACCAGATCGACTCGACCCGCATCGTCGTGCGTGCAACTGAGGAGACCGACGCGGCCAAGCCCGGCGTCGACATCTACCGTCTGATGAAGTTCCAGCGCTCCAACCAGTCGACCTGCATCAACCAGAAGCCGCTGGTCAAGGTCGGCGATCGGGTCGAGGTTGGCGACATCATCGCGGACGGTCCCTCGACCGATCTCGGCGATCTGGCGCTCGGCCGCAACGTGCTCGTCGCGTTCATGCCGTGGAACGGCTACAACTTCGAGGACTCGATTCTGCTCTCCGAGCGCATCGTCAAGGACGACGTCTTCACCTCGATCCACATCGAGGAATTCGAGGCGATGGCCCGCGACACCAAGCTCGGGCCTGAGGAAATCACGCGCGACATTCCGAACGTCTCGGAAGAGGCGCTGAAGAACCTCGACGAAGCGGGCATCGTCTACATCGGCGCGGAAGTGCAGGCGGGCGACATCCTGGTGGGCAAGATCACGCCGAAGGGCGAAAGCCCGATGACGCCGGAGGAAAAGCTCCTGCGCGCGATCTTCGGGGAGAAGGCCTCTGACGTCCGCGACACCTCGCTGCGCGTGCCCCCGGGCGTTCAGGGCACGGTGGTCGAAGTGCGCGTGTTCAACCGGCACGGCGTCGAGAAAGACGAACGCGCCCAGGCGATCGAGCGCGAGGAGATCGAACAGCTCGCCAAGGACCGCGACGACGAGCAGGCGATCCTCGACCGCAACGTCTATGCGCGTCTCGCCGAGACGCTCGAAGGCAAGCGGGCGCTGTCGGGACCCAAGGGGTTCAAGAAGGACCAGATCCTTGCTCGACCCCTTCTGGAAGAGGTTCCGCGCTCGCAGTGGTGGAGCTTTGCGCTCGAGTCCGATCAGACGATGTCTGAAATCGAGGCGATGCGGAAGCAGTACGACGAATCGAAGAAGTCGCTGGAGAACCGCTTCCTCGACAAGGTGGAGAAGCTGCAGCGGGGCGACGAGTTGCCGCCGGGCGTGATGAAGATGGCCAAGGTCTTCATTGCGGTGAAGCGCAAGATCCAGCCTGGCGACAAGATGGCGGGCCGCCACGGCAACAAAGGCGTGGTCTCGCGCATCGTGCCGCAGGAGGACATGCCTTTCCTCGCCGATGGGCAGCCGGTCGACGTCGTGCTCAATCCGCTCGGCGTGCCGAGCCGCATGAACGTCGGACAGATCCTCGAGACCCACCTGGGTTGGGCCTGCGCGGGACTCGGCAAGCAGGTCGGAGAGGCGGTCGACGCGTATCTGCGGTCGCAGGACTCGAAGCTGCTGCGCGGCAAGCTCGACGAGATCTACGGCGACGACGAGACGATCAAGGCGCTCGACGACGAGAGTCTGGCCGAGCTTGGCGAGAATCTGCGTCGCGGCGTCCCAATTGCCACCCCGGTGTTCGACGGCGCTCGCGAGAAGGATATCGTCGAGATGCTGAACAAAGCGGGTCTCGACTCCTCCGGGCAGGTGACGCTCTACGACGGGCGCACCGGCGATACGTTCGACCGAAAGGTGACGGTGGGCTACATCTACATGCTGAAGCTGCACCATCTCGTCGACGACAAGATCCACGCCCGATCGATCGGTCCCTACAGCCTCGTCACCCAGCAACCGCTCGGCGGCAAGGCGCAGTTCGGCGGTCAGCGGTTCGGCGAAATGGAGGTTTGGGCGCTCGAAGCCTACGGCGCCGCCTACACGCTGCAGGAGATGCTGACGGTGAAGTCGGACGACGTGGCGGGGCGCACCAAAGTCTACGAGGCGATCGTGCGCGGAGACGACACGTTCGAGTCCGGCATTCCCGAGAGCTTCAACGTGCTGGTCAAGGAGATGCGGTCGCTCGGCCTCAACGTCGAACTGGCGTCTATCAAGCGCGCGCCGGAAGAAACGCCGCCGGCGGAGGCTGCCGAATAACAGCGCCGGCGCCTGTAGGGAAAGTCGGGCGCCAGCCAGCGGATAAGAAAATTGCCACGCGGCTTTTGCGCCGCGACTTTCTTCCATCAGTGCGAGTTTTGGGCGTTGGCCGCGCCCAAGCTCGCGGGAGACGAGAATGAACCAGGAAATCACCAATCCGTTCGCGCCGGTCGCCGCTCCGCAGGCGTTCGACCAGATCCAGATCGCGATTGCGAGCCCCGAGAAGATCCTGTCGTGGTCGTTCGGCGAGATCAAGAAGCCGGAGACGATCAACTACCGCACCTTCAAGCCGGAGCGGGATGGCCTTTTCTGCGCCCGCATCTTTGGGCCGATCAAGGACTACGAGTGCCTGTGCGGCAAGTATAAGCGGATGAAGTACAAGGGTGTTATCTGCGAAAAGTGCGGAGTTGAAGTCACGTTGTCGCGCGTGCGGCGCGAGCGGATGGGCCATATTTCGCTCGCCGCGCCGGTTGCCCATATCTGGTTCCTGAAGTCGCTGCCGTCCCGCATCGGGCTTCTGCTCGATATGACGCTGAAGGACCTCGAGCGCGTGCTCTATTTCGAGTCCTACATCGTGCTCGACCCGGGCCTGACGCCGCTCAAGGACCGCCAGCTCCTGAGCGAGGACGACTTCCTGCGCGCGCTCGACGAATATGGGCAGGACAGCTTCACCGCCCTGATCGGCGCCGAGGCCATCCGCGAGATGCTGAAGGGCATGAACCTTCAGAAGATCGCCGAAGATCTCAAGGTCGAGATCGCCGAGTCGAAGAGCGAATTGAAGCCGAAGCGTTTGGCCAAGCGGCTCAAGATCATCGAGGCGTTCATGCACTCGGGCAACAAGCCAGAGTGGATGATCCTGACCGAAGTCCCGGTTATTCCGCCGGACCTGCGTCCGCTGGTGCCGCTCGATGGCGGGCGCTTCGCGACCTCGGACCTCAACGATCTCTACCGCCGCGTCATCAACCGCAACAACCGCCTGAAGCGGCTGATGGAGCTTCGCGCGCCCGACATCATCATCCGCAACGAGAAGCGGATGCTGCAGGAGTCGGTGGACGCCCTGTTTGACAACGGGCGACGTGGACGCGTCATCACCGGCGCAAACAAGCGGCCGCTGAAGTCGCTTGCCGACATGCTCAAGGGCAAGCAGGGCCGGTTCCGCCAGAACCTGCTCGGCAAGCGAGTCGACTATTCGGGCCGTTCCGTGATCGTGGTCGGCCCGGAGCTGAAACTCCATCAATGCGGCCTGCCGAAGAAGATGGCGCTCGAGCTGTTCAAGCCGTTTATCTATTCGCGTCTCGACGCCAAAGGCCTGTCGGCGACGGTGAAGCAGGCCAAGAAGCTGGTTGAGAAGGAGAAGCCTGAGGTTTGGGACATCCTCGACGAGGTGATCCGCGAGCATCCGGTGATGCTGAACCGCGCCCCGACCCTGCACCGCCTCGGCATTCAGGCGTTCGAGCCGGTCCTGATCGAGGGTAAGGCGATCCAGCTGCATCCGCTTGTCTGCTCGGCGTTCAACGCCGACTTCGACGGCGATCAGATGGCGGTGCACGTCCCGCTGTCGCTCGAGGCTCAGCTCGAGGCGCGCGTCTTGATGATGTCGACCAACAACATCCTCCATCCCGCCAACGGCCAGCCGATCATCGTGCCTAGCCAGGACATCGTGCTCGGCCTCTACTACGTGTCGCTGATGCGCGACGGCGAGCCGGGCCAGTACGAGGAAGACCCCGAGACCAAACGCCCGGTGCGCGGATTCTACGCCGACATGGGCGAGATCGAACACGCGATAGCCGCCAAGGCGATTACGCTGCATACGCGGATCAAGGGCCGCGCCTGGACCTATGACGAGAACGGCCAGCGTGTGGCGAAGATCTTTGACACGACGCCGGGCCGCATGATTCTCGGCCAGCTCGTGCCCGTGCACGCCAAGATCCCCTTCGACGTCGTCAACAAGCTGATGACGAAGAAGGAAATCTCGAACATGATCGACATCGTCTACCGCAACTGCGGGCAGAAGGAGACGGTCATCTTCTGCGACCGGATCATGGCGCTCGGCTTCCGTGAGGCGTTCAAGGCGGGCATCTCGTTCGGCAAGGACGACATGGTCGTGCCGGCCACCAAGCCTCAACGCATCGCCGACACCGAGACGCTCGCTAAGGAGTACGAGCAGCAGTACAACGACGGTCTCATCACTCAGGGCGAGAAGTACAACAAGGTCGTCGACGCCTGGGCGAAGTGCTCGGACAAGCTCGCCGAGGAGATGATGGCGGGCATCTCGGCCGTTGTTAAGGACGACTCTGGGCGCGACCGGCCGATCAACTCGATCTACATGATGTCGCATTCCGGCGCGCGCGGCTCGCCGACCCAGATGCGCCAGCTCGCAGCCATGCGCGGCCTGATGGCGAAGCCCTCGGGTGAGATCATCGAGAGCCCGATCAAGTCCAACTTCAAGGAAGGTCTGTCGGTTCTCGAGTATTTCAACTCGACCCACGGCGCCCGCAAGGGCCTTGCCGACACCGCGCTGAAGACGGCGAACTCGGGCTATCTGACGCGGCGTCTGGTCGACGTCGCGCAGGACTCGATCATCACCACCAACGATTGCGGCTCCGAGCGCGGCATCAGCATGCGGGCGATCCTCGACGCCGGCACGGTGGTGGCGTCGTTGGGAACCCGCATTCTCGGCCGCACGTCGGCGGAGACGCTGCGCGACCTCGACGGAAACGTCATCGTCGAGGCTGGGCAAATGATCGTCGAGGAGGACATGCCCGCGATCAACGCCGCCGGCATCCAGGAAGTGAAGATCCGTTCGGTGCTCACCTGCGAAGCCAAGAACGGCGTCTGCGCGCTGTGCTACGGGCGCGACCTCGCCCGCGGCACCCCGGTCAATATGGGCGAGGCGGTCGGGGTGATTGCAGCGCAGTCGATCGGCGAGCCGGGAACCCAGCTCACCATGCGCACCTTCCACATCGGCGGCGCGGCGCAGCTGGCGGACCAGTCGTTCATCGAGTTCGAACTTCGACGGCGAGGTGACGATTCGGAATCGAAACGTCGCGCGCAACTCGAACGGCGATCTGATGGCGATGGCGCGCAACGTCGCGGTCGTGATCACCGACAAGAACGGCGCCGAGCGTGCGGTGCATCGCCTTTTGTACGGCGCGCGCCTCAAGGTCGACGAGGGCGACAAGATCAAGCGGGGCCAGCGGATCGCCGAATGGGATCCGTTCACCCGTCCGCTCATGACCGAGATCGACGGCGTGGTCGGCTTCGAGGATCTGTTGGACAATCTGTCGATGTCCGAGCAGGTGGACGAAGCGACCGGCATCGCCAAGCGCATTGTCACCGACTGGCGCTCGTCGGCGCGCACCGCGAGTCTGAAGCCCGCAATCGTCATCAAGGGCGCGGACGGCAAGATCCTGAAGCTGCCGCGCGGCGGCGACGCGCGTTACCCTCTGCCGGTCGAATCGATCATCTCGTTCGAGCCGGGTTCGAGTGTGCGCGCGGGCGACGTGATCGCGCGCATCTCGATCAACAGCGCCAAGACGCGCGACATCACCGGCGGTCTGCCCCGGGTGGCGGAGCTGTTCGAGGCCCGCCGTCCCAAGGACCACGCGATCATCGCCGAGATCTCGGGCACGGTGCGTTTCGGGCGCGACTTCAAGAACAAGCAGCGCCTGAGCATCGAGCCGAACGAGGAGGGCGTCGAGGCGGTCGAGTACCTGATCCCGAAATCGAAGCACATCCATCTGCAGGATGGCGACGTGATCGAGAAGGGCGAGTTCATCGTCGACGGCAACCCCGCGCCGCACGACATTCTCGCCATCAAGGGCGTCGAGGAGTTGGCGGCCTATCTGGTCAACGAGATCCAGGAAGTCTATCGCCTCCAGGGCGTCAGCATCAACGATAAGCACATCGAAGTGATCGTGCGGCAGATGCTTCAGAAGGTCGACATTATCGATCCGGGCGACACCGACTTCCTGAAGGACGAACAGGTCGACAAGCTCGATCTCGAAGCGGCCAACGAGGCGGCGCTGGCCGAGGGCAAGAAGCCCGCGACCGGACAGCCGGTCCTGCTCGGCATCACCAAGGCGTCCTTGCAGACACGCTCGTTCATCTCGGCGGCGTCCTTCCAGGAGACCACCCGCGTCCTCACCGAGGCGGCGGTCAACGGCAAGGTCGACACGCTCGAAGGCCTGAAGGAGAACGTGATCGTCGGCCGTCTGATCCCGGCCGGCACGGGCGCGGCGATGTCGAAGGTCCGCTCGATCGCATCGATGCGCGATACGCTGATCCTGGCGCAGAAGGCCGAGGAATCGGAGCAGCCGGCGGCGCTTCCGCTAGCGGCTCCTGCCGTCGAAGGTCCGGCGCAGCGCCGCGAGCGGTCGCGGCCGGCGGCGGAGTAAAGGCGAACGCCCGAAACAGCGAATGGAGAGCCGCCTTCGGGCGGCTTTCTTTTTGACGAACACGCTAAGGGCACCGCGGCTTTCTCGACGCGCCTTGCCCGAAGGCTCGAGTCGGCCCTATCCTTCGCCTGGGAGCGTGCGCCCGAAGCGGGCCGCCGGATCCACCCGGGAGGACACGCCGCTCATGGACGCGCTGCTTTCGCGATGGGAAGGTCTGTGCGCGCCGTCGCCGATCCTGCGGTTCGTCGATATAAGCTTGCGCGGCGTCGGGCAGGTGATGTTTCAGGACAATCCGCTGAGCGGCCTCCTGTTTCTCGCCGCGATCGCTTGGGGCGCAATCGTCGCGGGCGATGTTCCGGTGCTGGTGGCCGGCGTCCTGGGCGTCCTCATCGCGACCGCCACCGCGGTCTGGCTCGCGGTGGACGAGCCGTCGCTGAAGGCGGGCCTCTATGGCTATAACGGAGCGCTGGTCGGGCTGGCTCTGGCCACGTTCCTTGCTCCGGGTCCTGCGCTCTGGGTCTATGTCGCGCTCGGCGCTGCAGTCTCGACTGTCGCCACGCTCGGAACGGCCAACGCGCTCAAGCCAACCGGCGCCCCCGCGCTGACCTTTCCGTTCGTTGCGGTGACCTGGATCATGCTGCTCGCGACCTATGGATTTGCGGGTCTTTCCGGCACGGCGCTTCCCGCTGCTGGAATCGTGGCGCCGTTCCAGCCGGCTGCGACTCTGGCCGTCGGACCGGTCGCGTTCGTCGAAGCGGTGCTTCTCTCGGTCTCGCAAGTGTTTCTCAAGGCGAGCGTGGTGTCGGCGGTTCTGCTGCTGGCGGGGCTCGCGATCAGCTCGATCCCGGCGGCGCTCTTGGCGCTTGGCGGCGCGATCCTCGCGGTTGCGGTCGCGCACGGATTCGGCGTGGAGAGCGATCTCGTGTCCCAGGGGCTTCTCGGATTCAGCCCGGTGCTCACCGCGATCGCGCTTGGCGTGACCTTCCGCCGGCCCGGCGTCGAGGCGACGCTCTACGCCGCGCTTGGGGTCGTCTTTACGGTCATCGCCCAGGCGGCGCTCGACGTCGCCCTGCGCCCGTTCGCGATCCCTGCGCTGACCGCGCCATTCATCCTGGTCTCCTGGATGTTCCTGCTTCCGGGCGAGCGGACCCGGCCGAGCTCGGAAACGAAATGACGAGGCGGCGTCACGCTTTCTCCGCGGCCTCGCTGTCCTGATAGCCGAGCCCGGCGCGCACCGCGAGGATCACGGGCACGAGGACAGAGGCGACGATGCCGGCCGCAAAGCCGTTGTTGTAGAGATTGAGTCCCGCGTGCAGCGGACCGACCGTCAAAGCCGCCGAGGCGTGTACGAAGCCCGCCACTACGCCCCAGCCGACGCCGAAGCGGCCGGCGATCGGCGCAAGCGTGGTCCCGAACAGCGCGGCAAGCGTCAACGACGGATCGGCCGGGCTCGCGAAGCGTGACAGCGCGCCGATGAAGACTCCGATCATAATGGGCGCGATATTGCGCGGATGCTTTCCGAAGGCTGCGAAGCCGACGATGGTCAAGATCGCGCCGATGGTCGGGCCGTTGAGATCGCCGCCGGTCGCCAGCACGTACAGGACGCCGACCGCTCCGCTCAGCCCCATATTGGCGAGCGTAGCGCCGAATCCCGCAAGCGCGATAAAATCCGTCGGCGCGCGTCCTGGCGTCTTCAGGACGATCGCGAGGCGCCGGACGACGCGGGGATCGAACGCGTATCCCACTGCGACCATCGACGCGAAGATCAGGGCTAGAAAGCCCGACAGGAGGCCGTTCGCCCCCTTCGTCCAGATGAACACGGGATCGGGCACGTAGCCGAACGCCTTGTACATCGCCACCACCAGCGTCCCGACCACGCCCGCGGTGAAGCCCATGTTGTAGAGGCTGAAGCCCATATGCGTGCGGAAGAGATGGGCCGCGGCGGCGGGCAGGATGAAGCCGACCCCGAGCCCCGTCGCGAGCGCGAGCGGAACGCTGACCATTGGGGCGAGGTCGGTCGAGAACAGGACTTCCGAGAATATCGGCGCCAGGGCCGCTCCGAAAAACGCGGTGTTGAGATGCGCGCGGAGCGCTTCGCCGCGGAACCGGGCGTAGAGCGCGACGCCCGCGACGATCGGCCAGACGTTGAGCAGGTTCTTTCCAAACAGGCCGAAACCCAGCACGAGGAAAAGGCAGGCGACCGCGGCGCCGGTCATCTGCGCTCCGGCGCGCCAGTAGACCCCAACCGCGGCGAGCGTCAGCAGGCCCGCACTGACGCATCCGCCCCCGACGCCCCCGACCCCGAAATAGTCTGTAAGCAGCGCGTCGCGGGTCGTCAGGATCGCGCCGAGGCCGCGCAGCAGTTCTGCGGGCGTCTGCACGATGAAGCCGAGCCCGACGAACGAAGCGGCGTATGCCGCGACCACGATCAGGATCATGCGGTCGGACACGGGGGCAGGCGCGCATTCATCCGTCGTCACTCGTGTTTCCTCCGACGCTTTATTGAGGTCAACGCTACGAGGGCCTGGGGAAGGGACGGCTGAGATAGGGCGAGTCCTTCAGGCCGAAGCGCCAGGGCGTCTCGACGCCCTTCGTGAGTTCGATGCGCGGGCCCGACACGATTGTGCGGACGACATCGTCGCGGCTCAACGCAAATGGAGGCCGCTCGAGCGACAGGCCGTCATGGGTCGCGCGGGTAATCGCCAGCGCCTGGCAGACCCGGCCGGGGCCAGCGCAGAGCTTGCGCAGCTCCGCCGTTCCCCGGCGCGCCGCCATCGCCTCGATCCCGTCGGTCGGCTCGAGCGCGCGGATCAGCACGGCCGCGCCCGGGCCCGTTCCGCAGACGAAGTTGAGGCACCAGTGGATGCCATAGCTCCGATAGACATAGGCGTGGCCCGGCGGTCCGAACATCGAGCCGTTCAACGCGTTCGGCCCGCGAAAAGCGTGCGAGGCGGGGTCCTCGCGATCGTAGGCTTCCACCTCGACGATGAGTTCGCCGACGCCCCCGACCGTCAATCGTACGCCGATCAGAGCCCGCGCAACCGCAATCACGCCGCGGCGGAAAAAGGCGGGGGCGAGCAGAGGACGGTCGAGGGTCGCGGCTTCGCGAGTCACGCGGGCTAGACCACTTCGTCCGGCGCGAGCGCGCAGGCGCTATCGGGATCGGTCTCGATCTGCACGGTGGGGTGACCGATGCGGAAGCGCCGCGCGAGCTCGGTTGAAAGATCGTGAAGGAAGGGATCGCCTGGGTGACCGCTGGGCATGACGAGATGACAAGTCAGCGCCGTCTCGGTCGTGCTGATCGACCAGACGTGCAGGTCGTGGACCGCCGCCACGCCCGGACGCGAGCAGAGATAGTCGCGCACGCCGGCCGGATCGACGCTCGCCGGGACGGCGGCCATCGACATGTTCAGCGATTGGCGAAGCAGGCCCCAGGTTCCCCAGACGATCACGAGATTGACCGCGAGGCTGGTCAGCGGATCGAGCCATAGCCAGCCGGTCATAAGGATCACGAGCCCAGCGACGACCACGCCGGCCGAGACGAGCGCGTCCGACGCCATGTGCAGGAAAGCGGCGCGCAGATTGATGTCGTCCTTCTGCCCCGATGCGAACAGCCAAGCTGTGACGCCGTTGACGAGAATGCCGATCGCCGCGACCACCATCACCGTTCTGCCGGCGACCGGCGCCGGATCGGCCAGCCGCAGGATTGCCTCCCAGGAGATCGCCCCGACAGAGATCAGGAGGAAAACTGCATTGAACAGCGCAGCCAGAATCGACGAGCCGCGCAGGCCGTAGGTGAAGCGCGCCGAGGGCGCCCGTTTAACCAGCCGGCTCGCGAGCCACGCGGCCGCGAGGCCAAGAACGTCGCCGAGGTTGTGCCCGGCGTCGGAGAGAAGCGCGACCGAGTTGGCGAGCAGGCCGTAGAGCGCCTCGATTGCGACGAACCCGACGTTGAGCGCGATTCCGATGGCGAAGGCCGCACCGAAATCGGCGGGAGCGTGAGCGTGAGCGTGGTCGTGGTCGTGCGGGCTCGCCGCAGGCCCATGGTCGTGACGCCCGTCGCCGTGCACGTGGTCATGCGCATGCCCGTTGTCGCTCATGCCTCAGCTCCGATCAGGAACGGTCACGAATGGAGACTCATGACATGGGGCTCATGACTTGCCTGCGACAGCATCGTCCAGCCGTGCGTCGACGATGCCGTAGGGCTCGACATGCGCGGTCGCTTCGACAGTGCCCGGCAGCAAATCCTGCACGGCGGATTCGGTCGCATCGCCGATCGCGTGACCGATGTCGACGGTCAGACCCGGATCGACTTCGAGGTGGTACTCGACGAAGATCCGGTCTCCGGAAAAGCGGGTGCGGAGATCGTGAATGTCGCGCACGCCCGCACAGGCGCGCACCGTTTCGGCGATCTTTAGCCGCTCCGCGCTCGGCAGCTCCCGGTCGAGCAACTGCTCCAGCGCCTCGCGCGTAATGCCGTAAGCATTCCAGAGCATGTAGGCGGAGATGGCCAGCGCGAACGCCGGGTCGGCGCGGGTCCAGCCCGTGATCTTTGTGACGCCCAGCGCGGCCAGCACGGCCGCGTTTAGCGCGATGTCGGTGATGTAATGCGCCCGGTCGGCGGCGATCGCGGTCGAGCCGGTCCTCGAGACCACGAAGCTTTGCTGCGCCACGAGTTCGCAGGCGACCAAAAGGCTTCCGGAGATCAGGACAACCCCGATTTCGATCGCCACGAGCGGAACCGGAAAGATCAGCCTTTGGATCGACTGGAACGCCAGCACGAAAGCGGCGCCGGCGAGAAAGGTCGCCTGCGTGAAGGCGGCGACCGCTTCGCCCTTGCCGTGACCGAAGCGGTGCTCGTGGTCTGGCGGCCTTTGAGCGTACCGGACGCCGAGCAGCGTGACGCAGCTCGCCCCGGCGTCGACGAGGAAATCGACGGCCGACGCCATCAGCGCCATGGAGCCGGTCAAAAGCCAGCCGCCGAGCTTCACGACGGTCAGCACAAAAGCGCTCACGAGCGTGACCCGCGCGGAGAGGTTCTTCAGCCCCTGCAATCGGGCGGGGTCTTCGCTATGGCCGGATGGAATTCTCATGGCGATCGCCGGCGCGACCATGCGCCGGCATTTCTCCGATTAGCAGTTCAGACCATCAGGCCTGTGCGGCCGATCAATGGCCAGGAGCCGGGCGGGAACTCCGGCGCCGCCACGACGATCGGCGCAACGCCGGGGCGTCACGGACAGGCATCCCAGAAGCCCTGACGCCGGCTCGGGTCGGTATAATACCAGCAAAGGCCCGGCTGCGGGGGCGGCCCGGCCCAGGTCGCCGCCGACGCCGCGACGAAGCCGAGCGCCGCGCCGGCCGCGATGGCGCCGCCGGGGTTCCAGCGATACCAGCCCGGGCGGCCGACCCAAACGGCGCGCGGCGCGACCACCACCGGACGATGGACCGGCGGCCGCACGCCGGGCCGATGAACGGGCGGGCGATAACCGGGGCGGCGGCCCGGCGGCCGATGGACCGGCGGGCGATGGCCCGGGCGATTGACCGGCGGCCGGTGGCCCGGGGGGCGGTGGCCGCCGCCAGGTCGATGGACTGGCCGATGCACATTGCCGGGCCGGTGACCTCCGCCAGGACGGGCTCCGCCGCGGTGACCGCCGCCAGGACGGGCCCCGCCGCGGTGTCCCCCGCCGTGACGCACGGCGCGGACTTGCGCCAGCAAACCGTCGGTCATTTGCGCAGCGGGCCCGGCGCCGCCGACGAACTCTATCGCCTCGACAGGCGGGGCGCTCAACCCGGTCAGCGCCAGCGCGAACGCCGCGGTTCGTAACCGTCCAAACCAGCTCATGTCGTAACCTCCCTGTCGAGGTTGGCCTCTCGGCGAACGCTTCCATGCGGCGCGGCTTTCGACATGGCACGAGGCCGGAAGACTTTGCAAGATTGGAGTTCGGCGACCGCGCTTGAACGCCGGTCAGGCCATGCCTGGAGCGCCGAGGCCGGCGCGCCTCCGCCGCCGAGCCCCGGCCTCCCGCTCGGGCCGGCGGAATGTCGCACTCGTGGACGCGCCGGCGCGGCGGCAAGCGAACGCCGCCGCAGGCGCCTAAGAAAGTTGACGGGGGCTGGAACATTGAAAACGACCAGTAGTTTACGACCGCGGGGAAGCATTTGCTTATCCGACTGAAACGGGGTCGAAATGAAATCTACAGTCACGTTCTTGAAATATTCGCCAGCGTTGCTTGTGCCGGTCGCGGCGCTGGCGCTTTTGGTCTTTGCGTCGCCAGGGGATGCGTTTGCGCCGAGCGCTGCGGGCGGGTCTGCAGCGACCGGGTCCACTAGTGGCGGCGCGAGTGGCTCGTCTACCGGTGCGGCGGGCGGATCGACCGGCGGTTCTTCCGGCGCTGCGACCGGAGGAGCCGCGCACGGCGGCGCGTCCACGAGCGCCGCGGCCAGCGCGGCGACGGCGGCAGGGTCATCTGCAAGCGCGCCCGCCGCGGCGGCGAGTGGGGCGGCCGGCGGGGCCACGGGCGTCGGCAGCGCCGGGCAAGGCGGCGGCCCGCATCTACGATCCTGCGGAATGGTGCGCGCTCGGAACGCGCCGCCTGAAGAGTACTGCTCCCCCTAGACGCCATTCCTGCGTGTGGGACGCCCCTCGCGCGCCCTTCGGCGCGCCCGTTTTCCCATTTCCTGCCGGTACACCTGATCTTGTCGTGGAGGCAAAAATGTCAGTGCGCGGATATTTGTCTGTGGGTGCGCAAGTTGCAGCCGGGATGCTTTTGGCGATGGGCGCCGCTTCGGCGGAGACCCTGGATTACAGCGGCTATACGGTAACGGGGAACTCCGTCACCGTTGACACTCCGGTTGCCGGGACTGGGGTCGCTGGCCTGATCCGCCTGATCACCACCAGCGGAACCTACAATGCTTGGTGCATCGATCTTTATAATTCCCTGTTGGGATCAGGAACCTATAACACAACCAACATCGCCTCGGTGACCTCTCTGAACAACTCCCAGATTGGCCAGATCGGCGCACTGATGGTCCATGGGGATCAACTTGTCGGCGCCGCCGGGCCCGGGCAGACCGCAGATGACATCGCGACGGCGATCCAGGTCGCGATCTGGACGGTCGAATACGGGACGAGCGGTTTCACATACGACGCCGTCAATCCCACGGTCTCCGCGCTGGCTCCGGATTATTACGCGGATGCGAGCGGCGGCGTCTGGGCCCCCTTCACGCACTACGCCGCGCTGGCGGGGACCGGCGCCGACCTGACGACCGATCAGACCTTGGCCGCCGTCCCCGAGGTCTCCACCTGGGCGATGATGCTTTTCGGCTTTGTGGGCCTTGGCTGCCTCGGCTATCGAGCGCGCCAGGGGGTATCGCCCGGCGCGGATGGCCAGACGACATAGGCTGGCCTGTTTCCGTCCGCGCCCTCGAAACGTCGCGCGGCGAATGCCCCGCTCGCCGCGCCGCCGGACCTACAGTTTAATCAGCCGTTTGCCCCTGTTCTCACCTCGATAGAGGCCGGCAAGAGCGTCGGGGCAGGACTCGATCCCCAAGAGGATGTCCTCTTCGTAGCAGAGCCGACCGGACCGCACCCAGTCCGCGAGTTGCGCGACCGACGCTTCCCACGTGTGCATGTGATCCATGACCACGAAGCCCTGCGCGCGGGCCCGCTTGACCAGGAGATGACGCTCGACCCGAGGACCGGTCGGCCAAGGGCTCCAGGTCTGGATCGAGGCCGTGCCGCAGATCACGACGCGCGCGGCGACGGCGAGGCGCGGATAGACCGCGTCGCTGATCGCCCCGGCGGTATTGTCGAAATAGACGTCGACCCCGTCGGGGCATTCAGCGCCGATGGCTTGCGGCAGGCCGGGCGCCTTGTAGTCGAGCGCTGCGTCGTAGCCGAAGGTCTCCAGGCACTGGGCGACCTTGTCGGGTCCGCCGGCGATCCCGACGGCGCGGCAGCCGAGAATCTTCGCAATCTGCCCGACCGCCGATCCGACCGCGCCGGCCGCGGTCGAGACCAGCACCGTCTCGCCGGCCTTCGGCTCGCCGACGACGGTCAGGCCGACGAGCGCGGTGACGCCGTTGATCCCAAGGACGCCGAGCGCGAGCGAGGCCGGCAGGTCGGTCTCCAACACCCGGCGCACGATCGCGGCCGGCTCGATCGCCGCCCATTCCTGCCAGCCGAACCAACCGGTTACGACGTCTCCAGCGCCCCACTCGGGCGCCGGGATTCGACGATCGTGCCGACGGCGAGCGCCCGCATCGTCGAGCCGATCGCGACCGGAGTCGAATAATTGCCCGCATCGGCGATCCAGCCGCGCATAGCGGGTTCGACCGACAGGAACGCGTTGCGCACCAGAACCTGTCCGTCGGACAGCGCCGCGACCGGCGTTTCGCGGATTTGGAAATTCTCCGCCTGCGCGACGCCGGAAGGGCGTGAGACGAGGATGACCTGCCGGTTGTTCATGGCGCCTGCCGAAATGCCCGCTTCCTCAGCAAGCTTGCTAGCATCCTTCACAAAAACCGGCCATATCGGCGGCGATGCTGAAGACCTTCTCCTCTGATGGCGTGCACATCGCCTATATCGACGTGGCTGCGGTGGGGGCGGATCGAGGCGAGCCGATCCTGCTCATCCACGGCTTCGCCTCGAACCATCGCATCAACTGGCTCAATCCGCGCTGGGTTCAGACCCTCGGCCGGGCAGGGCGGCGGGTCGTGGCGTTCGACAATCGCGGGCATGGGGCCAGCCAGAAGCTCTACGCGCCGTCAGACTACCGTTCCGACTTGATGGCGCGCGACGCCGCCAACCTCCTCGCGCACCTGCGCATCGACCGAGCTGACGTCATGGGCTACTCGATGGGCGCACGCATTTCGGCTTTCCTGGCGCTCGGGCGGCCAGATCTCGTCCGGTCCCTCATTCTTGGCGGGCTCGGCGACCGGCTGGTGCATGGCGTCGGGCTGCCGGTCGGGATCGCGGACGCGATGGACGCGCCCTCGCTCGCCGATCTCTCCGACCCGATGCAGCGCATGTTTCGCGCCTTCGCCGACCAGACGAAGAGCGACCTCAGGGCGCTCGCGGCCTGCATCCGCGGCTCGCGCCAGACGGTCAGCGAAAAGGGCATGGCGACGATCGCGGCCCCGACCCTCGTTGCGGTCGGTTCGCGTGACGACGTCGCGGGCGATCCGCATAGGCTCGCCGCCATGATGCCGAACGCCGAGGCGCTCGAGATTCCTGGCCGGGACCACAATCTGGCGGTCGGCGACAAGGTCTACAAGGCCGGCGTTCTCGCCTTCCTGGAGCGCCGCGCCTGAGTGGACTTCAGCCGACAGCGCGGCTCGCGAGGCCCGCTGGACGACGGAAGCGGCGCGCGGCGGCAACTCCCAGGAGTCCGAGCGGCAGCAGCATGGCGGTTATGGGCTCGGGGACTGGAAGGATCGTGGCGGGCGCCTCGGTGCTGCCGGGCGCGCAAGTCGACGGCAGCACGGCGATAATGCAGGTCGTGGTGACCTGGAAATTGCCTTCCGAACCGCCGTCGAATGTGCCCGTGCCGACAATGTCGGCCGTTGTGCCGTCCTGATAGGTCGCAACGCCCGTCCAGGTGTAGGGAATGGCGTAGGACTCGGCTGTTCCGGTGATCTGGACGTTGTACGTCGAGAGCGCAGGGATGGTGGGCCGGGCGCCGGCGATTTCGGTCACAGTATTCGACGACGAATCGGCCTTCCCATGCGTGATGGTGGTTGTGTTCGTAACGGACAGTTGGACAAAATCCTGGACGACCCCGGGGATGCCGAACTTGAGATTGGCGCTGATGCCGACGGCGACAGCATCCGAGACGGCGAATGTCGTCGTCGCCGTCTGCGTGTAGCTGATGTTCTGCTGTGCGTTCACCTGTTCCGGCAACGTGGTGGCGTTGATGAAATCCGCACTGTAGAGCCCGACGCCTGTCTCGGAGAGGATGTTCGCGTGGGCAAAGTCGTACGTTATGTTGGTCAGGTTTATGCTCGTTACAGAACCGTGGCTGTTGTTCGGCGCCGTGTAAATCGCTTCGGCGGTCGGGGATGGGGATGCGCCCGAATAAATGGTAAAGCTTCCGTCATCCCCGACTTGGGCAAAATACGCCCCTTGTGTTGATTGCTGGCTGTTGGTCGCGGCGACGGGAAGCACCGTCCCCTGATCCAGTCCGCTCGTCGACGTATAGATAACGAAGTTGCCGTCGCCTTGCATCGAGGCGAAGAAGCCTCCGAGATTGGGGGCGTTTGCGAATTGGCTGACCGGCTGGTAGCCCAGACAGCAGCCCGAAACGGAAGGACCCGAACCCGGCACGACCCAGAAGCTGTATGTCGGCGTGTTGGGGTAAATCATCCCGCCTACAAGGTAGGCGTAGTAGACCCCGCTGGGAGAAGTCGTGTAATCGCCAAGATAAAGATTCGTGTTCGTCGGAACGTAGCCGGAATAATCGGTCATCTCTCTCCGCCCCCCGCCCGGTCAGGATGTCTGCGGGGTGCGGCCAAGCGGCCGGGCCCGATGGCTTGGCCCGAGCGCCGTTTACCACGTTAAGTATGTTAGCGATGGACCGCTCGATTGGCAATGTCGGGCAGGATCGCAGGCGAGCTTGCGCGCGCCGCCGACCGGCAAGGCGAAGCCGCCGCCCCGATCCGCGCGACGTGTTGACAAAGCGCGTGACAAGGCTGCCGGAAACGCGGATGTTGCCGAACGGAGTCGGTCGAAAAGCCGACGAGAGGGAACGGAAGGTCCATGGAGCTGGCCGAGGCGGTAGCCAAGACCGGAGGTGATTGGCGTGACGACACCGCGCTGCTCTCGGTCGAGGGCGTCACGATGCGGTTCGGCGGGGTCACGGCGTTGCAGGATGTGCGCTTCCGGGTTGCCCAGGGCGCGATCTGCGGCCTGATCGGGCCGAACGGGGCCGGCAAGACGACGCTGTTCAACTGCATTTCCCGGCTCTACGACCCGCATGCGGGCGCGATCCATTTCGACGGCCGGCCGCTTTCGAGCTTTGCGCGTCACGAGATGGCGGCGCTCGGCGTGGCGCGCACGTTCCAGAATGTCGCGCTGTTCGCCACCATGACGACGCGCGACAACGTGCGCGTCGGCGCCCACGCATTGGCGCGCGGCGGTTTTCTCGCCAACGCGCTGGCGCTTCCTTTCGCCGGGCGCGAGGAGCGCCGGGTGTCGGAGCGCGCGGAGGCGTTGATCGAGGAATTCGGGCTTCAAGGCGTCGCGGACCGGCCGGTGGGGGAGCTGCCGTTCGGGGTGCGCAAGCGCGTCGAGCTCGCCCGCGCACTTGCGATCGAGCCGAAGCTTCTGCTGCTCGACGAGCCGGCGGCCGGTCTCAATCACGAGGAGGTCGACTCGCTCGCCGGAGAAATTCGCGCCATCCGCGACCGGCGCGGCGTCGCCGTGCTCCTGGTCGAGCATCACATGAACCTCGTCATGCGGGTGTCGGATCAGGTTGTCGCGCTCGAATTCGGCCGCGTGATCGCGGACGGGTCCCCGGAAGCGGTCCGGTCGGACCCGGAAGTCGTGCGCGCCTATCTCGGGAGCGCGGCGGCGTGAGCGGACCCATTCTCGAAGTCAAAGCCCTCAACGCGTGGTACGGGCCGATTCAGGCGCTGTTCGGGCTCGACTTCGAGGTCGAGGAGGGCGGCGTCACCGCGCTCCTCGGAGCGAACGGCGCCGGCAAGACGACGACGCTCAGGGCGCTTTCCGGCCTCATCCGCCGCGAGGGCGACATTCGGCTCCGCGGCAAGCCGATCGGCGCGCTGTCCACCGAAACGATCGCCCGACTTGGGGTCGCCCACGTGCCCGACGGTCGGGGCACGTTCACCGATCTCACCGTCGAGGAGAATTTTCGGCTCGGCGCCTATACGCGGTCGGACCGGCGGGCGGTGCGGCAGGATTTCGAGCGGATCTTCACCTATTTTCCCCGCCTCGCGGAACGCCGAGGGCAGCAGGCGGGCACGCTGTCGGGCGGCGAGCAGCAGATGCTCGCGATCAGCCGCGCGCTCCTCATGCGGCCGGCGCTGCTGATGCTCGACGAGCCGTCGTTCGGCCTCGCGCCTCTGGTGGTGGCTGAGATCTTCCGCATCCTCGCCGCGATCAACCGCGACGAGGGCATGAGCATGCTGATCGTCGAGCAGAACGCGTCGCTCGCCCTCGACCTTGCCGATCGCGCGGTGCTGATCGAGACGGGACGGGCGGCGATGAGCGGCCCTTCGCTGACCCTCAAGAGCGATGACGCGGTGCGCCGCGCGTACCTGGGATACTAGGCGATGATGCGTCCTTTCCGTCCGGGCGAATGGCGAGTGGCGAATGGCGAGGGGTCAACGGGGCGCCGTCCGTCGCCGTGCGCCGGCCTCGTCGAGGAGGCGGGCGCTTGAACGAGTTCCTTCACCAGCTCGCGTCCGGTCTCGCGCTTGGCGGCGTCTACGCGATCATGGCGCTCGCGCTGGTGATGATCTACCAGGCGACTCAACTGGTGAACTTCGCCCAGGGCGAGATGGCGATGTTTTCGACCTATTTCGCCTGGAAGCTGACCGATTTCGGCTGGCCGTATTGGCGCGCCTTCGCGCTTACCGTCGTGGTGTCTTTCCTCGGCGGGGTGGCGATCGAGCGGACGATCGTCAGGCCGTTCGCCAAGGCGCCGGTGCTCGCCTCCGTCATCGTGTTTATCGGCCTTGCGCTGATCTTCAACGCGCTCGCCGGTTGGCTCTACGGCTATTCGGTGACCGATTTTCCGACCCCGTTCGACGGGCGCCCGTGGTTTGGACAGCGCTATATGTCGGCGCATGAATCGGGCTCGGTGCTGGTGAGCCTGTGCGTGCTGATGTTGGTCTACGCGTTCTTCCGCTTCACCCCGCTCGGTCTCGCCATGCGGGCCGCGGCGCAGAATCCGACATCGAGCCGGCTGGTCGGCATACGAGTCGGATGGATGCTGGCGATCGGCTGGGGACTCGCCGCGGCGATCGGCGCGGTCGCCGGCATGATGGCGGCGCCGATCGTCTACCTCGATCCCAATATGATGGCGGGCATCCTCCTCTACGCCTTCGCCGGCGCGGTGCTCGGCGGCATCGACAATCCGTTTGGCGCGGCTTTCGGGGGCTTTGCGGTCGGGGTTCTCGAGAACCTGATGGGCGCCTATGTCGTCGGCTCGGAGGTGAAGCTGTCGGTGGCGCTGGCCATCATCGTCGGGGTGCTGGTCTGGCGTCCGTCGGGCCTGTTCGGCCGGCGCATCGTGGCGAGGGTCTGACGATGACGGATCGAAGCGCTACGCGAACGCTTCTGACCCTCGCAGCGCTCGCCGCGGCGCTCGCGTTTCCGTTTTTTGCTTCCGGCTATCATCTCTATCAGGGCGCGCAGGTGCTCATCCTCGCCATCGCGCTTCTGGGCCTCAACCTGCTGACCGGCTTCAACGGCCAGATTTCCCTCGGCCATGGCGCCTTTTTCGCCATCGGCGGCTATGGCGCGGCGATCCTGACCGCGAAACTCGGCGTCCCCTATTTTCTCGCCATTCCTCTTGCGAGCCTCGTCTGCTTCGGCGCCGGCTTCCTGTTCGGCTTTCCCGCGTTGCGCTTCGGCGGCCTCTATCTCGCGCTCGCCACTTTCGCGCTCGCGGTCGCAACGCCGCAGATCCTCGCCTTCAAGGGCTTCGACGCCTGGACCGGCGGCTCGAGCGGCGTTTCCCTGATCAAGCCGCACGCGCCCTTCGCGCTGCCGCTGACGAGCGACCAGTGGCTCTATCTCGTCTGCCTGCTCGCGGCCGCTTTGCTATACTTTGCCGCGCGGAATCTCGTCGTGAGCCGGGTTGGCCGGGCGTTGGTCGCGCTCCGCGACCAACCGATCGCGGCCGAGGCCATGGGAGTCAATGCGGCGCTCTACAAGACGACCTGCTTCGGGATCAGCGCGCTTTACGCCGGCGTCGCGGGGGGCCTGAGCGCGCTTGCCGTCGGCTTCGTGTCCCCGGAAAGCTTTGGCTTGGCGCTGTCGCTGTCGTTCCTGGTGGGGATCGTGGTCGGCGGGCTCGCTTCTCTCGGCGGCGTCGTGTTCGGCGCCCTGTTCATCGAGTTTGTGCCCAACCTCGCCGACCAGCTTTCGGTCAACTTCGGCGAGAGCGCCAAGGCGCTCCCGGGCGCGATCTACGGCGTGCTGTTGATCCTGTCGATGGCGGTCATGCCGGCCGGCGTCGCCGGCGCGCTGCGCGCCGCGATGCGATGGACGGCCCGGGCGCCGTAATGGCGGCGGCGGGCCGTTCGCCGCCGTGAAACTAAAGAGTGGGAGGAGTAACAATGATCACACGACGTTCGTTTCTACAATCCGGCGCGGCCGTCGCGGCCTTTGCGGCGACCGCGCGCGCCGCCTGGGCCGATACGCCCGGCGTCACCGACACGGAGATCAAGATCGGCCAGACGATGCCCTACAGCGGTCCCGCCTCCGCCTATGGCGTGATCGGCCGCACGGAGGCCGCCTATTTCAAGATGGTCAACGATCAGGGCGGGGTGAACGGCCGCAAGATCAATCTGATCAGCCTCGACGACGCCTATAGCCCACCCAAGACGGTCGAGCAGATCAGGCGGCTGGTCGAGGACGAGAAGGTCGCCTTCCTGTTCAACACGCTCGGCACCGCGCCGAACCTCGCGATCCGGCAGTATCTCAACGACAACAAGATTCCCCAGCTCTTCGTCTCGACCGGCGCGAGCGTGTTCTCGGACCCAGAGCATTTTCCCTGGACGATCGGCTACAACCCGAACTACCGGACCGAGGCGCGCATCTACGGCAAGCACATCCTCGCCACCAAGCCGGACGGCAAGATCGGCGTGCTCTATCAGAACGACGGCTTCGGCAAGGACTACCTGATCGGCCTCAAGGAGGCGCTCGGCGCCAAGTCGGGGATGATCGTGCAGGAGTCGTCCTACGAGACCAGCGAGCCGACCGTCGATTCTCAAGTCGTGACCTTGCAGGGTTCCGGCGCCGATATCCTGCTCATCGCCGCGACCCCGAAGTTCGCCGCGCAGGCGATCCGCAAGTCCTACGATCTCGGCTGGAACGGCGTGCGCTATCTCAGTAACGTCTCGCCGTCGATCGCGACCGTTCTCAAGCCCGCCGGGCTCGAGAAGTCGAAGGGCCTGATTTGCGCCTACTACGGAAAGGACCCGACCGACGCGAAATGGAAGGACGATCCCGGAATGAAAGAATGGGCGGCCTTCTGCGATAAGTATATGTCCCACGCGGAGTTCCTTGACGCCAACGCCGCCTACGCTTTCAGCGCGGCCGGAACGATGCTCCAGACGATCAAGCAATGCGGCGCCGACCTGTCGCGCGAGAACGTCATGAAACAGGCGGCCAACATCAAGGACCTGGAGCTGCCGCTGTTGCTGCCGGGCATGCGCATCAACACTTCCCCGACCAACTTCAGCCCGATCCGCCAGATGCAGCTCGCGACCTTCGACGGCCAGAGCTGGCAACTGTTCGGGGAATTGCTGATGGGCTGAACCCGGTAGGGGCGATCGCCCCTCGAGGCGCTTCGCGGAAGGACGGCGAAGCGCCTCGACGGCAACCGTGGGCGGCCGCCTCAGTGGGCAAGTCGCCAGATTCGCTGGATCAGGCCGTCAAAGACCGGATCCGCGGAAACGATCGGGAGCGCGGTCACGGCCAGAGACCGATCGAAGGGGTCCCGGCGCGGCCAATCCAAACGGCCAGCCATCAGAGCAGCAGGGGCTAGCTCCAGGCCTTCAGCGAGCCGAAGCGCACGAATTTCTTTGAAAAATGCCGGTCCATGCGGGCGAGCACGTCGCGCAGGAACGCAACGCCCTCGGCGAGGTACGGGCCCTTGTTGAGCATCACGCATTCCGCCCCCTGCGCGGTCGCGGCATCGGTCATTTCGGCGCGGCTCGCCACCCCGTCGCGGACGTAATTGTCGAGCACCTGGGTCGCCCAGACGACCGGCGTGTGCGCCGCCTCGCAGAGCCACAGGATTTCCTCCTGCATTTCGGTCAGCCTGGCGAAGCCGAGCTCGACCGCAAGATCGCCGCGCGCGATCATGACGGCGGTCGGATTGTGGGCCGCCGATTGCAGGATGAGGCGCGGGAGGTTGCGCACCGCGAGCGGCGTCTCGATCTTGAGCACGATCCCGTGCGGCTCGCGCCGGGGCGCGCGCGCGACGAGATGGTCTTGCAAGAGCTCGATGTCGTCGGTCCGCTGGACAAAGGAGAAGCCGACGAGGTCGGCGTGCTCGGCGACGAAGTCGAGATCGCGAAAATCCTTGGAGGTCAGCGGGGGCAGCTCGAGCTCGGTCGAGGGGAAGTTGACGCCCTTGCCGGGCTTCAGCCTTACGCCCTTCTCGCGCGCCGCGTAGACTTCGATCTCGGCCCGGCCCGACGTCTTGGAGACGACCCGGGCGGCCGCCTTGCCGTCGTCGATGGACACTTCCGAGCCGATGGCGAGCTGGTCGACGAGTTCGGGAAAGTTGAGCGAGAAGGCGATCGGGTCTTTCGTCTTCTCCTTTAGTTCGTCGACCAGCGTGGCGCGGTCGCCGCGCACCAGCCTGGCCTTCGGCGGCGCCTTCACGCGCTGGATGCGGCACTTCGGCCCGCCGAGGTCCATCAAGATCTTGCAGGGACGTTCGTGCCGCGCCGAAGCCTCCCGCACATTTTCGACCATCCGCCCCCAGACTTCGGCGTCGTCGTGGGCGCAGTTGATGCGGGCGCAATCCATCCCGGCGGCGATCAGGTTGTCGACCAGCTCGGGATGGCTGGCCGTTTCCAGCGGCAGGGTCGCCATGACCCGCACCCGCGGCGCGCCTCGCGCGCGCTTGCCGAACAGACGGTCGGATTCGGCCTCCAGCTCCGAGGCGCTCGCGCGGGCGATCGTTGGGCTGGGGTAGGGCGCCGCGGACTCGCCGGTGAGACGGCGCAGCGTCACGATCAGCACGTCGAGCGTCGCTGCGACCTTGGCCTCGCTGCGGCCGAGCGACGACAGCCCGCGCCCCGAAAGCTTGAGCTGCAGCTCGTTGAGGTCATGACCCCGCAAGGCGATGTAGTGGGACAAATTCGTGGCGCGGGAAGGCGCCTGCTCGGCGGCGACGCCCCATTCCCGCCTGAGCGCGGCGCCTTTGGTTTCGATGTCCTCGCGAAGCGCCTGCACTTCGGCGAGGAGGGCGCGGAGGTCTTCGAGGTCTGTAACGGTCTTGGTCGCCATGGAGGGGTGCGCCCCGCGCGATTCGCTCCGATGGAGAATCGGATTCGTCACGCCTGAGCGGTCTTTGACGCGCGAATATGACGCCTGTGCAACAGCTTGCGCCTTGCGGTAGGTCACGTGACATCCGCGAGTAGCCTTCGGCGGCCGTTCTCTTGCGTCCTCGCGTCCGCGCCAGTAATGCCGGGCGCAAGGGTCGCTGCTCACAAAGGAAAGCCATGGCCGTGGATTTTCATGGAAGGGTCGCCATCGTTACAGGCGCCGGGGCGGGTCTTGGACGGTGTCACGCCCTCGGCCTTGCCGCGCGCGGCGCCAGGGTGGTGGTCAACGATCTCGGCCGCAACGGGGCGGCGTCCGAAAGCGCGCTCAGGGTGGTCGAGGAGATCCGCGCGGCGGGCGGCCAGGCCCTCGCCGATTCCGCCGACGTCAGCGATTTCGAGCAGGTCGCCGCCATGGCGGCGCGCGTCGAGGCGGAATGGGGGCGGATCGACATTCTGGTCAACAACGCGGGCGTTCTGCGTGACAAGACCTTCGCCAAGATGGAGATGGCCGAGTTCGAGCTCGTCGTCAGAGTGCATCTCCTTGGGTCAGCCAACTGCACGAAGGCGGTGTGGAGCGGCATGCGGGAGCGCAACTACGGCCGCATCGTGCTGACCTCGTCGGCTTCGGGCCTCTATGGCAATTTCGGCCAGGCGAACTACGGGGCGGCCAAGGCGGCGATGATCGGCCTGATGAACGTGCTCCACCTCGAGGGCGCCAAGCACGACATTCGTGTGAACGTCCTCGCCCCGACCGCGCGCACCGCGATGACGGAAGGCCTGATACCGGCGGCGGCGGCCGAGCTGCTCGCCCCCGAAACCGTGACGCCGGCGGTTCTCTTCCTGGCGAGCGACGAAGCGCCGTCGCGCGTCATTCTCGGGGCCGGGGCTGGCGCCTTCGCCGTCACCCACATCGCCGAGACGGCGGGCGTCTATCTCGACGAGGCCGAACGCACGCCGGAGACGATCGCCGCGCGCTGGGGGGAGATCTCGGACCCCGCGACCGCCAAGCCGCTTGGCAACGCCTATGCCCAGACCCAGAAATTCGTGGCGGCGGCGGCCAGGGCGAACGGCGTGAAGCTCGACTGGTAGAGGCGTGCGCTCTTTTTTGAAGAGAGGGGCCGGACGGCGGTAATGTTCAGGCCGACGGAAAAGTCGAAGAGCGAAACTCAGCCGAAGAGCGGGACTTTCCCTCTCAAGACATTGATCGCATGAACGCCAACGTCGCTCCGCAACCAGGCGCTCGCCTCGCCTTGGTTGGAAAAAGAGCATTGAGCGATCCGGGGTGAGAGTTTCCCTCGGACCGGGACGACAACGCGCCAATCTCCTTGTCGAAATTCAGCAACGTATGCCGGCGGATGATCTTGCGTTTGCTTCATCGTCGATCCCGACAGGACATGACGTCGTTCAAGCGTATCAGGCGGTCGCTGAGGACGACGCTTCGTCATTTGGAAACATGAATTTCAAAAGTGTAGAAATCGTTTCTGCGGTTGAGGCGCACCCGGCGCTCTGAGCGCGAAGGGAAACCCGGCCGCGGGGCGGCGCGAAGGTCAGAACAGCCGCTGGTCCAGCGCGAACGGGTCGACGCGGTCGATTTGGATTTGCGATATCGCGCTATGGCGGTGATTGATCAGCACGTTGAAGTCGGGCGAGTCTTCAACGGGCACGATCGCCGAGGGGACCCGCAGGAACGGCGAACGCTGCGACTCCTGCCACTGGTCGCCGCGCTCCTGCGTCCAGCTTTCCTCTTCCCTCCAGGTTTCTGGAAGGTCGGCGAGGACGAAAGTCTCGATCGCAAGGTCGTCTATTGCCGGCGCGCAAGGCGCTCGCTCTCACCCCTTCGCCGCCCGCTTCCTCCGCTTCGCCAGCGTCCTCAGGCGGAGCGCGTTGAGCTTGATGAAGCCGGCGGCGTCGTTGTGGTCGTAGGCGACGGCGCCCTCCTCGAAGGTGACGAGGTCCTGATCGTAGAGCGAATGCGGGCTGTCGCGGCCGACGACATAGGCGCCGCCTTTGTAGAGCTTGAGACGCACCCGGCCGGTCACAAACTCCTGGCTCTTGTCGATCAGCGTCTGCAGCAATTCGCGCTCGGGGGCGAACCAGAAGCCGTTGTAGATCAGCTCCGCGTATTTCGGCATCAGCTCATCTTTCAGATGCGCCGCGCCGCGATCGAGCGTGATCGACTCGATCGCGCGGTGGGCGACGAGCAGGATCGCGCCGCCGGGCGTCTCGTACATGCCGCGCGACTTCATGCCGACGAAACGGTTCTCGACCAGGTCGAGCCGGCCGATGCCGTTGTCGCGGCCGAGGTCGTTCAGCGCGGTCAGAAGCGCCGCGGGGCTCATCGCCTTCCCGTCGATAGCGACCGCATCGCCCTTCTCGAACGTGATCTCGATGATCGTGGCCTTGTCGGGCGCGGTCTCCGGGTCGATCGTGCGCGAATAGACGTAAGCCGGCGTCTCCTCGGCCGGGTCTTCCAGCACCTTGCCCTCGGACGAGGTGTGCAGGAGGTTGGCGTCGGTCGAGAACGGGGCCTCGCCGCGCTTGTCCTTGGGGATCGGGATCTGGTGCTTCTCGGCGTAGTCGATCAGCGCGGTGCGCGAGGCGAAGCTCCATTCCCGCCAAGGCGCGATGATCTTGATGTCGGGCTCGAGCGCGTAGGCCGACAGTTCGAACCGCACCTGGTCGTTGCCCTTGCCGGTCGCCCCATGCGAAATGGCGTCGGCGCCGACTTTTCGCGCGATCTCGACCAGCCGCTTGGCGATCAGCGGCCGGGCGATCGAGGTGCCGAGCAGATAGAGGCCCTCGTACTGGGCGTTGGCGCGGAACATCGGGAACACGTAGTCGCGCACGAACTCCTCGCGCAGGTCCTCGATGAAGATGTGTTCCGGTTTGATCCCGAGCATCTCCGCCTTCGCGCGCGCCGGCGCGAGCTCCTCGCCCTGTCCGAGGTCGGCGGTGAAGGTCACCACCTCCGCGCCGTAAGTCTCCTGCAGCCATTTGAGGATGATCGAGGTGTCGAGGCCGCCCGAATAGGCGAGGACGACGCGCTTGATCTTGGATTTGGGGGTAGACATGGAATCGGGCTCGTTTCGCAGGCGGTCCTAAGGGCAGGGCGGGAACCCCGCCCCGCGAGGTGTCGCGGACTTATAGACTTGCCGGCCACGGGCGCAACCCGCGAGCCTTACGGCGCCGCGACGGGGCGCTGGGCGGACTTGCGCCTGGCGCCCGGTCGCGCTTTTTACGGCGTACGACGACACGACTCCGAGTGAGGGCCGGACGCGAGCAGCAGGGCTCAGGTCATCGGATCGGGATCCACATTTGGAAACCGCCCATGCCTGTCCTCCCGTCGAAATCCTCACCGTAATATTCGAGGTAAGGCGCATCGACAGCCTCGTAGCCCGACTCCGGGAGCCATTTTGTCCAGATTGTCACGGCGACGTTGCGCATGGTCGAAACGTGTTCGCGGTGCGTGAAGATGGCGTAGCGCTGGGGCGGAATGCGCAATCGCGAGAATTCGGCCGGAAGGTCCGAGAACCCAGACACCTCCACACCGGCGAGATAGTCGAAGTTACAGTCATCGTCGATGTTGTGGCAGACGCCAAACGTCCGCCCCCCTTTGCCGCCGCCTCCCGGAAAGACTTGTCCGGGGACGCTGCCGAGATGGGGCTGCAAGCGCCGCCACAGAGCCGGAATGTGCTGATGGGTGTCGGAGGAATACCTTTCGCCGAGGCCTGCGATCAGCAACAATCCGCGTTGCTCGATCTGCGGCGGCGCCAGGGTCGTGATCAAACCATCATCCATTTTGATCGCCTCCACCAGGTTGATGTTGTCGAGATGGCCCTGCGCCCGAACTGACTCGGGGGTTCGTCCGAATTGGTCGCGAAACGCTCGGGTGAAAGCTTCGTGGGAGCCATAGCCGAAATCCAGCGCGACGCTCAGGATGTCAGGGCCGCCGTTCGCAAGCACGTGCGCCGCCTCGCTCAATCTCCGACCGCGGATGTACCGCATCGCCGACTGGCCGGTCGCCGCCGCGAACACGTGGGCGAAGTGATAGCGGGATATTCCGGCGGCTCGAGACAATTCGTCGAGCGACAGTTCGCCCCCAAATCGGCCCTCCATGAACCACAGCGCTTTCCGAACGCTTTCCATATCGCCCCCTAGGGAAGCCTGCGAACCCCGTAGCAAAGACCGTAGCCGCCCGCTTGATCAGAATTGCGTTGGCGCGAACGCGATCGCCACGGCGGCGGCGACGCCGCGGAGCGCCGCCGCGAGGGCGCCCGCCTTCCGCGCATCGGTGGCGCCGTCGCGGCCCTTTCAGGTAGGAAGCGTCAATATGATTGCAGGAAGGGGTGACATGCCGGTTCATACAGGGGGTTGCCAGTGCGGCGCCGTGCGCTACGCCTTAGATGAACGCCCCGTCAATGTGCATATTTGCCATTGCCGCATGTGTCAAAAGGCGGTCGGCGGTCCTTTCGCGGTGATATGCCCCGTTCAGAAAGCGGATTTCCGGGTTACGCGAGGCGCAATCAGCTATTTTCGAAGCTCGGACGTCGGTCGCCGGGGCTTTTGCAGCGCTTGCGGCACGCCGTTGTCGTTCGATTATCCCGAGGCGGACGATATTGGGGTTTTGGTCGGAACCTTAGATGATCCCAATCGCGCGCCGCCGGAAATGCAATACGGCAATGAGAGCCGCGTTCGCTGGTTTCAGACGCTGCTGGATACGCCCGGCGACCTCGCGACTTATGCCCATGACCCTGAGATGCTCAATCGCATCAGCAGCGCCAATCATCAGCACCCGGACCACGACACGGACCCTTGGCCCCCCTGAGCGCGGAAACCGCTCACCGACGCTGTCAGTGTTTGCCCCCATCGGCGCCGCCGACGCGAGCATCGACGGGCTTCGCAGCGCGGCTCAGGCGCAGTTCTTCCTTGAGCCGTTCGACCTTCCGTTCCAGGCGTTCAACGCGATCGAGAGCGCCGTCGAAGCTGGTCGACTCCATCGCTTGGAGGAACGCCCAGAGGACCGCGAGGGCGCGGCGAAATTTCCCCGGCTCTGGGATCGAATGGCGCGCCGTGCCTGTCATCGCAAGCTCGTCATGGGGGAGGCTCATACCGCGGCTTTTCCGATGGAGCCGCCGCCGTCGACGAATAGGGTCTGCCCGGTGATGAAGCTGGCGTCCTCCGAAAGCAGGAAGGCGACCGCCGCCGCGATCTCCTCCGGCTGCCCCAGACGCCGCATCGGGATATTTGCGAGGAAGATGCGTTCCGCCTCGCTGCCGCGGGGCGTGTTGCGGCGGAACAATTCGGTCTCGATGGGTCCTGGCGCCACCGAGTTGACCGTGACGCCCGTCTCCGCCAGCTCGAGCGCCCACGTCCGCGTGAAGCTTCCCAGCGCCGCCTTACTGGCCGCATAGGCCGTCCGGTTGACCATTCCGAGGATCACCAGACTGGTGACGTTGACGATGCGGCCCCATCCCTTCCGCCGCAGCGTCGGCAGGACCGCTTGGACGGCGTTGATTGGCGCATGCAGGTTGAAGCGCATGAGTTCGTCGAAGACAGCAAGATCGACCTCGCCCAGCCGCTGCAGCTTCCCGACGCCGGCGTTGTTGACCACGCCGTCGAAGGAATAGCGCTCGGCAAGCTCGACAAAGGTCTCCGCTGAGGCTTTGTCATCGCTGAGGTCAACCGAGACCAACTTTCCGGGGAAGGAAGGAAGCGGCTCGCGGGCGATGCCGACGATGTGGTGTCCTGCGACGGCGAGGCGTCTCGAGATCGCGAGACCGATACCTTTCGAGGCGCCGGTCACAAGGAAAGTGCGCGGAACCATGACCGGCGCCCCTTAGAGTTGCGACCAACCGCCATCGACCGGAAGTTCGAGTCCGGTCGTGAAGGTCGCGTCGAATGCGAGGAAGAGGACGGCCTTGGCGACTTCCTCCGGCGTTCCGAAGCGCTTCATCGGATTGGCTTCGCGCATCTGCGCAGTGAGGTGGTCGGCTGTCGCTTTATCGGGAAACGCTTTGCTGATGATCGGCGTCTCGGTGGGGCCGGGCGACACCGCGTTGACGCGAATCCCGCGAGGAAGCAGCTCCGCGGCGAACGTCCGAGCGAAGGATCGCAGCGCGGCCTTGGCCCCTCCGTATGCGGCGATCATGGGCATCCCCTTGATGTTCGCGGTGGAGGTCGTGAGGACGACAGCGCCTCCCTGGTTGATCAGCGGCGCGAGCTTCTGAACCGCGAAGAACGGTCCCTTGGCGTTCAGGTTGAACATCTCGTCGAAGGTCGCCTCGCTCGTGTTCTCGAGAGGGGCGAAGAGGCCGAACCCGGCGTTGACGAAGAGCAGGTCGAAAGTGTCGAACTCGGCCTTCACCCGGGAGGCGAGGGCGTTGAGGTCCGTCAACGAACGCGCGTCGCTTGAAACCGCGACGCCGCCCTTACCAAGCTCTTTCTGCGTCAATTCCAGGCCGGCCTGCGACCGCCCCGTCACCAGAACACGCGCGCCTCCATCGACGAGCATCTTCGCCGTCGCGAGCCCTATGCCGCTGGTGCCGCCGATGATTGCAGCCTTTTTCCCTTCGTACCGATCCATGCGTGTTCTCCTCGCGACGCCAGCGCCGCCCTGCATATTTTGAACTGTATGGTACGATAATCGGGCGCCATGGCTGCGGTCAAGACTGTTTTGAACTATTTGTTTCAAAATGCCTTGGTGACCGACCACGCAGCTCCGCAATCGCCCACTGCTCCCCGTCTCCGCGACCCTTTCGCCGCGGCGGGCGCTCAGGACGCCGCGCTTAAGGATGACGGATTTGACAAATCGACGCCGGAGACCTTGACGACCGCCTGCCACGCGGCCTCCTGGCTGGCGCGATCGTGGAGATGCGGGTGGCGCTGCGCCTCGATTGGGCCCGTGAACTTCCCTTGCGCCGAGGCGAAGAATTGCCCTGAGACGTCGGTTCCAAACTCCGACGCCTGGAGGTACCGACGGGACGCGGTCTCCGGCGTCTGATTCATGCCGGGAATGAGGTTCACGATTGGGATAAACAGATACCTCAACGCCGGGCTGGCGCTTCGCACCACCTCGGTGGCGGTCGCCGCGCCGGGCGAGACAGCGTACACGGCCATGCGGGAGGGTAGCCGGCGCGCCAGCGCCGCGGTCCACCAGGCGATAATGAGCTTGGCGTCGGCATACGCATTGTTGGGCGCGTACTTCACGTTCGGCCCGCTGCGGATCAGGGCTTCCACAGCGGCGGTTCGGTTGCCCTTGTGGTGTTTGGCTGCGAATTCCGGCAAGTCAGTGTATTTGAAAAAGGGTACGCCCCCTCGGGCCGGTTCTGCGCCTGCGATCACGATCCGCGCGTTGGGACCGAGCAGGTTGGCGTTGAGCAACCCGACAGTCAGTTGATGATGGCCAATGAGCGGGGCCTGAGACGCCTCGACGCCCGCCGCCGTCATCGCGCGCTGCTTGAAGGGGACCAAGCCTGCATTGAGCAGCAAAAAATCGACCGGCCGACCTCGTTTGACCAGCTCGGCCAGCGCGGACTGGACGCTGGCGGCCGTGTTCAGGTCAAGCTCGAGCGGCGTGAAGACCTGCCTTTTTGTGTCAGCCGCGAGCCGAGCGGTCGTTTCCTGAGCCCGATTGAGGCTGCGCCCGGTGACGATGATCTCGCCCCAGCCTTCTCCGGCAAGCGTGCGGGCTGCTGCCTGTCCGAGCCCGGAGGTGGCGCCGGTGACGAGCGCGATCGAATGGTCCATGGAGCGTCTGCTCGCCTTGCTAATTTCAAACTGTTTGGTATCATATCCGGGGCGAGAGCCGCATGGCAAGGAGTTTTTAACTGAATGGTTCAAAACGCCGCCAGGCCGCGTGGACGGCCGCGCAGCTTCGACGAGGCGGAGGCGCTGGCGAAGGCGACCCAAGTGTACTGGTCGAAAGGCTACGACGGCGCCACGATCGACGATCTCGTCGCCGGGATGGGTGTTGGCCGGCCGAGCCTGTACGCCGTTTTCGGCGACAAGCGGACGTTGTTCTTGCGCGTCCTTAAGGATTATGCGGAGAAGAAAGGCGCTCTCGCCGCGAAAGCGCTGCTGTCGCCGCAGACGCTTCGGGAGTCGATCGCCGCCTTCCTGACGCACGCCGTCGAGACTGCGACCCAAAGAGGTCGCGCGCAGGGATGTCTGCTCGTGTGCGTCGCGCCGCTCGTCGACGACCCCGAGGTCCGGCAGTTCCTGCAAAGCGCGTCTGCCGGCGCGACCGCGCTGGTGGAAAGTCGTTTCCGGGACGCGATCAGCGCGGGCGAAATCCCGTCCGATTTTCCTGTCGCCGTCCGCGCAAGCCAAGTCATTGATTTAGTTCGTGGCCTGACCATGCGGGCGCAGTTGGGCGCGCCGCGCAAGACGCTTCTCAGGGATGCCGAGGAAGCGGCCGACCTGGTGCTCATGTCGCGGCGCGGGAATGCCGGGCCGGACCGTTGACGCGGAATCCTGAAGGGCGAGGCCAATAATTCGCGGGCGCCGCCACTCGGAATTCCTTAGGGGACCGCGTCTTGCGTTGCAAAATCGGGAACTGCGGCGCCGGCGTTTTTTGAGCTGAAAAATCAAGGACTTCCGAGAGACCGTTATAGCCCGCTCAGCCAATTGGGCGTGTGTTCGCCGGGGTTGGCCTCGGGGTGGCGCGCAAGTCCGTCGAGCTTTGGCAGCTCGTCTGTCGTCACCGTGCGCGCCTCGGGGGCGGCCTCCCGCCACCTGTCCCAAGGGGAAGTCTCTCGACCGTTCACGGCGTAGCTGTCGCGAACGACGTTCACCTTGATGAACCAAAGGCCTTTGACGTCGCCGTGCCCAAATCTGTCCGCATTTTCCTTTCCTGCCCGGCAGCGCAACCACGCCTCGCCTGCCGTCAGGAAGACTTCGCGAGGCATGTCGCAAGGGTCGAAGGTCGCCGCGCAACCCGCGCGCGTGACGTCGTCAAGTTGCGGATCGCTGAGCCGCCATGCTCGTCTTTGCCCGTCCCAATACTCGCAGATCCAATGATCTTCCCAACCCTCGCCGAAATAGGCGGCAAATCCACATCGCAGCCGTGCTGGGACGCCTTTCGCGCGAAGGAACGAGCAGAGCGTCAGCGCAAAATCGCGGCACGTTCCGGCTGATCTCTGTGCGGGGGCGCGAGCCTCCCTCAGTTCACCGCTTCGAGACTTCGACAACGCCTGAAGTCGCTCGCTTACAGGCAAGGTCCTGCGGCTCATTGAGGGAAATGCGCTGGCGTCGAGACCGTACGCCGAAAGCCATTCTGAATGCACAAGAAGGCCATGAATAATATGGTTCAAGGAGGAGATGTCAGAGGGGAGAAGGCTGAATTCGGCGGAAAGCGCGCCGGGCTCCGTCATCGGCGTATGCCTGAGCCAGCGGGCGGGGTCTATAGGCGCGCCTTCCGAAACCATGGAGCGTATTGTGCCTGAAAAGGCGTCCCCTGTCGCGCGGGCCGGGTCGGCGGGACGCGGGCTCGGTTCGCCGCGGCGAGAATCTTTTCGCAAGCTCGAGCAAATCCTTGCCAAACGCGGAGCGATGTTCTTATTATGTTCTCTTCAGCCGCCTCTGAGGGAGCACCGCTTTGTCCGATCGTCTCGACCCCACCGCGTCGGCCGCCGCCCGCCGCCCGCCGACTCGGGCGGGCATTGCGCGCATGGCGAGCGGCGAAGCGCGTGCGGGGTCGGTGGGGAGCGCCGCCGAGCGCGCAGAGCGTTGCATGAGCCCGAAAATTCCCGTGCAAGTCTCTGGAAAGATGGATTCCGGGCCCGAGGCCTGCGCTCAGGAGGAAGGCAGCGACGCCGGCGCTGTCCTCCCATCCTCTGGCGCGCGGGCCCGGCGGAAGAGGTTTGCGCTCGCTCGCAAGTCCCGCGGCAAGGCGTTGTTAACATTCAATTCAGGCCCGGGATCGAGGGCCTTCGCGGCCGAGCGTCGTGCGCGCTCGGGCTGCGGCGGCGGGGCGGCAGGAAGAGGCGGCGATCGCCCGAGATTTCGCCCGCAAGATGCTGAAAGGATTTAATCTGCGCCCGGAGAACCCGGACGGGAAAGTCCGGCTTCCCCCGACCGGCTCAGCGCGGCCTGATCGCGCCGCCGAGGCTCAGACGGGCCGCCGGAGGGCCGCTGCGCCGGCTGACCCCCGCGGCCGGCCCGACGCCCGCGCGGCCTCGACGACTTCGGCGGCGGTCTGGCCGCCGCCGAGCGGGGTTGGGGCGGCTGGATCTTCGCCGCGCGGCCACAGCAGCACCCGGGCAATCTCGATGATCATCAGGGTGACGAGGCCGCCGAGCAGGACGTCGCTGAGGTAATGGCCGCCGAACGCCATCCGGAGCAGGCTCGCCGCGACGCCGAAAGCAAAGGCCGCCGCGATCGCCGGCCCCCGCAGCGGCGGGGGCAGGATCATCGCCGGCGCGACCATCCAGAACCCGGTCGCCGCCTCGCCCGAGACGAACGAGCAATTCTTCTTGCAGGCGCCGTGTTCGTCGTACCAGGGCTTGAACGCATTGGGTCCGTTGAAATCCTGAGTCTGGATCGGCCGCGGCCGGTGCCAGTGATCCTTGAGGCCCAGGTTCACGACCGCTCCGGGGCCGATCGCGAGGGTGGCGATCAGGAAGATCATCGCCCGCCCGCTCGGCGCCCAGCCCTGCCAGCGTTCCTGGCGCTTGGCCACCCAAAGGGCCCCGTAGGCCGCCAGGACGACGAACGGCGTGACGCGAAAGACGTCGCGACCGAACCTGTCGAGCGCGTCGTGACCGATAAAGCCGCCGTGGTCATAGAAGAGGTGGGCGACCGCGAGGTCGAGGTCCGGCCGGAGGGCGAAGACGGCGAGGGTCGCCGCCGTCAGCGCGACGTAGGCGAAGAAGACGCGCATCGAACGGTCAGACCACCCGATACGTCTTGCCGGTTTCGAGCCCCTCGACGCTGCGGCTGAAGGCGCGCGCGGCGCGGGCGACCGGGACCGGATCGAAGCCGCGGAAGAACGGTCCGTAACTGTCCATCAATTCCTCGAACACCGTCGGGCTCACGGCGTTGATGCGCAGGCCACGCGGCAATTCGACCGCCGCCGCCATGACGAACGCCTCGACCGCCGCGTTGACCATGCTGGCCGACGACCCCGCGGCGATCGGCGCCTCGGACAGGACGCCGGCGATCAGCGTGATCGAGCCGCGGTCGCGCAATCGGTCGCGCGCCGCGAGCGCCAGATTGACCTGGCCCATCAGCTTGTTGATCAGTCCCAGTCCGTAGGACGAGCGGTCGATCGGCGCGACCTGGATCGCCGACAGCGGCGCGAAATTCACCGCGCCGGCCGCGCATGCGACCGCGTCAAGCGGGCCGGCCGCCGCAAGACCGGCCTCGATGCTCTGGGGATCGGCGATGTCGATGCGGATGTCGCCCGACTTCGATCCCGCGGTCAGGACGTCATGGCGGGCGCCCAGTTCGGCGGCGACCGCGCGGCCGAGAACGCCGGAGGCGCCGACGAGAAGAATGCGGAGGCGTTCGGCCATGAGAGAGGACCCCGGTCGCTATTCCGGCCCACGACGCCGGTTAAAAAGCGGTTCCTAGCCTCTTGGGCGGCGTCGCGCTAGCCTCGACCCCGTTGCCACGCCGCGCCGCCGAATTATAGTCGGCGTACGCCGCACGGCGGAGGGCCCGAATAACTCGTCTTGACGACAAGCTTGCGCGCATTCGCGCCGGCGCCGACACGCGCACCGATTTTATCATCGCCGACGCCAAAGACCCCGACATGGGTCCCGGCCTGCACGCCGTGGGTCCCGCGCGTCAGCTCGAGGGAGCGCCGCGCTTTCAGACCCGCGAGGAATTTCTCAAGTCGATCGAGGCGGTGATTGGTCAGGACATCGTCGACATCATGCTGACGTCGGTCAGCAACCTGGAAAAGCTGGTCGAGCGCAAGGCCTTCGCCCGCTCGAAGGTCAAGCCCGCCATCCGAGCAAACGATACGACCGACATCTGGCGCCATCGCGGCGCGACTTACCATCACCAAGCCTCGCGACCGTTCCGGACGGCTTCGCTCGCGCGTGCGAAAGCCCTGACCGACCTCGGGCTCTACTCGATCACCTTCACCAACGACCTCGACGCCGATGTCGCGTCGCTCGAAGCGTTCCGGGCGTTCCGGGAGGATGCGGCGGCGGCTGGTTTCTCGTACTTTCTCGAAGTCTTCAACCCGAACGTGGACGCCAACCTCGAGCCGGACGGCGTGCCGACGTTCGTCAACGACGCGATCGTGCGCTGCCTCGCCGGACTGACCGAACTCGAGCGGCCGCGGTTCCTCAAGATCGCCTACAACGGCCCGAAGGCGCTGGAGGAGCTTGTTTCGTACGATCCTGGCCTCGTGGTCGGCGTCCTGGGCGGGGGCGCCGGGACCACACGCGACTGCTTCGAGCTCATCCATCAGGCGCAGAAATACGGGGCGCGGGTCGCGCTGTTCGGCCGCAAGATCAACCTCGCCGAGTCGCCGCTCGATATCGTGCGGCTGATGCGGGCCGTATCGGATGGGGCGCTGACGCCGACCGAGGCGGTCGAGGATTATCACGACACGCTGCTGCGCAAAGGGCTCAAGCCCTCGCGCGACTTCGCGGCCGACCGCGAGATCACCGAGACGGTTCTGCTGCATGGCTAGGACGGGCGCACGATGAGCGCGCGGCGCGGCGTGCTGTCGGCCGGGACCTTCTGCGTCGATTTCAACAAGTCGATCGCCCGCTGGCCCGAGCAGGACACCGTCACCGAGGTTTTGAGGATCGACCGCCAGGGCGGCGGGGCGGGTTACAACATGGCGATCGACCTCAAGCGGCTCGATCCGGCCTTTCCGGTCGAGGCGATGGGCGTCGTCGGCGAGGACGAGTTGGGCCGGTTTCTGGTCGGCGAGTGCGAGGCGCGCGGCGTCGCCTGCCGCGCCCTCAAGGCGCTGGCGGGCGGCGCGAGCATGAGCGTCGACGCGATCAACGTGCTCGACAGCGGCCGCCGCACCCACTTCTTTCATGCGGGCGTCGCGGCGGCGATGTCGCCCGACGACTTCGACTTCTCCTCGACCGAAGCGCGCATCCTCCACCTCGGCCTGCCGGGCGCGCATGCGGCGATGGACGCCTCCTGGCGGGGGGAAGCGAACGGCTGGGTCGCGGTGCTGAAAGCGGCGAGGCGCGCGGGTCTCCGGACTAACTTGGAGCTGATGACGACATCGGCCGGACGGCTGGCCGAGCTTGGGCGTCCGTGCCTCCCACATCTCGATTTCCTGATCGTCAACGATTTCGAGGTCGGCGCGCTCGCGGGGGTCGCGACCCGCCGGGCTGACGGGTCGACCGACGTCGCCGCGGTGTGGCGGGCAATCGGCGAAACCCTTGAGCGCGGCGCGATGGCTTGGGTCGTGGCGCATTTCCCAGAAGGGGCGGTCGCCGGCGGTCGCGACGGCACAAAGGCGGCGCTGGGATCCGTCGCAATTCCGGCCAACGCGGTCGCCGGCGTCAACGGCGCAGGCGACGCTTTCGCCGCGGGGCTGCTCTACGGCCTGCACGAGGGTTGGCCGATCGAGACCGGTCTGCGGCTCGCTCACGCCTCGGCGGCGGCCTCAATGCGCGCGGTCTCGACGACAGAGGGCGTTGCGCCGGTCGCCGAGTGCCTGGCGCTCGCCTCGGCGTGGGGGCTGAGACCAAATCCAGCCTGAGCGAATTCGTCTATCTCGGGCGGCGAAGGCCCGCCTCATCCACCAGCTGGTCGCCGCCGCGCCGCATCGAGGCTGCGAACTTCACCATCAGCCGCGTCAGCTCCGACGCCTCCGCCGGCGCCCAATCGCTGAAGATCGCGCAAAACATGCGCTCCCGCGCCGCGTCGATGCGCGCGCTCATCGTCTTGCCCTCTGGGGTCACGACGGCGCGGCGGGTGCGGCGATCGTCGGCGTTCTCGACCCGCGACACGAGGCCCAGGGCTTCGAGCTTGGCCAGTTGGCGGCTGACGGTCGTATGGTCCCGGTTCACGCCATCGGCGAGATCGACGACGCCGATCGGGCCGAAACGCTCGATGCCGATCAGCAGCGGAAACAGCGCCCGGTCGAGCCGCACCCCGGCCGCAGCGATCAGCGCCTCGTCCCTGTGCGGCTCGTTCATCACCCCGACGATTTCGAGCAGCGCCATATGGAGCGCGCGATGCTCCGCGCTCATCGGTGTATTTTGCACGTTTATCGTTGACGTCATCGTCGGCCTCGATTATGTGTGTATTATACACGCATATCGAAAGAGGGCCAAGCCATGAAAGCCGCGATCGTCCGGGGACCGGGTCAAACGCCTGCTTATGCCGATTTTCCGCAGCCGGCGGCCGCCGAAGGCGAGCGCCTCATCAAGGTGACGGCCGCGGCGCTGACGCAACTCGCTCGCGGCCGGGCTTCGGGCGCGCATTACAGTTCGTCCGCCACGTACCCGTTCGTCGCCGGCGTGGACGGCGTCGGCCGTCTCGATGACGGCGCCCGGGTCTATTTCCTCCTGCCGCGCGCGCCCTACGGCGCGTTTGCGGAGACGACTGTGACGTCCACCCCGCAATGTCTGCCTGTGCCCGACGACCTCGACGACGTGACCGCGGCGGCGATCGCCAATCCCGGCATGTCGTCGTGGGCGGCGCTGGTCGATCGGGCGAGGCTCGCGGCGGGCGAGACCGTGCTCGTCAACGGCGCGACCGGAACCTCGGGACGGCTTGCGGTGCAGATCGCCAAGCATCTCGGCGCGAAGACGGTGATCGCAACCGGGCGCTCCCCCGAAGCGTTGGCCTCGCTCGCCGCGCTTGGCGCCGACGCGACCATTGCCCTCGGCGGCGACGACACGGAGCTTGAAGAGCGGTTTCGCGGCGCTTTCGCGCAGAAGATCGATGTCGTGCTCGACTATCTCTGGGGCAAGAGCGCGGAACTCCTGCTTGCCGCCGCCGCCAAGGCCGCGCCGAAATCGACCGCGGTTCGCTTTGTGCAGATCGGCGCGGTGACGGGCGGCGAGATCGCGTTTCGCGCCGACGTCCTGCGTTCGACGCCGATCGTCCTCATGGGCAGCGGGCTCGGCAGCGTGCCGGCTCCGCGGTTGTTTGCGGCGATCGGCGCCGTGCTCGCCGCGGCCAAACCGGCCGGCTTTCGCGTGGCGGCTCGCGCGGTCCCGCTCGCCGAGATCGAGAGCGCATGGGCGAGGGCCGACGGCGACGCGCGCGTGGTGTTCGTACCGTAAGCGGTTTTACAGCTCGGCTTCAATCGCACGAAGCAGCCGGAACCGCATGCCGCTGTCGTTGCCGGCCAGGGAGATCACGAAACGGACGCGTCCATGGCTCGCGGTGTCGGCGTAGCCGGCGAGCGTGCGGACGCCCGCCATCGTGCCGGTCTTGTTCAGGCCGCCGTCGTGGCCGCGCAGCAGATCGGCGTGCGGCGCGAACAGCTCCAGCACCTTGGCAAGGCCGCGGGCGGTAAAGCGGTTGTCCCGGCTGATGCCCGAGCCCTCCTCGAGGTGGATGGCCTGGGAGAGGCCCTGCTCGGCGAGCATCGCGTTCGCGACCTCGAGCGATTTCTCCAGGCTGACGGGCCCGCCGAGGCGTCGCCCGCCGATTTCCAAAAAGACTTGGTTGGCGGTGTAATTGTTCGAGTCCTTGAGCAACTCGACAAGAATCTCGGACAGGCGGCGGGACTGCTGGTGCACATAGATCGGCTTTAGTCCCTCGGGCGCGGTCCCGGTCGAGATCGCGCCGTTCACGCTGCCGCCGGCCCGCTCGATGAAAGCGGCGATCAATTCGCCGGCATATTCGAGACTGACCGCGGGGTCCTGACTCAGGCTGATGCGGCTGGCGCCGCTCGCAACCTGCGCGCGGAACTGGGCGATCGCGATCGGGGTGATCGGCGTCTGCTCCTCGGCGGAGCGCACCGCGTTCCCGCTGCGCACGGCGTAGACCGTGTTGAAATTCACCGCCAGCGCGGAGTTCAGGGCATTGTAGGCTTCGTCCGTGTTCTCGATTCCGGGAATGCGGAGGTTTGCGGGATAGTAGCTGCCGTCGAGCACGATCCCGGCGATCGGCGCCTTGCCGACCTTTGCGACAAGTTCGGTCGCGAGCGGAGCGAGCTCCTCCGAGATCAGGTAGGGATCTCCGCCCCCGCGCACGTAAAGCACCCGCTTGTCGTCGAGGTAGAAGCGGGTCTCGAAGCGGTAGTCGCCGCCCAGGACCGCCATCGCCAGCCACGCCGTCACGATCTTGGTGACGGAGGCTGGGACAAACGGCTGGTCCGCATTCTGGGCCACCAGCTCATTGCCCTTGGCGTCCACCACCAGCACCGTGCCCGACGGCGCGAGGCTCGCGACCTTCTCCTTGACGCCGGCAAGCGCCGGCGCGGTCATCAGGAGAAGAGCGAGGGCGAGCAGGCGAGATCCCATGGGCCACTCCAGCAAGGGACGGAGTCCGCAACTTGCAGACTGATTCGAGCTCATACTCAAGCGCGAAGTCGGCCGCGTCGCAGGATTTTGCGCACCGCGCGCCTTTCGCCTGGGGGCGTGAGGCGCACGACGCTCTTCAGGGCCGCCGGATCGAGGCGCCTGCTTCGATCAGGTTGATCGGGTGCACCCGGACAAAGCCGTTGTGCGGCCCGGCGACGTCGGCGATCAGGAGAATGGCGAGCGAGGCGGTCAGCGGCAGAATGAAGTGCGTGGCGGGAGACAGCCGTTCGGCGCCGAAGCCGAGGAAGAAATTGCAGCACCCCGCGACGCCGATCAGCAGCAGCCAGACCTCGACAGGCATTCGGTTCCGCCACGCCGCCACGGTGTAGCCGTAGGAGTTCAGGACGTCGTTCATGCCCGAGGCGACCAGCGCCGTCACGGCCGTCTGACTGGCTTTGGTCTCCGGGGCGATGGCCTCCCAGAGCGCGGTCATGGTGGCCGCTGTCTCCGCCGCGTTCTTCGCCAGGGGCGCGGGGTCCATGAGCCCGTAAAACGCGAGGCGCTCGTCGACGTAAGTGCGCAGCAGCGCGCGCGCCTTCGCAGCCGCTTCCGCTGAAACAAAGTCGAGCCGGAGATACTCGGTGCCGACGGCGTTGGCCTCCGCCTCCTCGAGACCCTTGCGCACGTCGTAACGCGTGACGGCCATCGAAATGGCGAAGCCGATGATGAGGCCGAGGAGCGTAAACATGGCGTTGCGGACGAGATCGAACTCGCCCCGTTCCGCCGGCGTGAGCTTGTGGCCGTGCAGTCGGGCGAGCACACCCGCACGAGTGCAGCCGACGAACACAATCAGCGTTACGACAAAGAACAGAAGCGGGCGGTCGATCAGCCAATCCATGTCCTAAACCGTCTCTTCGGCGGCGGGCCGCGGCGCCTGCTGCGCCGCGCCTCTTGCCACCCGGCGGCGCCGTAGCGCAAATCGAGCCGCGATTGAACCCGCTTTCCCCATAAGGCCTCCGTCTTTGACCCCTTTCCCGCATCGACTTCTCTTCGTGCGTCACGGCGAAACGCCGTACAACGCCGAGAACCGGCTTCAGGGGCAGCGCGACATTCCGCTGGGGCCCCGCGGTCGCGATCAGGCGAGCGCGGTTGGACGAACGTTGCGCGCAAAGCTCGGGGCGGAGATCGACCGGCTCGAGGCGGCCGGCGCCTTCGTCGCCTCGCCGCTCCGGCGCACCCGGGAGACCATGGAACTCGCCCGCGGCGCGATGGGCCTCGCGCCGGGCCGCTATCGGCTCGACCCGGCGCTGATGGAGCTGACCTTCGGCGACTGGGAGGGCCTGACCTGGTCGGAGGTCAGGGCGCGCGACCCAAAGGGGGTTGCGGCCCGCCATGCCGACAAGTGGGACTATGTCCCGCCCGAAGGCGAGAGCTACGCGATGCTCGCCCTGCGCCTGCGGCCGTGGCTCGAATCGCTGACTAAGGATGCGTTCGTCGTCTCGCACGGCGGCGTCGCCCGCGCGCTGATGACCCTCATCGCCGGGGTGCCGTGCGCCGTCGCCGCGGACACGCCGATCGTCCAGGGCAGGGCGCTGAGGTTCGAGAGCGGGAGCTGCACGTGGATCAACTAACCAGCCCCAAGCGCCCAGCCGAGATTTCCGGCTCGACCATCCTCCTGTTGGCCGTGGCCTGCGGGGTCATCGTCGCCAATATCTATTACGCGCAACCGCTGATCGGCCCAATTGCCGCGGCGCTGGGGCTTCAGCCTGGCGCGGCCGGGCTGATCGTGACCCTGGCGCAGGTCGGCTACGGCCTGGGGCTTCTCTTCATAGTCCCGCTCGGCGACCGGTTCGAGAATCGAAGACTGGTTGTGATCTGCGTCGCCGCGAGCGCGCTCGCACTGGCGCTGGCCTCGGTCGCGACGTCGTCTTCAACTTTTCTCTTTGCGATGGGCGCGGTCGGGCTCGCTTCGGTCGGGGTCCAGATTCTCGTGCCGCTGGCCGCGCATCTCGCGCCCGACGCCAGCCGCGGGCGGGTGGTGGGGCTGGTGTCGAGCGGCGTCATGATCGGCATCATGGCGGCGCGGCCGGCGGCGAGTTTCGTCGCCTCGGCGTCCTCGTGGCGGGTGGTGTTCGCCGCCTCGGCGGCGCTGATGGTCGCCCTGGCGTTCACCTTGTCGCGCACGCTTCCCGTCCGCAGGCCCGCGGGGCGGATGCGCTATGGCGCGCTGATCGGCTCGATGGCGCGGCTGGCCGCGTCGACGCCGGTGTTGCGCTTGCGCGCCTTCTACCAGGCCTGTCTCTTCAGCGCCTTCAGCGTGTTCTGGACGACGGCGCCGCTCCTGCTCGCCGGCCGCGACTACGGCTTCACGCAGCGCGGCATCGCCCTCTTCGGCCTCGCGGGCGTTTCGGGCGCAATCGCCGCCCCGATCGCCGGGCGGCTCGCCGACCGGGGCCTGACCGGCCCCGCGACCATCGGGGCGATCCTCCTCGTCGCCGCGGGCTTCCTCCTCACAATGGTCGCGCCGCAAGGCTCCCCGCTCGCGCTCGCAAGCCTCGTCGCGGCGGCGATCGCCATCGATTTCGGCGTTCAGGCTAATCTCGTCCTAGGGTTTCGCGCGGTTTTCGCGCTGGCGCCGGAGGCGCGCGGCCGGCTCAACGCCGCCTATCTCGCAACCTTCTTCCTCGCCGGGGCGATTGGTTCCGCGGTCGGGGCCTGGGGCTACGCCCGCGGCGGCTGGACGCTCGCGAGCGCGATCGGACTCGCTTTGCCGCTCGTCGCGTTGGCGCGCTTCGGTTTCCGGGCGGCGACCGGGCGAAGCTGACAGCGCGGAGGTCGGAGCCGCCCACAAGAGCCGCCTGTTTACCGGATGGCGATGCGCCCATTTGACCGTTCTGCGGATTCATGCGCTGCTGCATCAGCCGCGCAATCTATCGTCGCGGCGGAGGGAGGAGCACATGGCGACGGCTCTGGTCACCGGAACGAGCAGCGGCATTGGACTGGCGACAGCTGTCGCGTTGGCGAGGTCGGGGCATGTCGTCGCCGCGACGATGCGCAATCTCGAGCGCGCCGGCGATCTGCGCAAGATCGCCGCCGAGGAGCAGCTTCCCATCGATATCGCGGCGCTCGACGTCGACGACGATCGCTCCGTGCGCGAGGCCTTCGCAGCCCTGGAGGCGCGGCACGGCCCGATCGACATTCTTGTCAACAACGCTGGCGTCCCGGGCGGCGGTGCGATCGAGGAGACGCCGATCGAGCATTTTCGCGAAGTGATGGAGACCAATTACTTCGGCGCGTTGCGCTGCATCCAGGCGGCCGTCCCGGGCATGCGCCAGCGCCGGCGCGGAACGATCGTCAATGTCACCTCCGTCGCCGGCCGCAGTGCGTCGGCGCCGATGGCGAGCTACGCCGCCTCGAAATGGGCGCTCGAGGCGCTGAGCGAGTGCCTGGCCCAGGAGATGCGCGCCTTCAACGTCCGGGTCGCGATCGTCGAGCCCGGCGTGATCGCGACCCCGATTTTTGGCAAGGGTGGTCCCGCCGTTCCCAACAGTTCCTATCCCCACGGGCGCCGGATCAAGGCGCTATTCGCCGCCGCACTCGCCAATCCGACCCCGCCGTCGCTTGTCGGCGACCTAATTCGAGACATCGTGAACGGCGACAGCTGGCAGCTGCGATATCCGGCGGGGCCCGACGCGGCGCCGATGCTGAAGGCGCGCGCCATGAAGAGCGACGAGCAGGTCGTCGAGGAAGCCGGCGACAGCGACGAAGCCTTCCTCGCGCGCATGAAGCGCGATTTCGGGCTCGACCTGAAGCTGTAGCGCCCGCGCTCGACGCCGACGCTCCGCCGTTGGACCGCCGCCTCCTCCTTTGCTATTCACGCCGCGTCGGCGGGCTGGGGGCGATCCAATGCAAAAAGAACTCTCGCTGTTCGTGGGCACGTTCACGACGCTGCTCGCGATCATCAATCCGCTCGAAGTGCTGCCGGTCTATCTGCAGCTCCTGCTCGGCAAGGACGCGGCGAGGCATCGAGAGGTTGCGTTCAAATCGTGTCTTTACGCCCTGCTGCTCAGCTTCTTTTTCCTGATTTTTGGCACGCTGATGCTGCGCATCTTCGGGGTGCCGCTGTCCATGGTGCGGGTGGTCGGCGGCATCATCCTGATGAAGATCGGCTTCGAATTGTTCACGCCGCACAAGGGCGACGACATGATGAGCGCGGCCGACCCCGACGCCAATATCGCCTTCGTCCCGCTGGCCATGCCGCTGATGTTCGGCCCCGGCGCGATCGCCACCATTATCGGCATGGCGTCTACGGTTAAGCAGTCGGGTGAGGAAGCGCTTTCCTTCGTCGCGATCGCGGCGGCGATCGTGCTGACCATGACGGTCACCTATCTCTGCCTCGCCTATGCCGACCGGTTGACCCGATGGCTGGGGCCTCTGGGGATCGACGCGACCACGCGGATCGTGGGGTTCTTCGTTTCCGCGATCGGGGTCGGGCTGATCTTCGACGGCGTGATCGAAGCGCTCCAGATGCACGGCGTGACGGGGTTGCACTGAGCGCGGCGCCCGCCCGAGTCTCATTGTCGCCACATCGGCGCCGCAAGAGCGCGTACGATCCGCGCGCGCGATGGCCGCGTGGCCGAATTGTTTCTACTTAACAAATGGTTAAAGGTTGCTTTGATGGACGCCTCCCAGCGCGGCGCCAAGCTGTTCGCCATCTCTTTGCTGCGTCTCGCCTTGGTGTTGGCGGCGCCGCTCGCGCTATCGGCCTGCATCGGGCCCGACCTCAACAGCGTCGGCGACTACGGCGCGGGCCTCTCGCCTTTCGCGACCGCATCCGTACCCGACCGTCCGCATCCGGTGCAGGTGTTCATCGCCTCGACCCGCAAGGGCGAGACCGGCGAGGCCGCCCGCGAGCAGGCGCCGGAGGCGCATTATGCGCTGGCCACCATGACGGTGCCGCCCGGCCATCACGCGGGCTCGATCGAAGAGCCCTTGTGGGGCAAGCCGAACGGCCGCAGCGACATCGCGCTCGCAGGCGAACGCGAGCTCGACGACGACGAGTTTCGCGCCGAGCTCGCCTCTCACGTGTCCGGGCGCGTCGGCGTCAACCGCGATGTGCTGGTGTTCGTGCACGGCTTCAACACCAGCTTCGAGGATGCGCGGCTGCGCGCGACCCAGATCGCAGCGGACGCGCACTTCGGCGGGGTGATGGTGCTGTTCACCTGGCCGTCGAAGAGCGACCTCTTCGGCTACGTCTCCGACAAGGACAGCGCCACCGCCTCGCGCGACGCGCTGCAAGGACTGTTTCATGATCTCGGCCGGACGCCGGGCGTCGGCAAGGTTCATATCCTTGCCCACTCCATGGGCGGATGGCTGAGCATGGAAGCCCTGCGCGCTTCCGCGATCGCCGGCGACAAGGACCTTTCCGGGCGCCTCGGCGACGTGATCCTCGCCTCGCCCGACATCGACATGACGGTGTTTGCTTCGCAGATGGCGCGCGTGCGCCCAGCCGACGTCACGGTGTTCGCCACGCCCAACGACCGCGCGCTGTCGCTGTCGAGCTTTGTCGCGAGCTCGCGCCAGCGGGTCGGCGCGATCGACGCCTCGAAGCCGGAAGACCGCGCCGAGATCGAGAGCCTCGGCGCCAAAGTGGTCGACATCAGCTCCTATTCGGACGCAGACCGCTTCATCAGCCACGCGGTGTTCGCCAACTCGTCCGAGGTGATCGGCGCCATCGGCGCGCAGATCGCCGCGCCGCGCGTGGAGGACGCCAAGACGGTCTCGCTAATCGACGCGAGCAAATATCAGGATCCGGACCCCGCGCCGGCGGCGGTCATCGCCGCTCCCGGCTCCCCGGCTGCGAGCGCCGTGCAGGTCGCCCCGCTCGCGCCGACGGCGGAGCCGGCCTCCTCAGCGCCCGCGACTGTCGAGCAAAAGCCTGCGCCGTAATTTCAACCGGCGCCGTCGATCGCCGCTCTGATCCGCTTCGCCACCGACGCATCAAGAGCGCGATGACTGCGGTCCCCGTCGCCGGCGCAACGATCAACCATCCGCCGGCCTGCCGTTCTATCCTTTGCAGCTATTGGAAACGCGGGGGGAAGCTTAAAGTCCGTTCATGTTTGGAACCGCACGGTTCAGCGCAGGTTCATTTCTTGGGTGGGGGAAACCTTGAGGAGAACCTGGTATGAACGCACTCTACACCCTTGGTTCCGCGCTGGTGCTCGCTGGCGCGCTCGCGACGCCTTCCTTCGCCGCTTCCAGCAACGCGGCGGGAACGAACCCCGCCGGATCGAACAACAACCCGTCGATGGCCGCCGCCCCCAATGGCCAGGCCATGCATGTCGCCCAGAAGATGCGGGATGACTTGAGCAAGGCCGGCTTTACCGACATTCGCATCATGCCGTCTTCGTTCCTCGTCCGCGCCAAGGATTCGTCGGGGAATCCCGTGATGATGGTCATCAACCCGGATTCCGTTACGGAGATCACCGAACAGAACCCCGGGACGAACGCCAACGCGGCGACACACGCCAACGGAACGGCGAACAGCACGAGCGCGACGTCGCAGCCGCAGTCGACCGGATCCCAACCGACGACCGGCCAAACGCAGACCAAGCCGTAATCTGGAACGCAGGGCCACGCCGACGGGCCTAAGCACCCGTCGGCTTTTGTTGGCGCCGACCGGCGCGAGACAGACTGCAAAAAGGAATATCGAGTCTCTCAAGAGAGGCTGCGCGGTCGGCTATCCGCTCGCCGAAACTGCCTCGAAAACGGCTGGCGACCGAGCGACAGTGCTTTTCCGCCGTTTCGGCGCGGTTGGCTCCGACGTCCTGAGCCTTGCGTAGCTCGGGCAGGCGCGCTTCTCGCCAACCTATTGCGATCTGGCGGCGCCTCAGGGGCCCGCGAACTGGGCGACGACGAGACCTGCCCCCAGTGCGAGAAATGACAGCGCGGCCATCACCGGAACCGAGGGCCGCGGGCGCTCCGCCGCCGGCGACGCCTTCTCGCCCATCTCATGTCCCTTCGGGCGGCCCATCTCATGCTCCACCGGCATGTCGCCGGCCATGCCCCGGCTGCTCGGCCCCTCCATCTCCATCGGCGCTTTGGCGGCCCGAGGCCGCACGGTGATCATCCCGTGTTTCAGATGGTTGCCGACCAGCCACCAGTTCATCGGGTAGGCGAACACGAAGCCGACCAGGAGCGCCATCGACATCACAAACCAGAACGCCGGCGTCGTCGGCCCCGCGGACGGCGCGATCAGCGCCCGCAGGAACATCATCGTCGGCGTCATCCCGGTCATCAGCAGATTCATCGACAGGAGCTCAGGGATGAATGTGCTTGCGAGCGCGCGCCGGTAGGAGCCGAACATGTCGCGCATGAACAGCGCCTGGAACACCAGCCAGCCGAAGCCGAAGCCCAGCACGTATTCGAGCAGGATCTCCGCAAGACCGGTCACATGGAAGGCGCCGGCGATCGCGGCGCCGGCCAGAATGCCGACGCCATCCCCAGCCGCGCAGTGCATGGTCGAGCCCAGCGCCTGCCGCCATTGCGCCGCGACGTAGCGTTCATGTGTGGCGGGCAGCGGCTCGCGGCAGCCGAGGACGTAGAGAAAAGCGCCGACGACGCCGAGGAAGGCGCTGACCAGCACGAAGCCCCACTTCATCACCGGAGATTCCGGCGTCGTGCGGATGTCGACGGCGACGAACAGCACCGACGCCGACGCCAGAATGAACCACAGCAGCATGACGCCGTTGAGCATGATCAGGAAAGCTCCGCGGGGCCCCGGATTGGCGCGCTACGCGACGGTGAACTGCGCCATCATTCCGGAATCCTCGTGCTCCAGGATGTGGCAGTGCGCCATGTAGGGCGCATCCGGACCGGCCGGATGGGGGAAGTTCACCAGGATCTCGCTGAATCCGCCATTCGAGATCGGCGCGATGTCCTTCCAGCCTGCGCGATAGGCCTCCGGCTTCTGTCCGCTCTCCGATACGATGCGAAACTGACAGCCGTGGACGTGGACGGGATGGGGCATCGCGTCGTCGCCCTCGGAGATCCGCCACCGCAGGTCGTGGCCCCGCTTTGCCGCGAAGGCGGGCTCATCGAGCGCGTAGGACTTGCCGTTGACCCCATTCGCGGACAGCTGCTCGGCCTGGGACAATTCCGGCTGGTCCTCGATCAATCTGGTGACGCGGGCCGCGACGGCCGGATCGATCTTGCCGCCCATGCTCCTGGAGATGGGCATGCTCTTGCTCTTGGCCATCGCCAGCCCCGCCTTCATCAGCGGCGCCATGCCCTCCTTGTCGCGGAACATGTTCATGACCAGCTCCTGGCTGACGTCCGGCAAGGCCGTCGGCAAGGGCGGCAGCTTGGCGAGGGCGGTCGGAAGCCGCCCAGGCCCCTCGGCTCCGTCGGGCCGGATGGTGACCAAGGGGACGGGCCCCTCGAAAGGCGGCAGGCGCATGATCGGCTCGCCCGTCGGACGCGGCGACGAGGTCGAACGGCGTTCCGGAGCGGCAATCCACCATGACCTCGAACCGCTCGCCGGCGTTGATCGTGATTTGCTTCGTCTCGACCGGGCTTTCCAGCAGGCCGCCGTCCGAGCCGATGACGAACAGCGATCGGCCGTCCGAGGCTTTCAAGAGATAGGAGCGGGCGTTGGAGCCGTCGAGCAGGCGCAGGCGGACCCAGCCGCGCGCCGTGCGCGCCTCGGGATACCGGGTTCCGTTCACCAGCGCCACATCGCCGATATAACCGGTCGTGACCATGGTCATGTTCATCCGGTCGAAGAACTGCCCGTCGGGCCTGAAGCGACGGTCCTGGATGACCAGCGGAATGTCGTCCACGCCCCAACGGGAGGGCAGGCTCAGCCGGTCCGTGTCGTCGTCGTCGACGATCAGCAGGCCGGCGAGGCCCTTGATCACCTCCGGGGCCGTCGTCGGATAGAAATGCGGGTGGAACCAGAGCGTGGCGGCCGGCTGGTCGATCGACAGCGTCGGTCGCCAGCGGCCCCCGGGCGCAACGGGACGATGCGGACCGCCGTCGACGTCGCCCGGAATGACCAGACCGTGCCAATGCACGGTCGTGGGCTCCGGGAGATGGTTGGTGAAACCGATGCTCACGGTCTGGCCGCGCCGCAGACGGAGCGCCGGGCCGAGGAAGGGAGCGTCGTACCCGTAGGTCGCCGTTCGCCGGCCCGGCAGAAAGCTGACCTCGCCGACCTGGGCGCTGAAGGCGATTTCACCCTGCGCATTCGCCTTGACTTCTGGAGGAATAGGCAAGGCGGGTCGAAGGCCGTCCTGGGCCAGCGCGGAAGGGATGCGCAAGGCGGCCAACGTCCCGGCGGCCGCTGCGAACAATGCGCTGCGGCGAGAGAGTTCGATCATGTACCTTAGATCCCTGTATTAGGCCTCAGCGCATCGTAATTTCAATACTGGGACATCTTCTCATTTTCGTGAAGAGACTTGGTTTCCCGCCGACAGACCGCGGACTGAGCGCGCCGTCGCTCAGCTGTCCTATGGGCGCCCTCAATGGGGGCTCTCCTGTGTCGGCCCGTGTCGGCTCGGTCTCGACCAGCGATCGCCCTCGCGACTTGAAAACGCCGTGTCGTCGCGCGACATTCGGTCGCACCGTTACTGCCCCTGGAGGCCCGCCCATGCCCAGCAAGCTCGACCAGCTCCGCACCATGACGACCGTCGTCGCCGACACTGGCGACATGGAATCGATCCGCGCATTCAAACCGACCGATTCAACGACCAACCCTTCGCTCATCCTCAAAGCCACGGAGCTTCCGGGCTATTCGCGCCTGGTCGACGAGGCGATCGAATGGGGCCGCAAGACCCGCGCGCCGGTCGGGGACGTCACCGACCGCGTCGCCGTCAATTTCGGCGCCGAGCTCACCACGATCGTGCCCGGCCGGGTCTCGACCGAGGTCGACGCCGACCTCTCGTTCGACACCGAGGCGATGATCGCCAAAGCCCGCAAGCTGATCGGGCTCTACCGCGAGCGCGGGATCGGTCACGAGCGCATTCTGATCAAGCTCGCCTCGACCTGGGAAGGCATCCAGGCCGCCCGCGTGCTTCAGCGCGAGGGCATCGACTGCAACATGACGCTGATTTTCTCGTTCGCCCAGGCGGTCGCCGCGGCGGACGCGGGCGCGTTTTTGATCTCCCCCTTCGTCGGCCGCATCTTCGACTGGCACGTCAAGGCGGGGGAGGGGCCATTCGACGGCGAGACCGATCCCGGCGTGAAGTCGGTGCGCGCGATCTATTCCTATTACAAGACCTACGGGATCAAGACCGTCGTGATGGGCGCATCGTTCCGCAACACGGGCGAAATCGAAGCGCTGGCGGGCTGCGACCGTCTCACCATTTCGCCCCAGCTTCTCGAAAAGCTGTCGAAGGACGAGGGGCCGCTGACGCGCCGCCTCGATCCGGCCAAGGTCGATCCCGCCCCGGCCAAGATCGAGATGGACGAGAAGACGTTCCGCTGGATGTTGAATGCGGATGCGATGGCGACCGAAAAGCTCGCCGAGGGCATCCGCCTGTTCGCCGCCGACCTCGACAAGCTTCAGGCGACGGTCAAGACCCGCCTCGCCGCGGCGGCGTAAGACCGACGTCCGCCGCTTCGCGCCCTTCGCGAAGCGGCGAGCCGGCCGTTCCTCTCAGAGCTTGCGCGGAAGCCGGTTCTGATAGACGCGCAACTTCGCTGTGGCGGCGTCAAGGAGAGGCGTGTCGAGGTCGAGTTCGCGCGCTCGGCGCGCAAGGTCCGCCAGGATGTGCTCGACTTCGACCGGCAGGCCGTGCAGCAGGTCGCGGTACATCGAGGTCGAGAGGCCTGATCCCTTGGTGGTCAGCATCTCCTGGGCGCCCTCAATGAACTTGTCCCGCGCAGGATAGCCGGACGCGGCGGCGACCGCAGCGGTCTCTGAGAGGCACCGCAGCGTAATGTCCGCGCCGCCCTCGACCGCTTCGATCTCGCCGATGGAGCCGCGCAGCAGGCAGGTGGCGCTCGCGGCGGCCGCGAGCATCACCCATTTCTCCCACATCTCCAAAAGAATCGCCGAACTCAGCCTAGCCTCGAAGCCCGCTCCCTGAAGCTCGGCGTCGAGCGCCTTCACGCGGTCCGTGGCGACGCCGTTGAACTCGCCGTAGGTCAAGGCCTCGAGGCCGCCGACGAGCTGGACGATCCGGCCATGCCGGTCGAGCGTGGTGGCGACCGCGCAGACCCCGCCGAGCACCGGCGCTTCCCCAAAACGCTTAATGAGCAGGTCGATGTGCCGCATGCCGTTCAGAAACGGCACGATCATCGTGTCCGGCCCGACGGCGGGCGCGACGTGGTTGAGCGCGCTCTCGAGCACGAAAGCCTTGACCGCCAGGAGGACGATGTCGAACGGCTCGGCCGGCTCGTCCGTGACCAGAAGCCGAGGCTGGAGGCTGACGTCGCCATGGGGGCTCAGCACTCTGAGACCGTCGCGCCGAAGCTGTTCGGCCCGGTCCGGCCGCACCAGAAAGGTGACATCCCGGCCGGCTTCCGCCAGTCGAGCTCCAAAGTATCCGCCGGTGGCGCCGGCGCCGACAATCAGAATGCGCATGGGCTCGGTTCCTTGGCGCTGCGCCCCAGGTGGAATTTCCGCCATTCCACCCGAAATGGGCGTCAGGCTCAACGCCGCAAGCGCGGAAACGATGCAACACGCGCGAGGGATCGCGTCAAGGCGCGAGGCGATCGCGCCGCCAGCTCGTTGCCGTCAGGCCCCCGAATCCTCGGCGAGGAGCCGCCACCAGCTTCCGTCCCAATTCCAGTGCGCAGCCGGCGAGGGCGATGGAAGGACCCAAACTCTGGTCGCGCCGATCCGCGCTCCGCTGTCGCCAAACATCGCCTGGCGCCCGAGAACGCGCCGGCCGGCCGCGAGGCTGGTGAAGGCAAGGAATTTTGGCTGGAACGCCTCGATCTTCACTCTGAGATTCGCCTGAGCTTCGGGCCCGAGCGATTCCGAGGGAAGCTGGCGGTCCATGCCGCTCACGTGTTTGGCGAGGTCGGTAAGTCCAAGACCGAAGGCGGGGAGCGCGCGAAAGTCTCCGGCCTTCATCAGCCCCGTCGTAAGGCCGACCTCGCACAGCGTCCGCCAGAACTTGTTCTGGGGGTGGGCGTAGTATGCGCCCTGCCGGGCCGAGACGGTTCCCGCCGCCGTCCCGCAGAAGACGATTCGCAGGCCGGGCGCGAGGACATCAGGGAGAACGGGCCTTGCCCGCCCCACAGCGCACGCGCCCATTCAGGCCGGCCTTCCTTCTCTACGAGTGATAGCAACGGCGGCAACCTGCCTTTTTTCCCCGCCCCCGGGATCAACGCACCCCCGCGCGTCCCCTCAGGTTGCCGCCGTCTGTCCAAAGCATTACCAGAAGTTAATGCGTCGTCAACCCACGTTCACATCACTCGCAAAAAAAATTTCGTGGCGGATCCCATGTCCTGGGTACGATCTCAAGACCTGCCGCTTGCGGCCTCGTCGACACCCTCCGAGGACTGTTCAAGAGGCCACAGTGGCCGACGTCGTCAGCAAGGGAAGGTCAGTCAATTCGGAGAATGACCGCGCGCGAGCATCAGGTGGTGCATCTGGTGGTGCATGCCGAGCGTCAGGACGCCGAAGAAACCGAGGCCCTTGAGCTTGGCGGCGTCCTTTGCCGGGGCGTGGACCGTCAGCGATGCGCCGCCTTCGATCGGTTGGGCCGCAAACGTCCAGCCGTCGACGCCGTTCATCGTTGCGGCATGGGCGATCAGCATGCGGCGAATGGACTCGCTGACGGCGCCGTCGCCCGTGACGTCGAACCGCTCCCCGCCCTCAACCGGCGCGCTCGCCACTTTCGCTTCCAGCGTTACGGCGTTCATGTCGACGAGATGCTGGCGCAACGCGTCGATGTCGACCTTGGACCAATCCGTGTTCGGATCGGCTTCGAGAATTGCAACGATCTCCTGGATCGCGGCGAAGGCGCTCTGGCCCGCCTCGGTGGGCATGGATCCCGCTCGCGCCGTCTCCCCATGCGCGTGCGTCATGCCCTCAGGCGGCGTCATGGCGCCGCCATGCATCATCATCATTCCGCCGCCATGCGTCGTCGGCGATGGGGCGCTCTCCTGGGCGAGCGCGGCAGCCGGCAAAAGGGGGGCGATCACGACAAGCGTTCGCAGCAGAACCGGACTATGCATCGGCCACCAGTTCGAACCCTCTCGATCCCTCCGGAAGACGCTCGCCGCGGGCGATCTCGATATTGTCGAGGAATTGCCTCGCGCTTGCACGCCAGGTGAAGCGCAGCGAATATTCGCGCGCCGCCTCCCGCGAGATCGTCAGCGCCTTGAGGCTGGCGGCGCGCAGGTCCTCGTCGAGGACGCCCGCTTGCGGGTCGACGACGTCGATCGGCCCGGGAACCGGGAAGGCGGCGACCGGCAGTCCGCTCGCCATCGCTTCGATCAGCACGATCCCGAACGTGTCGGTGCGCGACGGAAAAACGAAGGCGTCGGCGCTGGCGTAAATCTCGGCTAGCGCCTCGCCATGTCTCTCGCCGAGGAAGTGGGCGTGCGGAAACCGGCGTTCGAGCGCCGCGCGCGCCGGACCGTCGCCGACAATGACGGTCGATCCCGGAAGGTCGAGCCCGAGCAGAGCCTCGAGGTTCTTTTCGACCGCGACCCGCCCGACGCAGAGAAAGATTGGACGCGGAAGGTCGAGCGTCCGCTCGACGCGCGGCCGGAACAGGGCGTGGTCGACGCCGCGGCTCCAAAGCCGAACCCGGTCGAAGCCGCGCTGCGTCAGCTCCGTGCAGATGGTCGGGGTCGGCGCCATCACCGTCGCCGAGCGCGCATGGAAATGGCGCAGGCCCGCGTAGGTGAGCTGCTCGGGAAGGCCGGTGCGGGCGGCGATATATTCGGGAAAGCGTGTGTGGTAGCTCGTGGTGAAAGTCCGCCCTGCCTTCAGGCAGTATCCGCGGGTGAGCCAGCCGATCGGGCCTTCGGTGGCGATGTGGATGTGATCCGGCGCGATCTCTTCAATGCGCCGGCTGATTTCCCACGGCGTCGTGACCGCGACGCGAATGTCCGGATAGGTCGGCATCGGCGCGGTCCACATCCCCTGAGGGGTGAGGAACTCGAATTCCGCGCCGAACTCGACGGCCGCCTGGGTCATTCTCTCCAGGGTCGAAACCACGCCGTTGACCTGCGGCCGCCAGGCGTCGGTCGCAATCAGAATTCGCATTACGCCGCTTCCGCCTCGATCTCTTGTGGCTCGTCCTGGAACGGCGCGCTGTCGTCGGTCATGGACGCCGGCAGCACGACCGGCCAGCGCATGACCTCGAAACGGCCGTCGAAATGCTCAACCACCAGCGAGCAGGATTCGACGAAGTCGCCGGTGTTCACGTAGATCACGCCGTCGATCTCGCGGATGACCGCATGGTGGATGTGTCCACACACGACGCCTTCGACATTGCGGCGCTTGGCTTCGCCCGCGAGCTCCTTCTCAAACGAGCCGATGAAGTTGACCGCATTCTTGACCTTCAGTTTCGCCCAGGCCGACAGCGACCAGTAGGGCAGGCCCAGCGCGCGCCGCGCCGAATTGAAGTGGGTGTTGACGAACAGCGCCGTCTCGTACGCCCAGTCGCCGAAGAAGGCGAGCCACTTCGAGTGGCGGACGACCACGTCGAACTCGTCGCCGTGCATGATCAGGTAGCGCTTGCCGTCGGCTGCGGTGTGGATCGTGTCCCGCTTGATCTCGATGCCGCCGAAGGTCAGGCCGAAGAATTGCCGCGCGAATTCGTCATGGTTGCCTGGCACGAACACCATTTTCGCGCCCCGACGCACCTTGCGCAGGAGCTTCTGGACGACGTCGTTGTGCTCCTGCGGCCAGTACCAGCCGGCGCGCAGCCGCCATCCGTCGATGATGTCGCCCACCAAGTAGATCGTATCGGCTTCGACGTGCCGCAGCACGTCGAGGATCAGGTGCGCCTGGCAGCCGCGCGTGCCGAGATGGAGGTCCGACAGGAACAACGTGCGATAGCGATGGCTTCCAAGTTGCTTGGACACACCGGCCTCTCGTATTAAACCTCAGTATCGAAGTTCTGTGCGCAGATTCTCGTGTCGCTTCGATGACGCAGAGGCGCTACCCGGAATTATAAGACCGCGGGCGCGGCCTGTCGATAAAGCGGAGACACGACCTTGGATCTTGGGATATCCGGCCGCAAGGCCATTGTGTGCGCCTCGAGCAAGGGGCTTGGGCGGGCCTGCGCGCTTGCGCTGGCGGAAGCGGGCTGCGAGCTCGCGCTCAATGGCCGCAACCCCAAGACGCTCGCCGGGACGGCGAAAGACATTCGCGACCGCTTTGGCGTCCCGGTCCATGAGGTCGCGGGCGATCTCAACGACCCCGAGGTCCGGAAGGCCCTTGTCGACGCGGCGCCCGAGGCGGACATCTTGGTCAACAACAATGGCGGGCCGCCGTTCAAGACGCTTGGCGCAATCACGCGCGAGGACATTCTCGCCGGCGTCGAATCCAACATGCTGACGCCGATCGCCCTCGTCCAGGCGCTGCTGCCCGGCATGGCGGAGCGAAAGTTCGGCCGGATCGTCAACATCACCTCGGGGTCGGTGCGCGCGCCGATCGCGGGCCTCGACGTGTCGTCGGGCGCGCGCGCGGGCCTGACCGCGTTCCTGGCCTCCGCGGCGCGCGCCTATGTGCGCGACAACGTGACGATCAACGCGATCCTGCCGGGCGCCTTCGCGACCGATCGCCAGCGCTCGGCGATCGAGCGCGTCGCCGTCCAGCACGGCGTGCCGTTTGAGAAGGCGGAGGCGGACGCCGCAGCACGCAGTCCCGCCCATCGCTTCGGCGATCCCTCGGAATTCGGCGCGCTCTGCGCATTTCTCGCCAGCGCGCAGGCGGGGTTCATCACCGGGCAGAACATTCTCATCGACGGCGGCGCATTCCCCGGGGTGTTCTGAGCGTCCATGGTCGAGGGTTGGGCGGGCACGCCGATGCTCAAGGGGATCGGCCTCAAGATCGGCGCGACCTTCGTGTTCGCGCTCATGTGGGCGCTGATCAAGGCCGCCGCGCCGACCTTTCCGGTCTCCGAAATCGTGTTCTTCCGGTCGGTGTTCGCGATGGCGACGCTCGCCGCTTGGCTCGCCTCGCGGGGAGAGTGGCCTTCGGCGCTGCGAACGGCTCGGCCGCTCGGCCATATTGGCCGGTCGCTCGCCGGCTCGTGCGGGATCTTCGGAGGCTTTCTCGCTCTGGCGACCCTGCCGCTGGCCGACGCCACCGCCTTCACCTTCGTCACGCCGCTCATGGTGGTGCCGCTGGCCTCGATCCTGCTCGGCGAGGAATTTCGCCTGGCGCGGGCCGGCGCGGTGGCGTTCGGGTTCGCGGGGGTTCTGGTCATGCTGTCCGGTCATTTCGGCCCCGGTCTCGGCGACGCCGGCTCGGGGATCGGCGTCACGGCGGCGCTCGTCGGGGCGGGGGCCGGCGCGATCGCGCTGATCCAGACGCGTCGGTTGACGCAATCGGAGGCGACCGGGGCGATCGTTTTCTATTTCTCGTCCGTCACCGCGGTCATCTCGCTCGCGATCCTGATCGCCGGATTCGCGCCGTTTGGAAACGGGCCTATCGCCAACCTCATCGCGAGCCAGCGCTTTGTCGCGCCCGGCCCGCTGGCGCTCGCGAGCCTCGTCGCGGTCGGGCTGCTCGGCGGATGCGGCCAGATCCTGATGACCCATTGCTACCGCTTCGCCGACGCGACCGTGATCGCCGCCTTCGATTATACGGCGATGATCTGGGCGGCGGCGCTCGGCTATGTGGTTTTCGCCGAACTTCCGACCGTGCGCGTTCTGATCGGCGCGGCGATCGTCGTCGCGGCCGGCGGGGGGCTGCTCGCGTGGGAGCATAGCCGTCGCGAAATCGTCCTTCCGTCGGACCGCGCCTTAGGCTGATCTGCCGGTCGATATCGTTCGATATTCCGGACGTGATCGCGTATCCTGACCCCGGAAGGCAATCCGGGAGACGGCGATGGGCGTTGAAGGCAAGGACCGCGCGAAAGTCCTCGAGGCCGGCGCCGCGGCGCTGTCGAACCAGTTGGGCCTCGCCGTGCTCAGGCTGCGCCGAAGCTATGGCCTGTCGCTCGCCGATCTCTCGGCCCAGTCGGGGGTGGCGAAGTCGATCATCTCCCAGATCGAGCGCAATGAGACCAATCCGACGCTGTCGACCATCTGGCGGCTCGCGCACGCCCTCGACGTTTCGATCCAGTCGATGCTCGAAGGGGGAGAGGATGGCCCGTTCATCGAGCACCTGGGCCGCGGCGCAACTCCGATCTTCGTGTCCGACGACGGCCTCTGCCGCCTTGCCGTGACCGGCTGGCTGAAGGCGGTCGACTGGCTGCAATGGTATGATTTCCAGGCCGATCCGGGCGGCGTGCTCGAATCCACCGCGCATGTGCGAGGGTCGGTCGAGTGCCTCTCGGTGCTCGAGGGCGAGATCGAGGTCGACGTCGGCGGCGCGGTCGAGCGCGTCTGCGCCGGCGAGACGCTGCGCTACCGCTGCGACCGCCCCCACCGCCTCCGCAATCCGGGCGACGCCCCCGCGCACGCCACGATGGTGAACATCCTCAAGGCCGCGATGATCGATTGAGTGGAGGAGCGCGTCCTGCGCCCCCCAACGCACGCCCTACAGGACCGCGAGACGCCGCTCCCATAATAACATAAATGAAAAGCATCTTACCGGGAGGCGCTTGTTCAGATCGTGTTTTCCGTTGGAGCCGCCCCCGAACCGTGATATGGGCCCCGCCCGCCAAGGCCGGAGACGGAGTCGATGAGCGCGTTCCATCACGAGAAAGTTTTGAGCGTCCACCACTGGACCGATCGCCTGTTCAGCTTTCGCACCACGCGCACGCCGACCTTTCGCTTCCGCAGCGGCCAGTTCGTGATGATGGGCCTGCCGAGCGACGGCAAGCCGCTGCTCAGGGCCTATTCGCTGGCCAGCGCCCATTACGACGATGCGCTCGAATTCTTCTCGATCAAGGTCCCGAACGGACCGTTGACCTCGCGCCTGCAGCACCTCAAGGCGGGGGACGAGATCGTGGTCGGCCGCAAGTCGACCGGCACGCTTGTGATCGACAATCTGCGTCCCGGCCGGACGCTCTACTTGCTCGGCACCGGCACGGGGCTGGCGCCGTTCCTCAGCATTGTCCGGGATCCCGACGCCTACGAGAAATTCGGCCGGATCGTGGTGGCGCACGGGGTCCGATGGATCGCCGACCTCGCCTACAGCGCCTATCTTCAGGACGAGCTGCCGAAGGACGAGCTGATCGGCGAGCTCGTGCGCGAGAAGCTTATCTACTATCCGACCGTCACCCGCGAGCCGTTCCGCCACAACGGCCGCCTGTCGGCGGCGATCGCCTCAGGCCGTCTCGCCGGCGACAACGGCCTGCCGCCGCTCGATCCGAAGGAAGACCGCTTCATGCTGTGCGGCAGCCCGGCGATGCTGGCCGAGGTCCGCGCGCTGCTCGACGCGCAGGGCTTCGAGGAGGGCAACCACGGCGAACCCGGCGACTACGTGATCGAGAAGGCCTTCGTCGACAAGTAGACCGGAGCCACGCGGGTCTCGCGCTCGCGCCGGGCGGCGAGACGCCGCCGCTCTCTCCGCTACCGGATTCCGCCCATCCCCAGCCCCACCCCGGCCGCCGCGATCGCCGCGACCACGATCAGCGGGGGCGCCCGCCAGGCGACCAGCGCCGCAAACCCTGCCGCGGCGATGGCGAAATCTGCGGGCCCGCGGACCCCGCTCGTCCACACCGGATCGTAGAGCGCGAAGGCCAGCAGGCCGACGACCGCGGCGTTCACCCCGGCCATGGCGGCGCGCGTCTCAGGGCGCCCGCTCAAGCCGTGCCAGAAGGGCAGCGCGCCCATCAGGATCAGGAGGCCGGGGAGGAAGATCGCGACGAGCGCCAGGGCCGCGCCCAGCGGGCCGCCCGGCGGCGCGCTCGCGACCGCGCCGAGATAAGCCGCGAAGGTGAACAGCGGGCCGGGGACGGCCTGCGCCGCGCCGTAGCCCGCCAGGAACGCGCCGGCCGAAACCCATCCCGGATCGACGACGGCGCTGTTCAGAAGCGGCAGCACGACATGGCCGCCGCCGAACACCAGCGCGCCGGAACGAAAGATCCCGGCGAGGAAGGCCAGCCCCGCGTGGCGGTCGGGGAGGAACGACAGCGCCAGCAAAACGAGGACAGCGGCCAGCGAGAGGAGCCCCGCCCGACGGGAGATCGGCGAGGGACCCGGCTCGAGCGGCGCTCCGGCCTCCCGTCGGCAGACCAGGAGCCCCGCGAGGCCGCCGATGAGAATCGCCGCGATCTGGCTCAATCCCGCCGGCGCGAAGCCCATGAGCCCCAGGGCGAGGATCGCGATCGTGGCGCGCGGGCCGTCCGGCGCGAGACTTCGCGCCATGCCGAGCACGGCCTGCGCGACGATGGCGACGGCGACGAGCTTGAGGCCGTGGACGAGCCCTTGTCCGGCTGGCCCGGCGAGCGCGCCTTCGCCATAGGCGAACAGGGTCAGCGCCAGCGCCGAGGGCAGGGTGAAGCCGGCCCAGGCCGCAAGGCCGCCAAACAGCCCGGCGCGTTTCAGCCCGAGCGCGAAACCGACCTGGCTGCTCGCCGGGCCCGGAAGGAACTGGCAAAGCGCGACAAGATCGGCGTAGGCCCGCTCGTCGAGCCACTGGCGCTTGACGACGAATTCGTTGCGGAAATAGCCGAGATGCGCCACCGGCCCGCCGAAGCTGGTCAGGCCGAGGCGGAGGAAAACGCGCAGGACTTCGCGGGGCGAGGCCCGAGGCTCGGAGAACGAGGGCGCCACGCCCGAGACGCTAGCACAGATCCGGCGAAGCGAACGCGGCGTCGAGGGAGGCGGAACCCGATCGTCGCGCCGGCCGTTTACATCGCGGCAAAGCTTGCGCAACAATGGGCGATCAAACTCTCGGGAGGCGCTTGTGCAGTCTTCGACATCCGCTCCCGCTGGCGCGGCTCCGCGGTTTCAGGCGCCGGGAGCGCTGACGCGCTCGCTCGTGGTCGTCGCGCTCGTCCTCGCGGCCGCCCCGGCCTACGCGATGTCGCCGATGATTCAGGGTTGGCTCGCCGTCAATACCCAGTGCAAGGGCGGCGCTCCGGACGACCCGAAGACGCAGAAGGCCTGCGCGCGCCGCGACGACCTCGGGGCCAAGCTGAAACGCAGGGGCTGCGAGTACCGCGAGGACGGCGACTGGTGGCAATGCCCGCATTGAGGCGCGCGGCGCGAGCGCGTCTCGCGCTCCTATAATCCCCGCGCCCTGAAATACTTCATCAAGGTCCAGACCGCCGCCTGCTGTTCGTCGTCCATCTCGTTCGGCTCGAGCAGCGTCAGAAGGATCTCCGAGGGCTTCCGGCCCTCGACGCGAGAGCCCTCCGGGCTTGACGGCGGCGGCGGCGCTTCGAAGGCCGGGGGCGGCGGGGCGGGGCGCCTCCTGCGCGGCGTCAGCGACCGGGGCTTCCGACCTTTGAGCACCCGGGGGCTCATCTTCAGGCCCGCGTCGTTCGCCGCGTAGAGAAAGAAGGTCACGCATTTCTGCACCACCGCGTCCGCCGCCGGAAACGCCTTGCGGAACGTGTCGTGGAAATGGGAGGGCGTGGCGGATCCCAGGTCGATCGCGAACAGGGGCGCGTATTCGTCGCGAAGACAGCCGAGCAGCGTCTCGCGCCAGCGCGCCGCGTCCTCGGCGTTGACCAAATCCCTGAGACGCTGCGTCGGACGCCCCGCCTCTTCGATCAGGCCGAGGAAGCGGAGCGCGTGGGTCAACTGCATGCCGACCACCCCGGAAAAGCGCGTCAGCACGCTGCGATCGATGCGCGAGGGAACTCCGTGCTGGCGGAGGTCCTCGATGAACGTCCGGAACGTCCGGTACGACGTATACGGCGGCGTTCTCGCGCTCTTCGCATTTTCCGAACGGCCGCGCGGCATGTCGCTTGTCCACGGTTCGGAATGCAGCCTATGCGCATTCCCGTCGCGCCGCAACTATACCGTATAGCACGCATTCGGCGGACGGTTCGAAATCGGCGGTTGCGCGGCCGCGTCCCTCCAGCAAGTTACTCTGGGAACAGGAAATTTTTCGTGAATTGAGCGGCCGGCAGGCTTCGTTCGTTCCGACGACGATCGATCTGCCGAATGCCCGATGTCACGACCTTGATCCATGCGGCCGTCCCGGCCGCGCATAACCCTGGGGCTGGACATGCTGTGGACAGACGAAGCGGTCGAGAGTCTGAAGCGGCTCGCGACCGAAGGGCTGAGCGCGAGCGCCATCGCGGCGACGATCGGCGCGGAGTCCCGCAACGCCGTGATCGGCAAGGCGAACCGGATCGGGATCGCGCTCCAGGGCGGTCGCGGCGGCCGCGCGCCGGGGTCGGTCCGGCCCGCCGCCGCGTCGTATCGGCCGGCCGCGCCGGCAAGGATCGTCCAGAGCCGTGCGTCCGCGCCGCCTCTGGAGCTCGCGCGGAAGGCCGCCTGGCGCTTCGCCGGCGCCGAGGTCGGGGACATGCGTCGGGTGCGGTTCGCGGATATGCGCGACGCCGCCTGCCGCTGGCCGCTCGGGGATCCGAAAAGCGGCGAATTCGCCTATTGCGGGCTGAAGGCCGCCGAGGGCCGCGCCTATTGCGCCGGCCACTGCCGCATGGCCTATCGTCCCCCGGACGCCCGGGCGCGGGACGCGCGCAGCGGGGCTCGGCCCATCGGCGGTTCGTGGCGGATGGCGTGAGCGGGAGCTGGAGTCGCTCGCTTCGCAGCCCCCTCGCCCCGCTGCGGGGGAGGGCCGGGGAGAGGGGCCTGGGCGATTGGCCGCTGCGGCTCGTCGCCCGCGCCCTCATCCTAACCTTCTCCCGCTCGCGGGGAGAAGGGACGGACACGCGACGCCGCTTCCCGCCGCTACCGACCCTGGACGGGTTCGGTGCGGAAGCGTTCGCGCGAAACGGGGAGGGGCGGCTCCTCCTCGGCGGCGGAAGCCTCAACCCGCTCTTGCAGCATCGTCCGCAGGATGTCGAAGCCGACATCGAAGTTCTTCTGCACGGCCGGCCAGACCTGCTCGAAGAAAGGCCGGTCCTTCGGCTTCGGCTGGCCGAAGCGGAGCTCGAAATGCGTGCCCCCGTCGCTCCGCGCGTCGAACGCGTAGGTCATCAGGATTTTCGGCGCGCCCGGGATCGGCAGCAGGGCGGTCTGGGTCAGATAGTCGAACGGCCGCCAGTCGAGGATGTCCTCGATCACCGCCTCCTTGCCGTGCAGGCAATGGAGCTGCGTGCCGGGGCCGCGCCGGCCCTTGACGGTCTCGACGGCGACGCCGTCGGCTCGCTGCCAGCGGGCGTGATGCGCGGGCAGCGTGACATGCTCCCAGACCAGGGGCCGGGGCGCGGCGAAATCCCGCTCGATCACGGCGAAGGCGTCGGCGCGCTGAACCACATGGCGCGCCGCGGCGATCTCCCGCTCCCACGCCGCATGCAGGTCGCGCGCCCAGCACGCCGTCTCGCCGATGCTTTCGAGAACCTCGGCGTGCGCGACGAGGCCCTGGGCGAGCGGATCGATCCCCATCGCCCGAACGCAGGCGTCGGAAAAGAGCGCATAGGCGCGCCCGCCGAACGCTTTGCCGACGTCGTTCTTGAGCAGGCGATGGACGAGGATGACGTCCCGCCCCGCAAGCTCCTCCCGGCCGGCCATCCGCTGCCGGATGAACGCGCCGGAGTGAACGACGAACTTGACGTCGAGGCTCTGCATGCGGCTGCAAGCCCGGCATTCGCAGCTATTGGCCTGCTTGATGTTGCGCAGCCGCTTGCGGAAGGCGAAATACGCCTGCTCGATCGAATCCTGCAGGAGCGACCCGTCGACCTTGTCGGCGAGCGCGTAGACGAAGGCCGCGTCGCCCTCGAACTTGGCGAGGCGGAACGGCGGCCTCAGCGCCTGGACAAGCGTATCCATGATGTCGGCGATGATGTCCTGGGCGTGGTCGAGTTCGACCCCGGACACGAAATTCGTGTAGCCGGAAATGTCGGCGATCACGAAACAAGCCGATTCCGCCTGCGGAAGCATTTGAGGCTCTCCCCGTCCGACCGCCGCCAACCCGCCATCCTGCGCGGGAAGGGGACCCAAGGTTAGCACGCGATCCGCAACGGGGCGAACGCTCGCGACGGCGCGACAGCGACGTGAGGCGATGAGCGGGGCGGGGGGTCCGCGCAAGTGGGGGAAGTTGCCAGACGGCCTAGCGAACAGGATATAACCGCCGCTCTCCGGCCGTTCCCGGCGGCCTGGGAACGGTAGGACGGCGCCATGATTTGCCGTTCCGAAAAGATTTCAACAGAGTTGCTGGTTCGAACCGAGCTGCTCTTGGTCAACCTTTGTGAACGACATTTGACCACCAAGGATTACCCTTTACTGACCTTTCTGTAGCTTGGGGATGTCTAAAAACGGCACGTCGAAGCCAAGTAAGCGGAGAGCCTCGATTGCGCGGCCATTAAGAGGCGGTACCCCATCGGTATTTACCCAACCAAATAGCTCTAACATGCAGTTACGGCCAAAGCCAGAAAGCTTGAATTTTGGCAAAAATACACAGTCGTAAATTCTTTGGACATAATCACCGTCGCCAAAGACCAGATGACGAAAACTCTGCCGAATTTTTTCTAATTTATTGCTATTTTTAAATATCTTAACTAGATTTTCAAGTCCTCCCTTAGCGAATCTTTGCCTAGCTGTAAATGCCGCGCATCCTTGTATCAAATCAACAATCTCATCTAAATTGAGCTTAATCAAAGCATCTTCATCAGCAAATAACTCTCTCAAACGGATGATCCTTTCAACGCTTTCCGGGAAGAGCGGCGGATTTACATCCTCAAACCATTTGGAGACGTACTTCAAGATATTACTTCTACGATCGCTGCCATATCTCAGCGGGTTGTCAAGTAACTCTTCATTCGTGGTCTGGCCCCGCACCCAGTACAAAAACTGATATATCTCGTATGAACGAGGATAGGCGTAAAATGAGGAGTGACGACTTGGTTGCTCAGAGTAAATCGCTTCGAGTTCACGATGAGCAGGCAGGAGCCGCTCTTGATAGAGGGCGCGGAAATTTTCGAGATATGTTCTTGTCTGGTCAGACTCTCCCGTTGAGACGTTGATCGTCAAAGGAGAAAAATTACCGATGCCATCAATCGGTGGGAGTTCAGTCCGCGTGTTCCGGCGATACCAAGTGGCAAACTTGGTGTACGCGTCCTTTGTCAACACGCCAGCACGATTCCACAATTCATCGAAAAGAGTTGGTATTTCATCAAATTCTTCGTCGCCTAGCCGGACGATGACAGACAGTTCTCTGTTCTTTTGCATCCCTGAAGACGTCATGTTGGCGGACCCGACCAACGCATTGTCGCCGAGGATATAAAACTTCGCGTGAAAACTCCTGTCGGTGAAGAAACGAACGTCAACTCCATCAATTGCGTGGACGACTGCCAGAGCGTCGGGAGATGTCGACTTGCAAAGCCGAACGAGCAATCGAATTTTCTCACAACCCAACCGCTTGAGTATCTCTATCGGCTTCGGATCTGTAAAGAAGGGGCACGCCAACAACGCCGATTTCACTGAAGGTGAGTGCTTGTAGAAGAAGTTAATCGTGAAGCTTTTGTCGATCGGGCTGTTTGAGAAGAGGGTCGTCACAGGACTGAGTTCCTACGATTCGGAGATATCAGTCCAGAAGAGTTAGTGCGACTTGTCAATGTCTTCCGGCCGTCGCGCTGCCGTCGCTCCCCGTTTGGGAGTCGGCGTGGGGAATACGAGCTTCGGGCGGTTTCCGCGCCTTGAGGCAAGGGCCGCTTTCCAGCCCACTTGCGCCCTTCGCGCTCGCAACGCCCAGTCTACGTCGTCACTTGCCGTCTGCCTTGCGCCGCCATCGCCATTCTCGGTTGGCGCTATTCCGCGCACGGCCCCTCACGGGCTGTTGGTCCCCTTACAGTTCGCCCTTGACGGGCCAGCGCACCCCCAAGTTCCGGCGCCGGCGATCGACCCGCAACGGTCGTTCGCCAGCCGCCTCCTGTGTGCGGTCCGCCTATCGACGATCGCGCGGGGAAGGCGGCGCGCAGAAAGGCGATCAACAGCAGCGCCGCCACCGGCCAGTGAAACCAGACTTCATGAAAGCCGCTGAACACGTTGATGAGAAACACAAAGGCGGCGATCGCGATCAGCACGCCGCTGGCTCGGGGCAGGCCTCTGTACCAGTCCCACGCCGAAGCGAGGCCGGCGCGAACCTGTTCCGGGGGGCGAGGGCGCGGAGCGAGCTCGATCCTGTCGTCGGGCGGCGAGGCGGGCGGCGGCGTCGCGGCGCCGCCGAGCAGATGAACCCGATAGCCCGTCACCGGGTTGACGACGTTCTTCAAGTGCTGCTGACCGAGGCAGTCGAACGCGATCGACAGCTTGTTGTGCACCTGATCGTAGACCGGGCCGGAGATCAGGATGCCCCCCGGTTCCGCCCGCTCCTGCAGGCGCGCGGCGATATTGACGCCGTCGCCATAGACGTCGTCGCCCTCCACCATCACGTCGCCCAGGTGGACGCCGATGCGGAAGCGCATCCGTCGCGCCTCGGGGAGCCCGCTGTTGTAGGTGGAGACCTCCTGTTGCGTCTCGACCGCGCATTGCACGGCCTCCACCACGCTGGAGAACTCGGCGATCACCGCGTCGCCCCAGGTGTTGACGACCCGCCCGTCATGACGCTCGACCAGCGCCGTCATGGCGCCGCGATAGCGGCGCAACGTCTCCAGGGTGCCGGTTTCGTCGGCCTCCATGAGTTGGGTATAGCCCGCGACGTCGGCGCAGAGCAGCGTCGTAAGCCGCCTTTTGACCTTGGTCTCCATGGCGTCAGTTTAGCGCAAAAGTTTGCGGGCGGCACGGCGGAGCCTAACGAATTCGTCTAAGCCCCGGCCACGCGACCCCCTCTCCCCTTGCGGGAGAGGGGTTGAGGGTGAGGGGTCCGGCGCGCCAGCGCCTTGACGTTCCACGCCTCGCGTCGTGGAGCCCTCACCGTCACCCTCGCGCAAAGTCGTCTCCCAGGCGGGGCGCCTCAGGACGAGGCCCGCTGGAGTTCCTTCTCCAGCGCGACGAAACAAAGGTCGTCCCGTTGCGGGACGCCGAAACGATTGTCGCCGTAAGGGAAGGGCGCGGTCTCGCCGGTTTCGCGATAGCCGCGTCGGACATACCAGGCGATCAGCGCGGTCCTGACGTTGACGACGCTCATCCGGACGCGCTCCGCCCCGCGTTCGCGCGCCCAATCTTCCGCGGCGGCCAATAACGCGCGGCCGAAGCCGCCTTTCTGCCGCTCCGGATCGACGGCCAGGGAGCCGAGATACCAGGCGCCGTCGCCGAGCGGCTCGAGCCAGACGCAACCCTTCAGCGCGCCCACGCTCGGGTCGCGCCATATGAGCAACGACGCCTTCGGGCTTGCGGCCAGGTCCTCGCGAAGTAGCGCCTCGGTCGTGCGGTCGCCGACGATATAGTCCGCTTCGGTGCTCCAGCCGGTCGACCCGCCGCGGCCGCGGTAGGCCAGATTCATCAGGGCGACGATCGCAGGGAGGTCGTCGTCGCGGGCAGGGACGAGGTCGGCGGCGGCGATCATGGCGGGGTCCGGAGAGAGAGCGGTCGGGGAGGCGACGGGAGGCTTCGTCTCTTATCCGTCTTCGAGGGCGGACGCCAAACAGCCCGACCCGGCCCAAAAGACAAGCAATCTTGGCGCCGCGGCCAGAACTGGCGACCATCCGAAAAGATCAATTGTTCCAAGGGTTTATTCCATGGGCGTTGGAAATTCCGAAACAAAAGCTTTCCGAAAAGTCGAATCATGGCTAAGGTACTCACGTTGGCCTTCTGATAGACCGGAGAAACTGATGACCATGACCGTTACCCCGTCCAACCCCTCCACCCTCTCCGCAGCCGAACAGGCGCGCCTTCGCCGGCGCAAGCGGCGGGCGGCGAAAGTCGAGATCCGCGACGCCAGCTTTCAGGCGCTGGCCGACGGCTGGACCCAAGAAGATATCGCGAAGGCGCGCGGCGTCAGCGTCGCCACCGTGCGGCGCGAGATCGATCGGGCGATCGCGGCGCGGCAGGTGCGCGCGCCGGAGGCCTACGCCCGCATCCAGATCGCACGGATCACCAAGGCGCTCGCGCTGCTCGACATCCGCGTGGGTCAGGGCGAGATCGCCGCGGTCGGCCCCTTTCTCAAAACCGTCGCAGCGCTCGACCGCTATCACGGACTGGCCGCTCCCGCGCTGGCTCCAGACCGGGCGCAGGCTCCACCGCCCCGCTTGCCGGCGCCGCCGCTGTCGCTCACCCACGCCGCCCCGCCTCTCGTCTCGGCCCCGAACGGGGCGGAAGCCGACCGCGAAACGTCTGTCGCGGTCCCGGTTTCCTCGCCCGAACCTGATACGGAGCTTTAAGTCATGCGCATATTCATCTATAATCGCGAGAAATTTTCCTCGAGATGGAAGGCGAATTGGGGCAAAAATGCGGCAATGGGCCCGCCGGACGTGCCGGAGGAGTCGAAGATTGCGCGTAAAGCCTTGAAATTGAACACGCTGTCGCCAAGACCTGCGGTGCGATGGCGGTCCCGCAAGAGGTTCAGCCGCTGTCGGCCTGCTGGATCTCGGCGCTGAGCCGCAAGACGTCGGTGATGACGATCGCGCCGCGCCGCCGCTCGATCAGCCCGTTGCGCTCCATCGCATTGATCTCGCGCGACACGGTCTCCCGACGGGTGTTGATGCGGGCGGCGAGCTCGGACTGGTTCGGCGGCGTCACGATGATCGCCCGCCGGGGGTCTTCCCGGTCGCGGCGGGCGAGCCGAAGGAGTTCGGCGTGAACCCGGGAGCGCACATTGAGCGCGCCAAGCTCGCTGACCCGGCCCGACATCGAGCGCAGCCGTTGGATCAGCGTGCCGACCACGGCCTCGCACAGGGATCGATTGTTGAACATGGTCTCGACGAACACGTGGGCGGGCATTTTCGCCACGACCGAATCGACGACGGCGAAGACGCTGGCCGCCCGCGGCGCGCCGTCGATCGCCGCCATCTCGCCGAAGATCGAACCGGCTTTCATGTCGTTGAAGATCAAATCCTGGCGGGCCGTGTTGTAAACGGCGCGCAACTGTCCAGACATGATCAGGTATACGTCGCGATCGTTGGCGGACTGATCGACGATCCAGGCGCCCGCGGTGGTGCGCAACCAGATGCACTGGCGGTCGAGAATCCGGCACGCCTCGGCGTCGAGCCGCCGGAAATAAGGGTGCGCCGCAAGCGTCGTTGGGACCGTCATGCTTCCGCCCGAACCTCCGGACGGAACGTGGACGACCTTCGACCCGACGTCAAGGCGGACGCAAAACCCAACCGCCCCGTTCCCGTTTCCCGGGACGAGTTCGTGGTCAGGGCGCTGCGACTGACCTTGCGCTGTGATCGGATTTACACCGCATCGGCGGAGCGCGACTGTGACGGGCGTCACAGTTCGAGCGCCGCCGCTGGGATCGCGAGGCCTGCTGTGACCCTCCTCACACCGCGAGCGCCACGGGCGTGTTATGGAGTGTTCACTGTTTCTGGAACGGCTGTGCCGCCCGAAACCGTGTTGCTGCGTGGCGCCTTCCGAATGGAGATTGGACCATGCGGCGCCCCTGCGTCGGACCTCCCACCCGCGCGGGGAAGAGTGGCGCGGCGTCCGGACCTCCCGCGGGCCTGGGCGCCGCGCTCGTTCCGGCCTATCGAATGCGAAATCTCCATATGGACGCGGCCATGCCGTCGGGCGACGGCCGCCGGCCCAGGCGCGCGCCGCGGCGCGCCCGCCGGCGCGGCGCTCGTTGGGACAGGGTCTTCCGGCTCGACGTGTCGGTCCGCGCCCTCCGGCGTCGAACCCAGATTGGCCTTGGGCCCGTGGCTCGCGAGGCAGGCGTTATAGGCGAGCGGCTCCTCGAACCGCGCACAGGCCGGATCGTCCTGTGCGAGCGCAGCTCCCGGCAGGACGGCTGCGCACATGACGAGGAGCAGCGTCGCGCGCATTGTCGCTCAGGACCGGAGCGTCGCCCCGGTCCGCTTGGACACCTCCGCCACGATTCGGGCGACCGCCGCCTCGATCTCGACGTCCGTCAATGTCCGTTCCCGCGGCTGCAGCGTGACGGTGATCGCGATCGACTTCGTTCCGTCCGGCAAGCCCTTGCCCTGGTACACGTCGAAGACGCCGATGTCCGAGACGAGCGCGCGCTCAGCGCTCTGGGCCGCCTTGAGAAGATCGCCGGCGCGCACGCTCTCTTCGACCACGAAGGCGAGATCGCGCTCGACCGGCATGAAGTCCGACCGCTCGAGCTTGGGCTTGGCCTTGGTTGGTCTTGCCTTCGGCGCGGGAATGGCGTCGAGCACGATCTCGAAGGCTACGATCGGTCCCTCCACGTCGAGCGCCTCGCAGACGCTCGGATGCAGTTGGCCGAACCAGCCGACGATGGTCTTGGGCCCGAACTGCAGCGTGGCGGATCGGCCCGGATGCAGGAAGTCGGGTCCGCCGGGGACGACCTGGACCGCATTCGCGACCCCGAGCGCCGCCATAAGCGCCATCGCGTCGGCCTTGGCGTCGAAGGCGTCGACCGGCCCGCCGCCCCGCCAGTTGCGCCCTTCCTGGCTCGCCCGGGCGAGCCCGCGCCGTACCGCCGCCGCCGCCATCCGCTGCTCCGTGTCGCCGGGCCCCAGGAAGATCTGACCGACTTCGAACAGGGCGACGTCGGAAAGCGCCCGGCGCACGTTGCGTTCGGCCGCCGCGAGCAGGCCGGGCACGAGGCTCGGGCGCATGTCGGAGAGGTCCGCCGCGATCGGGTTGGCGAGCGCGAGGGAAGGCTTGCCGCCGCCGAACAGCTCCGCGGCCCTCTTCGAGATGAACGACCAGGTCACCGCCTCCCGCAAGGAAAGCGAGGCCAGCGTGCGTTTGGCGAGTCGGGTGCGCTTCTGCAACAGCGTCAGCACCGGCGCGGGGACCCCGTCGTCGAGACGGGGCAGGGGGGCGGGCGGCGCGCCGCTCGAGCCCGGCGATCCGGATGATCTGCTCGACCACGTCGGCCTTCACCTGCACGTCCGGACGCCACGAGGGAACGCCGACCTTGTCCCCCTCCACCGCGAAGCCCAGCCGGCGAAGGATCGCCTCGCCTTCCGACCGCGGAACGTCGACCCCGATCAGGCGCTTCACTTCGCTGTAGGGGAAGTCGATCGTCCGACGGGGCGTCTCGGGATCGCCCGCCACGATCATCCGCGACGGCTCGCCGCCGCAGATCGAGAGCACCAGCTCGGTTGCGAGGTCGCAGCCTGGCAGGCAGAAGTCGGGATCGACGCCGCGCTCGAACCGGTAGCGCGCGTCGGTCAGGATCCCCAGTTTGCGGCCGGTCTGAGCGACGTTGGTCGGGTCCCATAGCGCGCTCTCGATCAGCACGTCGCGCGTGTCCTCATCGCAACCCGAGTGCTCGCCGCCCATCACGCCCGCGATCGAACTCGACGCCGCGGCCGTCAGCGATGACGACCATGCTCTCGTCGAGCCCATAGGTCTTGCCGTCGAGGGCGAGCACGCTCTCGCCCGATCGCGCCCGCCGCACCGTCAGATCGCCCTCGACCTTGGCGAGGTCGAACACGTGCAGGGGACGACCGCGGTCGAAGGTCACGTAATTGGTGATGTCGACGAGGGCGCTGATCGGCCTTAGGCCGATGGCCCGCAGGCGCTTCTGCATCCACTCGGGCGACGGCCCATTGCGGACGCCCCGCACGAGCCTCAGCGCGAAGGCCGGACAGAGATGCGCGTCGCTCGGCGCGAAGTCGAGCCGCACCTGAGTGGGGCAGTCGAAGGCGCCGTCGAAGGTCTTGGGCTTCGGCGTCTTCAGCGTCCCCAGTCCGGCGGCGGCGAGGTCGCGGGCGACGCCCGATACGCCGGCGGCGTCAGGGCGGTTCGGCGTCAGAGCGACGTCGATGACGGGGTCATCGAGCCCCGCCCATTTCGCGTAGGCGACGCCGACCGGAGCGTCCTCAGGCAACTCCATGATCCCGTCGTGGTCGTTGCTGAGCTCGAGCTCGGCGGCCGAGCACAGCATCCCATTCGATTCGACGCCGCGAATGACACCCTTGGCGAGAGTGATCTGCTTGCCGGGAATATAGGTCCCGACCGGCGAGAAAACGCTCTTCATCCCGGTGCGGGCGTTGGGCGCGCCGCAAACGACTTGGACCGGGCCCGAGCCGGCGTCGACGACGCAGACTCTGAGCCGGTCGGCGTTGGGATGAGGTTTCGCCTCGACAACGCGGCCGACGACGAATCCAGCGTACTTGACCCCCGGGTCTTCCACGCCCTCGACCTCGAGGCCGACCCGGGTCAGCGTGTCCACGATCTCGGCGAGCGACGCCTGCGTATCGAGATGGTCTTTGAGCCAGGAGAGGGTGAATTTCATGTCTGAGGGTTCGTTTCCTGGTTCTTGTCAGACGTCAGTTTTGAAGAGACCCGCGATGGCTGATCTCGCGACGGCTTCGGCCTCGTCGCGCGCCCCACGCGCAAGGTCATCCGCTCAAACCGCCCGCGAGCGTGGGCATGTCAAGCGCCTTGAACCCGTAGTGGTCGATCCAGCGAAGGTCCGCGTCGAACAGGGCTCGCAGATCCGGCATGCCGTACTTCAACATGGCGACGCGGTCGATGCCCAGACCCCATGCGAAACCCTGGTAGACCTCGGGGTCGATTCCGCAATTCGTGAGCACGTTTTGATGCACCATGCCGCAGCCGAGAATCTCGAGCCAGTCCTCGCCTTCGCCGAAGCGAATCTCGCCGCCCGAGCGTCGGCACTGGATGTCGACCTCCATCGAGGGCGACGTGAAGGGAAAGAAGCTCGGCCGGAAGCGCATGCCGACCTTCGGCACCTCGAAGAACGCTTTGCAGAATTCCTCGAGCACCCACTTGAGGTTGGCGAGCGTTGCGCTCTGGTCGATCACCAGGCCCTCGACCTGATGGAACATCGGCGTGTGGGTCTGATCGAAATCCGTTCGATAGGTTCGGCCGGGGCAGATCACGCGGATCGGCGGCTTTTGGGCCAGCATCGTGCGCACCTGCACCGGACTGGTGTGCGTGCGCAGAAGCTTGCGCTCGCCCTTCTCGTCGGGCGCGAGGAAGAAGGTGTCGTGCATCTCCCGCGCCGGGTGGCCAGGCGGGAAGTTGAGCTTGGTGAAGTTGAAGTCGTCGCTCTCGATGTCCGGACCTTCCGCGACAGAGAAGCCCATGTCGGCGAAGATCGCGACGATCTCGTCCATCACCTGGCTGATCGGATGGATGCGGCCATTTTCTATCGCTGCGGGTCGGACAGGGAGGGTCAGATCAAGGGCCTCGCGCTTAAGCTGACCCTCGAGCGAGGCCTGCTTCAGGACCCCGCGGCGGCGCGCGAGCGACGTCGTCACGGCGTCTTTGAGCGCGTTGATCGCCGCGCCCTGGGTCTTGCGCTCGTCGGGGTCGAGTTTGCCGAGGGAGGCGAGCAGAGCCGAGATTGTCCCCTTCTTGCCGAGGGCGGCGACGCGTACGGCTTCGAGGGCCGCCTCGTCCCCGGCGCTCTCGATCGCGGCCAGGGTTTCGTCTTGCAGGGCGGCGAGGTTGGTCATCGCGGACTGGGGTTCGGAAATGAAACCGCCGCCCCACGCTACGGACGCATGGCGGCGGCGGACTGTGCGTTCGGCGTCGCCTCGCTTAGGCGGCCGCGGGCAGATGGCCCTTCGCCTGCTCGACGATCGCGGCGAAGGCGGCAGGCTCGCTAATGGCGAGTTCGGACAGCACTTTCCGGTCGACCTCGATCCCGGCCGTGGAAAGCGCCGAGATGAATCGGCTGTAGGTCAGGCCGTGCTCGCGCACCGCCGCGTTGATCCGCTGGATCCACAGGGCGCGGAACTCGCGCTTGCGGTTCTTGCGGTCGCGGTAGGCGTACTGCATCGACTTGTCGACCGCGGCCTTGGCGGCGCGGATCGTGTTCTTGCGGCGGCCGAAGAAGCCTTTGGCCTGCTTGAGAACCTTCTTGTGCTTGGCGTGGGCGGTTACGCCCCGTTTGACGCGCGACATCGTTCAAAACTCCGGAAAAAGGGGGTTAGCCGTTGGGCAGGAAGTACTTCTTGACGTTGTCGCCGTCGGTCTTGAACAGAACGGCCGTCCCGCGCAGATTGCGGATCTGCTTGGTGGAGCGTTTGATCATTCCGTGGCGCTTGCCCGCCTGGGCGTACATGACCTTGCCGGTCCCGGTGATCTTGAAGCGCTTCTTCGCGCTGGCCTTGGTCTTCAACTTGGGCATTTGGCTCTCCCGGGCTTGACGCCCTGTAGGTTTGAAAGCGGAGCCACGACAGCTCCGTCGCTTCGGAACGAGCGAAAAGAACCGCCACGGCAGCCCAGCCGGGCGGTTCTGAGGGGCCGGGTCATACGCGAACGAAACGGAATGCGCAAGGGGCGCGTGAACCGGCGCGGCGGCCAACAAGCACGGCTTGCTGACCGAACCCTAATCTTATCAGATAGTTACCCGCCAAAGCTAACGGTTTTCGATCGAGGGATTTAACGATTTCAAGGGGTTATCCCCCGGGCGGTCGTCGATCGCGCCGACGGGGTCGGGGACCTTGGGCCACAAGGTCGCACCCTCGCTGGACGCATCCTCCGGCTCCAGCTCCAGCGCCGGCGCGGCGTGGGTCAGCGCGAGCGGCGGGGCGGCGAGGGCGGGGACCTCTGAGGCGGCCTCGCGGGCCGGAGGCGGCGCTTCGCCCCCATGGTAGCGGTCGAGCGCCGCGACGACCTTCACCAGCGGCCCGACTGCGGAAAGGTCTCCGCGCTCGATGTGGTGCGCGACCACGGCCAGGCCCTTGGTCAGGCGGGCGATCTGCAACTGCGCATGGCTCTCGCGCGTCTCCGCCTGTCGCGCGCGGATGGCTTTGGCGATGTCGCGCCGCACCACCGCGACGCTGACCTTGCGCGCCGCCGCGATCTGCTGGTGGGTGAAGCCGTCGGCGAGCCAGTCGAACGAGGCGTCGCGCAGCGCCGCCGCCTGTTTGCGGCGGGCCCGCCAGTTGAGGCGGTCTTGGGCGGCGTCGGAGTTCCGCGCCGGTTCGGCCGTCTTCGGCGGGTCCGCGATCGCCTGCTCCCCGCTCGGCATGTCCGATCGTGGCGGGTTGGAGGAGGGCAGGTCCGGCGCGGGCGGATCGGACGCGAGCCGGTGGGGCGCAGGCGGGTTGGACGACGTTCGGTTTGGCGGCATTGGGTCGGTCATGGGATTGAACTCCGCACAGGCGACTTTGAGGTCGACGGAAATCAATTACACGAAATTCCGATTTTCGGAAAGATTTTGTTTTGCTCGTCGGTTAATTGCCAACTACCGGGCGCCGCGGCCCGACAAGGTCGACAAGGTCACGGACTCCGTGCGAGGCGTCGGCTCCGACCGACCCGAGTTCGGGCCGCCCGGGCGATTGCTCCCGGCCGGCGAGACGGCGATCCCCTTCGCTCTCGTCGCCGCCTACGTTATCGTGAAGCTCTGGAGGGCATTGTGAACCCGGCCTACATCTCGGCCCTTGCTGGCCTGGCGGGCGCGCTGATCGGCGGCCTGACGTCTTTCGCGACGTCCTGGCTGACGCAGCGCCAACAGATTCTCAACGCGCACCGCGAAGCCGAAACGGCGAGGCTCGAGACGCTTTACAACGACTTCATCGCCGAGGCCTCGCGCATCTTTGGCGACGCCCTCACCCATCAGACGGACGATGCGACCGCCATGGTGCGACTTTTCGCCATGGTCGGGCGCATGCGCCTTATTTCAGACCGGACGGTGGTCGACGCCGCCGTGCGGGTCGAAGACACGCTCATCGACACCTACCTTGGACCCAACCGGACCCTTCGCGAAATGATGGAATTCGCCCATAACGGCGGCATGGCCTTCCTGACCGAATTCAGCGAGGCGGCCAGAAAGGACCTCGCCGCCCGAGCCATGCCGGTCCGGTGAGCGCAGTCGCGTCGTGGGTTGGGCCGCGTCGCGTCATACGGGGGGGAACGCGTGGCCTTATCGTGGGCGCCGGACTGGTCATGGGGGCTGCCGCTGCTGGTTCTGACGGTTGTCGCGCATGTCGTGGCGATTGTCTGGACCGCCAAAATTCTCGGGCTCGCGCGCGCGACGTTCTCCCGCAAGGCGTCGCGCTTCGTCCTGTTCGTCGGGCTCGCGGCGCTCGCGTGTGCGGTTTATGTCGGCCTCGAGGCCGGGGTCTGGGCGGCCCTGTTCGTCTGGCTCGGCGCGGTGCCCGACTGGCATGACGCGATGCTCTATTCGCTCGGCGCGATCACCAGCTACGGCCATGACCCCATCTTGCTTGCTGACCGCTGGCGTCTCTTGGGCGCGATCGAGGCGGTCAACGGGCTGATCGTCTTTGGCCTCACCACCGCCTTCCTCTACGCCGCCATTCACGAGGTCTGGCCACTCAGGCGGGTCTGACTCGCATTCGGTTCGCCTCACCTCGCCGCCCCCAAACAGGGGCGTCACTGAAACCGTTCGGGACGCCGGGGCCGCAATGAGCGGTCGCGCCGGTCGGCGGATTTGTCGCGGCTCCCGCGCATCGACACGCGCCGACAGGGCCCGCTAAACTGTCCTTCCCGGACCTGCGTTCCCGGCCCGCCCCGGTTCTCCCGAGGCGCCGCTCGCTCCCGCGACGCCATGACCGATCCGCTCAACAATTACACCCCCGTCCGGCGCACGCTTCTGACCATCTGCGTGATGCTGGCGGTGATCATGCAGGCGCTCGACACGACCATCGCCAACGTTGCGCTGCCGTACATGCAGGGTTCGTTGTCGACCACCCAGGATCAGATCAACTGGGTGCTGACCTCCTACATCGTGGCTTCGGCGATCATGACCTCGCCGGTCGGCTGGGCGGCCAGCCGGTTTGGCCGCAAGCGGCTGTTCGTCCTCTCGGCCCTCGGCTTCACGCTCGCTTCGATGCTTTGCGGGATCGCGCAGACGATCGGGCAGATGGTCGGATTCCGGCTGTTGCAGGGCGTGTTCGGCGCGGGGCTGATGCCGCTCGCTCAGTCCGTGATGCTCGACATCTATCCGGCCGCCAAGCGTGGATCGGCGATGGCGACGTTCGGGATGGGCGTGATGCTCGGCCCGATCATGGGCCCAACCCTCGGCGGCTGGCTGACCAATTCCTATTCCTGGCGCTGGGTGTTCTACGTCAACCTGCCGTTCGGCGCGCTGACCGCGATCGGACTCGCTTTCCTGTTGCGCGAGACGCCGAGGCGCCGCGCGCCCTTCTCCTGGCTGGGATTCTTAAGCCTGTCGCTCGGCATTGGTTCGCTGCAGATGATGCTCGACCGAGGGCAGGACCTTGGCTGGTTCGATTCGGGCGAGATCGTCGCGGAGGCGCTTCTTTCCGGGGTCGGCTTCTACTTCTTCTTTGCCGACGCCGCCACCACCAACCGGCCGTTCCTGCCGCTCAAGATGTTTCGCGACCGCAATTTCGCTCTCGCCAACGCCATCATGTTTCTCAACGGTCTCATTCTGCTCGCCACCATGGCGCTCCTGACCCCATTCCTCCAGACCCTGCTCGGCTACCCGGTGCTGACCAGCGGCTTTCTCCTCGGAGCGCGCGGCATCGGCACGCTGCTTTCCATGATGGTGGTTGGGCGCTTGCTCAACCGGGGCGTCGAGCCGCGGGGGCTGATGGTCCTTGGCTGGGGGGTCGCAACCTACGCGCTCTGGCAGATGTCCGGCTGGAATGCGGAGACGCCGGCAAGTCTGATCATCACGACGAGCGTCACCCAGGGAGCCGGGCTCGGGCTCGTATTCGTGCCGCTCCAGACGGTCGGATATTCGACGCTTCCGGCGGAGTTTCGCACGCATGGGGCGGCGATGTGGACGCTGATCCGCAACATCGGCTCGTCGGTCGGCATCTCTTTGATGATCGCAAACCTGGTCAACAACACCGCCATCTTTCACAGCCGGATCGCCGAATTCGTCACGCCCTTCAACGACGCCATGAAACTGCCGGACGCAGCGGGCAAATTTGCGGGCGCTCAGGGACTCGCGGCGCTCGACGGGCTGGTCACCCAGCAGGCGGTGACGATCGCCTATTGCAACAACTTCCTGATCATGGCCTTCTGTTCGCTGATCGCCTTCCCCTTGATCCTGATGTTCCAGCCGCCGAGGCTTGTCGCGACGCCAGCCGTGGCGGCGCGGATGTTCGACAAAACCGCGGCCGTTGTGGACTAAAGGAAGCGGGTTTCGTGCTCCGACAACAGCTTGACCGCGGATTTACGCCCTCGAGCGAAGTTGACCCAAGGCGTGGGCTGGCGCATCTTCGTGCAGCGGGGCGGCGTTGATCTGCAGAAGGCCGGGGGACGGATTGGCTGGGAATGGCGTGAGTCTGTGATGGACCCGGATTTCGATGCGTTAATCTTTCGAAGCGGAACGGTGTTCACTCCGGGCGCGCCGATTAACGAAAGAGAGCTGTTCTCGGGGAGAAAAGAACAGGTCCTAAAGATCATCGACGCTGTGTCGCAGCGTGGCTGTCACGCCATCCTTTACGGCGAGCGGGGGGCAGGAAAAACCTCGCTGTCCAACATGATCTCCGCCTTTCTTGCGAGACGGCAGGCGTTCATCGTGTCGCGGACGAATTGCGACATTTCGGACACCTATTCCTCCCTCTGGGCCAAGGCGTTCAAGGATATCGAGGCCGCCAAGCGTCAGCCGAGCATCGGGTTCGGCGGAGTCCGGCCCGCGCTGACGACCGCGCCGCCCACGGCCGATCCCGCCCTCAATCCGGATACGCCGGATGGCGTCCGGCGAACGCTGCAGGCGCTCTCGAGTTCTGGATCGCTGATTGTCATCTTCGACGAATTCGACCGGATTCGCCGTCCCGAGGCGATCACGATGATGGCGGACACCATCAAGACGCTGTCCGACCACGCGGTCGACGCCACCGTTTTGCTGATCGGCGTGGCCGAATTCGGTCGACGAACTGATCCGTGAGCACCAGTCGATCGAACGGGCGTTGATCCAGGTCCACATGCCCGCGATGTCCGACAGCGAAATCCGCACCATTGTCCTGGGCGGCTTCGAGCGGTTGGAAATGGAGATCGACTTCGAGGCCTGTCAGGATCTTGTTCATTTCTCCAAGGGCGTTCCCTACATCACGCATCTGCTCGGCATTTACTGCGCGCGCGCCGCGCTCGCCGACCGCTCCGTCATGGTGGACGCGGGGCACGTCGAAGACGGTATGAATCGGGCGCTCGATCAATGGCAGCAGTCGATCAAGACGCTCTACAACGACGCCGTCCGGAGCGAGCAGCACTCTGGTTTCTATAAGGAGGTGCTGTTGGCCTGCGCGCTCGCTGAGGTCGACGAGCAGCGCTATTTCAGCGTCTCGGACGTCAAGGCGCCGTTATCGATGATCCGGGGCAAGCAGACCGAGCCGTTGATTTTCGTTCGCGCGCTGCGCGACCTCAGCGAGTCCGGCCGCGGCCGCGTGCTCCAGCGCACCGGAGATCCGACAAGGCCGCGCTACCGGCTCTACAACCCGATTCTCAGGCCTTACATCATCATGCGGGGCGTCCGCGAAAAGCTGATCGGCAAGGACATGCTGGGCCAGCTGGCGGCCCTGCCGGAGGCCGAGCCGGAGAGCGTGGTGTAGATCCGACGACTTGAGCCTGAGCCGCAGGCTGTGACGGGGCAGCCCCAGGTCTCGGCGAGGCCGGGCGCGCGGGTTTCCCTTTCTTGCCTATGAGTTCGGGAGCGAAGATCGCCTCGGCTTGCGACCCCCACGCGTCGGAACCCGGCGCCCAGGTGGCGCGCTACACCCCGGCATGGGCGAAGGATTCGCCGGTCCCGCAACGCCTCACTGCCTCCATCCAAATATCCCTGGACAGAAGGAGAATATGGTAAACTGGCCGTGTGATGGCTCCGGGCGCGATCAACGCGAGGGGCGTCACGCGGTAGGAGTGAAAGACAGATGACCAAGATCGTAGTCTTCGCGCTGTTTGCGGCGAGCCTCGTCGCAAGCGGCTCCCCGGCGCTCGCCACCTGCGCGGGACATTGCCAGCAAATGAAGGCGTGCGGGCAACTGGTGAGGGCAAAGGGGACCGCCAAGGCTCAGTTTCAGGCTGAGTACACCAAGTGCATGGCTGACCCTCACAACTACAAGTGACCCCGCGCGGAAGGTCGCGAGCTGACGTGGCGTCCAGCGCATGCCGGACAGCGGCGGCAGCAAAGTCGTGAAGGGCATGAGACCCGAAGCGTCGGGTTGAAAGAGAGGAGGCCCGGGGGATGTCCCCGTGGCCTCCAAGCTCTGCCGCCAAGCATAGCGGCAGAGCTCATAACGAAATGCGTCTCATCAAAGCCTGCTGGCGCCTTTGAGCTCGCGTCCCGTCGACTTGAGCCGCTCGAATCCCCCGCGATGAGGGATAGAACGCGCCCGTTTCAAGTCCTTACTTGATTGCGCCGGATTTCTTGTGAATCTCGATGAATTGCGCAACATTGTCCTTAGTGACCAGCGGGCAGTCGATATCGGTGTCGATTTGCTTGACCTTTCCGGTGAGAAGGTCATGCGCGACGCTGATATTCTTTGACGCCAAGTCATAAGCGTTTTGCAACGCTGTCGACGTCATCCTGCCCGACTGGATAAGCAGCATCGCTTCGGCGGTGCCGTCGACCCCATAAGCAAGAATGTCCTTGAATCTCGGGTCGGTCTTGATCGCTTCGAGCGCGCCGGCGGCCATGTTGTCATTCATGGAGATGATGGCGTCAATCTTGGGATTGGCTTGAACCCAGTCCTCCATGTACCGCATCGCTTCTTCTTTGTTCCAATGCGCGATTTGCTCGCCGACGATCTTGACGTCCGGACGCTTCGCAAAGAATTCCTTCTGCCATGCGTCGCGACGCATATCCGCGTGCATGTTGCCGGAAGGGCCATCAAGCACGACAACATTGGCGTTCTGCGGGACCTGCTTGAGCGCCAGGCGCGCATTCACCGCCGCCTGCGCGTAGGGATCCGCGTCGACGGAAGACGAGCCGGGAATGTTCTTGATGCGCGCATTGGTCGTGATGACCTTGACGCCGTCCTTCACCGCGCGTTCGACGTACGGCCGCTGCGCCTCGCCGTTATTGGGCTGGACGATGATCAGGTCATATTTGTTCGCCACCGAGTTCTCGATGAAGGCGTTCTCCTTGGCGTCGTCAGCCTGAGAATCCATCACGTCCACTTTCATGTCCGGATATTTCTTGGCTTCGTCCTGGATCGCGTTGGCCAGCCATGCCGCAAACGAGTCGGCCTGGGCGCGCGCGATGAACGCGACTTTATACTCGGTCGCCTGCACGATCGTCGTGGTCGCCAGGCATAGCGCGCCGACGGCCGCGATTGTCTTTATTGTCTTCAAAAGCGTATGCACGATCTTAGTCCTTCCACGTTTGTCTCCACCGGGAGGCATGTTTTTAGTTAAACAACAGCGTTATGCTTCTCACCTACGACTTCGCCTCCTTTGTTTTCACAGAAAGCTCCGCCGCACCAAGACTCTTCTTTGTGCGGTTCACTTTGGCCCACATGTCGTACCCGACCGCGAGCGCAATGATCGCGCCCTTGATCACCTGTTGCAGGTACAAATCGACGCCAAGCAAATTCATGATATTGTTGAGGAAACCGACGATGAATGCGCCGGCCAGGGTTCCGCCCGCGGTTCCAAGGCCCCCGGAAAAGCTGGTGCCGCCGATGATCGCCGCGGTCAGCGCTTCGAACTCGTAACCTTGGCCGGCATTGGGCGCGCCGACATTGGTCCGCGACATCAAGAGAATGCCAGCCAGACCAACAAAGGCGCCGTTGATCAGATAGGCCTCGATCTTGATCCGCCCAATGTTGATCCCCGAGGCTCTGGCAGCCTCTTCGTTGCCACCAACTGCGTATAACGACCGACCGAATTTCGTATGGCCAAGAATGTACCAGGTCAAAACCCCAATGACGACCATAAAGATGACTGGGACAGGAATGAAGCCGACTTGTCCTTGACCAAACCAGACATAGTCGCCGATTTGGTAGATATTCTGCCCTCGGGTAAACAGCAGCGCGCCTCCGCGAGCCATGGTCATCATCGCCAGGGTTGCGATAAAAGCTGGAATGCTGAAATATCGAACGAGAACGCCATTTACATAATTGCAGACAACTCCGAAGAATAGTCCAGCGACGAACGCGACGATCATCGATCCCGTTTCTTTGAAAATATATACGGACAGCACGCCGGCGAGCGCCAGGACCGATCCGCAAGAGAGATCAAGCAGGCCGCAGATGACAAGGAGTGTTTCGCCAAAAGCCAGAATGGTCGTCACTGAAATCTGGGCAGCAATGTTTGCGATATTTCGAGCGGAAAGAAAATTGGGATTGAGCGCATTGCAGACAATAATCATAACGATCACAACCATGTATATGGAGTATCGTGTTTTTAATTTCTGCCACGTTTCTTTTGACATAACGGCGGTCATCAACGCTGTACCTTTTGTTATCCTATTATTGGGTCACCCTACGCCGCTTTCGAGATATTCATTGCGTATCGCATGATCGTCTCTTGAGAAAACTCCTCTCTCATGAGTTCTCCGGTTATTGTCCCGCCGGCCATGACGTAAATGCGGTCGCACATTCCAATCAACTCAGGGAGCTCGGAAGAGATCATCACGATCGACTTACGACTTTTGACGAAAGAAGTCATAAGTCTATAGATCTCAAGTTTTGCGCCGACGTCGATCCCGCGCGTAGGCTCGTCAAGAATGAGAATGTCGGGATTACACAGCATCCATTTCGACAGTACAACTTTCTGCTGATTTCCACCGCTTAGCGTGCCAACGGGAGAGTCGATCGACGGCATTCTAACGCTCAGTCGATCGCAGAGGTCTTCAACCTTCCGTCGCTCCTCCGCGTCGTGCAGATAACCCCTGCGGAAGAATTGCGCCATTGATCCGAGCGTAACATTCTCTTTCACGTCGCGCACGGGAACGATGCCAAACCGTCTGCGATCCTCGGAAAGCATCACGATCCCGTTATTGACGCTGTCCTGGACGCCACGGATCTTCAACACCCGTCCGCGAACCTTGATGGTCCCTTGCGTATGCTCATCGAGGCCAAACAGCGCCCGCGCCGTTTCCGTGCGCCCGGCGCCAACGAGACCGGCGAAGCCGACAATTTCGCCCTCCCTCACTTGGAAGGACACGTCATGGAACCCGGTGGGTCCGCTGAATCGCTCTACCTCGAGGACAGGTTCGCTCACGGGGACGTCCTCCTTGGGATAGCCGTGTCCGAGCGCGCGGCCGACCATCAAGGCGATGACGGAGTCGATATTGAAATCGTCCTTGGGACGGGTTTCAACAACGCGTCCGTCCCGAAGAACTGAGATCTCGTCGGCGATCCGAAAGATTTCGTCCATCTTATGGGAGATATAGACGATAGCCTTCCCGCGGGCGCGAAGATCGGCAATCTTGTGAAACAGGATTTCGATCTCTTTGTTGCTGATGGATGAGGTCGGCTCATCCATAATGATGATGTCTGCTTCGCGGGAGATTGCTTTGATAATTTCCAACATTTGAAGATTGGAGATCGATAGCGCCTTCAGTTTGGTTTCCGGATCGAACGGGAGGCGTTCCTGTTCGAGAAGGGTGAGCGTCCGCTTGCGAATAGAGGACCAATCAATGCGACCGAACGACTTCGTCGGCCAGCGGCCGGCAAACAGGCTCTCTTCAATGGACATTTCGGGAGTATAATTTAATTCTTGAAATATCATCGATATGCCGAGTTCCCCCGCTCGGATGGGAGAAGTCGATCTTTACCCGTTGGCCGCGCACCAGAGTTTCGCCGCTATCGGGCTGGTACATGCCGTTGATGATCTTCATCAGTGTCGACTTGCCCGCGCCGTTCTCGCCGCACAGCACGTGAACAGAGCCCTTCCGGACCGAGAAGGAGACGTCATCGAGCGCCTTCACGCCGGGGAACGACTTGCTGATGTGTTTGACTTCGAGGACCGTCTCTGGCGCCATCGTCGTTCTCCCGGTCGCGCGTCTCGATCAACGCCGAACCGCAGGGCGACGTCGAGGTCGCGCAAGCGCAGCGTTCGAGCGCGAACCCGCGCGCAGGGTCGTCGCGCCGCGGTTCTGGGCAAAGACGCTTGTCGGTCGGATCAGCCCGAAGGAGGCGTCTGCAGGCCCGCGAGGATCGGCGGCGGGAGCGCTCGCGCCCGCGGCGCCGCAGTCGACTCCGATATGCATTTCCCTTTCCCTTCCATGGTCAGCGGATGGATGCCTGCGGAAGCCGCCCGCTCGCCGGACTTGCGTTCGGCCCGGAATGCGGATGGCGTTTTGTTGATCAGTCGCCGGAAATTGCGGTTGAAGGTGGAGAGCGTGTCGTATCCGACCTCCAGACCGATCGTCGTAATGGGGGCGTCGGTTTCGATCAGAAGCTGACAGGCCTTGTAGATCCTCAAATGATTGATGTATTCGACGCAGGTGCACTGGACATGGCGTTCAAACAACCTTGAAAAGGCTGGAAGGCCCATGCCTTCGCCGTCGGCGATCTCGCGGCAGGACAAGGCGGGACGATCGAAGTTTTCCGCGATGTAGGCGAGAATGCGCTCTAGTCGCCTCGGCTGGGCGCATTCGTGGTCGGCCCCCATGAGTGACAGCGACTTCCGCTCGCGGTCTTCGTGGAGACTCTTGAGCAGAGTGAAAAAGAGCGCCATCCGCTCGAGACCGCTGGCCTCGAGCAGGGCTTCCATCAGTCTCGCCGCTTCCGACGACGCGGCCTGGGAGAATTCGATGCCGGCCCGAGACGCCTCAAAGAGGTTGGAGAGGCCGGAGCAGTCGGAGAAGGCCGAGAGGCAGCGCTCCGCGAACCCGGCGCTAAGCTGGAGAACCAAATCCCGTCCGCCGATACGGCCCTCGGCGTCGCGATCATCGGAGTTGGAGACCCACATATGCGGCAAGTTGGGGCCGGTCATGACCAGGTTGCCCGGGCCGAACTCGCCGGCGTAGGTGCCGACATAGAAGCGCCCGCGGCTGCGGCGGATCAGATGCAGTTCATATTCCGGGTGGTGGTGCCAACCCGAATAGGCGAAAGGATAGTCGTGAGCGTAGACGCGGAACGTGCGCTCGAGCGGCGTCTGAATAACCTCGAGTACAGGCTTTTTGTTCATCGTGCGAGCCCTTCAGCCGATCGCAACGGCGCGCGCCCCCGCGTCCCGCCGGGGTCAGAACGTAATCTGGATCTTCACGTCGGACGCATGCTGTTGCGCAGCGCGTTGGAACGCCGCCACCGACTGGTCGAACGGGTATTTCGCCGAGATCAACGGCTTGAGATCGATCTTGCCGGACGCAAGCAGCGCGATCGACCGCTCCCAGACATTGGCGTAGCGGAAAATGCCGGTGACGCTGATCTCTTTGACCTCGAGGGCCACGACGTCCAACGGAACCCGGTCCTGCGGCATGCCGACCAAGACGACCCGTCCGCCGCGGCCGACGACGTCCATCAGATCGTCGAACGCACGAGGGCTGCCGCTCGCCTCGAAGAACAAGTCGGCGCCGCGTCCCTCGGTCTCGTGGGCCACGACGTCCGCAAGCTTCTCCCGGTTGAGATCGACGGTGACGACGCCGGCGTGGTCCGCGAGAAGATCGAGCTTGGGCTTGGCCACATCGCTGACGATGACTTTGGCGCAGCCGCTGGCCAGCGCGGCAAAGGCGACCATCATGCCGATCGTGCCGGCGCCGGCCACGACAGCCACATCGCCGGGACGGATCGCGCCCTTGAGGGCGGCGTACACGCCGATCGCCAGCGGCTCGACCATGGCGCCCTCGGCGAAACTGACGGTGTCGGGCAGACGATAGGTCAGCGCCGCGGGGTGGACCACCTCCGGCGTCAGGCAGCCATGAATCGGAGGGGTGGCCCAGAATCGCACCGACGGATCGAGATTATAATGGCCCCCGAGGGTTTCCCGAGATCCGAACTCCGGAACGCCCGGCTCCATGCAGACGCGATCGCCGACCTTGAGATGGGTGACCTTCGCCCCGAGCGCGGTGACCACGCCGGCCGCCTCGTGCCCGAGAATCATCGGCTCCCTGACGATGAAATCGCCGATCCGGCCATGCTGGTAATAATGAACGTCGCTGCCGCAGATGCCGACCGCCTTGATGGCGATCCGCACCTCATTGTCCGCCGGCTCCGCCGTTCCGGGGACGTCTATGTCACGAAGGCGAATCTCGCCAATGCCCTCGAGAACGACGGCTTTCACCTTCATGACTTTCCTCCCGACATGCTTACGCGCATTTTCTTCAGAACTCGCTCGGCGCCAAATCGAAAGGCGCCGCACCCCTTCACTATGCGCGCGGTGCGACTTCCGCGCCAAGCCGCACCGTCAAATCGTTATGCAGAATTTTACATTTTGCGCGTTGCTCGGGACCCGTTCGGACGCCGAACGTCGCGCCGCGACGCCGCGGGTTCCCCCATCGACGCTCCGAACATGGGCTCCGGGCGCAGAAGGTCACGCTGTCCCGAGCCGCCGAGCGAACCCCTTACGCCAGCGCGGACCGGTTCGCGGCGACGCGGCTCTGTGCGATGCCGGTGAATTTGCCGCTGAGGTCGGGATTGGCCTGCATCAGACGCTGGAAGTCCAGGCGCCGCAGCACCAACAGGCGGCTGTAGGTCTGCGACCGGACGTCCGCCTGCCTCGGCTCGCCGGTGATCAAGGCCATCTCGCCGAACACGTCGCCGCTGCCGAGCAGCACGGCCCCTTGCGGCAATTCGACCGTGGCCGCGCCTGAGGCGATGAAGAACACCGCGTCGCCGCGGTCGCCCTTTCGCACGATCAGTTCGCGCGGCATGACGAAACGAGGCCTGAGGAGCCTCGCAATGCTGTCGAGGTGCTCGTCGTCGAGCCCGGCGAACAGGTCGAGGCGCGTCATCAAGGCGCGCGCGTCGAGCCCGATGTCGAAGCGGGGCAGGGCTGAGGCGTCGCGCGCGTCCTCGACGCCCATGGCCAGGTCGCGATAGACCTCGGCTGTGATCAGGCCCTCGTCGAAGAGCGCCCGGTAGCGCCCGATCTCGCGCCTGAGCGCGGACTGCCGCAGGAAGCGGGCTTCGAGCGCCGCGGAATAATCCGGATATTGCAGATGAAGCGCGTCGAGGCCCGTCTTGATCCGATCGAGACGGTCGGAGAGGATCTTGTCCACCAGCGCTTCGACCCGATCGCTGAAGACGGCCCGCGAGCGTTTGGCGTGGTCGCTGGAGAGGTCTTGGATCACCAGCCGCATCGTCAGAAGCCATTCGAACCGCTCGCCGAGCCGCTCGGCGAGGAAGCGGCGGATCCCGATGCGGCGATGAAGGAAATAGGCGGCGCGGAACGACAGCGGGAAAGCGAGCCCCGCCTCGGCGGCGCGCTTGTAGCCGAGCCGGCCGTCGGCGCGCGCGCCCTCGACCATCGAATTGGCGTTGCGCATCAGCTTCTGGACGACTGCCGGGGAAGCCGTCCGGGCGGCGAGCGTCTGCATCACGATTCCGCGCTCCTGGTTGCCCAGCGCGACCAGCGACACCCGGATGCGGTCGTGCTCTGAGAGCCCGATCCCGCCGACCGCGCGTCGGGCGGTCGCCTCATCCATCCAGACTTGATACGGCGCGAGCGCGCGTTCGGTCGCGGCCGGATCGAGCGCATGCTCCGCAGCGGTCTTGCGGATCAGTCCGGCAGCCTCCGCGTAGGAGACCTCCAGCACCCGGTCGCGCAGCACCTGGTCGGTCGGAGACAGCCGATCGAGCCCGAGCGCGCGGATGACGAGGCGGAGCGTTGCGCCATTGACGAGCAGCGTGAAGAACACGAGGCCGGTCGCCAGAATCGCGACGAAGCGCTGAACCGGCTCCGGCACGGCGGGGTTCTCGGTCACCGAGAGCGCCAGCACCAGCGTCAAAGCGCCCCGCAGGCCCCCCCAGGCGATGGCGATCTTGTAGGCCGTGCTGATCGGCTTCATCAGCCGGGCAAGGCTGAGCAGCGGCAGGAGTCCGAATAGCACCGCAAGGCGGGCGACGAACGCCGCCACGATCAGCGCCGCGATCAGGAGGAAGTCATGGAGCTGGAGGTTGACCAGCAGTCTCGGCACGAGGATCGAAGCGAGCAGGAAGACCAGCGAGTGCGCCCAGAACGCCACTTGGCTCCAGACCCCGGCAAGGTAGGACCAGTTGCGCGGGTCGATGCGCGTGCGGCCGAAAGCGCTGACCGTCATACCCGCCGACAGCGTCGCCACGACGCCCGACACGTGAAGGACCCGATCGGCGACGATATAGGACAGGTAGGCGAGCGCGAGCGTCAGGGTCGCCTCCGCCAGAGGATTGTCGCGCGTCCAGCCGATCAGCGTCAGCATCAGGCGCCCCGCGATGAAGCCGAACGCCGCGCCGCCGAAGAACGACACGAAGAACTCGATCGCCCCGTCGCCCAGGTGCGGTTCGCGTCCGTTGACGATGATGGCGAGCAGCACCGTGTAGGCGAGAATCGCGGACGCGTCGTTGAGCAGCGACTCGCCCTCGACCAGGCGCGTCAGGCGCGCGGGCGCGCCGACGTCGCGGAAAATCCCGATGACCGCCGCCGGATCGGTGGTTGAGACGACCGCGCCGAGCAGGAGGCAGACGACGAGCGGCTGGCCCGCGAGCGGCCAAAGCGCGAGGCCGACGATGGCCGCCGCGACCAGCGTCGCGATCACGGCGAGCAGCAGGATCGGCGCCGCGTCGTCGAGAACCCGCCTGACGTCCGTGGTCAGCGCCGCTTCGAAGATCAGCAGCGGCAGGAACACGTAAATGAAGACTTCCGAGCCGATCGGAAGGTTGGCGAACAGGCGCACGATCGCGCCGGTCTGATCGGAGAGCTGCTCGTGGGCGAGCAGGGTCGAGACTGCGCCGATCCCCGCGCCGATCGCGGCGAGCAGCACCACCGGCGCAACACGGAGCCGCTCGGCGACCGGCTGGCTCAGCGCCACCAGCACGAGCAAGGCCGCAAATACTGCGAGGATCAGGATGATATCGGGCAACGGGGCTCTTGATGGCTCGGCGTGGGCGCGCCCTGGAGCGAACGCGGGGGGGCACTGTCGAGGCGGCGCCTTCGCCTTGTCAACGTCGAAGACGCTTCCCGGGAGGAGCGATCTCGCGCTCCGACCGCTGACCGGCGCGCGGGCCTGCGTCTGGGGGTGTCCGGCTAAAGCTCCTCGGCCGCCTGGCGCAGCCGCGCTCCGAGCTGGCCGCGCACTTTCGCCATCTCCGACCAGCCGCGGGTGGTCGCGGTCATTCCCCCGTCCACGATCAGGTCCTGGCCGGTGACGAAGCTCGATCCGTCGCTGGCGAGAAAGACGGCGGCGCGGGCGATGTCCTCCGGCAGGCCAGCGCGGGGAATTGGCTGGATATGCGCAAACAGCTCCTTGACCAAGCCGGTGATGGCGTCGGCCTGGGTTCCCTCGACCCCTGCGCCCTTGGCGAAGATGCCGGTGACGATCGCCCCGGGTGAGAGGCTGTTGACGCGCACCCCCTGTTCGGCGAGCTCGATCGCGACCGAACGAGTGAGCGCCAGCACCGCGCCCTTCGACGCCGAGTAAATGTGGCCGGAAACGCCGCCGCGGTGCGCCGCGATGCTCGAAATGTTGATGATGCTGCCCGATTTTTGCGCGGCCATGATCGGCGCGACATGCTTCATGGCTGCGAGGACGCCGCGGACGTTCACGCCCATGACGGCGTCGAAGGCGCCGAGGTCGGATTCGGCGACGCCGACGATAGGCTGGGGCGAAGCGGCATTGTTGACGAGGCAGTCGATGCGACCGTGGCGCGAGACCGCGGCGGCGATGACCGCCTTGACGTCCTCCTCCTTCGCGACGTCGGCGCAGACGAAATGGAGGCCGAGCCGTTGGGCCAGCGCGGCGCCCTCGGCTTCGCGCCGGGCGGCGGCGACCACCAGCGCGCCTTCCTCGACGAACGCCTCCGCGATCCGTTCGCCGATGCCGCTGGTGGCGCCTGTGACGATGGCGATCTTTCCGCTCAACGCGCCCATGATGGTCTCCTCTGCTGGCCGGGGAGCCTATCGTCGGACGGGGATGAGCGAAAGGGAGGCCCTTTGAGCGGGTTCACACCATTGGCGGCGATCTTCCGAAGGCGCGCGTCTATCGCGTCGCGCCCTCGACGCGGCTCCAGAAGCCGTATTTGCGGCCGTGTCGGCGGCGCAGCTCCGCGCGATAGTGACGGTGCGGCTCGATCGGCCAGCCGGCCGCCTCGCGCGCCTCTAGCCCTTCCAGCGCAGCGTAGTAGCGGGCTGCCTGACCGTAGGCGATCGAATGACCGCGCGTCAAAATCGAATTCGATCAGCGCTCGGTAGAGAATGACGGCGCCGAGCGGATGTTTCGGTTCGAGCGCGTCGGCCGCCGGCGCCAGCGCCTCGTAGCGCTGGCCGTCCCATTCGCTCCGCCGCTCCACCGCCAACCGCTCGGCGAGGTCGAGCCGCGGCCATCGGATGAAAAAGCGGAGCGCGGCGTAGGGGAGGGGCGACGCGAGCGCGGCCGCGAAGGCCGCGTCGAGCGCTTCGACGTCTTCGAAGTCCGGCAGGCGCGCGATGTGCTCGCGCAGGATGTCGGCGTTGAGCGTCTCGTTGAACAGCCGCCAGCGAAGCGTCTGCGCGGCCGCGCGGTTGCCAAGCGCTTCGTGGGCCCGGACCTCGATTTGCGCGCGACGGTCAGCCGCGTGATCGCGCGGCGGGATGCCGACATGAATGTCGGCCATCGTCAGCATCTTGATCGAGGGCCGCGCGGGGCGGCGCAGCCAGTCGAGCGCCTCGCGAGCGCGGCCGGCGTCGATCAGCCGCTCGCTAATCGCCGCGGCGTCCGGTAGGTCGCCCGGCAGCCCAAACTCGAGCGCGATGAAGGCGTCGACGTCGCCGCGCGCGTCGGCGATATGCCGGCGCAACGCGATCAGGCGGCGCGCGCGCGCCCGCCGGCTCCAGTCGGGGAGGTCGGGGTCGATCGGCCCAAGGGCGGCGACGGCGTCGGCGAGCCGGGCGTCCAGCGCCTCGACCACGCCCGGTGGGGCGGCGGCGAGGATCGCCGGCGTCGAGTCGCCGAGGACCGCGCTGCGAGAGTCGGCGGCGAGCGCATAGAGGCCTTCGATCAGCGGAGCGGTCTCCGACGCGGAGACGCGACGGATGATGGCGGGGAGCGCCGCCGCCGCAGCGTCGTAGATCCCTGCGATCTCGGAGTCGGTTTCGCCTATGCGCGCCAACGTGCGGTCCGCGGTCGCTAGCAGCCGGAGGAGTCGCGGGGCGGCGCCGTCCACATCGGCTTTCGCCAGGTCGCCGACGATGATCTTCATCGTCGCGGACAGATCGTCGGCGAAGGCCCGGACACGCCCCAGGCCGACCGCGCCCCTGGCTTTTTCGAGCGTCGCGAGGCGCTTGTCGACGATCGCCGCGACGGCCGCCGGACCCATGGTCGCGGCCAGCGCGGCGGTCAAAAGATTCCTGAAGGCTTTGTTGGCCTGAGCTTCGTCCAGGGCGAGTTCGGCAAGGCGTTCCGCGCCGAGCCCGATCAGCGCATCCCTGCTCAAAGGCTGCGCTCGCGCCATGCGGCCGACCTTTCCTTCAGGTTCGCCAGTTCGCCCGCCCGAATCAGCGGGGCCCTGATTATCGTTCGCAGCGCGGCCCGCGCCAACGCATGGGCGCCCGTCGACATTGCCTTGCGCCGAACGGCGTCGTATCGCAATGCAACAATTCCGTCCCGTGACGCGAGGTTGGCATGGACCCTTTGATCGAAGGCTATCGAAAATTCCGCGCCGAGACGTGGCCTTCCGAACGCGCCCGCTACGAGGCGCTGGCGCATTGGGGACAGAGCCCCGAAATCATGGTGATCGCCTGCTCGGACTCGCGGGTCGACCCTCAAACCATCTTCGCGGCCGTGCCGGGCGAACTGTTCGTGGTGCGCAACGTGGCGGCGCTGGTGCCCCCCTATGCGCCCGACGTTGGATACCACGGCACCAGCGCGGCGCTCGAATTTGCGGTCAAGGTGCTTAAGGTTTCCCGCCTGGTCGTGGTCGGACATGGCCAGTGCGGAGGCGTTCGAGCGATGGCCTTTGGCGCGCCGCCGCAGGCGCGCGACTTCATCGCGTCCTGGGTCGAGATCGGCCGTCCCGCGGTCGAAGCGGCGGGCGAAGCGCAGGAGGGCCGGCTCTCCCGCATCGAGGTCGAGGTCGTCCGCCTGTCGCTCCAGAATCTCATGACGTTCCCGTGGATTGCGGAGGCGGTCGCGGCGAAACGACTGATCCTTGAGGGCTATCTGTTCGACGTCCATACCGGCGTTCTGGCGAGCGTCGGCAAGGACGGCCTCTCGCAGGTCGAGTAGGGGCAAGCCGGTCGACCTGCGGCGACCGTCCCCCTTTACGCGCCGCCTCCGCTGGAGCGATAGAGCGAACCGCAAGGTTTCAGCCGGAGGAACATATGAGGGACGGAGCGGGCGTCGCGACGACGGAACGGCGCTTCGACGCCGCCTTCCGGGCCGAGTTCGCCGATCTGCTGGTCTGGCGGCGCGACGTGCGGCGGTTTCGTCCTGACCCGGTTTCGGAGTCGACCCTCGACGCGCTGTTCCGGCTCGCCGAATACTCGCCCTCGGTCGGCAATTGCCAGCCGACCCGCTTCGTCCGGGTCGACGACGAGGGCCGGCGGGCCGCGGTGCGGGCGAATTTCGAGGCGGCCAACCGGGAAGCGCTCGGGGCGTATGGCGGGCGGCAGGGGGAGCTTTACGCGCGGCTGAAGCTCGCCGGACTGAACGAGGCGCCGGTGCATTGCGCCGTGTTCTGCGACGAACAGACCGGACAAGGCCATGGGTTGGGGGCGCGCACCATGCCGGAGACGCGCCGCTATTCGGCGGTCTGCGCCCTCTACACCTTCTGGCTCGCCGCTCGCGCCTATGGCCTCGGCGTCGGTTGGGTGTCGATCCTCGATCCGACACCGCTCGCGGCCACGCTCGACGTGCCGGTCGACTGGGCCTTCATCGGCTATCTCTGCATCGGATGGCCCGAGGAGGAACACGATGTACCGGAACTCGAGCGCGCCGGCTGGCAGGCGCGCACGGCTCATCCAGTGCTGCGGAGATGACATGCGCGCCTCACGCTTGGCGCGACCCGGTCCGGCGTCGTAGTTTGAGCCCATGAGCGAAGTGATCCCGATCGTCGAGGCGCCGACGCGTCTGACCGCCCGAGCCCTGATCGTGGGCGAGCGGATCGACACCGTCGGACTTGAGCGGCCGGACACGATCTCGCTCCTGCCGCTCGCGTTTCGCGTCGGCGCTCAAGGACTGGTGGCGCTGTTCCGCTTCGGCGTCGCGGTGATGGTCGGCCTGACGCCGCTCGAGGAGGAGGACACGCTGGCCCGGCTCCAGACGCGGGTGAGCGGCGCGCGGGCGAAGGGCGACGACGAGACGGCCCTTCTCGAGATTTCGCCGATCGGCGACGAGCAGAAGTCGTCGAGCGGCCCGATCCAGATCAAGGACCTGTCGCCGCAGCGCTTTCTGGTGGTGGCCGACGCGCTGGCGAAGACGGTGGCGCTCGCCCGCGACGAGCGCGAGGTCAACAAGGTGTTCGACGTGATCGAGCCGTTCGCGGCGAAGCTCGCCGCCACCGGCCGGACGCCTTACGCCCGCCGCGCCATGCTGCGCCTGATCGGGCAGGCGCTGCTCGTCCAGCACCGCGTCTCCGGGCGTGTCGCGGTCGAGGAGAAGCCGGACGTCCTTTGGGACCGGCCCGACCTCGAACGCCTCTACGCCCGGCTCGAGGACGAATACGAACTGAAGGAGCGCGCCGGCGTGCTCAAGCGCAAGCTCGACGTGATCGTCGAGACGGCGCACGCGCTCACCGACATCATCGACGCCGACCGGGCGACCCGGCTCGAATGGGCGATCATCATCCTGATCGTGGCGGAGCTGATCGCGGCGGTGGTTCAGATCTGGCTCGCGACGGCGGGGCGTTGAGCGACCGAAGTCGAGCGCTGTGGTCGCGCCACACCGTCGAACCATCAGCCGCCTTCGCAGTCGGCGGCGGGGAAATCGCCTTTGCGGTGCGCGAACCGAGCGAGGTCGATGCGCTTCACGAGGCGTGGGCGGACAAGGGCCTGATCATCGTCCAGAAGCCGACGGACATGGATTTCGGCCGCGCATTCATGGCCCTCGATCCGGACGGTCATCGGTTACGCGTTTTCGCACCCGTTGCACCGTGATTGCACGGCGCGGGACGCCATGGCTTCGCCCTCGTGCGTTCTGGAGGGCGTCAATCTCTTACCGCCACCGTTGCGACTGCGCGCCGGCGGCGCTAGGGACGAAGACATGTCCCAGCATATCTTCGTCCTCACCGGCGCCGGGGTCTCGGCCGAGAGCGGGCTCGGAACCTTTCGCGACAAGACGGGCGAAGGGATCTGGGCGGAGTTCGACCCGATGAAACTCGCGACGCCGCAGGCCTTCGCGCGCGACCCGCAAACGGTCCTCGCCTTCTACGACGCGCGCCGGCGCAATCTCCTGGAGGCCAAACCGAACGTAGCGCATTTCGCGCTGGCTCGGCTCGAGCAGGGGCTCGCGGCGGAGGGCGGCCTTCTGACGCTGGTGACTCAGAATATCGACGACCTGCACGAGCGGGCGGGATCGAAGCGGGTCGTCCATATGCACGGCGAACTTCTGAAGGCGCGCTGCCAGGACTGCGAGACGGTGACGGCGTGGCGGGGCGATCTGACTGTCGAAGACGCCTGTCCCGCGTGCAGCCGGCCCGGCGTCCTGCGCCCGCATGTCGTTTGGTTCGGCGAAATGCCGCTTCACCTCGGCGACATCGACTACGCGCTGCGCAACGCCGATCTGTTCGTCGCGATCGGCACCTCGGGCGCGGTCTATCCGGCGGCCGGATTCGTCGCGGAGGCCCGCGCCTACGGCGTGCCCACCTGCGAAATCAACCTCGACGCGGCGGAGAACGCGCATCTGTTCGACGACGCGCGCTACGGGCCAGCGAGCGAGACGGTCCCGGCCTGGGTTGAGAAATTGCTCAAAAAGTGATCGAACGGGGGCGGGGGCGACCTCTGGCGACGAGGCGGGTAAGCGCGCGAGCCGGACACGAGCCAGGATCGCACGGATTGGCGGCGCACCCCCAAGTCGAATTCAGCTTCATTCCCGTCAACGGCGTGACGCTTCATTGCGCCACGGCCGGACCCGAGGACGGTCCGCTCATCGTACTCCTGCACGGCTTCCCCGAATTCTGGTTCGGATGGCGCGACTACTTCCAGCCGCTGGCCGAGCGTGGGTTTCGCGTTCTTGCGCCGGACCAGCGCGGCTACAACCTGTCGAGCAAGCCCGACGGCGCGGATTCGTACCGGCTCAGCGTCGCCGCCGCCGACATTTTCGCCCTGGCGAGCGCGTTCGGCCGCGACCGGTTTCACGTGGTCGGCCACGACTGGGGGGCCGCGGTCGCCTGGACAATGGCGGGTCTCGATCCCAAGCGCCTGACCAGCGCGACCATGATCCAGGCGCCCCATCCTGCGGTATGGCTGAGAGCGGTTCGCGAAGATCCGGAGCAGCGGCAAAGGAGTCGCTATGTTCAGATCCTACGGATGCCCTGGCTGTCTGAGATGTCGCTGAAACTCGGCAACTTCGCCGGGCTTGCGCGCGCGTTCAGGACGTCGAGCCGGCCCGAGGCCTTTTCGCCCGAAGCGCTCGACGCCTATCGCGGCGCCTGGCGCCAGCCCGGCGCGCTGACCGGCATGCTCAATTGGTATCGCGCTCTTTTCCTTGACGATCCTGCGACCCCCGCGCCGCGGAGCTTGACGCCGCCGACGCTGGTTCTTTGGGGCGACCGCGACATACTGTTTGAGTACCGTCGACCAAGCCTTTTCGATCAATCAATTGAAATTCTGGAACTTTACCACGCCCGCCGTGCCGTTATGCGAAATGCGCAAAAAGTAAACGCCCTGTTTCAGGTTTGCCGTGTTGACGGAAACAGTATGCTCGCCCGCGGCCAGCGTGCGGTTCATGAGCTGGGAAATCTCCTTGCCGAGGCAGTCAAAGACCGCCACTTTGGTCATGCCCGCGTCGGGTATCGAAAAACGCACCGTTTTTTGCGCAAGAGAAATATTCAGCGGGCCGGCGTTTGTCGATTTTGCGGGGGTGCGGAGAATTGCAGTTGTAAATTGGCCGGAGTCGGAGGCGATATAGAGGAAGTCTTGGTTGAGATGGTTCGTACCGTTCTGGAAATAGAGAACCTGTACGCCTGAATCGAGCTGTATGGAAGCAAAGTCGCTGAACTCTTTCCATTCATGGTAGCTGGCAGGCCCGTTAAGGTTTCCCGACGCTACAGTGACGGTGTTAGCGCCGTTGAGGAAACTGATTTGAAAATGCGCTGGTTGTTCCGCTGCGGCAAAAATCGAGCTGATCCAGTATTTCCCGGCCGTGGGAACATGGACTGTGAACTTCGTCCAACTGTCTGCATGGCTGGCGCCGATGTAGTAGTCGGCCACCGAGGTGTCGACCGGGTCGGGATACCGGACTCCGTTGGGCCACGCGACACCTGCTGCGTAGAACGTGTCAAGATCACTAACAGTGTTATCATTAGTATACCAAAACGCCGGCCAAGTCTTGTCGCTGTCCACGGGAACGCCCGGGATGTTCCCATCCCTGCCTGCGGCATCACTACCCCGTGCAACATCTGAACCGGCCAGATCGTCTTGGACAAAAGTGACACCTTGGGAGTTACCCAGTGATGGAGGCACATAATCGTATTGCCGGAAGTCTATCCTTCCTGGAATCTCGTGCGGTCCGCTGCCCGGAGGATAGGGTTTGCCGACATAGCCTGTTGGAATAGTTGCCTGTGAAACGGAAAAAAGGAACGCCCCGGTCGCCAATGCGGCCAGGAGAAACCTTGAATAACCCTCCGAACTTTTCATCCTGTCCCCCTCTTGGACAATAGGTTAGTCTATTAACCGATTAAATCGGTCCTCTTCCCCTGATCATAATATAAGAATAAACATCAGGTGTAACGGAATTTTTTTTGGAATAAAAAGGATCCCCGGAAGAAGGCACAGGGAATCCATAGCTTGCGAATTCGTGAAAGCAAAATCGGTAATCAACCGTCGTTCGTTTATGTGCCAAATTTGCCACTCTCTTTGTGACCGTCGTCACAACACTCTTTCAATCCCAATATTATATTCTTAAGTGCCAATTTCCCCTGGAACAAGAACCATTTCTTCAATTCTTTCATGCGGAGATTTGAATTATGTCCAAAAAACTTTCGTTGCTCCTCATTCTTCCGTCAATCTTTGTTCCCCTCTTACTCTCCTGTACCAGTTCAACCAGCCCTTTCACAGCCTCAAACGCGACAATCTCAATCGTATTGGTAAACTCGAATAACCTACGCGGCACGGATTCGGTTTCCGACACGGTTGACAAAGTCATTCGTATCGGCGTGAAGGCATATCTTCCCAAATACATAAATTCAGTTACTATTGCGATAACAAGAACCGCTGCAGACACCGACACTGTTATCACGTTCGGAAATCCTTCCGCATGGACCGACACGCAATGGATATCCGTCGCCTTGCATTCCGCGGGCATAAGGACTGTTTCTGCTGTTGCCGTTATTCAGGGAGAGCCGAACTATTCGGTAACTGCCAAAATTACAATGATAGGCAAACCCTGCACGGTAACTTACGACGGCAACGGAAAAGTACAGGCGGAACAGTACCAACTGACGGCAATACCTATCAGCAGGGCGCGAGCGCAACAGTGCTGGCCAACACCGGCAACCTGGTAAAGACAGGCTACACCTTTGCGGGATGGAACACGGCTGCTGACGGAAGCGGAGCATCGTATGCGGGCGGGGAAACGTTCACCATGGGAGCGTCCAACGCCATGCTCTATGCAAAATGGACACAGAACCCGACGTACACGGTTACCTATAACGGCAATGGGAATACGGGCGGCACGGTCCCGACAGACGCCAATGCCTACCCGCAGAGATCGACCGTCACGGTAAAAGGCAATACCGGTAATCTCGCTCGAACCGATTACACTTTTGCAGGGTGGAACACTTCGGCAGACGGCAAAGGGACATCGTATGCGGGCGGCGTAACATTCAGCATGCCTGCAGCTTACGATACGCTCTATGCGGTGTGGACGCAGAACCCGACATTTTCCGTGATCTACAATGGCAACGGCAATACCGGTGGCGGCGTCCCGCTTGATGCGAACGCCTACCTGCAGGGCGCTGCGGTAACGGTTCTTGCCAATACCGGATCGCTCATTAAAACCGGGTACACTTTCGCGGGATGGAATACAAGGTCCAACGGGAACGGAACGACCTATGCCGCCGGATCTTCATTGACGATTGGCGCCGCCAACGATACGCTGTTCGCAAAATGGACATTAACCATGTTCACGGTCACGTTCAACAGCAATGGCGGCAGCGCGGTTGCCAGCCAGATCGTCAATTATGATTCCCTGGCAACCCTCCCCACCCCTGCGCCTGCAAAGACCGGATACGGTTTCTCAGGATGGTATTCGGATTCGCTGTTGACAACAGCATACAACTTTTCAACCCCCGTCACTACCTCTATCACATTGTATGCGAAATGGTCAATAGATCTGTACACCGTCAAGTTCAATAGTAACGGCGGCACCGCGGTTGACAGTCAGAACGTCACCTATAACTCCACGGCTACCGCGCCTACACCTCCCACGCAAAACGGATTCATCTTTGCCGGATGGTATTCGGACCAGGCGCTTACGATCCAATTCAATTTCATGACGCCGATAACCTCGTCAATCACCCTGTATGCAAAGTGGACGCCGAATACATATGCTGTTATTTTTGATGGTCAAGGTGCTACGGCGGCGGCCAATCCGCCGACTTTGAATGTGACATCACCGGCAGACTCGGTCGGATCGCTGCCGCAACCGCCAACCAAAACGAGCTATGTCTTTGCGGGGTGGTACACTGCCGTGAATGGGGGCGGGACACAGTTTACCGCAACCACAGTGGTAAATGCCAATGTCACGGTTTACGCGAAGTGGATAATCCAGGATGCTGACGGGAATATTTATACCGAGGTTACGATAGGGACACAGGTATGGATGGTGCAGAATTTGAAGACGACAAAATATCGTGACGGAGGTGTAATCCCGCTTGTGACGGATAGTGCAGCATGGAGCACAGTGTACAATCCAGCGTTCTGCTGGTATCATGATTCAACCGCCTATAGTGCGACCCGCTATGGTGCAATTTACAATTGGTATGCGGTAAGCACAGGAAGACTAGCTCCTAATGGCTGGCATGTTCCGACGAATGCGGAATGGACGACACTATTCAATTATCTTGGAGGGCTAACTCAAGGGACCTCGAATCAACTTAGCAGGTTGTTGAAATAGTCCTAACAGAAGCGCTCTTGTTGATTTTTTATGAACCTAACTTCAACTTTACATATGTCAGAGAGGTTTTACCTGCCTCGTTCCGAGGCATTTCCCCGGATTCCCAGGCCATTCTCATGCTGCCCCCACCGTTTGCGGCATCAACTTAACCATGCGTATCAAGTTGTACGCTGCGGCAACCACGTAGGCAACAGTCTGGTTGATTCGTATTCCTCTTACCCGAGTTTTCCGCAGGCCACCGACGCTCTTGATCCACCCAAATATCTCTTCAACCCGTTTTCGTTTCCGTTGACTTACGCTGTATCCCTTATGCCGAGTCGTTCTTCCATCCAACCCTTTAAGCGAAGTGTTGGCCTTCTCGGCAATGTGAGGCTTCACGTGCAGGCGTCGCAGGCTCTTGATAAATTCGGTTGCATGATACCCTTTGTCTGCACCCACCGTCTTCATCCGGCGTTTTCCGCGCCTGCGTTCATGCTTTATCAGCTCAAGCGCCATATCCCGTTCCGCTGTCCCCGTCGCTGGCGCAATGGCGATATCAACACACAACCCATTTCGGTTTTCCATCAGCACGTGACCGGAATACGCCAGCTGCGCTCCCGTTCTCTTGTTCTTCCGAGCCAACAGCGCCTCTGGATCGGTCGAACTCTGATGTGTCTCATTGCTTCGCTTCTCATGGTGGAAATCAACCGACGGATTACTCCGATCATCGTCAGTCTTGTTCGCCGATTCCGCGTCTTTTCGCTTGAAGCTCTTCATCGATGCCCAGGCTTCAATCAACGTGCCGTCAACCGTGAAATGCTCATCGGACAACAACTCTTCGGAACGAGCAAGACGCACGATTTCCTGCATCAGCCGGTGCGCAATCTCCTGTTCCATAAGTCGATCTCGGTTCTTCGAAAACACACTATGATCAAACGATGCCGCATCCAGATCCATGTCAAGAAACCATCGGAACAGAATGTTATAGTCCAGCATCTCGCAAAACAACCGGTCCGACCGTATCGAAAACAAAGCCATCAATATCTGTGCTTTCAAAAGCCATTCCGGCGGTATCGAAGGGCGCCCCATCCGGCTGTACATCGCCTCAAAGTCACGAGAAAGGCGGCGCAGCGCTATGTCCGTAAACTGTTTGACACGACGAAGCGGGTGCGTTGCCGGCACTCGGGAATCCGGAGAAACGAAGCTGAACATACCGCCTTGGGCTGGCTGGGAACCTCTCATCAATACTCCTTGGTTGGGGTTCCCCTATAATATAAGGATAAATGTTTACAAAAGGGAGACTTTTTCAACACCCTGTTAGGGATACTGGAACCGCCTACTGGCCTCCTCCGAACGCCGGCGCTACAAATTCAACCGGCTATACCGGTATTCCTAGCACCACACGTAGCTATACCGGCACATTTGCTGGAGGGCTCGGGGATCTAGGGGTTTGGTGGTCATCTACTGAAGAGGGTGCCGGCGTGGCCTATTACTTCGATATCGCAACTACATATTCAGATAATTTTTATGCTTTAGAAAGCTGTGGGTGGAGTGTCCGGTGTGTGCGTGATTAATGAAATGAAGAATGCGGACCCGATCTAAGGTAATTATCAGAAAGAGAAAGGCCAGATTCTCCTTCTGGCCTTTCTCTTTCTGATTTTAAAATCAAGACAAGATCAATATGCTTGCGTTATTTGTCATCCAATAGATTGGAACTTCGCCACTCTTGCAACCCTGCCATGCTCCATGCGCACAAAGCAAATGCCCTGCCTCGGGCCCGCCGGAGTGCTTACACGCAAGAAGCGATGCGGCTTGTTTGCGGAGGAGAACGCTAGATTTCTTCCGGCATGGTTTCGCAAACGTTCTTGATTTTATCGATGATGGCCGGTAAATTCTCCTTTATCACGAGCCAGACGATCTGCCGCACATTCCGCTCATTCTTGACCACCTCGGGAAGTGTGTACTTTTCCAGTTCCGGCCGAATGCATTCGCGTGGAACAAGATCGACTTTTCCCTTCAATTCATCACTCAAATAGATCTCCAGGCCGACGATATCAAGCAAGCTGGGAGTTTCCACATAATCTACATAGACGGCTATATCGCTGTCCGGTTTCTATTCGCCGCGCACATAGGACCCGAATATCCCGATTTCCGAAACGCCGCAGCGTTTTTGCAGTTGCGGTTTCAGGAGCGACAGGTTGTTCTTGATTTCCTCCATACTTTTCATGACACATTTCTCCGGAATAAATACTCTGGAGGTTCTTCTGGAGAATAGTTTTCGCTCTCACGCAAAAAAGGCCGGATTTGTTCCCGGCCTCTCTTTTTCCGTAAGTGTAGTATCGAAACAGAATCACTAATTCGTTATTGCCTATCACCTGGCCGATTCAAATTTTGCAACGCTTGCACCCACAATGCTCCATGCGCACAAAGTAAATGCCCTGCCGCAGGCTTGCCGTGTTGAGCTGCGTACTGTGGCTGCCAGCGTCCGGAAGTGAGACGTGCACCTGACCCTGGCTCATTGCAATGCGGCAATACCGGGAACCGTCAGGCTTGTGGCGCGATACGACTTACTGTCCGACAACCACGCGCCTCATGACTCCCTCCGTTAAACCATATAATAAATGCCCGGGACAAGTTTTTGCGCTGCCCTGGCATTTTGCACAATGCGACCTCTGATGTCAACCATCCAGCTGTTGCCCTTGTAAAGATCGCCGCGATGCCCTCCTGGAATGCCGGGCAACTGTATAACGCCGCCCCTGTAACTCGTATCGATCCGAACCGCCGAAAAGGCCAGGAGCGTAGCATTGCTCACCGGCTTCATGGGTGTGAGAATCCTTGTCCATGTGTCGGTGGACCATTGAACGAGGAATATACAGCCCGAGTCTGTGCCGATTTTATGCCCCCAAGCGTCGCAGGAGACGTAGTTGCTGTCGTTTGTGAAACACCATCCTTTGACATCGGAACCTTG
>CAVVJO010000055.1:0-10915 GCA_963748545.1 uncultured Alphaproteobacteria bacterium
ACGGGCGAGGAAAACTCGACCTCCTCCACGCGCGCGTCATCGGCGTGACGTGGTGAGCGTCATCAAATGTGCGTCAGACCCAATTTTGCACGCCGATGGGGTGGACGCCCCTCCGACGGCATCGATGTGCCAAGGTCGTGGTGTTGAGGACCGCGAGGAGAGGAGAGGCGTCAGGCCGGACACACGAAAGCGCCTGACCACCTGCTCAAGCCTGAAGAGAGCCCTTGCATCCAACGGGGCGTCCACACACGAAACACAGATTTAGCCCGTAAGGGCGGAAGCCTAGCGATCGAGGCGTCGTCGGGCTTCGGCATATGCCTCGATGGCACACGCGCGGATCACCGCCTCGGCCACAGCCTCTATCAGTTCAGCCCTAGACCGCCGCCGACGCAGCCAGCCGAACATCTCAGCGCCATCCCGACGGGGCGAACGCCCTCCACCGGCGGCCGACATTCGTTCTCTTTTCGATCTCATCATTTCTGGTGGTTGCCATCGTTCGCTGCCGCCGCTACGTTTTGGCTGTAAACATTGGTTTGCGGCGAATGTCGTGGCAGCCGTTCGCGAAAAAATCGCAAGTTTTCCCCTGTCCGAAACGGAAGTTCGCGGGATCGGGCAGCGAACCGCCAGATCATTTTGCGTGCGATTAAGCGGTGCTTACGAGGCCCGTATCGACGCTGCAGCAATCGAATACCCGTTGCTTGCCTATTTTTTAAAAATGGCTATTGACAAAGTAAAAAATAGCGAAAACAATCCATCAACAAGGACATAAAGACAATAAAAAAAGACGGGAATAGTAAATCTATACTGTGTTTGAGTTGCAAACTCTGAAAAACTCTTAACCAGTTTCATAACCGCCGCGCGCACGTCCCGCTGCTGGATATTCAAAAATGCGCGAATAAGCTCCGCTCCTTCCTCTGGCGAGGCCAGACCGTCATCGGCGTTATTACCATCAAACTTTCGTAATTTGCTCTCCAACTGAGGAGGTTTCAAAGACCCTGTTCTTGGCACCGCACCCTCACGGAAAAATCGCACCCTTATAAGTTTACACTAGTTTCATAATTTATTCTGGCTTCGATTTCAAGCGGCGGTTAGGAAATAATCCGTCGCGCGCTGACCGTTACGACTACATGTGATCCAATCTGCATCCGCGCTGCCAGTTTTGCGCGCTTGCGCGGCAGCATGGATTCCCCCCTGGGACCGGAGGCGGTCATCAGCAACAAAACCCGGAGAGCGCCGGCGAGCGCCATTGCGTCTCCCGCTTGTTTGCGAATTGCGTCTCCCGCTTGTTTGCGATGAGACGCTTTAGTTCGTCGATCGGATCGACGGTCCTCGCCTCAACGCCCGGCGACCGCAGCTCGTCGTGGGCCGCGTCGATTGCGTCGAGGCGCTCCTCCGACAAGAAGTGAATTTCCTCGGCGAACGCAGAAGGCGGCGAGACATGACGCAGTCCGCCGAGCGTTTCATCATCCTACTCATCAAACCCGTGTCCCAGCGCCGCCGCGCCCCCGATCGGCAGCCGTTTCATGACGGCGAAGCCAGCCCGTTCCAGATGTTCGACGAGCCGCTTCGCGACGATCTCGGCCATGATCTCGTCGGCATTGTGGACGCGCTTGCGGCCTTGGAAGCGCAATGCGAGGGCGAGTGCATCGGCGAGGTCAGAGGGATTGGCGGGCAGGAGACTTGTTGGCGTCGGACATGGGGGCGCGATGGCCACTCGGTTCTAACGGAAAGGGCTTTGGGAAGCTCGACTATCAGCACAGTTTTGACCGCTACACAGTTCATGAGAATGATCTCTGGCAATCATAAATCGGTGTTGATTGGATTGAGCGGCTTGGTCGTGCGAAATTCCGTTCGTGCGAAATTCCGTTCGTTTGCTGTTGAGGGATTCCCGCACAATTGGCCGCCTCGACCTGTCTCGTCCCCACTTCGAGGGAACGATCACAAGATCGCTGACGAAGCGGTTACTGGTCTAGGACGTGAAATTGCGGGCGGCCAGAGACATGGCTGTGCGATCGGAGAAGCGATAAATCTAAGTTGGCGCTCAACTGGAGGCATTCCCGCACCCCCACCAGCCGAGCCTGAAGGGCATTGACGACTAAATCGTGAGGACGTTGAGAATTTGTTCTCTTTTTGCTCTCCTCATTTTTGCATTTGTCACCCGTTGCGTTTTTTGCTATTTAGCATTGGTAAACATGGAGTTCAATAGGAGAATCGCTTGGCAGCCGATCTCACAACATTCTCCGATTATTCCCTGTCCGAAACACAAGCTCCGCTCTATAAATCGGCGTATCGCAAACGTGTTTTGCGGGCTATCGAAGCGGCGCTCGTCAAGGCGCATCTGGACGCTAAATCGATCGAATATCCGGTGCTAGCGTACGTCCTCGAGGTGGCTATTGCCGAAGTAAAAAATAGCGAAGAAGCCAATCGACTTTTTAAGCATCGAAATCGCGGATGTAACAAATATATACCGACGATTTCGGTTACGGCGCTTGTGATCGCCGCCGCGACAATTCCCACTGCGTTCATAATCCTGATCGTGCTGCTCGCCCTCAAACCCCTGTGAAGTGGGGTGCGGCATGCCCAAACGGCGAGAGCCGACTATGAGACGACTGCACGTCCCGGATTTCAATCTCGGCGGCGGCGGGTCGGAGGGGCTAGGTGTCGTTCTTAACGACGCCGTCCTCAATCCAGGCGGCTATCCGGGTGGGATCGGTTCCTACAATATCGGCCTCATCGTGACATCTGCTCGAGAACTGCCGACTTGGGCCACGCTCGGCCTCGGCTTCGCGGGCGTCGGCTTCGCGGAAATCGACAAACAAGTGGCACTTATTGCAATAGCAGGGCGACCGGGACGGCAGCCGAATATGTCTCATTCGCCAAACCGCCTGACAGCGCACGCTCTTTGCGATGCCCAATCGTGGCCCCGTGCTTCGCCGCTGTAGGACGGCCCTTCATGCTGAAGCTCCTTCGGTAGGCACGTCTGATTTGAGAGCCGCTGCGCTTCTCACCCCGCCCGACGCCGGGAGCGCTTCCACAACTCCAAAGCAATCGGCATCGGATCGACATTGACTCCGGACCACCAAGACGCTTCGTCGCCGTATCCGTGCAGTTCGCGGTGGTGAAGTCGGCAAACGGGCACGGTGTACTCGTCGCTGACCTTTCGGCCAAGCGCGCGCGGCTGAGCGAACCGAATGTGGTGTGCTTCGCTCGGGATCCGACCGCAGACGACGCAAGGCTGCGTCGCGACGTACTTGCAATGCATCTTGTCGCGCAGCCGGATGGTCTTCGGCGTCACTCGGCGACGGCAGATCCGCGCCCCTTCAGGGACTTGGATTGGCGTCGGCGTTGGCCACTCAATGGATTGGCGATTGCCTGTGCCTTGTCCGTCCCATGGGGTCTAGCCCTTTCAGGCGCCAGGCTCGACAGTTCATCGACTGCCCGGTCTAACGCTTCGACCGTAGCCAGTTTCTCTCGGAAAATCGCCTCGAGAAGGTCGGCGTCGGAACTCGTAAGCGTGTTCTTGGCGGACAGATTTTTGTGGACCCAGTCCGCCGCCTCATCCGATGACCGAAGCCGATCCAGGTCCGCGACCAACTGGTCGCGCAGCGCGGCGGAGTCTTCGGCGCTCAGCGTTATCCTATCAGGCCGCGGCGACGCCTCTTTGGGCGCGCGCGCTGCTTTGATGGCCAGCGCCGACTCTGCCGCTGCGGCTCGCAACGTCGCGGCAGGCGGAGCGATGGACTTCGCGTTTGCTCCGGGGCGCGAAGCGGGAGCTGATCGGTCATTCGCCTTCGCGCTTTCCCCCACTGGGTTTCCTGCATCTGCTCGTTGGCGTTCATCCCTCGCCAACACACTGGCCCCGTGTCGGTCGCCAAGCTCGTTGACCGTTCGCCCCTCACTGGCTCGACCTTTAGGTTGAGATCGGGAGCGTCGAGATCGTCCTCACCGGCGATGCCGACCAGGGTGAACAGGGCGTAGCGCCTCGCATAGGTTAGGGCCGCGCCCATCCGGCGGGGCGTCGTGGTTTCCGCGAGCGCGCACACCGGCCATTCCGATGAGAGCCATTCGCCCGAGGAATGGGCAAGCGTCGTGGTGAGGCGAATGAGGCCAGCCTCCCGGTCGATCGCGGTTGTCTGGACGGTTGCGATTTCGTGTCCGCCAAGCACCTTGCGCACGATGTCGAGTCCGCTAGACAGCGCCGCATAACGAAAGGTCTGATCCGGATCGCCGGATTCGATGACCGGACGGTGGCGACAAGCGCCTTTTCCGGATTGGCGAGTTCGGCCTGCGCCTTGGCGAGCGCCGCCGCGATCGCGCCGATGGTTTCGCTAGACCGCTGCATGGTCATCATCCTTGGCGAGAAGATCAAAGCTCACCGCGCCCGACTTCGAGCGCTTGGCGCGTACGCCATGGCCCGAGGCCTCCTTGGCGTCCTCCGGCATCAAGGTCTTGAGCTCGGACTTGGCCCGCTCATGGTCGAGGAAGGCAGGCCGTGTCGCGCAGAAGAGTCCGGCAAACTCCGCCCAAGAATTCGAGTCGCTCATGTCGACCACGCGGACGCCTTCGATCCTCGGCCGCGGCGGTTCGATCCCGTAAGGGCGGGGTGTCTCGCCGGTCTGCACGCACCGCCAGAACCGCCTCTCGGCGGTAACGAGAAAGTGCTGGTAGAGGACGTCGGCCGGGATAGTCATCTCGACCCATTTGCCTCCGCCGGTGATGATCGAGAGCGCCGCCGAACGCGAGTTCGTCACCCACATGTTGTGCTGAAGCTGGGTCATGTGCTTTTCGGCCGCCCCTTCTTCCGAGAACGACCATGGCAACATGAACTTGGCTTCGAATACGGCGTCGGTCTCCATGACCACACCGTCCAGAGTGGCTGCGAGATACCGGTGTACCGGATGCTGGACCCAGTGCTGGACGTCGGTGACCGTCCGCCCGGTGTTTCGCTCGTACCAGGTCCTGTTGAGGGCCTCGGTGGCGCATCCGAGTTGGACGATGAGATTGTCGCTCAGGTCCTGAGGCTCGGCTTCGCCGCGTTTTTCTTTCCACAGCCGGATTAGCGCGGCCTCGTCGGGGCTCATGATGATCCGTGCGTCAGAACCGCCAATAAATTGGCGGCGATTGGGCCTTTCCGGAAGGGGTGCACCCAAGAGTTCGCCAAGGGTAAGTTTCACGGGATGTTGCTCCATCTGTTCGATGAAGCACACATAGGGACAAATTGTCCCTAATCAAGGACAAATTGTCCCTAAAAGTTTATCCCCGCGGGCGGGGAGGCTTTCCGGGCGCAGTCTGGGTTGTCCTGTGGCCCGTCATTAGATAGCGGATGTCGCAGCTAGTAAGTCCGCAGAATCTAGCTACAAGATGATGCGGAAGCAGAGAGCGCTGCTCGTATTTTTTATAGCGCTCAATGGGAATTCCGAGGGAACTTGGCGATAGAGGCCTGCGTCCATCCAGCGGCCTCACGGGCCTCCTTCACGCGGCGAACAAATTCGGCGTTAAATTCGTGTTCTGAGTTGTCAACAGCCATAGCCGTATTGTTTCAGACGCTTTTGGTCCGCCAAAGGACAAAATTTTAGCCGCACACGACCTTCGTTTGTCCGGCCGAGTGTCGGAGTCGTCCTCCATCCTTCGCTGCCACAGCGAAGCGTAACTGCGAGAGCACGCTGCAGACCCAGCCGCGTGTCATTCCGCGATCGCAGCAAACTGAATGCTGGGCGATCTGTTACATTGCATCAATTGCTGCTTGTGAAATCCTCATTGGTGGCCTGGTGTTATTGAGCGCCTGACTGATCGAATCGCACTGATCGTCAAAGCGGCTGCCAGGAAACGCGAAAAGTTTGGAATTCAAGGTCGGCGAGCCAGGGTGCCCGGGAAGGGAGAAAGACTTCCCCGGCCTCGAACCTCGCCGATGCAATCGCAATCCGGCTCTCCTTGTCCGTGGTGGCTTTCACGGCGATGAGTCCCGAGACCTTGCCGCGCAGTTCCTGAACGAGCGAGATCCCGCGCCGGCCTCTTCGACGAGCACCTCTTGCGCGTTAGACTAAATCCCACAACTTGGGCCTGCTCCGATTGCCCCAGAAGAAATTCTGTCACATAGTCCATGTGAGATCGCTGCATTTCGCGATCGCCCCGACGCGCTTGTAGCCGCAACAAGACAACACCGTCATTGTTCGCTGCGGATGGCATTGAACTCCGAGATGACGATGGTGTTGCCGCCTCGGCTGGGAGGGTTGGCCCCCTACCGATGTCGCGACGCAAAGACATCGGACAGGTTTTCGACAGACCCGCACGCCGCGAGTTCTTCAGAAATGATTGGCAGGGCGGCGAACGGGGCTTAGTAACTGCCATTGGCGGCTGCGTCTTGGAATACTAAGATATTTTAGCTGAAGGCGGTTCGGAATAATAATGGTGAATTATTTAATTGAACACTTTTGAAGTATTTTCAAAAGTTCTCCAATTTACTCCTCGGAAAGTAATTCTAAGTTGTATTCCTCGCGCCAGCTATCTTGATTAAGAGCAGATGCTCGAGCGCAATTCTCTAATAAAAGCTTTTGTGCTCGACGATCGCCACGCAATGCCGAGTTGGTTATTTCTTGCAAGACCGCCTGCAAAACAGTTACAGATTGTTTTTTTCCGTCAATGTAGGCAGGGACTAATCTCCTTGAGGCATCGTGCATCATTTGTGCGAAAGATTTATTTATAATCTCTTTACCAGTCATTTCCGTGCTAAGATTATTAACTTGCGCCTTCTGATTATCGCGGCTCTGCTTTCCAAGGCCGTTGTCAGTGAATATTTTAGAGGAAGCGCCCATACTCTCGGGCGACAACGCCGCGGACACGGTGTGCTGTTGTTTCTTCACTGAAGCCTCCGCCCGGCTTGATTTCCGACCATTTGCCTACCGCCGTCGCCACCAACGACGCTTGACGGTTGGAGCCAACTACCTCTTTTAATGCTTACCCTGTTCTGCTAATGTTCTCACGACCCAACCCTTTGAGCGCGGCCAATGTCTGAACCCCGGAAACTCGTTAAGCTCGGGCCCAGCACTTCGAAGCCTAATGTCATTGAACGCGTCCTCGCTGTTGCTCCTTCGGCCGTGCTGCCAGGCGAGAATGCGACTGAGTACCAGATGTTGGCGGAGCGGTTCGTTGCGACGGCAAAACCGAAGGACGCCATAGAAGAAATGCTCCTCCGAGACGTGATTGACCTAACCTGGGAGGAGCTTCGCCTACGCCGGATGAAGGGTGAACTGCTGAAGGCTTCCGCGAGCCGAGGAGTCAACGCCTTCCTGGATGAAATCGGTCACAGTGACGGAGGGGTCCTCTACCGCCGGGAATTGAGCGAGCGTTGGGCGGCCGGCGACAGGGAGGCGCAAAAGGAGGTCGCGTCCGCTCTCACCAAGGCGGGACTGACGATCGATTCGTTATGGCAAGAACAGTGACCTGAACTCGAAGCGTTGAGCGCCTTGACCGGATGCTGGCCAGCGCGGAGGCCCGACGAAACAATGCGCTTGGGGAATTCGACCGTCACAGAGAGGTGCTCGGCGCGGCTGCGCGTCTGGCGCTGGAGGCTCCGCAGGACGTGGAGTTTCAGGAGGTAGGCAGCGGAGTTATTTTGAACACAGCGCAAAAGTAGGGGTTGAAGTGACGATCGTTACTAGCTCGCGCCGACGCGCAAACCAGGCCAATGCCAAGGCCAGCACTGGGCCGAGGACGCAGGCTGGAAAAGCTCGCTCGTCGAAGAATGCGCTTCGCCATGGTTTGAGCATTCCGATTTCGAAGGATCCCGTGCTGGCGCCGCAAGCAGAGGCGATCGCTCGACGGATCGCCGGCCCAGAGGCAAGCTATGAAAGGCTGGAGCGGGCGCGCCGCGTTGCCGCGGCGCAGGTTGAACGTAACCGGTACGAGCACCGCACGCCGGAGATCGCAGAAGAGGTGTGGACGGCGCCCTGTGGCGGATTGACGATGGCTCGGCGGGATGGCGTCGTGCTGCGCGAGGAGCGGCGGCATGGCGATCGAGGACGAGCTTCGCGAGCGATTGAGGAAGGTGGAGGCGCTGTTCTTCGGCGCGACGACCGCGGGCGAGCGCGAGGCGGCCGGGGCCGCGGCCGAGCGTCTGAAGGCGAAGCTCGCCGAAGCGGGCCGCCTCGATCCGCCGGTCGAGATGAAGTTCACCATGCCGGACCAATGGTCGGCGCGGTTGTTCATCGCCCTCTGTCGCCGCTACGGGTTCCGGCCTTTCCGGTACGCGCGTCAGCGCAGCACGACGATCATGGTCAAGGCGCCGCGGCGCCTCTTCGATGCGGTCGTGTGGCGGCAGTTCTCCGACGTGCACACTGAGCTGTGGACCCATTTCGAGAAGACGACGGAGCGCCTGATCCGGGAGGCGATCCACACGGACACGGCCGACGCCGAGCTTGCCCCCGAGCCGGTCGGGCTGCGGTAGGCGCCGCGCTTCAGGCGGCCAACTTCGCCTGCGCCGCCTCCGGCTTCCAGTTCCAGGCCAGGAGCTCATGCAGGCGGTCGTTGGTCGTGCGGCCGGAGACCATTCGCTCCAGCACGTCGATGAGCCAGGCCTCGGGGTCGAGACCATTGAGCCGAGCCGTGTTGAGAAGCGAAGACAGGATGGCCCAGGTCTCGCCCCCGCCTTCGTCGCCGGCGAACAACGAATTCTTTTTTCCGATTGCAATCGGCCGGATCGAACGCTCGACCGTGTTGGTGTCCGGCTCGAGCCGGCCGTCGTCGAGGAACGCCGTCAGACCCTCCCAGCGTTCGAGCATGTAGTCGATCGCCTTGATGAGCCTCGACTGACGCGAGATTCCGTCCTTCACCGCGATCAGACGGGCCTTCAGCGCCTCCATCAGCGGCTTCGTCTCGGCCTGCCGCGCCGCGCGGCGTTCCCCGGCGTCGAGGCCGCGGATCCTCTCCTCGATCGCGTAGACGGCCGCAATGCGCGCGATGACCTCGCTCGCGAAGGGCGAGTTCGTCGTCTTGTGGACCTTCACGAAGTTGCGGCGCGCGTGAACGAGGCAATACGCCAGCCGGATCTTGCCCGACATCTTCGCGTCGCCCGCCAGCGAGACGTAGGCGGCATAGCCGTCGACCTGCAACACGCCTTCGAAGCCGGCCAGTTGCGCCACGATCTCCTTCTTGCCGCGGCCGCCCGCGAACACGTAGGCGACCGCCGGCGGCGCCGGACCCTTCCAGGCCCGATCGTCCGTCGCATGCGCCCAGAACTGGCAGATCCTCGTGCGGCCGCGTCCCGGGTCGAGCACCGGCATCGGCGTCTCGTCGCAGAACAGCCGGTCGAAGCGATGCATGGTCTTCAGTTGCAGATCGTAGAGGCCCCGGACCATCCAGGCCGCGCTTCCCATCCAGCGCGCCAGCGTCTGGCGGTCGACGACGACCCCCTGGCCCGCGAGGATCTGCGTCTGACGATAGAGCGTCGACTGCCAGGCGTACTTGGCCGCGGCGATGTGCGCGATCAGCGCCGTCGTCGCCATGCCGCCCTCGACCAGCCGCGCCGGCGCCGGGGCCTGGACGATCGGGCCCTCGCAGGCGCGGCAGGCGTATTTGGGACGGATCGTGCGCAGCACGCGCAGCCACGCGGGAACCCGATCGAGCGCCTCGCTCGTCTCCTCGCCGATCCGATGCATCGGACCCGTGCAGCACGGGCAGAGCGTGGACGCCGGCTCGATCACCTGCTCGACCCGGGGCAGATGCGCCGGCAGCGCGCCGATGTTGCGCTTCGGGCCTTGCGCCGCTTCGGTTTCGGCGCGTCCGATTCCGGTTCGTCGTCGTTGGCCGGGGGCGGCGCGTCGGGCGCCCGTTCCAGATCCAGCGCGAGCTGCTCGGCGCAGACGATCGCCGAGCGCTCCGATCGCGTGCCGAAGATCAGGCCCTTCAACGTCGCGATCTCGGCGCGCAGATCGTCGTTCTCGCCGTCGAAGGCGAGCACCATCTCGACGAGCGCCGCAGGGTCCTTGGGGAGATCTTCGGGGCGAATCGCCATGTCGGAGAGCTATCCGAAAACGCCCGGAGTCGCCAGCAAAACAAGGCGACTCACGCGACTTTCGTCGGCCGCTTCGTCACCTTCGGGACCACCCGCGACCACTCCGGGAGACCCTCGATCAGCATCGCCAGTTGCGCGCCCGTCACGCGCATCGTCCCCGCGCGAACAGGAGGCCAGGAAAAGTCGCCGTCCTCGAGCCATTTTGTCGCCAGAACCAGCCCTGAGCCGTCAAAAACCAGGAGCTTCAAGCGATCCGTATCGCTTCGAGCGGAACACGAAGACGTCGCCGCTGTAGGGCTGGCCGCCCAATCCTTCCGCCACCAGCGCGACCAAGCCATGGACGCCTTTGCGAAAATCGATCGGCTGCGTCGCGACGAACACCCGGACCTCCGCGCCGAACGAGATCACCGCGTCGACCTCACCGCCGCCAGCACGCGCTCCAGCGTCGCGGCGTCGACGCCGACGGGCACGCGCACCGTCGCGCCGGCGATCGTCACCTCGATCCGTTCGGCCGGACGCGCCACGACGCGAGGCGGCTCGATCGCGTCCGCTCGCGCCTCGACTGCGTCGTCGAGCCTGAGCTGCACGAACAGCGGCCCTTCGCTCGACGCGAGCCGCGCCTTGCGCCGCCAGACGTTGAGCAACCCCCGGCTGACGCCGTTGCGCCGCGCCACCTCGGAGATGTTCACCTCCGGCTCGGCGCTCTCCGCCAGGATCCGCGCCTTCTCCTCGTCGCTCCAGTCGCGCCGACGACGGCGTCCCGTGATCACCTCGACCCGCTGATAAGAGTCGGCATCATGCCTGGACTGATGCATGGAATGAGCGCCCCGCGCGTTGTCGAACCTCGCGCGAGTCTCGCTCAGCCGAGCGCTGCATGCGAGGTGGGGGTGTCGTACCGGTAACGGT